>JAWKXN010000001.1:684965-1369931 GCA_041396965.1 Rickettsiales bacterium
TTCACGGGGATTAAACAAAAAGATCCCTAATCCACAAACGGATCTCTTACCAGTATTGTATCCTCCCGCTTAGGGCTGGTAGAAAGTAGCGCTACCGGACATTCTATTAGCTCTTCAATCCGGCGTATATATTTTATCGCCTGCGCTGGAAGCTCCGCCCAGCTTTGCTTGCCACCTGTCGTTTCGCTCCAACCTTCCATTTCTTCATATACCGGTTCTATTTCCGCCTGTATCTTGCTGGATGCGGGCAGATAGTCATATATTTTTCCGTTATGTTTGTAGCCTACGCATATTTTTATCTTCTCAAAACCATCAAGAACGTCAAGTTTAGTAAGAGCGATACCAGTTATTCCGGCGATTCTTACAGTCTGGCGCACTAGGGTCGCGTCAAACCAGCCGCAACGCCTGCTCCTGCCAGTAACCGTTCCAAACTCATGACCAACTCTGCCTAAAGTTTGACCTATTTCATCATTAAGCTCCGTTGGAAAAGGACCACTACCAACACGGGTAGTATAGGCTTTGGTAATGCCAAGCACATAACCAATAGCGTTCATTCCAATTCCAGCGCCAGTAGTCGCCGCTCCCGCTAGAGTGTTTGATGAGGTGACATAAGGGTAAGTACCATAATCAACGTCAAGCAACGCTCCTTGCGCCCCTTCAAATAATATACGTTTGCCATCACGGCGCAACTGATGCAGCAATAACCAGACTGGTGTTGAGAATTCCAGTATTTTCGGCGCTATATCAAGCAGAGGTTTTAGTATCTCATCTATTGTTACGGGCTCTTTACCAGCGTTATTTAAGAATATATTATGGTAGTTAAGTAGGTTTTCTATTTTTTCTTTAAGGCTTTCTGTATCCGATAGGTCACAGACACGTATCGCTCGTCTTCCTACCTTATCCTCATAGGCTGGTCCTATGCCACGTCCGGTAGTTCCTATTTTACTCTTACCACGACCAATTTCCGCCGCCTGATCAGCTATTTGATGAATAGGTAGAATTAATGGCGCGTTTTCCGCTATACGTAAATTATCAGCGTTTATCTCTACACCAAGATTTCCAATCGTCTCAATCTCTTTAAGCAATGCGAAAGGATCTATTACCACGCCATTGCCGATGATTGATAATTTGCCAGAACGCACTATCCCTGAGGGAAGTAGTGACAATTTATAGGTGACACCATCCACTACTAGCGTATGACCAGCATTGTGACCACCTTGAAAACGCACCACCACATCAGCGCGCTCAGACAGCCAGTCAACCACCTTGCCTTTGCCTTCATCGCCCCATTGCGAACCCATTACCACTACATTTGCCATTTACTATCTTTCTCTTTTATTGGTATTATTCTAAGATAACTCAACTATCTCGCCACTGGTGTAAATATAACCGCAACCAAGACGTTTCGCTTCATTTTTACAATTTCCATAGCCCTCAACAGCATGTATTAGCACAAACCCATCATTACGCAGTTTTTCAGTGCCTTCAGTGTCAATCCCCTCACTTATCAATATGCGCTTTTTCGCTGGGGGCTTTGGTAATATGTCAAGTAAGGTTTCCATATACAAGGTAAATCCGGTAGCCTCAATGTCAGACTCGGCGGTTGCCCCTTGTATCCTATATCTGCCACCACGCCCTACCTCATAAGTAACCCCGTCAACAAATATAGAAAATCCTATTCCCAAATGGTAATCCTCACTATAGCTTTCGGTAGCGTCTATAGTTATTTTTAGGTCATCTCCACCATGTTTTTTCAGTATATCAATTACCTGACGCAGATCAGCGCATTCACGGCGCGCGCTATCCGGTAGGTCAAGGCGTTCTATATTGGGTAGCATAGTTTCCGCCGCTCCAATATTGCGCAATAGACCGATAAGAGTTTCCTGATAAGTAAACTGGATGTTACTTACAGAAGATATATCTTTACGCGCGACCGCCGCTAGCAACTCTTGCAGTTTTTCCTCATCAAATTTCTCGGTTCTAAGCAGTGAGCTTACGATTCCCGGAAGGTTCAAATCAAGGGAAATGTTGCTTATACCAACCGCTTGTAACGCTTTTACCATTATCAGTATAACCTCAGCGTCGGCTCCCGCTTTTGCCGCTCCGATAAGCTCTATACCCACCTGATGTAGCTGCCTATTATTCTTTGTTCTTTCACCACGCATTTTTAGTATGGAATCGCTATAACAAAGCCTAAGCGGACGTGGAAGCTGTTTAAGTCGGGTCATCGCTATGCGTGCGACTTGTGGAGTTATGTCTGACCTTATTCCCATGAACTTATGAGAAATCGGATCCATCACTCGAAAGATTTGTTGGCTTAACATTCTTCCTCTGCCTTCAAGCAGGCTCTCACTATATTCCATCAAAGATGGAGCTATTTGCTCATAACCAAAACTCTCAAATAAAGATAACATCTTATAAGCAAGCTCGGTTTTCTGTCCTGCCTGTGGTGGCAACAAGTCATAACAACCGGGAGGTAATAGGGATTTAGTCATTTGCGTTTATTTATCAATATAGTTACTAAAAACCGGAATTATAGTTATTTGAACGATTTTTACAATATACAAGTCTCCGCGAAATGTTAATTTTATGGAGACCTCTATAAAAATCTTGTCCAAAATATAGAGTTTTGCACCACGAAGCAGACGTACCAATTACCTTAAACAAAATTACTTCTCATTTGCTGGTATCTGTTGGGTAGCATGTTGTTTTTCCAGATTTTTATACTGTTTTACGCTAAAAAATATGGAGCATAGATAAACAATGCCAAGAGTTGAGATGAATATCCAAGGCTCTATTATAAAGAAAACCAACATGAAGCTGAAAAATATCATGAATTTAGGAATCCACTCATGACTTATTTTTATGTTTTTACCAGAAAAAGTCGGTATCCGGCTTGCCATTAGGGTAGCTATAATGACCATGTAGCCGATAGTCACAAAATGTGGCATTATAAAATAGCGGTCTGTTTGAATATGTAATATTACTGGGATTAAGCATAATATCCCACCAGCGGGTGAGGGCATACCGACGAAAAACTCTTTTTCCCATTTTTGCTTATCATAATTGAACAGATCAGTGTTAAATCTAGCCAATCTTAAAGCGACGCACACCGAGAAGAATAGAACAACCGCCCATCCGATTCCTTTTACCTCATTTAATTGCCACATATAGACGACTAGAGCGGGCGCGACCCCAAAGCATAAAAAATCAGATAGTGAATCAAGCTGCGCGCCAAAATCACTGGTAGCTCCCAGCATACGGGCGATTCTGCCATCCATTCCGTCAATAATAGCAGCGGCTATTATAAACATTACCGATATTTCAAAACGTCCAAGCATGGCAAAACGTATAGCGGAAAGACCACAGCACATACCGCCTATAGTTATCATATTAGGAAACAGGCGGGAAATTGGCTGTTTCCCGTTTAGTAATCTTCTCCTTAAGCGTTCCTCACGCCTTCTGCTATATTTCATCTATATATAAACACTATATTATTTATGAATTATTTATGAACTAATGTTTTGTGCCGATACGGTTGGACTCATTGCTTTTTATATCAGCGATTATAGTTTCACCACCAACCATACGCTGTCCAATCATAACCATCGGCATAACGTCAGGCGGCAGATAAACATCAACACGGCTGCCAAAACGGATTATTCCGAACTGCTCACCAGTTTTGACCGGCTGGTTCTCAATTAAGTCACAAACTATTCTTCTCGCGACTAACCCAGCTATCTGCACAACACCGATACTCGCGTCATCAGGAGTAGTTATCTTTATAATCTGACGTTCATTTTCCTCGCTGGCTTTATCTAAAGAGGCGTTTAAGAATTTACCGGGTTCATAATGTAATTTGCTGATGCTACCAGCGATCGGGATACGGTTTACGTGAACATCAAACACATTTAGAAATATGCTTACTCTGGTATGTTCATCCTCTCCTAACTCTAGCTCGGCAGGAGGAATCACCTTACTTATGGTTTGGACTATGCCATCAGCCGGACTAATAATAAGTCCTTCACGTATCGGAGAGATTCTGTTTGGATTACGGAAAAAATACACACACCAGAAAAGTAGTATAAAACCTATCCAGCCAAGAAAAGAAGAAATCAGAGCTAGTACCACGAATACAGCAAAAAATATCGCGATAAACGGCCATCCGGTCGGATGGATAGGAACAAATACGCTCTTTATTGTCTCCAGCAAGTGGTTATCCTGTGACTGCATCTTAATCTCCAATTTGTATTAAATCTATCTGGTAGGAACTATATATTATCTGTGATTCTTTGTCTAGGAAGTTAGGCATGGTTGTTATTGATAATTTTTGTAAAAAATATCAAGCAGACAGCTTTAGAAAGAGCGGTCATTATCACAGTAAACCTGTTCCAAAACTACAGATTAACTCATAAGGTTACTATTTTGCAGTAGACTTTGCTTTCGCCGGATCTTTTGGAACAATAGGAACAGCTATACTATTTTGATCAATATATGAGTCCATAGGTGTCACTACATTATTCGCGGCATTGCTCACAGGTTCATGTATACTATCCACCACACCGCCTACACCACTAGATGCTTATTACTCTTATTTGCCACTACTTGTGCGCTTTGTGGCAGCGCAGGAGCTTGTATTTGTTTTTCTGGATCCACGTCGTGATCGCTAGTTTCCGATCTTTTGGCTTTTTTTTCATTTATCTGGTTCTGTAAATCCAAACCGGCTTTAATTACCTCATCAGTAACGTTCAGTCCTTTGGTTAGCTGCTTGAGGTCATCTTTAGAACGGATTTTATGCCCATTTTTATTTAACTCAGAGATAGTTGTTGTCATCTCTTTTTTAGTTAGTGTTCCATCACCATCTATATCAAAGATAGCTCTGTTTGCAGCTTGCATGCTGGCAGAAATTAGCGGTTCGGCATTTTCAGCGATAATGTCCATAGATTCCTTAGGAACAGTTATGTTTAATTTGCCTTCGATTAGTTCACCCATCATTGCAGTACCCTTATCTATCATATCAGGCCTTATAACCCCTGCTTTAACAAGATTTTCCCGATTAACTTTTCCCTTTATGTGGGCTGACATTTGATCCACTAGCTCTTCATCAATGTTACTAGGAAGTTCTCTTGATATACTGCTCGCATGATGTGGATCAAGAACACCATTTCCGTCCGGATCTATAGCAGCTTTAATAAATGCTGTGATTTTTGAGGTAGTGGACCCTAAATGGGCTTCTAAATCACCCATCGCGGATTGAATTTTTTCTCTTTCTGGATCTGTTAGAGAATTAAGATATCCTTTTACCCCATTAGTGTTAGCCGATTGTTGAGTTTTGTCATTCATGTCGGGCTCCTGACTGTGTATTGATATAAATTAACTAATATAATCCTAGCAGTTGATCAAGAAAGTCTCAATTATAGTTTTATGAAGTTTTTATTACGGCAATGTTACGAGGTTGTAATCTGCTTACCCCATATATTCAGGCAACCAACCTTCATTTACTTTTTTTAATTCACTGATTTTTATAGAGTCTTTATCAATAGTCAGTTCACTAACTTGTGTTTTTCCAATAATTGAGATTTCTACGCCATTATCTTTCGCTAGTTTTACTATAGCGTCAGTTTGCTTAGTTGTCGCGGTTACAACATAACGTGCTTGATCCTCACCAAACCAGAACGCCGCGTCACCGCTTATTGTTATATCAGCGCCAATATCTTTTCTAAAACTCATCTCAGCTATAGCGACTAACAGACCACCATCAGACACATCATGGCAAGAAGTCACTTTGCCGGAGCTAATTAGCGAGCGGACGAAATCCCCATTTTTCTTTTCAATCTCAAGATTTACAGCCGGAGGCAAACCTTCTTCCTTACCTATTATCTCACGCAGATATAAGGAAGCTCCGAGATGACCCTTAGTATTTCCTATAACAAGAATATCCTCACCCTCTGATATAAAGCTATTACTTACTCGTTTGCTCATATCTTCCAAAATACCAACCCCACCAATCGCCGGAGTAGGAAGTATCCCAACGCCACTAGTCTCATTATATAGCGAGACATTGCCGGAAACAATCGGGTAATCAAGCTTAAGACAAGCCTCCTTCATCCCTTGCAGGCAGCCAACTATCTGTCCCATGATTTCTGGTTTCTCAGGATTGCCGAAATTAAGACAGTTGGTAATAGCTAGTGGTCTTGCGCCAACAGATGTTAAATTGCGCCAGCTTTCAGCGACCGCTTGCTTGCCACCTTCTACCGGATCAGCGTAACAATAACGAGGTGTGCAGTCAGTGGTTATCGCAAGAGCTTTGCCCGTGCCATGTACCCGAACTACCGCCGCGTCACCACCGGAAGAGGCGACAGTGTCATTACGCACTTGTGAGTCATATTGCTCGTAAATCCAGCGTTTGCTGGCAAGGTCAGGTTCGCTTATCAAAGTAAGCAAATTAGGCATTAGGCTGGAGGCATCAGGCATTAAGGACTTCCACTCCTGCCTATTGCCTTCTGCCTGTTGCCTTATCTCATACGGTCGGTCATAAATCGGAGCGTCAGTAGAAACCGGCGCTATAGGCATATCAGCGACGGTTTCGCCGTGCATTTTAAGTATCAGATTTCCAGTATCAGTAATTTTACCGATGGTGGCAAAAGACAGCTCCCATTTCTCAAATACTGCCCTTGCTATATGCTCTTTCTCTGGTTTTATAACCATAAGCATTCTTTCTTGTGATTCAGAGAGCATAATCTCATATGGAGTCATTCCAGCCTCACGCATTGGAACTTTATCTAGCTCCAGCTCAATGCCAGTTCCACCTTTTCCCGCCATCTCAAGTGAGGAGGAGGTAAGACCAGCCGCCCCCATATCCTGAATAGCGAGGATAGTGTCAGTTTTCATTAGCTCAAGGCAGGCTTCTATCAGCAGTTTTTCAGTGAATGGGTCACCAACTTGAACGGTCGGGCGTTTTTCCTCTGATTTGTCGTCAAACTCAGCCGATGCCATAGTCGCGCCGTGAATGCCATCACGTCCGGTTTTGCTGCCGACATATACTACTGAATTACCAACCCCAGCGGCGGCGGAATAAAATATCTTGTCTTTATCGGCGATTCCAACTGTCATCGCGTTTACCAGTATATTACCATTATACGATGAGTGGAAATTACATTCACCGCCAACAGTTGGCACACCTACACAATTACCATAGCTGCCAATACCATCCACCACTCCAGAAAGTAGATGTTTGGTCTTGGGGTGGGAAGGGTCGCCAAAGCGTAGGGCGTTCATATTGGCTATCGGACGCGCGCCCATAGTAAATACGTCGCGCAATATACCACCAACACCAGTTGCCGCACCCTGAAAAGGCTCAATATATGATGGGTGGTTATGCGATTCCATTTTGAAAATCGCCGCTTGAGAGTCGCCTATGTCAACAACCCCAGCATTCTCACCAGGACCACATATCACCCATGAGGCTTCAGTTGGCATCTCCTTTAGCCATTTACGAGTAGTTTTATATGAGCAATGCTCGCTCCACATAACCGAGAAAATACCAAGCTCTACCATGTTTGGCTCTCGGTTCATTATCCGTAGGATATTTTTATATTCACCCTCACTAAGACCATGTTGTTTTACTATCTCCGGTGTGATTTCACCGGTATCATTTTTAACTGCTGATTCTCGCATTTATAATCCTTTTACTGCCTCCAGCACTTTTTCAGCGTGTCCAGCTACTTTTACTTTACGCCATATCTGGCGGATAATTCCTTTTTTATCAATAAGAAAAGTGGAGCGTTCTATCCCCATATAGGTTTTTCCATAATTTTTTTTCTCTTTCCACACGCCATAATCCTGTATTGTCTTGATTCCCTCATCGGAAGCAAGCGGGAAAGCTATATCATATTTTTCCTGAAATTTATCGTGTTTTTCCACGCTATCTTTGGATACGCCAATTATTATAGTATCCAGTTTCTCAAATTCCTTAATCAAACTCGTAAAATCTTTAGCCTCAGTGGTGCATCCCGGTGTGTCATCTTTCGGGTAAAAATATAACACTATGTTTTTACCAGATAATTCATTAAGTTTTATATCACTGCCACCATTTATAGGCATATCAAAGGCAGGAGCTTTATTGCCTTCTGTAAGTTCTGTCATACTACTATTTTTTATGTTTTCTGCTGTATTTGTCGCCATTATTATCTCCTTTTTGCTAAATTACCTTATTACTCAAAGATAGTCTTGTAATAGCTATAAATGTTTTTTTCAACTTCTTGTAGCTTTTTACTCAGTTTTTCAAAATTATCGGAGTTTGTAGTATCCACTAATATCTTTTTAAGCCCTTCTGGAGCGTCATTAGAAACAAAATTATTTCCACAGCAAAGCCTTATCATATTAAGAAGTTGCTTGAGAAAATAATATGAATCTATTAGAGTGTCAGACTCCTTACCAATAAAACCTTCCTGTTTTAGAATAGTGAAAAATTCAATAGAGTTTCCTGACTTAACGGTAAGGAGGTCGCTAGCGTATTTAAGCATTAAATATTGAGCGATAAAATCAACATCAATAAGCCCGCCTCTCGCGTATTTTATATCCCATACGCTGGTAGCGCTATGCTCTTTTTCTATCTTTTCACGCATATCAGCGACATCATATTTAAGACGTTCTATATCACGTTTCTTTTTGATTTGACTGTCAATAAAGCCATTAAGCTCAGTAAGTAACGATTCATCACCAGCGATAGCTCTGGCTTTAGTAAACGCCATATACTCAAAAGTCCACGCTGATTGGTCAAAATACTGCTCAAGCGCTGCTTTGCTTACCGCAAGAGGCCCTTGATTTCCTGATGGTCTAAGCCTTGTATCTACCTCATAAAGCCTACCATCTCTACTTTGGCTTGTAAGGGAGCTGATAATTCTTTGTGAAAGCCTGTTATAATATACACTGGCGGTAAATCCTTTTTGTCCGTTTGATAGCTCTTCTGTATCATCAACATCATAGATAAAAATAAGATCAACATCAGATAAAAAAGTCATCTCACGACTTCCTAGTTTACCGAGAGCTATTATAGCGAAACGGTTGCCACTTATAGTACCATAAGTTTTTTTGAACTCGCTTGTCACCTCCACAACTATACGGTTAATTATTATTTCAGCGAGATATGTAAGAAACTCTCCACTATGTTTCGCGTTTATCATACCTTTAAGCAGTTGTACTCCAGCCTGAAATTGCTTTTCATGGTAAAATTTACGCAAACGCCCCATTATCTGTTCAAAATCATAGGAAGGTAGATTCTTAGGAGGGAGTAAAACTTTGTCTAGCTGTTTTTCAAGTATATCCACATTTGGAAGACCATCGTAAAAATCCTCATAAATTACCGCTTCCAACAGATCAGGATTCTTGCTTAGACTTTCGGCGAGAGTTGGTGCGCTTCCCATAATATCCGCTATTAATCCCAGCAGGTGTGGATTGAGTTTGAATAACGAGAAAAGTTGTATGGTCGCTGGAAGTTTTTGGAGAAAATAATTAAAATTCATAAAGGCGGTGTCCGGACTTATAGTCTTCGCCAAACATTCAAGCAGTTCTGGAATAATCTCGGTAAGTAACTCTCTTGCTCGTTTAGTACGAGTAGCCCTGCTTGAACCATGATGCCATTTCATTATGGTCTCAGATACCAGTTCAGGATTGCTGTATCCCATTCTAGTTAGTGTTCGCAGTGTATCAGGGTTGTGTTCTTCGCCAGTAAATATTAGGTTGCCATTACTGCTTAACTCTTTTTCGCTGTTAAACGATGACAGGTAAATTTCATGAACGTTACTTAGTTGAGTAACTAATTGTCGCTCAAAATCACCTATATTATCATAGCCATTAAAAGTAGCTATATTAAGTAGCTCGTTATCGTTTTCTGGCACGCTATGGGTTTGTTCGTCATTCACCATTTGCAAGCGATGTTCAACCATGCGTAAGAATTGATAAGCTTTATTCAAAATTTTTTCCTGCTCTGTGCTGATAAGTCCCATTTCCGTAAGACACCTTAGTGTATCACAGGTTTTTCTTATCCTAAGTTCTGGTTCTCTTCCTCCCCAAATAAGTTGGTATATTTGCGCTAGGAACTCTATCTCTCTTATACCGCCAGTACCAAGTTTTACATTGTGACCTCTTATATCAAGGCTTTTTATTTGTTGCTTATCTATTTGTCGTTTTATGGAATGTATATCATTTATCGCCGCGAAATCGAGATTCCGTCGCCACATAAATGGGGTAAGACTCTTAAGAAAATCCTCACCAGCTTTTATATCACCAGCAATCGCGCGCGCCTTTATCATCGCCGCTCTTTCCCAATTCTGACCAACACTCTCGTAATAATGGTAAGCAGCGTCTATTGTTATTACCGGCGGGGTTGAGTAGGGGTCAGGTCGTAGTCTTAAATCTGTTCTGAAAACATAACCAAGTTCAGTCCTATCTTGCATTACAGAAACCAGATCATGAGCCAAGCGATTCATAAAATGCTGTTCAGTATTACGACCTTTATAACCAATTTTTTCGGGAGTAAAAAATAGTATTAAATCTATGTCGCTGGAGTAGTTAAGCTCGTATGCTCCAAGTTTTCCCATAGCGAGAACTATGACGCCGCTATCTCGCGCTATATCTCTAAGCCTGTTCTTTCCATTCTTAAATAATTCATAAAAATTATTATTATATATTTTCTCCTGTTTGCATCCTTCAAAAAGAAGGTGATTAATGGTAATATTAAGGCATTTTTCAGCGAATATTGATAATGACTCGGTTATTTTCTCCAGACTCCATATACCGGATATATCAGCAAGGGCGACCGTAAGAGCGATTTTTCTTTTAGCTACGCGTAATTCTTTTTTTAGAGTAACTATGTCAATTGGCGCGACCATCAACTCACTAATACTCTCTATTATAGATTCGTATAAGTAATCTACTCCTCTATGTCTTATATCTTCAAGGATTTCAGGATATGCCATAATTAAACGCGCCAAAAACGGAGAGTGAGCGTTCGCTACTGACTCAGCGTTTTTAATTTTATCCTGATTATTATTGATTTCCATTTGCTTATTTTACATTTAATATGGCATTTATTATAGCGGTCTCTAAAAAATGTCAATTTTGCAGATACCGCTATCAAAAACTTATCCGAAAGATAAGGTTTTGCGCTGCAAAGTAGGCGTGCTAATTAATAAAGATATAGGAAGATCCAGTTTCATAGAGCTTCCTATGACATAATGGTAAACTATAACAATAGGCGTAATAATATTGCAAAACAAAATATTAAGATTTTTACTTGGAGCCTTACTTGGTCTTACGGTTTGGCTGCTTATAGTTTTTAATTTTTTGCTTATATGGGTGGCAACCGGTCCTCGTTCTTTTGACATGCTTACACCTTATATAGAAGACGCGCTTTCCGCTACCGATGGCAGCTACAAGGTAAAAATTGGCAAAACTCACCTCATATGGGACGGTTGGCGACATCCGGTGGATATACGCCTTAGCAGTGTAGCTCTTCTCACCGAAAATGATCAGTTATTTACCACACTGCCTGAAGTATCTGTTGATTTAAGTGTTCCTTATTTGGCTATTGGTAGAGTTATTCCAAAATCTCTTACGATTTCCGCTCCTTTTATGAATCTTATAAGAAATGATAAGAGAAATTTTGATTTTAGTTTTAGTGATAATAAATCAATACAAAGCACTGATTCTAACAACCAACAAAATTCTGAGTCTATGTCTTTCTCTAAGATTTTTAAGTCATTTTTTTCGGGGGATAGTGCGGACCAGTTTCATATGCTGCGCAAAGTAATTATTTACGACGCTGGACTTAGGATTGGAAACAGCAGAACCCAGTCTTTTTTTGACGCTAGAAACTGTAATATGATATTGATACGCGATAAAGACGGTAAGGTAAGGATAAATGGCAACGCTAATATTCGTTATGGCGATTATGATTCCAATATTTACGCTGAACTGGATATAGCTAATAGTAGCTCTCAAATAAAAGGAAAATTTTCTTTTTCTAAGCTGATGCCAAATATACTTGGGGAAATGTTTTTTGATAGTTTGGACGTGCGGGCTTTTGCCGTTCCGGTAAGTGGTAACGCCAATATCTCACTTGATATGGATGGTAATATAAAATCAGCTAAATTGTCTCTTGATGGCGGAAAGGGAAGTATAAAATCGGAGAATTTTATATCTGAGATACCGGTCAATTCTATAAAGTTAGACGCTGATTTTACCGAGAATCTAAGCAGAATGAACGTAAATGAACTAAAGACGGATATATCAGGAGCTAATTTTTCTGCTGATGGCTTTATAATTCTTGATCACGATAAAAACGAAAATAATGACAAGGAGGCTGATTCTATAGCGATAAAGCTTGATATTGAGGCGAAAGACATTCCCGCAAAGAATGTTAAGTTGTTATGGCCACCATCACTATCTCCAATGTCAAGAGAATGGATAACCGAGAATATGACTGGTGGTAAAATAACCAGCGCGAAAGTTTCTCTCAATATAAAAAAGGGGGAAATGGAAGAGCAAGAGCTAGCGAAGGATTCCATAGACGCTAATATTAGCATAAAGGATTTTAATGTACGTTACCTGCCGGAACATCCGAAATTAAGAAAGGTAAGAGGTGATGTCCATGTGGATGGTAAAACTCTTACCGCTGATATAAAATCCGCCAATTTTCTTGATAAAACTATATTAAGTGACGGTAAAGTTACGATAGATGACCTGAATGCTGATAATCCATATATAAAAGTAAGTCTTAACGCTCAGTCACCATCTGATGATATGGTTTATTTTTTATCGCTCCCACGCCTTAAACACTCAAAACGACTCGGTCTTGATAAAAGGTCACAAGGTAGCGTTAAAGGTTACGCTGAAATAGGATTTAATTTTTTCTCTCCCAAAGGTGTAAAAGCTGAAGACGCGATTTCTTACGACATAACAGCTGATTTATTTGATATTTCACAGCCAGAATTTCTGCGTAAATTTGATATAGAAAATGCCAATGGGAAAATGGCGGTTAATAATGATGGGGTTGAATTCTCAGGTGCCGCCAGCGTAAATGGAGCCAAGGTAAAAAAAGGTAAGGTCAAATATCTTTTCGCGACTGACAAAAGTGGAGTTGATACTTTTTTGGATTTTACCGGTGGTATAGAAAAGAAATACCTAACTCGTTTTGGTTATCCCGACTTTCCTTTCATTAGCGGTTATATAGGGATAGACGCGAAAATGCGTCTTGGTAAAGATATTGAGAATACAGAAGCATCGCTTGATCTTAAAAGAGCGAATCTTGATCTAAAAGATATTGGTCTTAAAAAGCCCTTATCAATTCCTGCCACTCTTAAGCTTAAAGCGAAAAAACAGAAAAATGATCTAAATGTTGAGTATTTTAATCTTAAAAGCCGAGATATAGATGCTAAAGGAACAGCGATTCTTGCCGGAAAATCAAAATTACTAGCGGAAGTAAAAACTAGTAAGCTTGTTTATGGGAAAAATATAATCTCAAAGCTTGATTATAAAAATCGTAATGGAATGATGTATATAGATGTGACCGCTGATAGTGTGGATTTTATACCTTTTTTAGGTGGTGATGAGGTATCTGAGAAAAAATCCATCAATAAATTAAATAAACCAAATAGCGCTAAAAAATATATCGTTGAGGATAGTGGCGGGTTTTCATTTATGAATTTTCCGGCGATGCGGGTTAGAGCTAATATTAAGAAATTTATTTTATGGGATGGTCGCTTCCTAGAGAATCTTAAAGGCTATCTAAACTGCGATAAAACAATATGCACTGAGGCAAACTTTAAGGGAATGAGTGGTGAAAGTAAACCATTTACTTTTAACATATTCAAGGACAGTAAAGGTAAAAGAAGTCTCGCTATACGCTCTGAAGACGCTGGTTCGTTACTATATGTCTTAAATATCATTGATAGCATGAAAGGAGGGAAGCTCTTTGTAGACGCTAAATATCAGGAAAATGGTAAGAATAGCATATTGGATGGTAGGTTGTATATTAGTGATTATGTGGTAAAAGACGCGCCGATACTTGGTAAGGTTTTATCACTGGCATCTCTTAGTGGACTCATTGATACATTGAGTGGTAAAGGTATTATTTTTAAGAAGGTCAATATGCCGTTTATATTGCATAATGACATTATTTCCATTAAGGACGCAAAAACTTATGGTTCGTCACTTGGTATAACCATAAATGGTACGATAACATTTCCCGCTAAAGAGCTAGATATAAAAGGAGTTATAGTGCCATCATACTCTACTAATAACTTGATTGGAAAAATCCCTCTTCTTGGTAGTCTTTTGGTTGGTAAAGAAGGAGAGGGGGTATTTGCCGCTCGCTATAATATTAAAGGCAAGGAAAAAGACGCGAATATTAGCGTTAATCCACTGTCAATTCTAGCACCCGGATTCTTACGCAGATTATTTGATATTTTTGATTGATGAAGAGTGTTTAGTGACCAATTATTATGATTTAGGAACATGGCATGATGATATTATCAAGAGTTACAAAAAAAAGTGTGGGAAGTATACAATTTATGCTTCTACTTATCGTTTTTTGGATGGTATTCGCTAACTATACATTTTTTAAGCATCTGATCAATGATTACCCGATAAGTGATGTTCATAACGCTTTTTTTGTTATATCGCTACTTGTTGGTTTTGGCGGAACGGCCATGATTGTTCTGTCTCTTGTATGTTATCGCTATACTACGAAGCCAATAATTACATTGCTGCTTTTTTCTACCGCTTTTGCCGCTTATTTCATGGATAGCTATAATGTATTTATAGATCATGATATGATCGGTAATGTGATAAATTCCGATACTAGAGAAATGAATGATTTGCTTAGTGTTCGGTTATTTATGTACATCTTTTTTCTTGGAATACTACCATCGCTATTAGTCTATAAATTAAGTATAAAATTTGATAACTTGAAAAAAGAGTTGCTTAAGCGTGCTAAGCTTGTTTCAGGAATAATAGTTACTCTTGGAGTTATGTTTTTCTTTACCAGTGCTTCTGTAACATCATTCTTTAGGGAGTATACAGTAAGATTCTATTTTAATCCTAGCGGGTATGTTTTTGCTGTTGCGGATTATGGCTATCGCTATCTTCGTGGAGGAAAAAAGAAATTAGTAATGATAGCGAAAGATGCTGCTATACCGAAAGATGATGAGGATAGAGAACTCATCATAATGGTGGTTGGGGAAACGGCACGTGCTGATCATTTTTCTCTAAATGGTTATAGTAGAGATACCAATCCATTACTTGAGAAAGAAAAATTAGTAAGTTTTTCCAATTTCACTAGCTGTGGTACTTCTACATTGGTTTCAGTTCCTTGTATGTTCTCGGTATATGAGGATAGTAACTATGATGGTAGAACAATAAAATATACAGAAAACGCTCTTGATATATTAAAAAACGCTGGAGTTAACGTTTTGTGGCTTGATAATAACTCTAGCTCTAAAGGAGTAGCTAACCGGATTGCCTATAAAGACTTACGAGACCCATCAGTAAATCCAGTGTGTGATGTTGAGTGTCGTGATGTCGGAATGCTCGCCGGTCTTCAGGAATATATAGATTCTCATCCAAAAGGGGATATTATGATAGTTCTTCATCAGATGGGCAATCATGGTCCTGCCTATTACCGGCGTTACCCTAAGGAATTCGCCAAATTTAAGCCGGAATGTAAAACTAACGAATTGTCAGATTGTACTAAGGATGAGATAATAAACGCTTATGATAACGCTGTTTTATATACAGATTATTTTCTTGCTAAAACCATAGAGCTTCTAAAAAATAATGATAATAAATTTGAGACTATGATGTTTTACGTAAGCGATCATGGAGAATCGTTAGGTGATAATGGGATTTACCTTCATGGGATGCCTAATATTATAGCTCCTAAGGAACAGCGGCATGTTCCGGCTATAATTTGGATCGGCAAGAATTTTGATGAGATAAATTATGATTCTCTTAGAAAAATGCAGGACTATCCTTTATCACATAATAATATTTTTCACACATTGCTTGGTTTGATGGAAATAGATAGCAAAATATATGATCCTAGTAAGGATATTTTTCATAATAAATCATAATAATTATACTGTTTTAGTGATATAATATGCGTTATATGGTTAACTGTAATATTTATCAATATAGTTATAATCAGGATAATTAATGGATTATTTTTCATATAAAGATACAGTATATCATGCTGAGGATGTAGCGATACCAAAAATAGCGGATGCTGTGGACACCCCTTTTTATTGTTACTCATCAGCGACCATAGAGCGCCATTACAAGGTGTTTTCATCAGCGTTTGGCGATATGGACGCTAAAATATGTTTTGCGGTCAAAGCCAATGATAATCTAGCGGTACTAGCTACTATGGCAAAAATGGGAGCGTGGGCGGATGTCGTATCGGCTGGTGAGATAAGACGAGCTATGAAAGCGGGTATCAAAGCGGATAACATAGTTTTTTCCGGCGTTGGTAAAACTCGGGAGGAAATGTTTTACGCTCTTGAGCAGGGCATATATCAGTTCAACGTTGAATCAGAGCCAGAACTCAGATTACTTAATGAGGTGGCGCTTGAAATAGGTAAAAAAGCCCCAGTTGCCATGCGGATAAATCCCGATGTTGACCCAAAAACCCATGCCAAAATCTCAACAGGTCAAAAAGAGAGCAAGTTTGGTGTGGCGATGTCGCATGCGCATGACATTTATCGTCTCGCTGATTCCCTAGCGGGTATAGTTATTCAGGGAGTATCCATACATATTGGCTCGCAACTTACCACTCTTGAACCATTCGCTCAGGCCTTTTCTAAGGTACGTGAGTTCATAACAGAACTTAAAGAGGATGGAATAGCCCTAAAAACTTTGGATCTTGGAGGTGGTCTTGGCATACCTTATGGAAAGGAACAACCGCCACTTCCCGAGTTTTACGCTGATATAGTAAAAGAAAATACTAAAGGACTTAATCTTAGATTATTGTTTGAACCAGGCAGAATTATGGTTGGTAATGCCGGTATTTTGGTCACTAAAGTCCTGTATGTGAAACGTGGCGAAAATCGTATATATGTGATAGTTGACGCGGCGATGAATGATCTTATGCGTCCAGCTCTTTATGACGCTTATCACGAGATTGTGCCGATTGTTCCATCAACCGGAGAAACTCGTACTGAGATGGTGGATGTAGTAGGACCAGTTTGCGAAACCAGCGATATATTCGCTGAGCAAAGACTTATGAAAATTCCCAAAGTTGGTGACTTATTGGCGTTTCGCTCGGCTGGAGCTTATGGAGCGTCAATGGCTGGAACCTATAACTCCCGACCGCTTGTTGCTGAAATTATGGTGAAGGGAGAAAATTTTTCCGTTATACGTCCACGTCAGACCTATGATGAGCTTATAGGTCGGGATATGTTACCAGAATGGTTGGAGAGGAAATAAGGAATTTGAAAATTATCTGTTTCTCTAATTCCTAAGTTTCTCGTTTCTACAGCCTGTCCACTACCGCCTCAATAAAATCTTTCGTACCAACTTTTTTCTTGCTTTTCTTTTTTCGGTAAATATCAACGGTATGGATTCCATCATCAAGTGTTTTAAGCATGGCGTTTTTTATTTTATCTGCTGTTTCAGTATGGCTTATATATTCAAGCATCATTATAGTTGCTTGAATTATTCCACAAGGATTAGCTACATCTTTACCAGCTAGTTCAGGAGCCGCGTCATGCATAGTCTCAAAAATAGCGAAATTCTCATTACTAATAGAAATACCGGAAAGCCAATCTGTATCCTCTAAATTCTTAATTATATTGGAAATTCTCATAGAGCTATTTTCTAGCCCAAACTGCTCAAACAACTTATCGTTTATGGTACGCAGCGTATAGTCAGGAAAATCTGGTATTATTGTTGGTGATTTCAGTAAAATACGGTTTTCTCGTAACCTGTCTAAAGAAGAGGGTAGGATACCATAAGTAGCACCCATATTATATATACGTTTGCCTATCTCAATAGATTCTATGGTAAGCTTGGCATTACTTTCTCTTAGTAATATCAACGCTCCTTCCATTATTTCAGGACCAATTCCATCACCATAAGCCACAGTTATGGTTATATTGTGGATTTCGGTGAATTCTTCTATATTATCCATAAAAACAATATGTTATGCTATTAATATGCTGATGTCGTGTGTTGTAATAAGGCAGAATTAGGCTTTACTGTCAAATAACTTTAACAAATATATTAATGAAAAATTAGGTGAATTATAGTATTTTGATTAAGGATTTATATAAAATATGATAATATAGACAAGTATATTTTGTTACTTGTATTTAGTAAAATGTGCTTTTGAAGGGTGTTTATGACTGTTCCATCTAATATAGTTTATACAAGTTCTGTCGGAGTTTCTGGATTCGATGGTGGTGGGGCAAATATTTCCGGAGCTATAGTATCAGCGCTTCGTGATACGTCTACAGATTTAGGAAATAATAATAAACCTAATTTTTCTGAACAGCTGGAGTTAGTTGTTCGTGAAAATAACAGAGGTTCAGCTTTAATAGTATCAGATGTTGATGGCGATATATCTGTACCAGCGGTGGCGGGTGCTAATGAAATTAATAAGAATGGGCGTGAGGTTTAGTAAGCTATATGTCAAGAGTTCAGATGACCCCTCCTCCAATATCACAAAACGCGATGGCTGATCTTTTATGTACTATAATGATATTATGTCGTGGTAATAGTTCAGATGGAAAACCGTGCTGGGCTTATATGTGCATAAAGCCAAGTATGGCAAAATCATTTAAGGAAGCACGTGATAAAGGTAATCTCAATCTCGAAGAATTTGGTACCATTATAGAGCATGGCGATGGTCAAGAGCCATCAGAAGAAGTAAAACACCGTATGGAAACAGAATACGGTATGAACCATAATTACGAAAACGACCTGCTGCGCGCTATAGAGAATATAGAACAAAAAAACGCTATAGCTTAGTAAAAGCCTATAGAGTCAACCTAAGCTGCTTCCACAGAAACGAATGTTCTATCCTTGTGTTTCTTGCTAAACACTACACGACCTTCTTGAGTAGCGAATATAGTATGGTCAACACCCATACCCACACCAGAGCCGGGATATACCTTAGTGCCACGTTGACGGATTATTATATTACCAGGTATTACCAATTCTCCGCCAAATTTTTTTACACCGAGCCTACGACCCGCCGAGTCGCGACCGTTACGTGAACTACCACCAGCTTTTTTATGTGCCATAACTAACCCTTTGAATATCTATAATACAATTATGCTTTAATATCAGTTATCTTGATTTGTGTTAAATATTGGCGATGACCTTTTTTACGACGATAATTATGGCGACGTTTTTTCTTAAAAACTATGACCTTATCATCACGAAACTGCTTCACAATCTCACCAAGAACCTTAGCTCCATTAAGAATAGGAGAGCCAATCTTATCGCCAGCCATTAGTACGTCATTAATTTCTATCTTGTCACCAGCTTCACCAGAAAGTTTTTCTACAGAAATAACGTCACCATTTGCGACTTTATATTGCTTTCCACCAGTACGAATCACCGCGAACATATATTATTCCTAACTGAACTGAACATAACCCACCTCTGTTAATTACGATAACAGCCTGAATTATATCCAAAAATTATCCTTTATTAAAAAATGAGGACAAAATCTAATAGATAAGACACAAACTGTCAACAAGGATATTGATGAATATGGTGTTTTTCAGATTAATTCTATAAACTATTGGTATAGCAATGCTAGCTGCTATCTTGTTTTGCCCATTTTTCCATAGCGATTAGGACTGGTTTAAGGCTAACTCCAAGTTCTGATAGCGAATATTCTACACGCGGTGGTATTTCACCATAATCATTGCGTATTATCAATCCGTCTTTTTCCATTTCTTTAAGCTGCTTACTCAGGCTGCGATGAGTGATGCCATTCATGCTACGCTGAAGCTGATTAAACCGCATATTTTCTCTTAGTAAATAATATATTATGATTAATTTCCATTTGCCAGCTATTAAAGATAATGTAATTTCAACTGGACAAAAAATATCTTTTTGATTTTCCATATAAAGACCTTATTAAATATTTAATATTATGAAATATATATATTTTACAGTATAATTTTTGTGTGTACTTGTTAAGTGTATCATATATGCTATATTGTAAGCAATATGGTAATTTATAAATTAAGGAGAGTTGCTATGAAAAACAAAGAAATAGTAAGAATAAACCACAATACAGCTAAGCATTGGGTAGGTGATGGTTTTCCAGTAAGCACTATGTTTTCATATCACACGCAAGGTAATGATATAAGCCCATTTTTGCTTCTGGATTATGCGGGACCAGCTGAATTTTTGCCTTCTGATAAGCCACGTGGGGTTGGAATACACCCACATCGTGGTTTTGAGACGGTAACTATTGTTTATCAAGGAGAAGTTGAGCATAAGGATAGTGCTGGTAACTCTGGAAAGATAGCGGTAGGTGACGTGCAATGGATGACAGCGGCAAGTGGTGTTCTCCATGAGGAAATGCATAGTCGTGAATTTACTAAAAAGGGCGGAACTTTAGAGATGGTACAGCTTTGGGTTAATTTACCAGCAAAGCATAAAATGAGCAGCCCGCGTTATCAGGAGATTTTATCAGCTAATATACCAGTCGTGGATTTACCGGACAATGCTGGTTATGTTCGTTTAATAGCTGGAGAATATAACGATACTAAAGGAGCTGCGAAAACGTTTACCCCAATGGAACTATGGGACATACGGTTGAGAGCTGGAAGCAAGGTTAGCCTTAAACTTACAGATGGTTATACCAGCTCACTGCTAGTGCTTTCAGGAGAATTGTCTATAGGCTCTGATAGTTTGACCGCGCGGGAATTGGCGCAGTTCTCAAGAGATGGTGACATTATAGAGCTATCAGCCTCTCAAGATAGTAGTTTGCTGTTAATGGCTGGTGAACCTATAGATGAGCCGATAGCTGGCTATGGACCTTTTGTCATGAATAGTACTGAGGAAATTCAACAGGCAATGGTTGATTATAGCACTGGAAAATTTTAGAAGATTTTAGGCATAATTAAAAAAGTGTGATGCTAGAATCTGCATAATTGCTTTATAAAACAATGCGATATACTGTATTTTTAAAAAAGGATTATAAAAGTGTCTAAAAACGCTGTGTAAAATGCGGTTTGAGCAGCATAAAAAGCAATGGCAAATTGCGTGGTCGTAAACGGTATCGTTGCAACTTGTGCTTACATCAATGGGTTGATAAGCGCGGCAAAAAAACCGACTATAAGCGTTACTATTTAGACTGGCTGCACAAACGCCGAACACTAGCAGAAATTGCTAGCATTCTTGATATTTCCATCCCCAAGCTCACCAAGGAATTTGATGCTCTTGAGTGGGCAGAAGGATTAATTTTTCCTGCCTCAAAAGAAGCGATTAACCTGCTCATGGATGCGTCTTTCTTCGGCAGAGAATATGGCTATTTCTGTGCGCATGATGGCAGCAGAATCATTTATTACCAAGAGATCAAAACCGAATCAGTGAAGCATTTGCGTGAAGCTTTGCATGAGCTTGTGCAGGCAGGATATTGCTTCAAATCAGTGACCATTGATGGGCGCAAAGGGTTTTATGAAAACATCAGAAAAACACTTGGTGGAGTACCAATTCAAATGTGTATTTTCCATCAAAAAGCGATTGTAAGGCGATATACTGGAAATAATCCAAAGCTCCGTCCTGCAAAGGATTTGAAGGAGTTGATGGAAAAATTATGCAATACCGAACCAGAAGATTTTGTGGCTCAATTTTACGCTCTGGCAGAGCAGCACAAAGGATTCCTGAATGCCAAAAAGGGTGGAAGATTTACGCACGGAAGGACGCGTTCTGCATATAATTCCGTGCAAGAAAATCTGCACAGGCTATTTACATACAAGGAATTTCCAGAACAGAATATTCCGCCAACAACCAACCATCTAGAAGGCTTCTTCTCTCACCTCAAGGAAAGAATAAATATCCACCGTGGGTTGAAACTCCATAGAAAGAAAAAAGCTATAAAAGCTTTCCTCAATTCTTTCTAAAAAGCATCACACTTTTTTAATTATGCCAGATTTTAACAGTAAAAACCATATATACATTATAGCCGATTAGCTTTGTTACAAGTTGACCGGCTATATTCGTATGTGGCTAGTGGTTATTAAGTTGATACTAGACTGTCAAAACAGATAAAGGATTCATCAAGGAATAAATAGATGGTTTCTATTAAGTCCTTACGTCTTAAGCAACTAAACTTTTTTCCACGAAGTTTTGCAAGCGGCGAGTAAATGAGGCCGGATCGGTTATTTCCTCGCCCTCTAATATCTTCGCCTGATCCAGCAACAGCCATACTGTATCGTCAATATCCAGTCCGTCTTTTTCCGCCAATCGCTTAATAATTGGATGTTTCGGGTTTATTTCCAGAATTTTGGTAGAGGCGGCGGTAAGTTGTTTCTGTTCCAGCAAGAAACGTTCAAGCCGGAAATCCATGCCACCTTCTTTAGTAGCGAGGCAAACAGCGCTTTGCCCCAGCTTTTTGGTAGTCCTTACCTCACTTACAGCGTCTTTAAGTATATCTTTTATCCGCTCACATAGCTTATCCATAAGCTCTTTTGGCGCTTCTTCCTCTTTGCTGTCATCATCTTTATTGTCTTTTTCGCTTTTGATATTATCAAGATCAATATCAGAACGGGTTATTGATTTGAATTGCTTGCCTTTATAATCCTGTATCACGTTTACCCAGAAATCATCCACATGATCGCTAAGCAACAATACCTCTATCCCGCGTGAGGTAAATCCCTCAAGTTGTGGGCTTTGGCGCATGGAGGCAAGATTCTCACCAGTGAGATAAAAAATATTTTCTTGACCTTCTTTCATTCGTGCCATGTAATCATCCAGCTTTACTAAATCACCATCCTGATTGTCGCTGGAATTAAAACGACATATCTCAAGTATCTGTTCACGTGGACTGTAAGCCTCGCATAGCCCTTCTTTTAACACCGCGCCAAAATTTTTCCAGAATTCCCTATATGATTCTTCATCATTTTCAGACTTTTTCTTCATCTCGGAGAGGAATTTTTTAACTATGGAATCCTTTATTTTGCTAATCAGAGGATTTTGTTGAAGAGTTTGACGGCTAATATTAAGCGGTAAATCCTCAGAATCCACCACCCCACGTAGGAATCTTAGATAAGCCGGTACTAACTCAGCGTTCTCCTCAGTTATAAACACACGTTTAACATATAGCTTTATTCGTGATTTACGGTCGGGATGGAACAGGTCTATCGGTTTAGAGGAGGGGACAAATAGCAGGTTAGTATACTCCAACTTGCCTTCCGCTTTATTATGCAGAACCAGCCAAGGAGAGTCCGGTGAATGTGCCACATGGTGGTAAAACTCATTATATTGTTCTTCGCTTATCTCACTTTTGGAACGAGTCCATAGAGCAGAAGCGGTGTTTATCTGCTCGCGTTCTGCATCTTCGCCAACTATAAAAATCGGAAATGATATATGGTCGGAGTAAGTTTGTACAATATGACGCAGGCGGAAATTATCCAGATAATCATCAGCGCCGTCTTTTATGTGCAGGGTTATACTGGTTCCACGAGGCGCTGTTTCCACCTCACTTATGGTAAATTCCCCACTTCCTTCCGATTGCCAAATATAGCTTTCCTTACTGCCAGCTTTGGTTGAAAGTACACTAACCTTGTCAGCGACCATAAAAGCTGAATAAAAACCAACACCAAACTGTCCGATAAGCGGCATATCTTTCTGTGCGTCACCGGTTAATTTTTCAGCGAATTCCTGAGTGCCGGACTTGGCTATTGTCCCTAGATTATTTATCAGTTCATCTTTGCTCATACCGATTCCATTATCGGTAATTTTTACGGTTTTTTCGTCTTTGTTAAGCTCTATAGTTATTGAAAGCTCTGAACTATCCTCATTAAGTGATGGTTCGGCAACAGCTTGATAGCGTAATTTATCGCAGGCATCAGAGGCGTTTGAGATTAGTTCGCGTAGAAATATGTCTTTATTGGTATAAAGCGAATGAATCATCAGATTCAATACTTTGCTTATTTCAGCATTAAACTTCAGTTTTTCTTCAATTTTTTCAGTCATGACTCTCTCAATTAATTAATTTTGCTAATAGATACCATATATTAATCAAATTATGGAAATATTTGTTATATAATCATAAATATGGTATATATAAATGTAATGTCAAGGTCGGAGCATCCTTCATCTAATCACATATTATATTATTCGCATATTATATATGTTTTATAAAAGAATGAGCTTTATTGGGTAATAAGTAACTAATGGATGGATATGAGTAAGAGTAAGATTATAATAGCGATATTAGTAATTGTGGTCATATCAGGGGCGTATTTCTTGCCGTCAATCTCGGTTGAGATAGTACCAGATCAATTGTTGCTTAAAGTAAAGACTAAACAGGAAGTAGAGGTTACTGTTCCTAAGGAGAAGAAAGACGTTAAAGAGGATAAAGTATCTATTAATGAGGGTACGCAGGGTGATGACAAGGTGAAAGATTCAAAACAAGCTTCTGAAAAAGAGGAATCAGTTGATACAGATAACTCGGAAAACAACGAACAAAATATAGTTGATAATGAAGTTGAGGAAAAAAAGCCATCACTTGATGAGGTGATTTATCGTATCAATCTAGGTAGAACTGCTGATATCTCAATTCTTATAGATAAAGGAATTTCGGTTGATGAGGTAAATGCGTCAGGTGTTCCAATAATAGCGCTTGCTGCTGGTAGGTCTGACAGTGAAAGTCTTGGAATAGTGAAGCTACTGGTAGAAAATGGCGCGGATATAAATAAAGCCGACATACGTGGTCAAAACGCCTTATTTTACGCCGCTAAAGTCGGTAATACAGAAGTTGTAAAATATCTGCTTTCTAAAAAGATAAATTACAACGCTACTGACGCTTCCGGCAATAACGCGCGAACAATTGCCTTTCAAACCGGAAATAATAAGGTAATAGAAGTGCTTGATAATTTTATACAGCAGCAAAATATATTGGCTAAGCAGCAATACGAAAAAATTAATAAGGAAATAAATGAAAAATACAAATCATACAATGAAACCATGACAAAAATCAACGCTAAGAATAAAGCCCTCACTGAAGCTGACCGTCTTAAGCAGATGGTAAAGGATTTTTCTTTCGCTAGTTGTTCAGCGGCTTATTGGCAATTTTGCCGTATATCACGACAAACAACTGAATTTGGAGGGCAGGAACTGATAAACGTTATCAATTCGCAATTCAATAAATCACGTGAACTAGCTGGGGAACTTGAAAGTGAGCATAAGATTGAGTTTCAAGTTATTCAGAATATATCGTCCGCGTCCGAACGTAACATAAGAAACGAACTTTCAAAATATCCTTCCAGTGAAGCCCGTACGGCGGCGGGTGTTGGTAGCAGTGATGACATGAAAATGCGCTGCGCTAAAATGGCCGATGCATGGAACATTAGAAAGCAAGATGATAACCGAGCGAATTCATATATGAATAATATATATAATAGGAATCGTGGATACATGTCGCCTAATAGTGGGTATGGTAGTCAGCAACCATCTCCTTACCAAAATAATAATTATGGTGGTGGAGGTGGTCAGCTATACCAGCAGCAACCAGCACAGCCAATCCAGCCATACGGTATACCCAATCCACAACAGCAATATAGGTAGTTTGCTAATTATGGTGGACATCCCCCGAAAAGATTTGAACCAACTTATCGATTTGTTCAAAGATTGGTCATTGATTTTGAATGCTGGGAAAGATCGTATGGCGGCATAACACTGAAAGAATGCGGCATTATTAAGAGCCGAAGATGGATAGATGTCTCCTCTCAAATATAAAGTTGCTTTTCGATTTTAGAAAAGCTATAATGATTCCAGTGAAACAAAAGGAGTGTCATGAAAGCTATAAAACGTCACTTACAACCTTTAATATTAGAGGCTTTGGAGGCTTTGCCAGTGGTGTATATTAACGGTCCACGGCAAGCTGGCAAAACAACCCTAGTTAAGGAACTGTTGGCACAGGAGTTTAAGGCAAAATTTATCACATTTGATGACACGCTGGAACGCGCTGCCGCTACGCGCAATCCTTTTGGTTATATTCAGGAATCAGGCACACCGTTGATTATTGATGAAGTACAAATGGTGCCAGAATTGTTTCGCCCTTTGAAAAAGTTGGTGGATGAGCAGCGTCAGGACGCATTGCGCGGTGATAGCTCGGCCAATGGTCACTATCTGCTGACCGGCTCGGCGAATCTGATGGCAATTCCCGAACTTGCCGATGCGATGGTTGGGCGCATGGCAACCTTGACTTTATTGCCGCTGAGTGTTGCGGAAGTTATCGGCAAACCATCACATTTTCTGGAGCGGTGCTTTGCAAAAGATTTTAGCGGAATTAAAGCTGAAACCACATCTCTGACCTCAATGATGCGTCAGGCCACTTTTCCTGAACTCACGCAAATGTCTGATAAAATGGCCGGTAGCTGGTTCAAAAACTATATCCAGAAAATCACGCTGGAAGACCCACGCCATATTTATAATCTTGAAAAGGCTGAATATATGCCAGTGTTGTTGCAATCATTGGCAGCGCGTGCAGGAAATCTGATTAATGATGCAAGTATTGGACGTGAAATTGGCATTAATGCTGTGACCACACGCAATTACCGTGGCTTGCTGAACAACACATTTGTCACCAACAGCTTAAGGCCGTGGTATCGCAATATTACAAAGCGCTTGGTTAAATCAGAGAAAATCTATTTCTACGACACCATGTTGCTGTGCCATTTGCTGCAATCAACTCCAGAAAATTTGGCAAGAAGTCAACCACAGCGGTTTGGGCATGTGCTGGAAAACTTTGTTCTGTCGGAATTAACTAAGAGCAACCATGCTGGTGGCGACACTGCCAAAATCAGCTTTTACCGCACTAACGATGGTCGCGAGATTGATTTCGTGCTGGAGCATCAGCACAAGCTGGTGGCTATTGAAGTTAAAAATGCTGAAAACATTACGGATAAGGATTTGGCTGGCATTAAAGAATTGCAGCAAGCAACAAGCAATGACTTCATATGCGGCATAGTGCTTTGCAATACCCCAAGGGTAATTGCGTATGACAAAGATATTTATCTATTGCCATTTAATAGCCTATGGCAATAGCCCGACCGAGTCGAACCACTTAAATACAGGCAATAGAATGAAAAAACTGTTCGCACACTCCCAATCATTTTCTTGTTGTAACTCAATAAGAAAATGGCGAACCAGCCAGAAACAAGAGCCTGCAACGGTTCGAAGGGTGTGATGCAGGGTATCGGGTTAGATGGTGGAGCATAGCGGAGTTGAACCGCTGACCTCTTGCATGCCATGCAAGCGCTCTACCAGCTGAGCTAATGCCCCATTAATAAGTTATAGGCTTGTTTGTCCTTACCAATAAAATAAATGGAATCAGATGTAGGGATAACTTAAAAAATAAAATTGTCAATATGTCATGATATATACACGATAATTATAAGGAATGTGTTTTTAGTTAATTAATTGTCAATCTTTTAAGGATAGTTATTAAGCTCTAAGATTATGTTTCGGTAGTCGTTATTGTACGATTTCTGAACATTGTTTCCTGTTCAAGTTTTAGTTTAGAATAATGTTTTATGGTTGATAAGGAAAACTCTGAAGGGCTAGACGAGGGTAGATCCCAAATAGATTATATGGTAGGCGCTGATTCCAAGCCAGCTTCGGCTAAGCCTTTGCGTCTTGGGGAAAGGCTTATCAAGCTTGGTCTTCTTTCTGAGGATCAGTTACAGATAGTACTTACCGAGCAGAAGAATAGCAAAAAGTTGATAGGCGCTATTTTAGTTGATATGGGATTTCTTACCGAAAGCGCTCTTGGTGAGGTTCTCGCTGAGTCTTCTGGTACCCAGAAATTTGATCCAAAATCGGCGATGTTGGATTCACAAGTTGTCCATTTAATATCAAAGGATATAGCGTCACGCTACAAAGTGATGGCGGTTGGTTTTGAAAATGGCACCTTACAGCTTGCTATGAGTGATGTTTATAATGTTCTTGCCATAGATCAGGTAAGAAGATTTGTCCCCAAAAGTACTAAAATATCTCCTATTTATTGCACTGACTCTGAAATTTTGGAGCTTATAGACCAGTATTATGATTATGAAATATCAGTTGATGGGATTCTAAAGGAAATAGAAACTGGCATCAGAGACAATAGTAGTAAGCTAGACGGTAGGCAAGAGGGATATGTAAATCCTACGGTTCGTTTAGTAAATGCTCTTTTGGTTGACGCTATAAAAGTTGGCGCTTCTGATATACATTTTGAGCCTGAAGGCTCATTCTTGCGTTTACGTTATCGTATTGACGGTTCGATGGTTCAGGTACGCTCTTTCCACAGAGATTACTGGAGCGCTATGGTGGTTCGTATTAAAATAATGTCCGGTATGAACATAGCGGAATCACGTAACCCACAAGATGGTCGTATTTCGTATAACGTACTTGGTAGAGAAGTAGATTTTCGTGTCGCTACTCAGCCAACTGTTCATGGTGAAAATATCGTGATGCGCTTATTGGATAAGGCGAAATCACTTGTTCCCCTTGAGAATTTAGGGTTTTCTGAGCATAACATAGAGGTTCTTAAAAAACTTATAAAACGACCTGAGGGAATAATAATAGTCACAGGTCCAACCGGCAGTGGTAAGACTACTACTCTTTACTCTATACTTAGCTATATAAATAACATTGAGACCAATATAATGACATTAGAGGATCCAGTGGAGTATCAACTTCCGCTGATTCGTCAGAGTAGCGTTCGTGAGGGAGCGGGGCTTGATTGGCTTACTGGAATGAAGTCATTGATGCGTCAGGATCCGGATATTATATTTGTTGGTGAGGTACGTGACGCTGATACCGCTCTTATGGCTGTACGTGCTGCTCTTACTGGTCACCAAGTATATACCACCCTTCACACTAATGACGCTATAGGAAGTATAGCTCGTCTTGGTGATATAGGAGTACCAAGCCACCTTCTAGCTGGCTCTCTTATAGGTGCTTTGGCGCAAAGACTAGCGCGTAAACTATGTGTGCATTGCCGAGTTCCAAGAGAGGCAACGGCTGATGAATGTCGTATATTAGGTTCCGATCCTAAAGAACCACCACAGATTTATAATGCTACCGGATGTGAGAAATGTAATAAGAAGGGCTATAAAGGACGTACCGCGATTGTAGAGATATTGCGTGTAGACCGTCATATGGATGAGCTTATAGCTACCCACGCGACTAGACGTACTATCTTAGAGCATGCTTTGAAGGAGGGTTTTATCAGTATGCAGCAAGATGGTATAGCTAAGGTTCTAGCTGGAGAAATAACAATTGATGAACTTGTAAATACGATTGATTTTACTGAAAGGCTGTAAAATAATGCCTTCATATAAATATAGTTCAATAAATGATCGTGGACGTACCATACGTGGTGTTGTCGTTGCCGATAATGAAATTGACCTTGAAAATCGTCTTAAGGATATAGGTCTTGATCTAATAAGCGCTCGTGAGGTTAAAACTCGTGATAAAAGCGCTGGAAGGGGAACAAAGGTCAAGAATAAAGATCTTATAGTGATGTGCCTGCATTTGGAGCAATTAGACAGGGCAGGGGTTCCGCTGCATGACGCTATCGCTGATGTTCGCGATAGCACTGAATCAGCTAAGTTAAAAGATGTTCTCACTGGTGTTTATGAATCGGTAAAGACCGGAACGGTTTTTTCTAAGGCTTTGGAGGCGTATCCCAGAGTTTTTAATAACGTATTTGTCGGATTAATAGCCGCTGGTGAGAAAACAGGAGACCTCGCTATGTCTTTCCAAAATCTTGGAGAGCATCTTAAATGGGTAGCTGATCTACGACGTAAAGTAAAAAAAGCCATTCGCTATCCTATAGTTTTACTTGTTGTTTTGTCTTTGGTTATTACTGCTCTTATGATACTTACGGTTCCTAAAATGGTTGAGTTCATAGTGTCACAGGGGTTTGAACTGCCGATCCATACTAGAGCTTTAATAGCTGTGTCAGAAGCTTTTCAGAGTTATTGGTATGCGATACTTGGGATTCCTGTTGTTATATTTTTTATATTTATGCTTTTATATAACATAAGTGAACGTTTCGCTTATCGGGTTGATTATATAACGCTTAAAATTCCACTTATAGGATCGGTATCTCGTAAGATTGATATGGCGCGTTTCGCCAATTTTTTCGCTATTATGTTTAATAGTGGAATAGATGTTATAGATTCTTTAGAGGCGGCAAAAGGGGTTATCTCTAACCGTGTGCTTAAAGAGTCTATAGATTTGGTAAAAGTAAATGTTACTGATGGTAATTCTATAACTTCCAGTCTTCTTCTATCTCATCAATTCCCAAATTTGGTTATTAGGATGTTTAAGGTTGGTGAGGATAGTGGTAATCTTAAGGACGCTTTGGAGAATATAAAATTTTTCTATAACCGTGAGGTAAGTGACGCTGTTGATAATTTAGTCGGCTCAATACAACCAATACTTACCACCATTATGGGATTAATAATAGCATGGATTATAGCGGCGGTGTTTGGTCCTCTTTATGAATCATTTAGCAAATTGAATATTTAATAATTTTTTATTTATTATAAATAGTAATGTATAAGATAGTTATATTCGTTAGAATGTTTTTATAGCTAGAGCTATTTTGAGGAAGAGTTTTACTTATGGGTTTTTCATTAAAAGGTAAGTTTAGAGGCACTAATAGTAGGCCTAGTAGCTCAGTATCCCATACTTATTCTAAAGTAAAATCTGACGCTGATAATAAAGTAGGTGTCATTAGCCCGTTTAAGTCCACAACTGGTAATAAGTATGGTATTATTATTGGTGATGAAGGCGCGGTGTTAATTTATGTAGTTGGTAAGGACGTAAAAAGTCGCAATTTTATCGCGCAGGCAAGTCATGATAACCTAAAAGAATTCCATAATATTCTAGCCAAGGATAAAGAAGCTCCTATTTATCTGATCATTGACAGTATGGATCAGAATTTTTCACAGCAATCACTACCACCTATCAGTGCTCTTGGTGTACGAAAATTAATAAAACGGCGCATGGAAAGAGAGTTAGCGGCGGATGTTGTCAAGGGTTATATATTACTGGATAGAGATAAGGCAGGGCGGCGTGACTGGAATTTTTTAATGGTATCCCTAGAAAATAGTCCGCAGCTTAATGTATGGTTCGAGTTTACTGAGAGTTTGGATAATCGTGTTAATGGGGTTTACCTTCTTTCTATTGAGTCAGAGAATATAATTACGACTATTGATAAAGCACTTGGCATTAATCAAAAGAAGAAAAACAGCGTTAAGAATAGTGCCTCACGATGGAAGTTTTTTGTAACTCATAATAAGGTTGGTGGTGTTCGCCAAGTTATTATTAAAGATGGAAATGTGGTGTTCACTCGTCTTACTCAACCAGTTGGTGAGGAAACAGCGGAGGTTGTTGTTGGTAACATAGAGCAAGAAATGCTAAGTACGATTGAGTACATAAGACGCTTATCTTTTGACTATAAGCAAGGTATTGATATTTATTTATTGGCATCTGATGAGATCGGAGAGCTGATTGATACCTCAAATATGCAGCCGAACAATGTACATAAATTTACCCCATATGAACTTTCTCAGCTATTTTCAATAGGTGGCGCGGCGCAACAGATGGATCGTTTTGGTGACGTAATATTGACTGCCTTTATTACTTCCAGTTCTTCCCATAGATTAACGTTATTCTTACCTAAGATGGAAAAGGTAAACAAGATCTATAATATAATAAGATATCAGTGGGTAGCTTCTATTATACTGGCTATCTCCATGATTTCGTACGTAGGTTTTATATGTTTTAGTATATACTCCAAAATTGTTGATATAGATGATCTTGATAAGCAGAAAACACTCAGAAAATCTGAATTTGATAATGTAAACAAAAAAATTAAGGAAAGTGGCATAGAGGTTAAAAGAATCAGTGATACTGTATTTTTGTATGATAAGATAGTAGAGGAGAATACTTCACCTATCGCTCTTTTATCAAAAGCCCGTTCCGCGATTATAAAGGCTGTTTCAATAAGGGAAGTATATTGGGGAGAAGAGCAGACTGGTAAATCTCTAGGAAATCCATCCGCAGATAATAGTAATGCTAAACTAAGTATTGTTCTTCGTTTTCCAGAAATCTCTAATACTGAGGAGGCGTTTAGAGCGGTGGCTAGGAAAGTGTTACTGGATCTGCGTAAGGAATTACCAGAATATGATATTTATTATACAAAATTACCTGATGCTATATCCAAAAAAACTGAGTCTGAGGAGATAGTGTTTAATGATAATAAAGATGTCATGATAATTGACAAATCATCTTTGGAAGCGACTTTATCATTTGTTAAGAAAGGTAGTGGCACCGTAAGCGATATCTCTACAGGGCAGGATGGTTCCTCAACTGATAAATTAATTGGGCTAGGACGATAATGAAAATATCAGATATTAGAAATAAGCTCATAAAGCAGACAGTGATAATTACTCTTATCCTGATCTTTATATCCTGTATAATATGGTATCTTCTTATGGTTGATAGTGACTATGAAAGTGAAATAAATGGTCTAAAGACAGAGGTAAATAATTTTACCAGAAATGCCAACAGTCTGGCGGCGGAATATAAAGAAGTTGTAGGTCTTGCCAATAAATACGAGGATATACAAGATAAGCAAAGAAAAAATATGCTTATAGTTAGTAAAACGGTATTGCGTGACAAGGTTGGTTCTATTCGTTCTAAATATAATTTGGATATAACAGAAGTAAGAATGAGTGGGATAGTTCCTTCCAATAAACCAGAATATAATAGGCAAACAAGCTTTATTGAATCCAGTGTTGTAGATCTTAAGATGAACACGCTATCTGACTTAGATGTTTTACAGTTCATAGGTAATTTGAGTAAATTATTCTCTGGAGTAAGAATCAACAGCCTTAAAATGTCTGTAAATAGTGATATAGATAACAAGGTTTTACTGGAAGTTAAAAGTGGTGGTTTCTTTCCTGTAGTAAAAACAGAGCTATCTTTTACATTATTTGGTATCAGAGGCCTAAACAATATGGATGATGGGCTAACAGAAGAAAATACTAACTCATCATTTCAGCCTACTAAGAATAATAGTAGGATTAGGTTAAGGTAGCGATTTATGATAAGAAAAATATATTATATAATAACGTTATTTTTCATGTTTTTAATTTGTCAACCATCATATTCACAAGTCAAAATTAATGTTGATAATGACAAGAATGATGAGCAAGAGAGCGTAAGAATAGAAAGTTTATTTTTTACAGCGGATGAAATCAAGGCTATAAAAAATGCAAGAAAGTTTTATGAAAAAAATCGTGAGACTGGTGGTGGAAAGGAATTAAGTGAAGATGATTTTTTAGAAAGTTTAGAAAAAATATCATCGTTAAAAGGTGATAGTGGTTCTGCTGTTTTTACCTATCCACAATTTTATCTTTCTTCTATTGCCTATTACACTCCCAACAAATGGGTTTTATGGCTAAATGGTAGAAAATTTACTAAAGGAGTAAAAAGTGAGATAGCTGATATTGAGATAGTCTCAATTAATAAGGACGCGGTTACGATTGACTGGTACCCTAAAAGAATGGATAAAGTCGTTGATGTACAGGATTTCACGAAAGATAATCCTGTAAGGGTAGATATGTTGAATAATGTAGTAACTTTTACCCTAAGACCAAATCAGACTTTTTCCTCTTACTCAATGCAAGTTATAGAAGGTCGTGTGCAACCAATTACTATAGATTTGCGTGAGGATTTATCGCCAGAGATAGTTGGCAATACCACTCCGTGAATTTGTGAATTAATTGGAAAATTAAAATTTTAATATGTAATGTTTTCAATCTAAAAGGAAGACAATGAATAATTCACCTTTGTTACTAGATAGCGTCAGTAAAAATTATTCGGGAATTAACGTACTGGATAATGCAAGTCTCTCTTTAAGTGCTGGAGAGATTTTTGGTCTTATCGGGCTAAATGGCGCCGGCAAAACAACCATGATAAAAATTATACTAGATCTTATCAATAAGCAGGATGGTAGCATTCAGATATTCGGCAATGTGAAAAACAATATAGAGTCACGTTCTAATATCTCGTATCTTCCCGAAAAATTTCAACCATCCCGTTATCTTAAAGGAACTGAGTATTTAGAACTGTCACTTGCGTATTATGGAAAAAAATTGGATAAAGACAAGGCTAGAAAAAAAGCTATAACTCTTGACCTTAATCCTGATGTGCTTGACTCAAAAGTTGGTTCTTACTCAAAAGGCATGGGACAAAAATTAGGACTTGTCGGAGCTTTTCTTACTGATGCTTCTTTTCTTATATTAGATGAGCCAATGAGTGGGCTAGATCCACGAGCTAGGATTAGATTAAAGAATGAACTAATTAGTAATAAAAAACTTGGGAAAACCATCTTTTTTAGCTCACATATACTTTCTGATATTGATGAGATATGCGATAGAATAGCCATTCTCCATGAGGGCAGCCTGCATTTTATCGGAACACCAGCGGAATTTAAGCAAAAAACCGCCTGCGATTCCCTAGAACAAGCGTTTCTTAAAACGATAGAGTGATCCCAAAGTGGTTTAGAATCGTATTTATCAATTTTCTGATAAGCCTACCGTCTTTTTCGCTTCTGTTAGGGTTTGGTAAGCCTCATCCCACAAATTACTATTCCCATGCTTTAGAATATTTAGGCATTTCTCCTTCTCCACCAAATATATTTTGGCGAATCCTTTATCATATTTTACTATACTTTCTGTATTATGGATTAAATCAGCGAGCTTTATGGTAGCGCCTTGTGGACTACTCTTCGCCAGATGTTGCCGGTCAATTTCTTTGCGCTTCGCTCTGTTCCCATCTTCCGGTTTGGAAATATCACTTACCTCAAGAACAAGATCAGCGACCTTTTTTCCAAAATTATCCTTTATTTCCTCGTAACCTATCTCAGTATCCTCAATAACATCATGCAGAAGAGCCGCGATTATTACATCATTGTCGTCATTATATATGGATACTTTTTTAGCGACAGCCAGCGGATGAGTCCAATATGGCTCACCAGTATATTTGCGCTTCTGCTCGCCATGCGCTTTTTTACAAAATTCTAATGCCTCTTTATCTATCATAACAGCAGGATTATATTAGCGTGAATGGTAATAATACAAGGATTTTGTGAAAAATAGCAAAGACCAGAGAAGAAAAATCTGATGACCCTTACGGATTAAAAACCGATTAATTATAACTTTGAACTAACAATATAATTCTGTCATAAAATAATAAGGGGCTTAAGTAGACCGAATTGATATATGCTAATTTCGTGCCAGTTCCTTGTTTTTATTCAGTATTATTGTTTAGTTGCATTATGAAGCATAAGAAAAAAAACGCAGAATCTACAAAACTGATAGGCATTATCGGTGTTATTGCATTTTTTTATTTGGCGTATCGTACTTTTCCAAAAGTTTTGACTATTCTTTGGTTGATTGGTGCGGCATATTTTTTAATACAGATTTTTATCAAAGATAAAAATAAGCGTGGCTTGCTACGAGTTCCTTTTTTTATGTTGTTTGGCGCATACCTTATTAACAGGGGATATATCGTCTATTCTGATTATTCAGAACATATAGCCAAATATTCTTTAGATTTTATTATTGGTGGTTTGTTATGGCTTTGGTCAGTAACTTACATTGTTGTGTATTGGTTATCTAAAGGTACTACTAAGGAAAGGTGGCGATCATATAAAAAACGTGAGCAATCAATAAAAGATTTTCGCGTTCGCGTTTCTAACTCACTTATTGGAAAAAAGTATTTAGAAGCAGAAATTTCAGATAACACTAAGTTGAAGATGATTGGCTATGTTAACGGATGCGAATCCCCACCTTTTGATTTTATAGGGTGCATAATCAAGAATGGGCAACCTATACCGTTTCGCTTGCAATTGCCGTTAATAATTATCGAAATTGATTCAGTGCCGATTGTAAGTCTTTGTCTCACGCACATTGGCTTTGATTTAAAAATGTTATCACGGCATAGAGATTGGTCGCCTAGTTATGATAAAACCATTTTCCCTAATAATGAATTTCATGGTTATGAATTTAAGTCAAAGGATGAGTATGAAGAAATAAAACAAGAAATTTCTGATGGGACAAAGAAACTATTTATTCAGTCTGTTATAGATGGCAAGCCACTGGCATATTGTGTAGAAGTTTGTTTTTGGGGAAAAGAATGGCCTTATGAGTATCACTCTAAAGACACACCAAGTTACAAACTGGAAACAGGAACTATATACTCAACTGCTTCCAACTACCTATATGAAGATAGTGACTATAGAAGTCTTTTCTCATTATGTGATTATTTAGATGATGCCGTAGGCAGTACAAAACTCAATGCCAGAGTATATGACTATGTCTCAAATCGTAGAATAAATAAATCAATTAAGAATAGAGATTTTTCTGAAACCCTTGCTAAGGGTTTATCTAATTTGAGAGAAGCAGAAGAAAAAGTTAATAATGATATTAACGAGTGGATTAAGAAACACAATATAAAGGCATTATCTGGTATCACCTTTTTAGAAGAATATAAAAAATGGGAAACAGAAAAGAAGAATCCTAGCTTTAAACGTGAGATCTTGAAAAGGATACTATTAAAAAATAGAAAATTTGGCGAAGAGGTATTTGCGATAAGAAATAAAGTCATAGAAACCGCCAAAGCAGAGGCCAGATTATTGGATACTTAGCCGTTGACATGGTTGAACAATCCGCTCAAGCGGTAGCATCACAATGTTTCATGAGAAGAGTAAAAAGGTAGCATTTTGCGCTCAAGCACAAGCTATGCTATCAAAAATGCTGCCAAAAGTCGTGGTTGCAGGCGAATGGTGGTGAAAACCAGCGAACCGTGGATTGTTATAAGCTGCTCAAGATAAACCGTAAAACGAACAAAAGCGAACGAATACAAGCTGTTAAATGGGGACTCCTACGGATTAAAAACCGACTAAATATAGCTTTGAAATAGAACTATATTTCCGTTGTAAAATAATAAAATGCTACCGATTGTGCGACCGAAAAGCGTGGCTGTAGGCGGTCGTTGGCGGTTTTCGGCGAATATATTTGATTGTTACTGCACTATTACAGTTCGAAAGGTCAGCGATATGCGCCTGCCACGAGTGATTTTTTGACCATTTACAATATCGGCTTCGCGCTGGGGTATTGCGTGTTGCCATTTATAACGCGCCTCACCAGAAAATGTAAGCAAACTTCTTGGTTCAAGAAGCTGAGAAAATTTTTTGCCAGTTTCAATATGCATAAATTCCATAACGCAGGGGGTACATACGCTTATACTAGCAATTGTTTCACCAAAACATGGAACACAGTCAATATGTGACGTTATACCTTGCCCTGCCTGATATTCATTAATAATTACTTGGTCAGGAATTTTGGCAAAAATCTTATTGGCGCAAAGCTCACCACATAAACCAGCGAGCCAATCAGGAATCGCGCCTATTTTCAAATCTGGCGTTATTCTCCGTGCTTTATAATCATATTTATAACCATAATGCTGCACACGCCGTTTGAGGTCAGAAAAGCCCAAGGCTCACCATCAATTTTCTGAAGCAAAAACTCTTCTATTTTGCATCAATATAATCAGGAAAATAATTCAGCCCAGAAATAACTGGTTTCTTATCATCGTCAAACAAAGACATCTGCGATAAAATAGCCGACATATTTTTTCTGCTTCCAATTATTCCAAATGAAAAACCCATGTGCTGAATTTATCATGGTTTTCTAGCGCACTTCCACTTTGATGCGTCATGGTATGTTCATAGCCGATAAAATCACTTGGTTCAAATGGATATATTGTTGGCTTAGCAAAACCAGCCTCTTTTGCAGCATCTTCAAATTGAAACGCACCGTGATAGTGCGGACTATCCACCGCTGATATTAACACAGCACCGTCATTTACCAACAATCGCGCAGCATTATTTAGAAAATTACTCACTAAAATAAAGTTGGGATTATGATCATCTATCGGTTCTCTACTGCCAGCATGAGGAAATTGAAAAATTATAGTTTCAAACCTTTTGTCAGAAAAAATATCTGCTATTTTGCTTGCGTTTATACCGTGTAGAACTTCAGCACCCAGTATCCGTAATTTTTTAGCATTGTCTTTTGCATCTTGCGAAAGTTCGTTCACCTTTTCAAAGGTGGTTGCTGTTATAAACGCTGGATTAATTGATTGCTTGCGAGCAAGGCTTAGTGCAAAACTAAGATTCCCTTCGCCGACCAATAGAGTTTTTCCTTTTGCGACTTGAGCAACAAAATCAAACTTTACATTCTTGCGTAATAAATATCGCAAATAACCATCAATACACTTTATTTCTCTTGCTTGACCTATCAGTCCAAAATCTAGACTAATGGAAATAAGCTCTTGGCTTTTTAAGCCAAGCTCGCAGATGGTTTTGTATATACTGTGGTTCATAGCATTGGTGTAAATTTGTCATTTCCCAATTTTATGACTTCGCAAATGTTCTGGAAAGAGGGAAAAACTGGATATTTATAATGCAGTATCAATGGAATTTGAATTGGTCAGATAAGACATTGGTATTTAAGAGTAAATAATTTAACGATGCATCAATGTGCTGCTATTTTAGCTATAAAATCTCTGGTTGTCGGCGGTCAGTCACGGACATCTACGGACAAGAAATTTCAAACCAACCGCCCTTTTAGCATTTTTGTGTGATTTTTTACAATTCCGCATGTTCATAGATGTTCACCATTGTTCGTAATTGTTCACGGTTGGATAGAATTTATACCAACTATCCAGCGCATTGAACAGAAACAACAATGTTGTTTTTGCAATTTATGTGTACTGCTTTATGTGCTGCGATTTCTTGGAAAATTCTCTATTTTGGTTCATCACCACCTCTATAATATTTATCTCTCCACTCTTTCTTTTCTTCTTTTTGCTCGGTCTGATTAGGCAGTGTATTTTTATAAAGTGGTTTCATTATTGCGGTTATTGATTCTTTGAAAAAATAGGCAATGCCTAGAATCATGCCCGCAAAGGCAAGTCCTATCACGGCTTGCACCCATGGGGTGAGTTGCGAAAATTTATTTAGTAGGTCGGCTGAGAAGATATACTCGTTCATGTTTTTAGCTCCACATTTATGTTAATCAAACATAAGCCACCACCAGAGCATCAAAAGATGAGCCAGTGGTGACTGGGAGCTAGTTACACGAGAAAAGACCGTGCCTACCTAATTTACGGCAAGCCGCTATTGTATTCGGCAGACTCCCAGCCATAAGGCATGGGAGCCGAATTTTCGTATCGGACAAATAACGCTTTTCTGAGGGGTAACTAGCCCCAGAACGGCAACACACCATTCCACCACCAACCATATATAGAGGCTTAGTGAATGTAAAATACTTAATGAAGGCTGATTTTATTAAAAATCATCCATTGGCGTAAGTGGAATGGTGGATACGATTGTTTTTCGTTGTTGCTCTATAAGCTCGGAAACAACCTTCGCGTCCTGAGGCGATATTTCTCCTGCGCTTATGGCTTGAAGCAGCTTATCTATGGCAGGAATTAGGTCAAAAATAGTCTTAACGCTGCCGATTTCAAAATATACTGGTAAATCTTTACGCGGTGGGCAGATGCGCTCCATAACCAGTTTAATCGCCATCATATCGCCTGCTTTTGCTCGCTCTATAACCGTGCGCGTTATTTCTTCGGCTTCATCTTCCAGTAGCTCCAGCATCGCCATAGTTGTTTTGTTGCGACTGCCTTTCGGTCTGCCACTTGGATTTCCAGACTTACCTTTTTCAAACTGCTTGCCTCGCTGTTTTTTGGTTGTTTTTACAGCGAAAAGCTCATCATCTTCCTCATCATCAAACATAAAAATATCCTTTGTTAATCATAAGTATATTATACTTTGAAGAGTAGATTTTTTACATAAAAAGTGGCGACTTATCGCAAAACTATATATCAAAATTTTGGTAACGGTAACGGATAAAAATATACCTAATTATCATTATTGGTAATAACTATAAATTTTGTTTTTTACTTCTATCTTACCCAACTAATGGTTATAAACTGCACGAACCTGATTGCGTTCGCAGTGAGCAAGTTGTCGCTCAATGACATCAGCACGATAGCCGTTTTCATTTAATATGGTACTGGCAGTGGCACGGAAGCCGTGACCTGTTGCTTGTTCCTTGAATCCCATTAAGCTAATTGTTTTAAGGAATGTATTTTCGCTGATTGTCTTGCGTGGATTGGCAAAGCTAGGGAAGATATAGCCACTATAGCTATTGCCTGTTATCTCACGAAGTTTTTAAGTAATATAAGGCTTTGTTTTGAGAGGGGAATAATATGCGGTGATTTCATTTTCATGCGCTGTGCAGAGATGCGCCACAAAATTCTCCCAATCAATTTCTTCCCACTTCGCGCCACGCAGCTTGGCTGTACGCACAAGGTAAGAATAAGAAGTTGAAATCCCCATTTAACAACTGGATTTCCATTGCAACCACCATAATGTTTATTGAGGTCATAATTATTCAGAGTTTTAGGAAGTCAGGAAGTTGGCTTTCGCTCAAATGGTTTTACTTTGGACTGGTGTTAATGCTCCTCTTAAATCCTGTGTAATATCGCGCTGCACTTTACCACAGGCTACGGCATAGCGGAATCTTTGGTGGTTTGCAACATGCGCTGGGCAATATGGGGTTTGCCTGCTGCTTCGATCGGGCGGATCACATGCAGCAATTCTTGCGGTGATTTCAGTAATCGGCTTTTTGCCGAGTTTGGAAAGAATGTTAGCAGAAAGACGCTTCATGATGTTTTCAGCGTGTTTCGGCTGCCATGTATATTAACGCTGTCCGTGCCATTCTCGCTATGGCTTCAAAATTATTTTCGTGTTTTAATTCGTTATCCAATCGCTGTTGACGACGATCTTCGACTGGGTCAATTCCTTTAAGCAAAAGTCGTTGTTTTTCCAGTTTTATTTCTCGTGCTTCCTGCAATGAAAGAACCGGATACTTACCAAGAGCAATTTGCTTGCGTCTATTGTTATGGCGATAAGCTAGCCGCCATGTTTTTGTGCCGTTAGGAGTGATGAGCAGGCTTAAATTATCACCATCCATGAGATGGTAAGGTTTATCCTGTGGTTTTGCGTTTTTGCATTGCGATGTTGGTTAGCTTCATATCAACCTCTTTAGTAACATTGTTATTTTGGTGAATGATGGCGAATGGCTACGACCATCCACGAACAAAATAATAAGAAATCAGATAGTTACATAGAGAATTTCTACATTTTTAAAGGTCGTTTAATAAAGCGGTTTTCACACCCATGCCGTTGAACGGATTGAATAAGCTGCCAAACTATTTAGGCGGATAAAATATGCCTACAATCATAAATGGATTGTTGCTGCGCCTGATATGCCAATATTTACTTGTGCCAAAATAGATAAATATCACGAGTTCTTGTAATTGGTTCAGATATTTTTCTCTTAAAATATTTGCAATTTTGCTCTGCGCGTGCCATGTATGCGTATAAACTACGGCATAGTTGGTAAATTTCCCAATCCAGTATTTGTAGTTTGCTCCGCTTTCCTAGCTGATCAACAAATGTATAAAATTTGAATGGCACAGCCTTAACTAACCGTTCGGCTTGCTCCTTAGATATTTGTTGTTTTAGGGTACAAGTTTTTTGGCTGCGTACTTTTAGCGAAGTATCGCGCTCAACGAAAAACCGATCAATCGTTTTGGCTTGAATGTGGCAAGAGATGTTGAATGTTTGGTATCGCGTGCCTCATGTATGAGCGTATCAAGATTATAATATACCTTGCTTAGTACGAGTTTTTTTGCGCTCTTCCCAAGATTTTTGTGTATCCAGACAATTAAGAGGCTTAATATCATAGCTAATTTATAGCTTTCGAATCTTGGGTCTTTCGCATCCTTGATTATATCTGCTTCAATCCATTGGTATTTCTTGAATTGTTGATTTTTATCTAAATTGCGAAATGGAACAAGGGAGGTAAATACGAATCCATTTTCCTTCCTCACGAAAATAACTGGTCAAACTGTTTCTGTGTATTTTGAAGAAAGAAGAGGATAGGTTTTGACTGTTACGAAGATGCTAAATTGCGCTCTGTTTGAGGTTCTGATGTTTGCATGACTCAATATGTTCTATTTTATAAGTGAATTGTTCCCTAGCCTTTAATGCCAACGCTTACGGCTGCGGTGGCAATGATATGGATCAGCTTCAAAGCAGGTTATTGCCACGCGATGTTTATCTTCAATAATTTTTGCAATTCTTCTAGTTTTGCCTGTCCTTTTAATATTGTGGTTTTGGTCATATTCTTTGAATAGTTGCTCGTAATCTTTATATGTGGTCAAATTTTGGCCTTTTTCGGACTCAATGCCTAACTCTGGCATGTGCAGATATTCTATATGACACGCGGTAAAATATTCGCCAGCTCTGCTTTTGAAAACCCATATTTCTGGCTGAAGGCATTTTGCGAGCCCATCAATAATTTACACTGGCTATGCCGTAGCAAATTTATATATGCTTCTGGGCTGATACCTTCATAACCAATCGTATAAATATGATTTCGTCAGAAATTTGAGGTGTAGACTTAGGGTAATGCTCGGCTATATAAAGATTCAGTTCTTCATCACTTTGCGTCAGGCATTTATTTTAAATCTGGTGCAATCTTTTCAAAAAATCCAGTTCAGTTGCAAAACGCTTATTAGTTGGCTTCAACAACTTCATCGGCTTTTTCAAGCAGCTTTTTATGTGTTAGAATTCCTTTGTCTTCTTTAACTTGTAGCGAGTATGGTGCACCTCCTAGAGGGATAAATTCATAATATTCATCACGCTTAATAAACTCCTTGCAGTATAAAAACAGTAATCGTTGAAGCCGTGCATCACTCGCTGTGCCGCCGATCTCTTGCAACACCGCCAGTAATATTTTCATTCTATGGACGCGTCATAATCCTACCTCTATCCTTGGCAGGTTATCATCGTGTGTAGAGGTTATGGAAGAGTAAAAATCTAATAAATTACCCATGCCGTTGATATGGTTGAACAAGCTACCAAAGCGGTAGCATCACGCTGTTTTAATAACACGGTAAAAGGTAGCATCTTTGTGCTGATTTCTGCACGATGCTGTCAAAAATGCTGAAAGTTGCGGCTGTAGGCCGGATGATGGTGAAAACCAGCGAACTGTGGATTGTTACAAGCTATTGGAGAGTAACCGTAAAACGAACAAAAGCGAACACTTACAAACAGGGTGGTGGTGACTCCTACGGGAATCGAACCCGATGTTCCCACCGTGAAAGGGTGGTGTCCTAACCGCTAGACGAAGGAGTCATTCTACATATTGCTGCAGGGAGTGGTAATATCTTCATATTTACCCATTTAGTCAATAGAAAATTACAGATTTTTATAGTCTTTTGAGATAGTCATATCCTTATCACAAACGACAAGGTTACCACCGCCATCCATTATCTAAGCGGTGTAGACTTTATTTAGGACTCAGTATTTCGGTTATATTTGCTAAACCTAGTGGATAGCCATATAGTAAGCTTGGTATTAAGAAAACTCGCCCCCGTAAGCAAAATTATAAGGTGACTGCTCAGCTCCATTTTCAATGGCTGTATCGTGGTGCTCACGCTCATCTTCCTGAATTTGCTAATATTTTCCTTTAACTCTGCTTCACCATTAATCACGGATAATTCTTGCTCTTGACCGGCGTAATGATCATCTATTACTTTTTCCACCGCTACAGTACAGGCCATAGCCGCTTTTCTCCCATAATGGCGGTAATACTCCAGAGCAAAGCCACCAATATGCCACAAAGGCATCAGAGCGGTAGGGCGAACCTGCCTTTACCATAATATCAGAAAAATAATCCAAATGTTCTTGTTCCTGCTCTTCCATATGACGGAGAGTATCACCACAGGACAGTCCGCCAAGTATAGCGATTTGCCCAGCGTAAATACGTTTCGCGCCATACTCCCCAGCGTGATTAGCGAATCATTCTTTTTATTTTATCCTTAGTGGGTAATTCTCCAGGAAGAGGGGTGTTGTACGCTATTTTCCATTATAATATTTCTTTCTATTTTTATTAGGATTATGGACATACAGATAAACACCAAACTCGCAGCTATCATATTCCACATTGCCATTGAAAGACCAAATATATAGGCCATTGCTTGCTTACAGCTAACCAGAGGAGCGTTCATTATCGCCGCTCTTATCTCCTCAAGAGTTTGACCAGAGCCGCCACCGCTTGAGCAGGCGGATGGACCTTGAAAATATCATACTCAACACCTTTCACTATGGTAGGCGGCGATTCCGGCGTCAACAAGTAGCAAAACGGTCAGAAATACGGTAATTATATATAGTTTCTTAGCCGATTTTATCAACAAACCGCCCTATTATTCCCACTACAATGATAATAGCGTAAGGTATTCGCTGATAAATACATAAATCACAAGGGTATAGCTCAAATCCATACTGACCGATAAGAGCTGAGCCCAGCATGAAACTGCTAAATAGTACATAGCCAGAGCAGCAGCCTCACAGATACTTTGTTGATTGCAGAGAATATCGTCATACCTATGATAATATTCCCTATATCACAAAATGCAATAAACTATATTAATTAACTTGTATAAGGGTGAGCTAGAAGCGATAGCTGATACCAGCACCGAAAATCCATGGATCAGGATTTTGCTTTGGCGGTTACGGCCATGTGTATGTATGTTGGCTGTGGGGATCAAGCTTTTTTTTTTTAATCGCAGGTTAAATGGATCTATCGTCGCATATAAGTTGAAGAAGCATCGTCTGAAAAAATGTGTATAGTTAATGCCAGCACCTACATACGGACGGATAGCCCCATGTGGGTTTATGTGATATTGCGCGGTAAGGGTAGGGGAGAAGCCATACACTGCCGAGATCCAGATTGCCCAAACCGGTATTTACCGCTCCCATATCATGAGGGCTTACCGCAGCTATAAGTTCCGCGGCGAAATGATCGGTGAAGAAATAAGTAAAGTCAACCTCAGGTACAAAGCTGTTATCTGCTGTAACTTTGCCACCAATAGATGTATAGGTTCTCTCATCAGGCATAACGTTAAGTATGCGACCACGAATCATGAAGCGCTCTTTAGCGTCCCAGCTTTTTTCCATTTACGGTCTTATCTTCAACGAAGACATAGCGCTGGTTGATAATAAAAGAGACGTAACAGCAAAAATGTTTAATGCAACCTTTTGATTGATTCCATAATAACACTCCAAGATAATTAGTTGATCTATTAGTATGTCAAATGTATTTGATTTATTAAATTATGTTAGTGTCTTGTTAACATCGCAATGGAGAGTTTTTCTGGATTAGTGTTGTAATAATTACACATTTTATTAATGTGTTATAATATTTTTGGTTATTGTTATTTTTTTATGTATAACTTTTCTTGACCATATTTAAGCTATGTTATAGCACTCTAGTGAAGTATATTTGATATTTGATGACTCTATATTATGCCCCTGTGGTGGAATTGGTAGACGCGGTAGACTCAAAATCTACTGTCCGCAAGGACGTGCTGGTTCAAGTCCGGCCAGGGGCACCATTGTTTCGTTTTGATACAATCAGTTGATTAGTATATTTAGACTCTCTAAGACATAGTATTAAATAAATTCTTCTTGCGCATATTTAGCTAATATGCTAAATATAAATATGACTGTAGATTCCACTATTTTTCATGCTCTATCGAGCCACATACGGCGAAGAATTTTGGCGTACTTATCACAAGTTGGAATCGATATGATGACATAGCTGAGCGTTTGGCGTATCTAAGCCAACTATTTCGAGACACCTGAGTATTCTTGAGAACGCCAAGTTAATTAAGTCGCGACGAAAAAGGAGCAGTATATTTATTACAACCTCAATCGTGAGCACCTAGTGAGCGAGATGTGCATTTCTGGCCGATTTTTGTCCTAAAAAGCAGAGAGTTCAAAAAAGAGAGTAAATCGATTGCCAAATCAAAAAAAGTAAGGGTGAAAATGGTAGTGACGCCTATAAAGTAAACTCCCTTATTATTGGTCCTGATGTGGACCCGGTATCGGAAGCGTTTACTGGGATCCGTTTCGTTCCATGTGGGGTAGCGGAATGCTTGTAGGAGCAATGATTTTAGGCCCACTATTTTTTACATGGGGTGCTTTTCTTTTATTTGTGATTTTCTTGAGTTGACTATGTGCGTCGGTCACTCGGTTTGGTTTTCATCGCCGCCTTATTCATCACACTTTTGAATGTCCGAAATGCATAAGACTGCGCATACTTGTTACTTTGGTGTACTTGTTGGCATGCATGGCCCATTTTGGGTAATTCATTGCACATGACATACGTGACTGGGCGTCAGCCTGTTTGTCATGATTATCTTCGTCACGTTGGGGGTATTGTTAGAGATGGTTGGTGGAACCTTCATTGTAGGTTGAAACTGGACAATCTACCTGGATTTGATCCTGAAGCTGCTGACGATAAATTCTATCAATTTCTACAACGCACGTGGGCTTGGCACCAACTTCCCTTTGCTGTTCTTTTCTACGCTATAGGTGGGTGAGCCACATGGGTGGTATGGGGCGTCATTGTTCGCGTTGCTGTGGGTGTTCATATGCATTGGTTTGTTGGTTATTTATGCCATACACATGGTACGCAGGACTGGTTAGTAAATGATGGTGCGGTGCAAGCACGCAATGTGGTGTGGGCAGCTATTCCCTCGATGGGTGAATGCTGGCATAATAATCACCATGCATTTCCAGCATCAGCAAAACACGGAGTATACCCTGGACAGCTAGATATAGGTTACCATTATGTGCGTTTGCTTGAGCGTATAGGTTTAGCTTCAATATCAAAACACCTGAAATCTTGCCTCCACGGTCTGGAATTACCCCTATTACACAAAGCAAGCCGAAGAGACGTTAAAACAGCAACAGATTAACCAACAAAAAAAATAAATGCCACAGCTTAGAGGTAGCCGAACATTACATATACTGTTGAACGTGTGTTCAACCTCATAAATAAATCTTGAACAATATCCAGACATTTTGCCCTATGTAAAAGGTGTATCTATTATAGAAGGCAAAAAGGATTCAATTGCTGCGGATTTAAACTTAGGTCTGAGTATGATTTCCTTCACATATCGATGTCATATTACTTTCCTCAAAAATGAGAAAATTATCGTTACATCTGAATCGAGGTTATTCAAAAAACTTCCAATCAGAATGCAAATTTACAGATGTAGATGACCAATCAACAAAAATATTTTATACGCTAGATGCTACATTTAAGAACCCTATTTTAGAGCTTGCAGCAAAAGTAGCCTTACCAATACCGACACAATTTACGATAGACGCATTTGAAAACCATTTGGATGCGTCATGTTAATTATCAACGACTTAAACTCAAGTGAGGTTCTAATAACGTCCACCAAGGTGCACCATCCTTCACAATTGGCTTTGGAGAAATTTGTCGCAATTACGTTTGCTTATTTCGCATGCTCCACGCAACGACCACAGTTCTTAGAGCAATAATCATTAGAAAAATACGCTAATTGGAAATCTTTATGAACGGCTTGGTAATAGCCCACCGTTATATAACCCAAAAATAGACCAGAAGTAAATGCCAGTAAAACAAGTAAAGCTATATATCTTTTTCTCATTCAAGCTATATTCTTAAAAGACAAACCAGTATAACTTCTAAGTTAAATGGAGCGGGTGAAGAGATTCGAACTCTCGACATCGACCTTGGCAAGGTCGCGCTCTACCCCTGAGCTACACCCGCTTGGCATATATTTTGAAAACTTGTATTTCCGTTACATGCGTCAAGGGAGTGCATAATATGCGTTCTTTTTCATTTTGCAAGTATTTACTTTATAAAAAATAATCTGTAGAATTATCCTTCGCGATAACTAACGTTTACGGCTATTTTATGGTTAAATTTGACGAAACTATGCTTGAGATAATAGTTTGCCCTCTATCTAAGGGTAGATTACGCTATGATATTGAAAAGCAAGAGCTAATTAGTGAAGAATCTTCTCTTGCCTATCCCGTACGTGATGGGATACCAGTTATGTTGGTTGAGGAAGCGAGAAAGCTTGATAATAAATAATAAACTGGTATTATTAATACGAACTATATGATTTTTAACGTGAGGTATCTATGTTTAATTTAATTCCACGCAAGCTTATTTTTACCGCTTTTATACTTAGCGTGATTACTGGTTGTTCCAATGCTCCGCCTGATCTTAAGAGTCCGTGTGTTGGCGCTGAGGGCAGCCCGTGCGAGCGCCGCCCAGTAAATAACAATCAGGTGTAGATTCGGCTATTTGTTTTGCGATAGCTCTTTTATTGCTTCCTCACTTAGGGGAGCGTTGCGTATTCCTTCTTCTCCGGGTAGCCAGATTAAGCTAAGATTTTTCGGGTTTCTAGCGAATACACGTTCTTCTGTTACCATACCAAGATTGGGTGGAATGTTATTTTTGGAAAGACCGGCAACCACATATGGTCCGTCATTATACATACCGATAACCACACGTGGTCGGTCAACAAATACTGGAGAACCGCTAAGACAATCCAGTACATCCTTTGCTGATTGTGGAGATGATCCTTTACTCAAATGATGTACAACTAAGATCGCGGAATTTTTTTCTATGGCGAAATCTTCTATAGCATCAAAAAAATCACTTACCGCTTGTGCATTATCTTCATCACCGGATAAATATTTACGTGCTGGATCTATTACTATAAGCGGGACATCGGGAATTTTTCGTAAGTTTTTCATATGTTGTGAAAAGCTAACATGTTCTCCAAAATCAGTACGCTGAAAGACTAGCCGGTTTGCTTTATTTTCTGGATCAAGCATTTTTGCTCTCGCTCTAAATATCTGATGACCATCCTCACCAGAAAAGAATATGGTAACTCCGCCACATTCACTTATGTCTACCGGTTGTCCAAGCCATGTGGGATTTGCGTTCCCATTGCTATGGTCGGTCGCGGTTATTACACATAACTCATGTGATATAGTGCTTTTACCGGCTCCATTAGCTGCGGCGAGAAGACTTACTGAGCCACGTGGTAATAAACCGGGTATAAGAAAATGAAATTCATCATCACCTTCCTCAGAGGTAGCGCTACCAGCCGCGTCAAACAGATTAATATCTTTTGCCACCATGTTGAATAGTCTTAAATTATTATCAATATTCTCAATATTTATACCAAATTTTTTATATAAAGAATGATGACGTTCATAAGCATTCCAGCATTTGTCAGCATCTAAAAGACGTTGTGATGAGATAGATATTTCTTTTATAAAATCGCCGTCAATGCTCAAATATTCTTCTTCAGCAAAAATTGACATTATATTATCATGCTGAAATAGACCGTTATTGGTCAAATAGGAAATTCCAGAAAGAAAATAGGAGCTGGCGTATAAGTCGCTTTGTATATCTGTTATCTCGTACAACTCCCTGCATCCCTCCACGGTTCTACCATCCTCAAGAGGTGGTTGTGGTGTGTTGCAAAATCCTATTACTTTAAGGCCACTATTCTCACTACCACCACGATTAAAATTGCCAACGAATACTCCCAACTCGTCAAGTCTCTCCGTTGGTAAATTATTTAGTTTATTTACGCCAAGACTAAGCGCGCTACACCAAACTATACCTGAGCCAATTGGCTTGTAGTTATCATTTTTATCTTTGTGGTGAATAATCGGGTTAAGCAGCAAAGTGCTGTTTGGAAGTCTACCATCTTGATAATATTCTATTATTTTTTCTATAGCGTGTTCTGTCTGTTCTTCATTGAACCAAAAACTTAATCCTTCTTCCTTAGACCTGAAGGGAATTTGCTGTTCATTGGTATATAGATTCATATATCCGTCAAGACCGACATTTTTATGAGCTAGCCATAATATTCTAAACTCATTAGCTAATAATTTTTTTATGTCTTCTTTATGGTCATTCATAATTTTTTATTTCTTTTTACGATGTTAATTATATGTTGGATATGAATAAATATTAGGCTAATTATAGTTTTTTAGGGGTTAAAATACTATGAAGTCAGTTAGTAATTGTTTCACTTTACCACCAAATATAAACTTTCTATATGAGTTAGTTAAGTATATTTTAACTAATTATAAAGGTACAGATTTAATAAATCTATTGGTTTTATTGCCAAATAGACGCTCCTGTCGTGTTATGCGTGATATTTTTCTGGATTGCGCGGATGGTAAACCTCTATTATTACCACGAATATTAGGCATTGGTGATATTGAGGAGGAAATATTTTTCCCCGATATATTAGACATTAGCTTAGATGCGTGCCGCCCTATTGACAAAACACGCAGGCATTTTTTACTTACAAAACTGGTCGCTGATTTTCATGATAAGGGTGAAAAAGGACATAATATCTCTCAATCAGTGGAATTAGCTAGGGAATTAGCCGGTTTAATTGATGAGGTGCATAGAAACAGGATTGATCTAACTAAATTATCCACTCTGGTTCCAGATAATCTCGCCTCACACTGGCAAATGACATTAGATTTCCTTTCCATTATATCGGATAGTTGGCAAAAAATACTGGAAAATGACAATGTGGTAGATCCTGCCCATTATCACGTAACGCTTTTATCATCAGTATGTAAGTTATGGGAGAATAATCCGCCTACCTATCCGGTAATCGCCGCCGGTTCTACTGGTAGTCAACCAGCGGTTGCGGATTTACTTAAGGTTATCGCTAGCCTTCCAAATGGTAAAGTGATACTACCACACCTTGATAAAAACATGGGGGATACTGATTGGGAGATTATTGGGAAAACCCATCCTCAATATACTCTTAAGGATCTTCTTGGGAGAATGAAAATATCTCGAGTGGATGTTGGGTATTTATGTGAGCCATCCACTGACTCGTCACATATGGAGGATTATATAAGAGCAATTTTTTTGCCAGCGGAATCTACAGCCTTTTGGAAAAATATAGAACTTCCTCCGCCTGAGGCATTAAGTGGAATAGGCTTTTTAGAGACTGAAAGTGAGTTTGATGAAGCGTTATCAATAGCCATATCAATGCGTGAAGTTCTTGAGACACCTAGTAAAACAGGAGTCCTTATAACCAATGACAGAAAATTGGCGCGTATGGTGTCAAATCAGTTATGGAGATTTGGCATAGCGATTGATGATTCCGCCGGAAGTAAACTCGCTGACTGTCCACAAGGATGTTTTTTACGCTTATGCGCTGATATGATAGCGTGCAGAGCGTCACCGGTTAAACTTCTCGCATTACTGCGTCATCCTTTGGCGGCAGGCGGAATGAGTCCAGCGAAATGCCGCAAGCTCTCAAGAGAATTGGAGTTGTTGTTATTGCGTGGAGTTCGTGTTGAAAAATCTATATCCGGTTTATTGGAAGCCGCTGTCAGTAATGAGAGGATAAGCGACGATCTTATCAACTTCCTTACCATTTTTGAGGAAAAATCACGAAAGTTTTTTGAGTTTTTTATCACGGAAAGCAAAGGAAAAATACAGAAAGCGAAGTTTGAGGAATTGCTCGCTGAGCATATAAGATTTGCCACTTGGCTTGCTTCTACCGATGAAAAAAATGGAGATGATATATTGTGGGAGAATGAAGCCGGCAAAGCTATGTCAGATGTAATTACGGGATGGTTAGCGCAGTCAGACATTTTTCCAATGACCGATCCAATGATATATCCATTTTTGTTTGATTCTTTACTCGCTGACGAAACTTACAGACCATTTCTTAATATTCATCCACGTTTACATATATTAAGTCCGGTTGAAGCTCGTTTGCAAAATTATGATTATGTTATTTTAGGAGGGCTGAATGAGGGTGTATGGCCGCAAAACCAGAAAACCGATTCATGGATGAGTAGGGCGCAAAGAGACGAGCTAGGTTTGCCACCTCATGAAAAGATAATTGGGCAGGGCGCGCACGATTTTTCGGGATGGTTGTTCGCTAAAGAGGTTTTACTTACTAGAGCGAAAAAAGATTCCGGTGTGCCGACCATGCCGTCACGTTGGTGGGTACGTATGACAACTTTATTATCATCTCGCCATCCAGAAAAATTTCGCGGTATGAGCAAATATAGTTATTTTGCCAAAGCAAAAGAATATATAGAAAAACCAGCGAATATAGATCTCATATCAGCTCCATCGCCACGTCCTCCTATTTCTTCTCGTCCTAATAAACTGCCAGTAACAGCGGTGGATAAATGGATAAAAGAACCATATTATATTTACGCTCGTTATATACTTAACCTTAAAAAACTTGATGATTTGGATCGCCAGCCCAATTCCGCTGATTTTGGTATTATGGTACACAAAGTAATGGAAAAATTTAATAAGGATTATCAAGGTAAGATAAATAAAAATGATATAAGAGGCTATATTCTAGGTCTTTTTGAGGCGGAATTAAAAGAGTTCGCTAACAAGCCTTCTGTTGTTTGTTTATGGAGACCACGTTTTATAGCGGTTATTGATTGGTTGGCTAGCCAAGAGGAAAGCAGGCGTAAAAATGTTAATTCAGTGATTTATAGTGAGGTAAATAGTAGTTATTCCTGTGATATTGATGATAAAAAATTTACTCTAACCGCAAGGATAGATAGGCTAGAGTTACTGGAAGATGGTAGCTATATTTTAGTTGATTATAAAACAGGAAATATTCCTAAACAGTCAGATATTAAAAAAGGGGAAGCTAATCAGTTGCCTCTATCATCATTCATCGTAAAGAATGGCGATTGCTACGCTAATTCAATAAAGCTAAAAAATTCTGATGTATCACGAATGGAGTATTGGAGAATTGTTCCAGATAAAACTGAGATAAATGTAGCAAACACTGATGCTGACAAAGCTATGTGTGAATTTGTTAATCTCACGCGAGAATTTAATAACGAGGACATGCCATATAAGGTACGGGAATTTAGTGATGACGCTTATAATGACTATGAACATTTAATCCGTAGGAGCGAATGGGAAGGATGAGAGGAATAGGCATTAGGCATTAAGGAACAAGAGTCACAGTCAGCGAAGCTGTATCCCATGTGAAAGACAGTAGATTTTCACGGGGATGAATAAAAATGGTTTTTAGCAGAAAATATCTAAGGAGCAATATAAAAGATCCCTCGGCTGTACTCGGGATGACATTTCCAGTCGTCACTGTCATTCCGACTGAGCGTAAGCGGATGGAGGAATCTTTTCTTCAACTCCTCATTTCTCCAACTCCCCGATTCCCCTGTTCCCTACTAAAAATCTCGGAGACGAAGTAAAATAATCATCCTAATGTATATTTACAACTACTTTCTTTTGTTGTTGTCCTTGTTCAGCGAGACGTAGAACTCTTTCATAAAGCTCTAACGAGCTATCAAGAAGATGGCATACATAAGGTGGTAATACTCCATGCACAGCTCTGTTATCAATAAGGCAGCTCTCGTTAAAGTCTAAGCCGTACATACTATCATAATCGGCTCCTTCTTCTCCGGCAGCGATCGCTCTTTGCATCAGCAACCATGACATAACGCTTGATAATCTAAGAGTTATCCGTGACATTTCACAGGAGTATAATAATAACACGTTGGCAGGCAGTTTCGCTCTATCTCTTGGACCATATTCGGTGAAATATTTTTGTGACTCTTGTAACAACTCCATAGCGTCATTATAAAGACCAGGCATAAATAAAATATTTTCTGGTATGCTTTTTTGATTTATATATATATCTGTTCTCATTTTGTCCTTTGTTATTTTAATTATTAATATTTAACTGTCTGGCTATGTTTTAACCTAATATTAAACATTATACCATGATTTTTCTAGGGTATTTATTAATCTTTTATTACAAAGTCCATGATTGGATATAAAAATTTTAACTAAGTTACAGGAGTTGTAACAATTTCTATTTCTACGGGAAAAAAGCCTATTTATCTTTTTAATCCAGAGACTTGTTCTTTTGTATCCGCTAATGCTGGTTCTGGAAAAACCAGTCTTTTGACCAATAGAGTGCTTGGTTTGCTGATTTCTGGGATAGAGGCTGACAAAATATTGTGTATCACTTTTACTAAGGCCGCCGCCGCTGAAATGTCAAAACGTATTCTTGACTCTCTTGCCTCTTGGGTAATGGCGGATGAGAAGGAATTGAAGGAAAAAGTTAGTTATCTGACTGATAAAGAATGTTCTGCGGAAATACTGCTTAGAGCGAGAAGTTTATTCGCCCAGCTTATAGAAAGTCCAAACTCAATCAATATCCAGACAATACATAGCTTTAGCCAGTCATTACTTAGAAGATTCCCGCTAGAGGCAAATATAAATCCTTATTTTTCAGTAATGGACGAACACGATGTAGGTGAGTCAATGGCAGAAGCTCGCTTGCGTCTATTTAGTAATGCTCTATCTCACGATGTTACGTTAAAACAATCAATTGATTTTATTGGCGGTAATACCAGTGAATTCAGATTTAACAAGCTGATGAATGAAATTATCAAGAATAAATCAAAATTTTCACTATTTTTACAATACAGCACTGACATTAGTGAAATCAGGAAAAAATTATACGATTTTTTCTCACTGCCAAATAAAACTGATTATCACAGCTTGTTCATGGAAAGTTTTAATTATGATGAAAATACTATCTCTATTCTTAGGCAAGCCGCGGATATTTTAATTACTTCTGATAGTAAAAACGATCAAAAAATCGGAGATAATATAGCGTATTGGTTAAACTCCCCTGATAAAAGGCAAGAAATTATTGAAGATTACATAAAAATTTTCTTAACTGATAAGTCAGAACCAAGAAAACGTCTTTTTACCAAAAACACCGCCATTAGTGAACTAATGAAAGAATATATAGTTGGTGAGCAAAGGCGGGTCGCTAAGTTTCATGACGATCGTAATTCCTTACGAATAATTGAGTATAGTTTTAACTTACTGGTTATAACCGCTTCTTTGCTTGCTGATTATGAGGCAATAAAAAAGTCACATGGATGGATGGATTATGATGACCTCATAATAGAGGCGAATAGACTTCTCTCAATATCTGGAATGTCAGAGTGGGTGTTATTCAAACTTGATGGCGGGGTTGACCATGTTCTAGTAGATGAGGCGCAGGATACCAGCCCTTTACAATGGCAAATTATAAATTGTCTGGTGAAAGAGTTTTTCGCGGGAGAGGGCGCGCGCGACAAAGATAGGTCTTTATTTATCGTCGGAGATGAAAAGCAGTCAATATTCAGCTTTCAGGGTGCTGATGTCAAAGAGTTTGAAAGAAGGAAAAAATATTTCACCGATTTGATAGAGTCATCGGGAAAAGAATTTCACTCTCTGGATCTGATAAAATCATACCGCTCCACAAAATCCGTATTAAAATTGGTAGATAGTGTCTTTGTTAGCGACAAAGCGAGAAAAGGCGTGACCTTCTCAGATAAGAAAATGTCACATGAGGTTATCCGTAAAAATCATACTGGCTTGGTGGAACTATGGCCATTATTTATAAAGGAAGAAGATGAATCTAAAGCTAGCGGTTTTAACTCTCCTAAAGCAAAGCTGGTAAAACATATCGCCGAGACTATTAAAGGATGGATTGACAAAAAAGAGGCAAAAGCCGGTGATATAATGATTTTGCTTAGAAAACGCACTTGGTTCGCTGATAGTTTGGTTAGGGCATTAAAGAGAAGAGGGGTGGCGGTCGCTGGTAGTGACCGTATGGTATTATCAGAGAATCTGGCAGTACGTGATTTAATCGCTCTTGGTGAGGTTTTACTATTGCCGGATGATGATCTAACTTTGGCATCATGTCTTAAAAGCCCAATATTTAATTTAAGCGATGATGATTTATTCGAATTGGCTTATGGGCGTGGTGATACAACTTTGTGGAAAAAACTCTCAGAAAGTAAAAAATTTTCGGCTAGTTATGAGATTTTGTGTGACCTAAGAGCGAAAACAGATTTCATATCACCATTTGAATTATACTCATACTTACTAAATAATCTTGGAGCTTACTCTAGTTTTATCGGGCGCATGGGAGAAGAGATAGCCGATCCAATAGACGAGTTTATGCGTCAGATTATAATTTATGAAAAATCATACCCTAAGTCTTTGCAAGGTTTTATTAGTTGGTTTACTTCAGGTAGTGGTGATGTAAAACGCGACATGGAACAAGGCAGAGATTTTGTGCGTATTATGACAGTCCATAGTTCTAAGGGCTTACAGTCAAAAATAGTAATCCTACCTGACACTCTATCAGTGCCATCTCATAATGAGCAAGATGATATATTATGGTTTGACGATATACCCATATGTTGTCCAACCGATATTCATAAACCTGACAAATACACAAAATGTTATGAGGAATTAAAGGGTAGATTTTTGGATGAATATCGCCGTTTACTATATGTGGCGCTGACCCGTGCGGAGGATAGGCTCTACATATATGGCGCTAGCGTTAAAAAAGAACCTAGCGAGGATAGTTGGTATCAGCTTGTAAAAAACGGTATGCGGGATATAGCGACTCCATTTGATACAATTTTTGGACAAGGGCTGAGAATTGGTGAATTAGAAAAAGAAAATTTTTATGAGCAAGTGGAAAATAATAATCTGAAGACAGTCTCAGAAGAATCGGAAAATGATTTTTCATTCTTAGGCAGGGCTATACCAGCCGAACAGGCTCCAGTTAAGCCAATTACTCCATCAAAGCTTGCCGAACAGATGCCAGCTGCTATCTCTCCTCTTGCTGGAAAAAATAACTTTGTATCAGGCAAATTGGTACATTTGCTGCTACAATATTTACCAGCGCAGCAAGCTAGCAAAAGAAGGGAAACGGCAGCTATAATAGCTGATAAGTTTTCTTCACTTATTGACAGGCAAGTGATAGATAAATCTATAAGTGACGTGATGAATATCGTTAATAATCCAGAATTCTCCTTTTTATTCGCGGAAGGTTCGCTTGCTGAAGTACCAATAGTTGGTAATGTTGAGCTAAAAGGTAAGATAGTTTCCGTATCAGGTCAGATAGATAGATTATATATTGGTAAAACAGATGTTTGGATAATAGACTTCAAAAGCAATAATTACCCGCCATCCTCACCTGAGCATATACCAGCAGCTTATATAAAACAGCTTAATCTATACCGCCTGTTACTTAAAAAAATCTATCCAGATAAGGAAATACATTGTGCTTTGCTGTGGACGGTACGAGCGAGGCTTGATATTGTTAACGATGATTTATTGAAGGAATTGGGGTAACCTTAATTATAAATAACTTACGAGCTTGACGTATTATGAACCAATCCCTAAATATATATAACAAGTAATATTATAATGATATTATAACAAAAAGAGGATTTTATGACATTACATATTGATGATGGTGATTTTGAGGAAAAGGTGTTAAATGCTACGGGTGCTTTTTTAGTGGATTTTTGGGCTGAATGGTGTGGTCCCTGCCGTCAAATAGCTCCTGTTTTGGATGAAATAGCCAGTGAACGTGAAGGAAAAATCACCGTAGTTAAGGTAAATATTGATAAGAATCCAGCGACACCACAAAAGTTTGGTGTACGTGGTATCCCAACTCTGATTATTTTTAAGGACGGAAAAGCGGTATCCACAAAAGTTGGCTCACTACCTAAAAGTAAACTTCTTGAATGGGTAGATTCATCTATTGCCTGATATTTATTCAGACTTCGGCTTACGTCCGGTTATAGCTTGCGAGATAGAATTTTATATTTTCGCAAATGACGGTCAGCTTATCCCTGATAGTTTTCTGTTGGAGCTTTCCAGTGTTTTGTCGGGTAATTCTATTGATGTCTTCAGCATAGAACAAGAAAAAGGCAAGGGGCAATATGAAGTAGCCGTAAAGCCAAATAGCGACATTACAAAAATAATATCTGATATAAACAAGACAAAATCGCTTATAGCGGAACTTGTGGATAAGCATTCATTAAGAGCTGATTTTTCAGCGAAGCCACTTCCTGATGATTATGGTAGTGGTTTGCATATACATATACATCTTGAGGATGACGCTGGAGTAAACCAGTTCCATAAAAAAGACGAATATATAAGCAATATACTTAAATATAGCATCGCCGGACTTTTACTCTGGCTTCCTGATACGATGTGGATATTCGCGCCATATGAACAGTCATATAACCGCTTTGTCGCTGGTAGGAACGCGCCAGTAAACATAAGCTGGGCAGCTAATAACCGCACTACTGCCTTACGACTTCCTGATTCATCTCCTGATAATAAACGGATTGAGCATAGGGTGGCGGGCACAGATGCTGATATTGCCAAAGTAATAGAGGTAATTTTAGCCTCTATTCATTATGGTTTAGAAAATAAACCAGAAATTACAGAGCAAATATATGGTGACGCTTCACTACCAATGTATAATTTACCTCTATTTCCCAAATCTTTAGAGGAGGCACGACAAAGATTTTCTAACTCTTCTCTGCCATTTACCAAATATGGAATTAAGTGATTATTAATTGTTTTTTAAGACAATTAATAGCATGAAATCTTTACATAAAAACTTTAATCACAAAGCTTTTACTTTAATTGAGCTGGCTGTGGTGTTGGTCATTATTGGTCTAATAAGTGGTAGCGCATTTTATTTATCACGAGATATTATAGAATCATCCAAAAGAGTGGCGACTGAAAACCGTCTTGATACAATAGAAAAGGCGTTATTTACCTTCTGGCAGAAAAATGGAAGACTGCCTTGTCCTGCGGACGCGACACTTGCCAAGACTGATTCTAATTATGGGGTAGAGGCTGTAAATACTAATGATACTTGCGAAGGGTTCACGCCAGCAGCTAATTTCAGTACAAACTCGGTTTATAAGTATAAAGCAGCAGAAGGTGCTGTGCCGATTACTACACTTGGTTTGCCAAAAGATTTTATATATGACGGCTGGAATAGAAAGGTAGCTTATGCGGTTAATCCTGAGTTTGTTATAACAAACGCTAAAGGTCGTATCTTATTGAAAAGTAGTGAGTGTGTGGCTAATACTTCAATACGAATAAAAGATGCTAGCGGGGCTTACCGTTCTAATAGCGCTGTTTACGCGCTCATAAGTTATGGTAAGAACGGACACGGCGCGTATCCTAAAACTGGTAGTACCCGATATAATTCTGGCAGTACAAACACTGATGAGCTTGCTAACTGCCACTGCGACTCTTCGGCTGCGGATACGACTTATTATGGTGATTACATACAAAGAAGCAATAATCTCAACGAGGTAACAGCGGCTAATTACTTTGATGATATAGTGCGCTACAAAGAACGCTGGCAACTAACAACCGATGAGGATATGGCTGGTGACGATGGTTACAGGGGGCCTGATCTTGCGGTTGCCTATGTAAAAACTACGACCGGTACGGTATATACATATAAAAATCAGTGTGGTGCGTTTATAAAACAAGCGGATCTTGAACCGCTGCCAACTAATGAGGTGATGGGAATAGCGTTTACCGCTGGTAATAAACATCTACTTACTTACTCTGCCGCCGGATGTAACCTCTATAAAATAGATAATGACGGAACATTAACAGACTTGCCTAACGCTTTTGATACCGCCTGTACCTATAACTCAACAGCGGTTATGGAGCTTTCCAATAATGGCTATCTTGCTATAAGCAGTGGAACTAGCAGTCCGACAATTCATTTATGGAAGCAATCAGGCGATAAATTCATCGCTCTTGCTGATCTTACACACACCAACAACATATTAGAGCTTTCATTCTCCCATAATGCTAATTTACTCGCTATACGCAGTGCCACGAATACCTCTAAGATATATAAACGTAAAGGAGATAGTTTTAGCTCTGCCGCCGCTGATATAACCCAACCCACTGGATTTACCAGCATCAATCCACCAGCTTCTTTAACATTTTCTCCTGATGGTAATTATTTAAGTATTGCCGGTTGCATTATGTCGGGGGGGTTCTGTGATAATTATTTGAAAAGTTGGCGGATTCGTGGTGATAGTACATATGCGTTTATTCCTCTCGCCGATATTTTTTTAGATAAGAGCTCTGGTAGTTTTTTTACGATTTATAAGCTAAAATTTTCTCCTAACAGTAACTATTTAATATATGATTCATGGAGTTCTAGAACGTATATACGCAAAATTGAGCATGATGATGTGATTACAACAAATTTAGTTGGATTCTTAGTTTTTGATTCAGGAGGATCGGATATGAGTTTTTCTTTTTCCAGAAATTCAAACTATATGATTAGTTCAAGGGGTAGAAATACAGATCTTGTTGGATTAATACCTGCGACACCAGTCATATTTGTAAGAAAAGTTGGCTATGTTAGTCAAATGAATGGATATTTCCAAGCGGATGGAACAGCTGGCACTATACCTATTAGAATGTTGGATCAGGTATTAGCTGATGCAACTGGTGGACCGGCGGCATTTGCTCATTAATAGAGTTTCTAATTCTCCTTTGTAAAATCTTTTGATCTGCACGCTTATCTTGTCGTAGTGCGCGAGCGAATGAGGCATATCTCATCTATTTATACAATTATCCAGCTTTCCAATTCCTCAAAAAAGGCAATTCGTTGCCTAATTGCTCCCGTCAGGATGTTCATGAGAGTGAATTGGACAATCACTAGCTGACTCTAACTTTTTGCCGCTTAGGTGGCGTAAACCAACATAAAATACTGGTGTTAGGAATAGACCGAAAAATGTAACTCCGAGCATACCGGAAAATACGGCGATGCCCATAGCGTTACGCATTTCCGCGCCCGCACCACTGGCAAGAACCAGAGGAACCACACCCATGATAAAAGCGAATGAGGTCATAAGAATAGGGCGCAACCTGAGCCTTGCCGCTTCCACAGCCGCCTCAAATGGTGTGCTTCCATTAAGTTCAAGCTCCCTTGCGAATTCCACTATCAAAATAGCGTTTTTACAGGCTAGTCCCACCAGTACTATAAGCCCAATTTGAGTGAATATATTATTGTCGCTATTAGCCATCCATACACCAAAAATAGCGCATAATAATGACATCGGAACTATTAATATTACCGCCAGTGGTAACACCAAGCTTTCATATTGAGCGGCCAACACCAAAAACACTAATAATACACAAAGAGGAAAGACAAATATTGCCGTATTACCAGCCAGAATCTGTTGATAGCTTAACTCAGTCCATTCATAACTCATGCCTTTTGGCAGAGTGTTTTTTACAATTCGCTCCATAACTTCTTGCGCTTGTCCGCTAGAAAATCCTAGAGCAGGGCTACTGCTTATATCTGCAGAGCGGTATGAGTTATAGCGAGTACTTCTTTCTGGTCCGTAACCATGAGTTACTGATATTATGCTACCAAGTGGTACCATTTTTCCTTCAATATTACGTACTTTTATCTTGGTAATATCTTCTGCACGCGCTCTAAATTTTGCGTCAGCTTGCACAATAACCCGATAAGTGCGCCCAAATTTGTTGAAATCATTTACATATAACGAGCCAAGATATATTTGCATCGCACTAAATATATCAGTTATCGCCACGCCAAGCTGTTTTGCCTTTGTCCTATCTATATCAACATAAAGCTGGGGAACATTTATCTGATAGCTACTATAGGTTTGCATCGGGTTAAGCTGAGGAGATTGATAAGCTTGTCCAAGAATAGCGTTTTTAACGGAATCAATAGTCTCTATCCCAAGATCAATCCGGTCTTGTATCTGTAGCTTAAAGCCTCCAGACGTGCCAAGTCCACGAACAGGAGGAGGTTGTAGAACCATGATAAATGCGTCTTTAATCGCACCAAACTGCATACTTAGATTATTCTTTATCGCTTCGGCGGAAAGTTCCGGCGTGCTTCTTTCCTCAAAAGATTTGAGCGGTAGGAATACTATACCAGCGCTTGAACTGGCGGTAAAACCATAAAATGAAAGACCTGGAAAAGCCACAGCGTTTGCCACACCTTCATTTTTTATAGCTATTTCCGACATCTGACTAATAACTTCTTTAGTACGACTAAGTGATGCTCCTTCAGGAAGTATAACTGCTCCGATCAGATATTGTTTATCTTGCATCGGAATATAGCCGGTTGGAACTTTATAAAAACCAAAAGCGGTAAGTATCAATAAAAGTATATAGAAAGAAAAAGCCTTTTTCTTGTGCCCAAGAATTCCGCTGATGCTGTTTGAGTATTTATCAGAGCCAGACTTAAATATTTTATTAAATCCATTAAAAAACCAGCCAAAGTATTTGTCCATGAATCTGGTAAGAGCATCTTTAGGAGCATCATGACCTTTAAGGAGAATCGCTGCTATAGCTGGTGAGAGAGTAAGAGAATTTATTGCCGATATAACAGTTGATATAGCTATGGTGATCGCGAATTGCTGGTAGAATTTACCAGTCAGACCACTGATAAAAGCTATTGGCACGAATACCGCGACTAAGGTAAGGGCGATGGCGACAATAGGACCACTTACCTCACGCATTGCCTGATAAGTAGCTTCTTTTGGTGACAATCCCTCACTTATATTTCGTTCAACATTTTCCACCACGACTATAGCGTCATCAACCACGATACCTATGGCAAGTACCAATCCGAATAGAGATAACGCGTTTATGGAAAAACCAATAAGCAATAGGAATCCAAAAGTACCAATAATAGAAACCGGAACCGCAAGAAGTGGTATTATAGACGCACGCCAAGTTTGTAGGAACACAATAACGACAAGTACAACGAGCGCTATAGCTTCCAGTAATGTATGTATTACCGCTTTAATAGAACCGCGCACGAATATTGTTGGATCGTAAACAATAGTATAATCAACACCTTCAGGAAAAGTTTCTTTTAGCTCTTCCATCGTTTTTCTTACATTATCGGAAATCTCTAAAGCGTTTGAGTCAGGGGCTTGAAATATACCAAGAGCGACTGCCGGTTTTTTATCAAGATAAGATTCTATATTGTATTGTGAAGCACCAAGCTCGGTTTGCGCTACGTCTTTAAGTCTGGTTATTCTACCTTCCGTATCAGTTTTGATAATTATATTATCAAACTCTTCTTTAGTTTTAAGTCTGCCTTGCGCGTTTATACTAAGCTGCAAGTCAACATTATCCTCTATAGGGGAAGCTCCCACGATACCAGCGGCAACCTGTACATTTTGCTCTCTTATAGCGTTCACTACATCTTGCGCGTTCATGTTAAGCGCTGCTATTTTGTCAGGATCTAACCAAATACGCATGGCATAGTCGCTACCACCAAAAATTCTTACCTGACCAACACCATTAATTCTTTGTATGTTATCTTTTATGTTAAGAGTAGCGTAGTTACTCAAATACAGAGTGTCGTATCTGTTATCAGGTGATAATATATGTACCACCATAGTAAGGTCCGACGAGCTTTTTACAGTATTCACCCCGAACTGGCGGACAATATCAGGGAGTCTGGGAAGAGCCTGATTTACTCTATTTTGAACAAGTTGTTGCGCTTTATCTGGATCAGTCCCAATCTTGAAAGTAATGGTGATTGACATCTGTCCGTCAGAAGTCGCTTGCGAGGACATATACAGCATGTCTTCAACCCCGTTTATTTGTTCTTCAAGAGGGGCGGCGACTGTATCGGCTATCACCTTTGGATTCGCTCCTGGATACTGGGCGCTTACTACGATAGACGGTGGAGTAACATCTGGATATTCTGAGATAGGTAACTTCCACAATGATAAGAATCCAGCGATAAATATCAATATGGAAAGTACAGACGCGAATATAGGACGATCAATAAAAAATTTTGAGATATTCATAAATAGAGCCTAGTCTTTCGAAGCCGTCTTATCTTTGGTATCTCCTTTGCTGTCCGGTTTACCACCACCCATATTAACCACTGTTGGTTGTACCGGCTGCTCTGGCATTCTGATGCGCTGTATACCACTTACGACTATTTTCTCACCTTGCTTTAGTCCTTTTGAAATTATTCTTAAGTCATCAACCATACTACCCAAAGTAACATAGCGTTTGTGAGCCTTATTATCATCAGATATTACATAAACAAATTTTTTGTCCTGATCGGTACCTATCGCTCTATCGCTTATCAGCAGTAAATCACGTTTCTTGGCTTCACCAACTTTTACTCTCGCAAACATTCCCGGCACTAGCTTGCCGTCACTATTATCAAAAATAGCCCGTACCCTGACCGTTCCTGATACTACGTCTATCTTATTATCAAAAGAAGCTATACGCCCTTTTATTTTTATATTACCAATCTCTAGCAATACTGGTATTTGCGCCGCTGCTTCGTTAGCTGTAGCTCCCAACTCCACATAATCAATGAAGTTTTTTTCGTCCATATCAAATTCAGCGTAAATAGGAGAATATGAGGCGATGGTAGCAAGCAACGAAGGATTAGGAGTTGAGTTTACTATATTGCCTTCGGTAATTTCCGCTCTACTTATCCGACCGGATACGGGAGCGGTTATTTTACTATATTCAAGATCAAGACGGGCACGGATAACAGCTGCTTCAGATGTAAGAAAGCTATTTTTCCGTTGGTCATAATTGCTTTTCGATATATCTTTGCTTTTTAGTAAAGATTGCGCGCGTGCAAGCTCTGCTTTAGCTAAAGAAAACGCTGCCTCAGCGGATTTAAGATTAGCCTCAAAAGGGCGGGGGTCTATGGTAAATAACAGGTCGCCTTCTTTTACATCACTACCATCCTTAAAATGGACGGATTCTATCTCCCCAGACACTTGCGGGCGTATCTCAACATAATCAACTGACGCCAGCTTTCCTGAAAACTCATTCCATGGTCTTAGGTTGCGTTTTATAACACTGGCGACATCAACGGGAGTAGGTCCCATATTCTGTCCAGCCATCATATCGCCACCACTGGCGAAAAAACGACTATAAGCATAGTAGGAAGCTATAATAACAAATACTGCTATAACTATTTTTATTAAGGGACGGGACATGATATTACAGGCAATATATTTTTTATGACATGATGTTTATATAGTATTGAGAGTAACTCGTCATCTATAAAAAACGATTGTTATATATAAAAAACTAGTTGTTTAATAGATTGAAAATAAAGTGAAATAACTATAATTTATTTACAAATTATGGTGGCTCGGGGGTGATTTGAACACCCGACCAAGGGATTATGATTCCCCTGCTCTACCCCTGAGCTACCGAGCCACAATCAAAAACAGACTATTCTAACAATAAAGTAAGAAGATAGCAATTAAGTGCTACCGAGCAAAAAATCAAGCAAAAATTACGATTATGCTTTTATTAATTGTGTATAACCGCTAATTAATATAGTCAATTTTTAACCATATACAAATTATGTATAGTTTTTTGAGGTTTTTATGAATAAATCATTTAAGGTTTCTCTTATTCAGATGCGGTGCTCTTCTGACATTGATAAAAGCATGGATAAGGCGGAGCAAATGCTTAGACAGGCGGCGAGCGATGGAGCAAAGATTGCTTGCCTACCTGAGTTGTTTCTAAGTGATTATTTCTGTCAAAAATTAGATATAAGTAAATTTGACATAGCAGAGCCCATACCAGGTAAGACTAGTGAACGTCTTGGCAAGATCGCCAGAGAAACGAAAATGGTCATTGTTGGCTCTATTTTTGAGAAGGCGGCAGCCGGATTATATTATAATAGCGCTACGATAACAGATATTAATGGCAAACTGGCAGGAAAATACCGTAAATCACATATTCCGCACGATCCGCTGTTTGAAGAAAAATATTATTTTGCTCAGGGTGACACGGGTTTTAAGGCGCATGATACGGCATTATGTAGGGTAGGAACCTTAATCTGCTGGGATCAATGGTATCCAGAAGGGGCTAGGCTTACCGCTATGCAGGGAGCTGAGATATTATTTTACCCAACCGCCATTGGTTGGCATCCGGCGGAGAAAGAGGAATTTGGGAAATCACAGATTGAGGCATGGGAGACCATCCAACGTAGTCACGCTATAGCTAATGGCGTATTTGTCGCTTCGGTAAATCGTGTTGGTCATGAGGTAACTGTTGGTGATGGGCTTGAGTTTTTTGGACATTCCTTTATAGCCGATCCTTTTGGTAGGATTTTGGCTATGGGTAGTAATGATAAGGAAGAGATAGTGAGCGCGGATATAGATCTATCACTTATAGAGCAAACTCGTCGCAATTGGCCATTCTTTCGTGACCGGAGAATAGACCTTTATGGCGGAATTACCTCACGTTGGTTGAAAAATGGTTAAGGGTTTTTGCCGTAGAGTAAGCGATAAGCATGACCAGTAGGTCATGTCAGCCGTGAGCATGCTCCATGTGAAAATCAGTAGGTTTTCACGGGGGCAAAACAATTTTATTTTTATGGATAAAAATAAAATTAAACAGTTATAACTATAGAATTTTATTTTATGAGTAAAAAACTAAAAATAATTCTAGCTCGTCCTCGCGGTTTTTGCGCTGGGGTGGATCGAGCTATTGAGATAGTAGAAAGAGCATTAAAACTATATGGCGCTCCGGTATATGTGCGTCATGAAATAGTGCATAACCGCTGGGTGGTTGAGGATTTAAGAAGTAAAGGCGTGGTATTTGTAGACAAGGTAAGCGAGATACCAGATGGTGGCATTACGGTATTTTCCGCTCACGGTATTTCAGAGAGAGTAGAAAATTCAGCTATTTTAAGAGAGCTTCCGGTGATAGACGCTACCTGCCCGCTGGTTACGAAGGTACATAAAGAAGCTCAACGTTATGAAAATGAGGGTAGACAAATTATACTTATCGGACATGCCGGACATCCAGAAGTGGAGGGGACAAGCGGCAGAGTTCGTGGTGGCGTGCTTTTAGTACAGAATGTTGAGGATGTTAGAACTCTTGACGCGAAGAACCCTGAAAAACTCGCTTATGTTACTCAAACTACTCTTAGCGTTGATGATACTAAGGATATTATAGACGCTCTTAAACAGCGTTTTCCAAATATATCTGGTCCAGAACTGCGCGATATATGTTATGCTACCCAGAACCGTCAAAACGCAGTGAGGGAACTGGCTGGACAAGTAGATATGGTGTTGGTAGTTGGCTCGGCGAATAGTTCAAACTCTAATCGTTTGCGGGATTTAGCTGAGGAGATTGGCAAGAAAGCTTACCTTATTGATGACGCTAAAGATATAAATCCTGATTGGTTTTTACAGATAGATTCAGTTGGTATAACCGCTGGAGCTTCCGCTCCCGAGCATTTAGTAACAGGTGTAGTGGAAGCCATTTCAAAAATAAGACCATCTAAGGTTGGTGATCTATTGGGGATTACTGAAAACACCCGTTTCAAGTTGCCACCTGAAGTTACCGGAGAAGTAATGGTTAGGCGTAAGGCTTAGTGTAGGCATTAGGGAACAAGAAGTGCGACCAGTAGAAAACCACCCTATGCACTATGTCAATCGCATTTGGATACAATGTCACCCCGCACGTGGTTAGCGGGGTCTGGTGGGTTGCAGAGCAATCCAGTAAAAAGCTCTGCTTTTCACAACTGGGTGCCGTCATAAAGACGGCATGACAGTGTCACGTTCAGTGTCTGATACCCCCAAAATGCAATCGCCATGTCGTTAGGCTATGGGGAATAGTGTTTAGGAAACAAGAAACTGCCTCATGAGATTTTCAGCAGAAATCTCGGAGGTGAATATAGAAAATACCCCTCACCCTAACCCTCTCCCAGAGGGAGAGGGGATATTCGTAAAGATGAGGAACAAGAAACTCGGTCAGTAGACCGAGTGAGCCTTCAGCAATGCCTTATGGTATTTCCAGTAGGAAATACCGGAGGCGAATATAAAAAACTGCCAGCAGGTCGTGCCAGCCCTGCCTGTCCGCCTAAGCTCAAAGAGCGTAGGAGGAAGCTATGCTCCATGCGAGGGATAGCAGTCCAGCAGCGGTAGCAAAATATAATAAACTATGCTGGTTTTTTCTCTTTACCAGAGACTTGATCAGAAATATCCTCTCCGGTTTCTTGATCAACGACTCGCATAGACAAGCGTATCTTACCACGATTATCTATGTCTATGACCTTAACTTTAACGCTATCACCTTCTTTTACTATATCAGTAACTTTGCCAACTCTATAGTCAGCTAACTCACTTATATGAACTAGACCGTCTTTACTGCCAAAGAAGTTAACAAACGCGCCAAAATCGACGACCCGTACAACTTTTCCGCTATGAATTTGACCAACTTCCGGTTCAGCGACTATTGAGTAAACCCAGTCATAAGCTTTTTTACCAGATTCCTCGTTGGTAGCGGCTATACGAACTGTACCATCGTCATCAATATCAACTTTAGCGCCGGTTACCTCACATATCTCGCGGATAACCTTGCCGCCACTACCTATAACATCACGAATTTTATCTTTCGGTATGTTCATTGTGGTAATACGAGGAGCGGTACTTCCTACTGAATCTCTTGGAGCGGACAAGGCTTTTGCCATTTCACCAAGAATATGTTTCCTTCCACCGTGAGCCTGATTAAGAGCTACTTCCATAATCTCTTCGGTAATCCCGTCAATTTTTATATCCATCTGTAAAGCGGTGATACCTTTTTCAGTTCCAGCTACTTTGAAATCCATATCACCAAGATGATCCTCATCACCAAGAATATCAGATAGAACTATAAAACCTGATTTTTCTTTGATAAGCCCCATAGCGATACCAGCGACCGGACGTTTCATAGGAACTCCAGCGTCCATAAGCGATAGCGAGCTTCCACAAACGGTCGCCATTGACGAAGAACCGTTAGATTCAGTTATCTCAGACACGCAGCGCAGCGTATAAGGAAAATCTTCTTTTTCTGGAAGAACTGGACGAATCGCCCGCCACGCTAACTTACCATGACCTATCTCCCTGCGCCCCGGACTACCAATACGTCCAGCCTCACCAGTTGAGTAAGGCGGGAAATTATAATGCAGCATAAAACCTTCACGATATTCACCTTCCAGAGCGTCTATTATCTGCTCGTCCTGACTGGTACCTAGTGTCGCTACCACCAAAGCTTGCGTTTCACCACGAGTAAACAGGGCAGAGCCATGAGTAAGTGGCAGAGTACCAACTTCCGCGACTATCTGACGAATCTCATCTGGCGCGCGACCATCAATACGAGTTTTATTGTTAACATAGTCAGTACGAACAATCTCCTGCTCCAACTTTTTGAGTTGGTTCATTACGGTTTTCTCATCGTAAGATTCCTCACCACCTTCAGCGCAAAGAGAATCTTTTACAGATTTTCTTATCACGTCCAGCTTGCCGGCTCTTTCTTGTTTAGCGGTTATCTTATAGGCAGCGCGCAACTCACTCTCAGCTTTACCGCTTACCTTAGCGGCAAGATCCTCATCAGATTTTATTTGGAAATCCCAAGGCTCTTTAGCGGATTCTTCAGCGAGTGATATTATCAAATTTATAACATCCTGCATTTGCTTATGACCATAACTTACAGCGCCAAGCATCACTTCCTCCGAAAGTTCCTCAGCCTCTGATTCTACCATCAGAACAGAGCGACCAGTACCAGCGACAACAAGATCAAGTTCGCTATCAGCCAATTCATCATGAGTTGGGTTTAATACATAATCACCATCAATATAGCCAACACGACAGCCAGCGATAGGCCCCATGAACGGAACACCAGAAATGGTAAGAGCGGCTGAAGCGCCAATCATAGCCACTATATCAGGGTCATTTTGCAAATCATGAGATAGAAGAGTACATATTACCTGTGTCTCATTATAGAATCCATTAGGAAAAAGCGGGCGGATAGGGCGGTCAATCAATCTGGAGGTAAGAACCTCTTTTTCTGTCGGGCGACCTTCACGTTTGAAAAATCCACCTGGTATCTTCCCAGCGGCAAAAGCCTTCTCCTGATAATTAACGGTAAGTGGAAAGAAATCTACATCTGATTTTGGTGATTTGGCGGCGACCACCGTACATAACACAACAGTCTCGCCATATGTCGCCAATACAGCGCCATCAGCCTGACGAGCGATTTTACCGGTTTCAAGAGTTAGTGTACGATCACCCCACTGAATAGATTTCTTTACTACATTAAACATTATTTATATCTTCCTTTTCCTATTTATTCTTTTACCAACATTCTAGAAACACATTACCGAAACTACTTCCTGATACCAAGCTTGCCTATTATTGTACTGTAACTATCAAAATTTTTCTTTTTAAGATAGTCAAGCAGGCGACGACGGCGACCTACGAGAATAAGTAGACCCCTGCGCGAATGGTGATCTTTCTTATGAGTCATGAAATGCTCGGTAAGGTGGTTTATACGCGCGGTAAGTAGAGCGATTTGCACCTCAGCGGAACCTGTATCATTCTCCTTAACGGCGAATTCCTTAATTATATTATCTTTATTTATTGCTTCACTCGACATCGTAGCCACTCCTTATATCAAATTTATAAATTAAACACACGAACCGGTTTCATCACCCCTGCCTCATATTTACAGATAGCCACTGGAACACCATCATTCCTAGCGAATAAAATAGTGTTACCATCCGCCGATACTTCTCTTCCCATAAAAGACGGGACAGAAATACTTTGTCCATTCCGTAAAAATTCTGCCTGAGTAGAATTAACATCCCACGCCAAGATGTCGTCCAGCGCGGATTCCACAGGTCGCAAAAAATCAACAGAGCCTTTATGCACCATATCACCTAACTTTTCCAGTGAAATCGCATTGTTTTTATCAAATTTTCCAACTGAAATACGGCAAAGGTACGATACATAACCGTAACAGCCGATTATACGTCCTATATCCCTTGCTATAGAGCGTATATATGTCCCTTTGCCACATTCACATATAAATCTTGTGCTTTTATTATTATGTTCTTGTATATCAATATGATATATATTAACTATACGCTCCTTTAACTCTATGTCTTGCCCGTTTCGTAACAAATCACAGGCTCTTTTTCCATTAATTTTAATCGCTGAGTAATCAGGAGGGGTTTGCCTGATATTTCCGGTAAATCTTGGTAGTAATTCTGTAATATCACTTTTTTTAGGTCGTATATCCGATGATTTTACTACTTCACCTTCTGCGTCGTCAGTGGTTTTTTCCTCACCCCAATTAACCGTAAACTCATAAATTTTGTCGGCATCCATCATGTAATTTATAGTTTTAGTCGCCTCACCAAGAGCAAGCGGTAAAACGCCACAAGCAAGCGGATCTAAAGTTCCGGCGTGACCAATTTTTTTGGGATTTAGAATTTTTTTTACTTCTGCCACCGCTTTCGCTGAACTTATACCAACAGGTTTATCAATACTTATCCAGCCATTGAGGTTCTTCGTGTTTTTATTATTCCTCAAGCTTACCTAGCCCTTTATCAGAATCATGTTTCAGGTCTTTAGCCACATCAGGGTTTTTTAGCAGGTCATTTATTCTTTGCGCTTCCTCATAAGAGTTATCAAGAGCAAAATGAAGTTTTGGTATATAGCGCAATCTTAGGCGTTTTGATATTAAGTGACGGAATTTTGGTGATGATTCTTTTAACGCTAACAGCAACTCATCCTTACGCTCTCCGGCAAGTGGCATGACATATACAGTAGCGTTTTTTAAGTCAGGACTGACTCTGACTTCTGATACGGTAATAGAAGAATTAAGAAGTGTAGGGGAGTGAACCTCACCACGCATCAACAATTCCGCTATTATATGACGTATCTCTTCACCGACTCTGAGTTTACGTTGCCCACTACCCGATTTTTTTTTATCTGAAAATAAATTATGCATAATAATAGTGGCATTAGGCACTAGGCTATAAGCATTACAGCTAATGCGTAATATCCAGCCTCCTCTATATTGTCCGTGCGGTTTCTTCTATCTCAAAAGCCTCTATCTGATCATCAGCCCTTATGTCATCATAATTCTCAAACGCCATCCCGCACTCTAAGCCGCTTTTAACTTCTTTTACCTCATCCTTAAAGCGTTTGAGGGTTTTAAGGGCTCCTTCATGTATAACTACGTTATCACGTAACAATCTAACTTTAGCGCCACGCTTTATTATACCTTCAGTTACGATACAACCAGCCACCTTACCAATTTTACTAATGTTAAATACTTCACGGATCTGAGCATAGCCAAGAAAATTCTCTTTAAGTATCGGGGATAGCATACCAGAAAGCATGGCTTTTACATCATCCACCACATTATATATAATTGAGTAATAGCGTATGTTGATATTTTCTTTCGCGGCGAGTTCTTTGGCTTTAGGGGCGGCTCTCACGTTAAAAGCGATAATTAAAGCACCAGTGGACTTAGCTAATGTTATGTCGGATTCAGAAATACCCCCAACGGCGCTGTGTAAAACCCGAACCGCAACCTCATTATCAGAATATTTTGTTATTGAGGAGGCGATCGCCTCAACCGAGCCATGCACATCGGCTTTTATTATAACCGGTAATTCTTTAGCGCCAGTACCAGCGGCTTCCCCGAACAAATTATCTAAAGAGCGAGTTGATAGAGCTACATTTTTTTCTCTTATAGTACGTGTTCTATACTCAGAAATATCCCTCGCCACTTTCTCATTCTCAACTACCGAGAAAATATCACCAGCATCAGGAGCGGTGTTAAGCCCAAGTATTACAACTGGTGTTCCTGGTATCGCCTCTGATATAGGATTTCCTTTATCATCAAGCATATTACGGACTTTACCGTTAGCTATACCTGCCACTACCACATCACCCACTTTCAACGTACCTTTTTGGATAAGTATAGTAGCTACCACACCTTTACCTTGATCAAGTTTAGCCTCAACCACTATTCCGCTTGCCATCCGGTCTGGATTCGCCTTAAGCTCCAAAATCTCCGCTTGCAATAACAGAGCTTCTACTAACTTATCAAGATTCTGTCTGGTTTTCGCTGAAATCTCAACCACCATCACGTCACCACCAAACTCTTCAGCGATTAAGTTGTATTGCATCAATTCTTGCTTCACCCTAGCTGGATCCGCGCCAACCTTGTCAATTTTATTAATCGCGACGACAATAGGAACCTCAGCGGCCTTAGCGTGATTTATAGCTTCTTTGGTCTGTTCCATAATACCGTCATCAGCGGCAACAACTAATATTACAATATCCGTTATTTTAGCGCCACGAGCGCGCATAGCGGTAAACGCCTCATGACCTGGTGTATCAAGAAAAGTCACTTTCTGCCCATTTTCAACACTAACCTGATACGCGCCTATATGTTGAGTAATACCGCCAGCCTCTTTTGCCACCACGTCAGTCATACGTAACGCATCTAGCAATGAGGTTTTTCCATGATCAACATGTCCCATTATAGTAACTATTGGCGGACGTGGACGAAGATCTTTCGCGTCATCTCCCTCATCATCTTTTAGTATATTCTCAACATCACCTTCAGTAACACGCTTGAATTTATGACCAAACTCACCAACAACAAGCTCTGCCGTGTCAGCATCTATAGATTGCGAGGCGGTTGCCATTATACCAAGTTTCATCAATGATTTTATTACGTCAACAGTACGTTCAGCCATTCTATTAGCGAGTTCCGAGACATTTATAGTCTCAGGTATTACGACTTCGCGAATGACTTTTTCACTTTCCGTTGGTTTATTCATCGCCTTCTTTAGAGCTTTTTCACGAGCCCTTTTGATTGAGGCAAGCGAACGAACTCTTTGTTCCTCAATATTTGATAGAGCTTGATGGACAGTGATTTTACCCGATGACCTTCTGTCCTCACCGCCACGTAGCCTTAATTTCCCTGATTTTTCTTTTTTATTGCTCTCCTCACCGTCAGAAAAATCATGCGATGATTTACCGGAGAGCTTATGTGCGGAAGATGGCTGTTCCTTAGGCTTTTCATTTTCACTTTGCCTTGCCTTAATAGGAGTGACTATTCCCGAAGGAGCAGGTATTGTTATATCAGATCTACGTTTTGGTTTTTTCTCTACTTCGACCGGTTCATTAATCGTGTCGGTTTTTTCACCAGCTTCTTTATCGTTCTTTAGACCATCATCTTCATCTTTTGTCTTGGTAGGTTGTGGTTTATTTTTTTCATACTCTTGCCGTTCTTCCGCTAGTTTCAAAGCTTTTAAGCGGCTTTCACGCTCTTCAGGAGTAAGCTGTGACATAGGATCGTCAATATCAGCTGACGATAAAATTCCTTTGTTCTTTTTCACCTCAACCATCGGAGCGCCACGCTTACCTTGAGTAAAGGTACGGGTTTTACGAACCTCAACAGTAACCGTTTTGGAGCGCCCATGCGTAAAATTTTGCTTTACCTTGCCGCTTTCAACAGTCTTGGTAAGTTGCAGGCGATTAGGCTTGCCAACTTTGAGCGTATCTTTTTTTGCGTTATTATCACTATCCGACATATATATTTTTTGTTCTTAATATTTTATTTAGTTAATAACATCGCCGATAATACACAAGACAATCATAGAAGCAAAATAAATTTATACTTTAATGATTTAGCTAGTGACTACACAGCGTCGTCGCTACTCGTTTGACTTTTAATTATCCCAAGACTCTCTTGCTTCCATAATGAGTGCTCCAGCATCATCATGGCTAAGAGCGTCTTTTGGCATAATCTCTTGTAATTCATCAGTTGATAAATCAGCGAAATCATCAAGGGTTAAAACCTTGTTGTTTCCAAGATTCTCTAGCCATTCAGGATCAAATGATGACTTGTCATTTAGGAAATTAATCAACGAATCTTCAACTCCTATCTCTTTTAGCCTAGCTTCCCGTTTTTCTTGTTCAGAAGCTAGATAATCACGCGCGCGCTTATGCAATTCTTCTGAGACATTTTCATCAAATCCCTCAATAGCTATCAGATCTTCTATTGGTATGTAAGCCACTTCCTCAATAGAGGTAAATCCTTCAGCTACCAACAGATGAGCGATAACCTCCTCAACGTCTAGCGCTTCTACAAACAGAGCTGATAGTTTATTGAATTCTTCCGTGCTACGCTCTGACTCAGCCGCCTCTGTTAGTATGTCAATATTCCATCCAACCAGTTGTGAGGCAAGGCGGACATTCTGACCACGACTACCAATAGCCTTTGATAGTTGATCGTCTGGCACTACTACCTCAATACGTTCTTTCGCCTCATCAATCACAACTTTACTTACCTCAGCGGAAGAAAGAGCGTTTACCACAAAATTAGCCGGATCCGCTGACCATTCTATAATGTCTATTTTTTCTCCTTGTAGCTCACCAACAACCGCTTGCACGCGACTCCCACGAACACCAACACATGATAATACCGGATTAACACTTACATCACGTGATATAACAGCTAATTTAGCGCGTGAACCAGGGTCACGAGCGACCGCTTTTATAGTTATAATACCATCATATATTTCTGGAACTTCTTGCGCGAACAATTTAGCTAGGAACTCAGGATGAGTACGCGACAAGAATATCTGTGGACCAGATTTCTCACGTCTTACGTCCGCTATGTAAGCGCGGATACGGTCACCAGTTCTAAATATCTCACGTGGGATAAGATCATCACGGCGTATCACCGCTTCGGTGCGACCAAAATCAACCACTACATTGCCATATTCAACACGTTTCACGACACCGCTAGCGATTTCACCAACTCTGTCCTTGAATTCCTCGTATTGTTTTTCACGCTCAGCGTCACGAACCTTTTGTAATACAACTTGTTTAGCGGTTTGTGCCGCTACCCTACCGAAATCAATCGGTGGAAGCAGGTCTTTTATCTCATCACCTATTTCTAGGTCAGAGTTTATCTTTTTCGCTTGCTCAAGTGTAAGTTCGGTAATTTCATTTTCAACTTCCTCAACAACCGTACGCACCCGATACAGCAATATCTCACCACTTTTCTTATCAATTTCCGCGCGTATATTGTGCTCATGGCCATATTTACGGCGACCAGCGACTTGAACCGCTTGCTCCATAGCCTCAATAACCGCTTCTTTGGGCAAGCCTTTCTCGCGGGCGACCGCGTCAGCTATCTGTAGTAACTCACTGCTTCCATAAATAGGTTGATTAGCGCTCATTATATCATCCTTTCACAATTTATATTTGTACGTTATCTTGTTTCTCTTTTAGCTTTTTACTAGCTTTTCTTCCAGATTTTTTATCAATTTTCTTCTCACTATTTTGTTTGCTTAAATATTCCTCAACCAGCGCGTCAGTCATTACTAACTTGGCAAAACGTATATTATCGTGAGCTATCCTAGCGGTAATACCATCATCACACTCTAGCGATATAGCGTAACCATCATCATGTTTTTCTAACTCTTGTAGTATGCCACGAAAACGTTTGCGCCTTTCTATGGGCATAATAGTCTCTAGCTTTATCTCATAACCAGTAAATTTAGAATAATCATCCGGTTTAATCAGAGGTCTGTCAACTCCGGGTGAGCATACTTCCAAATTATAAGCGCCAGATAGCGGATCATCAACATCAAGCAAAGCCGATACCGTGTCGCTTATCTTAGCGCAGTCGTCAAATCCCATTATACTATCGTCCGCCTTTTCCGCCATGATAGTAAGCGTCTTACGGCGGGCGCTTTCAGTAAGCTTTATTTGTACCAAACTATAGCCAAGAGAATTGACTGAAGGCTCAATAATATCGGTTATGCGTGATATAATATCCACTTTATTTTACTCTAAAGATAGGGTAACAAAAAAGGCGGGCAAAAGCCCACCTCTCAAATTTTTTGCCATTATACATATCTATGCTGCTAAGGCAAGAGGTTTATTTATAAGTTAATTATTGTTAAACTTCTGGGCTATTTTATCAGTGATATATTTCTTTTCCGCGTAACTAATATTAAATTGTTCATAAAAAACAATTTCTTCAATCATGCTAATGAGTTTAGTTAAAAGAATATCTCGTTTCATACGTGAAATCATACCCAAATCAATTTGTTCAAGCAGAGTATTATAAATATGTTTTATAACACTGCTTTCTGTAGATATCTCATCGTTTTCCGTTTCCAGATTATTCTCGTTATCACGCACCGCCAATAGCATAAAATTTCTCCCTATATATTAAAATTAATTAACTAATTGGTTATGTAGCTATACATAAATTAACTATTTGTCAATAAATAAATCAATAATTTGGAGGAATCTGCTATTTATACGTTATTTCAACATCTTGACGTTATACGCAAGTGACTAGTATAATGAATAATAATTATATTTTGAGGTATAAAAAATTAACCTTTTTGCATGATATTTTCCTGAGAAAGTCCGCGTTCTTTTATTTTTTCTTGCATAGCTTTAACAACTTCCACAGCTTTTTCAGACGCTAAATTATGCATTTTTTGATGTTGTGACATGTCTTGGTTAATCGGTATTAAGTCATTGAGGTGCTGCTCCGCTTTGCTAATTAGCTCTTCGTCAGGAATTTTCTTAAACCTATCGTCAGTATTAGCTATTACTAAGGTAGCAAGTTCTTTTAATGGGTTATTATTGCTGTCGTTCATAGGAATAAGATTATCATTTTTAATGTTAGCAATAACTTCAGCTCCTGCTTTTAATACATCATCATACACTTGCTGATAATTAGGTTTTGTATCTCTATTTAATAATCTGTCTAATACCGTGTTCATAATTATACCTCAATAACCATGTCTTATTTTCAAGCAGTAGAGAATGATAAATGAAAATTAATAATAGTCAATAATTTTACGTTATCTACTCCATTATCTTTAGGGAAAATGATACAGCGTCTCCTTCAGCAAGTTTTTCTTTTTTGCGGATTAATGATTTTACGGGAAGCAAGTAAGAACCGGCTTTGTTGTCAGGGAATATAGAGGTTTTCCAAGTGGTTTCCCCTATTTTTACCTCAACCGGAAGCGAGCCAAACGGTATATTAATGTGTGAACAGAAAAATTTTATTTCCTCAGAAATCTCTTTCGGTAAAGTTATAAAGTACCAAGCGGCTTTACCTTTATATTTCCATAAGCTAGCGGTTATTTGGTATTTTTTCACTGTTTTCCAAGCAATTCCAGTAATTTCTCTGCCGCTAGTGGTATATTAGTACCAGGACCAAAAATAGCGGAAACTCCCGCCTGTTCCAGCACCGGATAATCCTGCGCCGGTATTACTCCACCACAAACTACTAAAATATCACCACGACCAGCTTCCTTTAGCGCCGCTATTAATTGCGGGACGAGGGTTTTATGACCAGCGGCGTGGCTGGAAACCCCAACGATATGCACGTCATTTTCCACCGCTTGTCTCGCGACTTCCTCTGGCGTGGCAAATAACGATCCAACATCGACATCAAAACCCATATCAGCAAAGGCGGTGGCGATTACTTTCGCGCCTCTGTCATGCCCATCTTGTCCCATCTTGGCGACTAATATACGTGGTCTGCGTCCTTCATTCTCAGCGAATTTGGACACTTTATCACGAATTGGTTTTAAGCTATCATCACTATCATACACCGCGCCATATACTCCTGATATTGTTTTAACGCTAGCGTTGTAACGCCCATAAATTTTCTCTAAAGACTCTGATATTTCACCAACGGTTGCTCTTGCCCTAGCCGCCTCTACCGCTAATTCTAGCAAGTTACCACTATTATCTTTTGCCGCTTTAGTAAGTTCCGCCAACGCTTTTTCGCAAGCCAACTTATCACGGTTTGCCCTTACGTTATTAATTCTCTCTATCTGTGATTTTCTTACCTTGCTATTATCAACATCCAAAATATCTATTGGGTCTTCCTTAGCTAATTGATACTTGTTTACACCAACTATAATATCTTCCGCCCGATCAATTCTTGCTTGCTTGCGTGCCGCTGATTCCTCAATTTTCTGCTTAGGGATTCCCGCTTCAATAGCTTTCGTCATCCCTCCTAGCTCATTTGCTTCCGCTATTAGCTCCTCAGCGTGTTTTACGAGGCTAGCGGTCAGCGACTCAATATAATAGCTACCACCAAGAGGGTCTACGGTTTTGGTAATTCCAGCCTCATGCTGTAATATAAGCTGAGTGTTGCGGGCGATACGCGCGGAAAAATCAGTGGGTAGGGCGATTGCCTCATCCAGAGCGTTAGTATGTAGTGACTGCGTGCCGCCAAGAGCCGCCGCCAATGCCTCAATAGTTGTACGTACAACATTATTATACGGGTCTTTTTCAGTAAGTGATACGCCGGAAGTCTGGCAATGGGTACGCAGTGCCGACGACATTGGTTTTTTCGGGTTATATTTCGCCATAGTTTTCGCCCAGAGTAGGCGAGCGGCACGGAGTTTGGCTATTTCCATAAAGAAATTCATGCCGATAGCAAAAAAGAACGATAGGCGAGGGGCAAAATCATCAACGTTAAGTCCCTTGCTAAGAGCGGCTTTTACGTACTCCTCACCATCAGCTATGGTATAGGCGAGTTCTTGAACCGCTGTCGCTCCCGCCTCATGCATATGATAACCGGAAATTGATATTGAGTTGAACTTTGGCATATTCTTCGCGGTATATTCTATAATATCAGCGACAATCCTCATACTCGGCTCTGGCGGGTAAATATAGGTATTACGCACCATAAATTCTTTTAGAATGTCATTTTGTATCGTACCGGAAAGCTGCTCTAACTTTACGCCCTGTTCTAAACCAGCTACTATGTAACTAGCTAGTATGGGAAGTACTGCTCCATTCATGGTCATTGACACGCTCATCTTATCAAGCGGTATACCATCAAACAATATCTTCATGTCCTCCACTGAGTCAATAGCGACTCCGGCCTTGCCAACATCACCGACTACTCTTGGATGATCCGAGTCATAACCTCTATGAGTTGCCAGATCAAAAGCGACTGAAAGCCCCTTTTGTCCGGCCGCCAAGTTTCGCTTGTAAAAGGCATTAGACTCCTCAGCGGTAGAAAAACCAGCATATTGCCGCACCGTCCATGGACGTACAGTATACATAGTAGCGCGAGGTCCCCGCGCGAAAGGAGCGAATCCCGCTATAGTGTTGGTGTCCTCTAAACCGTCTAAATCTTCCGCTGTATAGATGGGCTTTACTGTAAAACCTTCCGCTGTCTCCCAGTTCAGATTTTCCAGAGGAATGGCATTTCCCTCCTTATCAACTCCTAAATCTTTTTGCGCTAGCTTTTGCCAGTCAGAAATAGTTTTCTTAGGAAAATCCACCATAGTATTCTCTCCATCATTATGATGTTTTTTAGTGTGTAATCTAACTCTGCAATATGCTACATTAAGGGCAAAATAGCAAGGAATAAGCTTGTATGGGCAATATATTAACAATTGTTTAATTTAAGAGTCATACAATTGACACATGTTAGAATTTTCTAAGAAACAACAAAATAGGATAGTAGGCTTTTCACTGCTTGAGCTTTCAATCGTCTTGCTAATATTAGGCTTAATGATTGGTGGGATAATGTCTGTGCTAACGCAAGAAACAAGGCAGAGAAAACAAGATGATTTTACGCGGAAAATGACAGCGATAGAAGACGCTCTTGCCGCTTTCGTAAAGAAGAATAAGGCTCTACCATGTCCGGCGGACGCTACTTATCTCGTAACTAACCAGTATTTTGGTGTGGAAGGTGGAACTACCGGAGCTGGAAGTTGTGTAAACGGTGCTACTTACGATGGAAATGGTAACAGAACCGCTGATACCACACCGCCAACCGCTAATTTTATTAGCGGTAATGTAGTAGGGGGAGTAGTGCCTGTGCGCTCGCTCGGACTTGCTGATGAATATGCTTTTGACCCATGGGGCGGCAGATTTTCCTACCATGTTGACCGCCGTTTTACCGCGACTAACGCTTTTGATACCTACCAGCTAAATAACAGCACAGGTGGTATAACCGTAAATGATACCGCAGGTAATACCCGTTCGGCAAACGCTATAGCGGTAGTTATATCACACGGGGAAAATGGGCATGGAGCGTTCCAGCTAAGTGGTGTTCGTAAAACCGCCGGATCCACCAATAGCAATGAGCAAACAAACTGCCACTGCGACAGCTCAGCGACCGCCGCCGCTTACTCAACCACTTTCATAATGGGCAGAGCGACAACTACCGATAATACCGATTTAAGAGCCTCATTTGATGATATAACTAGATATTATACACGTGGCAGCTTTTTTACCAATAGCGATGTTGTTACGGAAAAATATTGATTTAACAATATGTTAATTGGGTTTTAGCTGAGATTTAACATTAAAAAATCAGTTTCACAAAATTGTAATACTATCAGCAAGTTAGCTGTGTTAGATTAGGGTATGAGTGTGAATAAAGAAAATGATGGTATGGAAAACGGAAATAACTTAGATATTTCCGGTATGTTGGCTCGTGTAAATGATTCTGAAAGAGGAAAAAATGTAAAATTTGCTTTTTCTAATCATGGTGCTGCTGACCCTGCAACATATAATGGTGTCACTATTGATACAATGCGGCAAAGTAATGATCCCGCATTCAGAAAAATAACTGAAGCACAAATGAAGGCAATGGGTGGGGTGGCATATTTTGCGCCTGTTTTTGAAAAAGAGCATGGGAGAGAAATTAACATTAAAAACGAGGAAGATCTCGCCGCGTATAATAGATGGAGTTTACAGAAAGCGGGGAAACATGGAGTTGAACCGTTGAAGATGGAAACGGTGAATACTCTTTCCGAAGAAAATATCAATAAATTCTTTGTAGAAAATTATTTTGATAAAGCAGGAATTAACGCTGTTAAAGACAATAGAGTACAGTATGTTTTATTTGATATGAGTATAAATTTTGGTGCCGGTTCTGAAAAAAGAAATAACGGTATGGCAGGAATATTGAAGAGAACACTGGACAAAGATTTTCCTGAAGCTACTGGAAATAATATTTTTGAAAGAGCAAATAATGTTGATGGAAGAGAGCTAATTAAAAGTCTAGCGGAAGAAAGACTCGCAACTTACGAACGTATTATTGAAAAAAACCCTCTCAAAGCAGAGTTTCGTAATGGTTGGCGTAACAGAACAAAAAATGTTACCGAGCAAGCGTTAAATGAAGAGTTTAATGTTGCGGATCTAGGGAGCGAGAATACTGTTTCAAGATATTCAAAAAGAAATAAAACTTATGGTGTTAGTGGTATTGCTGATGGTTCGTTTTTTGATGCTGATTCAAGTTTCTGGCAATCAATATTAGGTATAGTAAAAGATTTAATCGCAGCCATTACCAACTTGTTTTCTGACGATAAGAAAGTAACTATGGCAAGCGCCGATAGTGGCGGCAGAGAATTTAATACCGCTTCCATTACCCCACCACCATCTACTCCATCTGGTGGTAAGTCGGTAATTTCTAATCCAAGAATAGGGTGATTTGCTATTTTCTGTATTTATATCTTATTGATAGAAAATGATAAATTTCAGATACCATTTCATAAAAATGTAATATTTTCGCCGTTTTTTCTATGTTAGAATATAACAATGAGTATGTCACAATCAGAAATAAAACGCCGGAATATGGCGTTACTTGATGAGGTCGCTAATAAAGAGGGGCTTGATGAGGAGGGTCGTGTTTTTCTTGGTAGAATAATGGTGGTTGAAAGCGATGGAGATACATACGCTAGGCCACCTTTAAGAGCGGACGGTACCAGAGGAAGTAGGGCTGCAGGCATATTCCAGGTGGTTCCTGGAACGTGGAATGATTACGCGAAGCAATATAATGATATACAGTCAGTAACCCCAGAGAACATGGGGACTGCCAACGATCCACGCTACGATGTAAAACAACAGATTCTTTTTGGAGTTCGTTTTACCAGAGATAATGAAAGAGCTTTAACTTCAGCTATTGGTGGACATCCGCCAACCGCTGGACAATTATATCTTGCCCATTTTTTGGGGGCTGGTGGTGCCATAAAAGTTCTAAAAGCTAGTCCTGATACTAAGATAACTAACTTAATTTCCAAAGAGGCGATAGACGCTAACGGTCCATTTGTTGACACTAAAGGAAAGCGTCATAAGGGTGTTAGATTACATTATTCTGATGGAAAAGAAGTGTTATTCAAAGATTTTACTGCTACTGATATACAGGTATGGGCGAATAGAAAAATGGGACAACCGGATGGAAAATTTCAAAAGAGAAACGGGATTATGGACTGGCTTCCTGATGCTTTAGGAGATATGAAAATGTCGGACATAGCTCTCATAGCGGTTGGTATTCTGGCATTGCTCGGAGTGGTTTTTTCAGGTGATAGTAAATCAAATAATCTGCCAAATACGCCAAGAGGAAAAGGCGGTGGCAGAGGGTTGTTCGGTTAGTACAGTAGTTTGTAACTTCTATAATTAGAAACCACCATCAAAACTATCACCGAAAGAGTCGGTTTCGCGCCGAATAACAATTGTTAAAGCTTTTTCCAATGTAACTACTGAAAATAAAGTATTATGTTAAATAGTTCTACTTTTTGTTTTATTTGGGATTAGCGGTGTATTTTGTGCCACTTCTGTTGAATCATCGGATATTTCTATTGCTTTATCTATTATATCAGGGTTGGCGGATTTTTGCTTTTCTTCTAGTTCGTTTTGATAAGTGATTCCAGCTTTTATAGTTTCATCACTAATTTCTAGATTGCTTGTCAAATCTCTTAAATCACCTTCTGAGACTTTCATTCCATGCTTTCTAAGTTGTTCTATAGCGGCTTTTATCTCTGCATTATCTATTTTGCCATCACCTTTACCAACAAAGTTATTGTGAGGATCGCCACGATCAAAGAACTTATTGTTATCACTCACTCTTTTGTTCTCAATATTCCTATATTTTATTACTCCATCTATAATTATATTTTCTGCTTCACCAGTAGTTTCTACATTTGCTATTTCAAGAAGTTCTCTTAAAGATTTTTCTATTGATTTACGGTCTGTTTCATTGCCTTTATGGAGAGATTTCATTATATATGAGTCATCAGCAAGCAACTCAGCATGCTTATTGGAGAGAGTTCCTGTATCTTCTGGGTCAAATAATTTATTATAATAAATATGAGTCAAGGTCCCTATAGCCTTTGTAATGTTTTTTATATCAGCCTGTGAGCCATTATGCGCCACATCTTTTATTTTTTCTAATTCTTCTAATATTATTGACATACTAGCAATTGCGGTTCTAGGAAAAGATTTTATGGTCTTTTCATTCCAACCACCTTGCTCTTTTGTTTTTGGTATTATAATATTACCTACCATATCAGACTCTTTCCAATATCGCGGCGAAAAATCCATCAGTATTGTTTCTGTAAGGAGATACAATAAAATATGGAGTATCGCATAGCTGGTTAACTGCTATGTTATCCTTTAATGCCTCACTTGCGGGTAATAGTCTAAAACTGTTGTTATTATTCAAGAAATTTTCTATCTGATTCTCATTCTCATCCCTAAATAGTGAGCATGTAGCGTAAATCAACCTACCGCCTTCTTTGGTAAGTCTTGCCGAGCTTTGCAATATTGACTGCTGAATAGCTGTAACTTCATTCAAATCATTTTCATTAAATCGCCATTTAAGGTCGGGATTACGTCGCCACGTACCGCTGCCACTACATGGCGCGTCCACTAATACCCTATCCGCTGAGGATTTATGACGTTTTATAAATGAGTCATGCTCGGACGATATAACATGTGTTTGTACGTTATCAACACCCGCCCGTTTCAAGCGTGGTTTTATCTGGTCGAGACGTTTTTCTGATTTATCCCACGCCAGTATTCGCCCTTTATTATTCATCATAGCGGCAATCGCTAGAGTTTTACCGCCGGCACCAGCGCAAAAATCAATTACTTTCATCGCTGGTTTTGCTTCGGTAAGTAAAGCTAATATTTGTGAGCCTTCGTCCTGTACCTCAAAACAACCTTTTTTGAAATATTCTGAGGTGAAAATCGGCATACGTTTTTTAAGGCGGATGCCAAGTGGAGAAATCGGAGTTGCTTCACAGTCAAAACCTTCTTTCTGTAGCTTCGTAAGTAACTCATCACGACTTATTTTCAGGGTGTTCACGCGTAGGTCAGTTGGAGCTTGTTCATTCATGGTGAGCATCGCCGCTTCCAGATTTTCCGCGAATCTTTCTACAAGCTTGTCCTCAAGCCAAATGGGGTAATTAAGACGTATATTTTTAGGAATATCAGGTTCAGTGGGGCGTTTGATTTGGATAAGATTTTCAATAAAATCTTGTTCTTTGCCATTTAGCTTTGCTGGTGAGTATTTCTCCCCATCACACAGAGTGACAATATCCTTTAGGGTTTTATTATCTTTCAATATTAGTGTGACAATTACAAAAGAACGCCCCTCACATATCTGGTTGCCATTTTCCAGATACCATTCTATTTCCGCTTTATGACGGAGTGCCCAATATACAAGCTCGGCGATAAAACCTCTATCTTTTGAGCCAATGTAACGACGGGATTTGAAATATCTCTCTATAAGCTTATCAGCTGGAAAGCGTTTCTCTGTCTGCCAGCTATCAAGTATCTGGTCAAATAGTTCTATGGATGATTGTATTCGTGCGGATGGAGTCATTAGTCAGTATTATTTTCACATTGTGTATAGTGCTTATATATGCTTTCCTATAGTTAGATTCTTGAAATCTCTATTTGCTCTTATAGCATCCTTATGAAATTTATCCATCTCATCTGTGTTGTTTTCTAGCTCATTCATTTGCTTGATAGCGTTATTTATGTTCTGCGCGAAGCTTACCGGAGAACTGGCTGAGTTTATTTCTACCATTACATCTTTTGAGTTACTATTTAGGTTAGGATGAGATACTAAAATTGTTTTTTTCTGTGTAGATGAAATATGTTTTACCATAGCTATAAACTCATTAAGAGTATTTTTATCAGTCAAATCAGGAAAAGCCTGCTCAGTCTTGAAATTGCCGTCATTAATGTGGGCAAATATCTTATTGTTAGCAATATCATGTGACGCTGTATTATCAGTAACTTTTCGTACTGTACCAACTGACTGTGCTACCACCATAACATATATTCTCGCGCGCTAATTATTAATTATATTTAACATACAATAATGTAATGCTATATCAACTTATTTTTTATTCTTATTCTTGCCGATTATCATAATATCGCCATCAACCCGAAACCCACCTAACGCTTGTAGTGCGCTCATTCCAAGTAGAGAGCTATCCAAATCTCCTTTATTAACACTGGCAGGGAAATTATTCAGGGTAAAATCACCTAGCTGTAGACTGTCCAGCTTTACCGGCGCTCCCGTAGTTATACCGTTGGCTGTGCTATATATTTTGCTAAATGACAGAGAGGAGAGGGGTATGCCTACGCGTTCAGCGTCCCTACGGTTTAAGACGACATCACTAGCACCAGTATCAATCATGAAATTAACATACTTTCCATTCACTTTAGCGTTTATGTGGAAATGTCCATTTTGACTTAGTTTTATTACTACATTGCCGTCACCACTCAAAAGGGGTCTGGCGGGGATTAACTCTGTTCCTATCCGACTGTTAAGAAAAACATCACGATAACTATAGCCAATTACCAGCAGCATTATTATCGCAAGCCAAGCAACTGTGTATTTTACTGTCTGACTGAAAGAAAATCTATTCATTGAAACCGCGAAGGCAGATAACAAAACAACTAAATACACCAGATTCATTTGATTGTCTTCGTTAGAAAGCGCACCGGGAAATTGCGTAGCGAGAAATATAACAAATAGAGCTAGTAATATTATGGCTATTAAACGTTTCATTGTTGTCACTTTTTATATCTTTTAGACCATATAATTTATATGATTTATCTATACTAACCACCCACTCGATAATTCGGTGATTCACGGGTAATGGTGATGTCATGGGCGTGTGACTCACGAAGACCAGCGCCGGTAATACGAACAAACTCACAGTTTTTCTGCATTTGTGGTATAGTTTTATTGCCTGTATAACCCATAGCAGCTTTAAGACCACCAATAAGCTGATGTACAACTCCTGCTACAGATCCCTTAAATGGCACTCTTCCCTCAACCCCCTCAGGAACAAGTTTAAGCTTATCATTTATTTCCTGCTGAAAGTATCTGTCCGCTGATCCTCTTTCCATAGCTCCAACACTACCCATGCCACGATAGCTTTTATAAGACCTTCCTTGATAAAGTATCACCTCACCAGGGCTTTCTTGTGTTCCAGCGAGCAGGGAGCCAATCATAGCGCATCCAGCTCCGGCGGCTATCGCTTTGGCTAGGTCGCCTGAGAATTTTATTCCACCATCAGCTATTACTGGTATTTTATGTTTAGATGCTACCTTAACTGTATCAATTATCGCCGATAGTTGTGGCACACCAACACCGGCGACAATCCTAGTGGTACATATTGAACCAGGTCCAATCCCGACTTTTATAGCATCCGCTCCGGCTTTTATAAGTGCTTCCGCGCCTTCTCCGGTCGCTATATTACCGGCTATTATGTTGGTGTCTCTATATATCTCCTTAATAGTTTTTACCGATTCTATCACTCCTTTTGAATGCCCATGAGCGGTATCAACAATTATTATATCAGCGCCAGCCTCTATGAGTGTTTCCGCTCTTTTTATACCGTCCTTCCCAGTACCAGTAGCCGCCACCACCCGAAGCCTTCCATGCTCATCTTTGCAGGAATTAGGATAGGCACGGGCTTTTTCAATGTCTTTAACCGTAATAAGCCCAATGCAGCTATAATTGTTATCAACTACCAACAATTTTTCAATACGGTGTTTGTGCAACAGCAATTTCGCTTCATCATGGCTTATACCCTCATGAACTGTCACCAAATTATCCCGTGTCATTAGCTCATGAACCGGCTGCGTATTATTAACAGCAAAGCGTACGTCACGATTGGTAAGTATTCCAACTAGTTTTCCATTGCCATTTTCTACAACCGGAACACCAGATATATTATGCCGATTCATGAGGTTAAGAGCTTCTTTTAGGGTTGTGTCAGGGCTTATAGTAAGTGGATTTACCACCATTCCAGACTCAAATTTCTTTACGGTTTGGACTTCTGTCGCTTGCTCGGTTATGGACAGGTTTTTGTGTATACAGCCTATTCCACCTTGCTGCGCCATAGCGATTGCCAGCGCTGACTCGGTTACGGTATCCATAGCCGCCGAGATAAGAGGAATAGCTAGCTTTATGTCTCTTGTTATATTGGTGCTGGTATCAGCCTGAGAGGGAATAAAATCAGACGAGCTAGGTTTTAATAGTACATCGTCAAAAGTAAGAGCTTCTTTTATATTTATCGTCATTTACGCAAAACCTTATTTTATAGAGCTGAGTTTAGTTTTGCCACAAAGCAATATCTTGTTTTTTTACTGTTGTCAGTAGAAAAATGCATATTTGAGCGCGAACTTACCATTTTCTAAATTTATCGTATGGGAGACGAATTTACATCACTCCCACCACGTGGCGTAAAACCACCATTTTTGGCGGTGATTTTGATATTGGTTTATAATTATTGAGATTAGAAACTACATATACATAAAAAACTCTTACACTAATAAAGATTTTGCTTTATAATCACTCGGTTTTCAATTATATGGAAGCGTTTCGTTAACAACAAATAGGTGTTTTGTGATAAATTCTGTTAAAAAACAATATATTAAAAGGCGGTTTATCGGAGTTATGAACGGTGAGCCATAAATAGTTTAACCACAAATTATATGGTATTAAGTTAGATGAACAAAACCACTCGTGATTTTTTACTTCAAAGCATTAACATAAAAAATTCTGGTACCAGACTGTCCCGACGCACAAATAGCGTAATCCCTTATAGAAAATCCAGAACAGCAAATTCTCAAAATATATATAATTTACGGCAATCTCAGCCCTCTTACGACAATAATAGGGTGACGGAAAGCTATAGCTCAGCCTATGATATGGTGTGTGGTAAAAGACCATCAGTACCAGTCCATTGTGTTAGGCATGACGTAATAAGCAATATCAGTAGCTGGTTTGTTACGAATTTTCCCGGAGAGGTTATGTTCGCCGTGAAAACCAATCCTGATGTTAGTGTGCTGCGTACTATAAGAAAAGCTGGAATAAAAAATTTTGATGTGGCTTCTCTTGCTGAGATACAGACGGTGGCTGATAATATAGAAAATGCGAAGATGTATTTTATGCATCCGGTGAAGAGTCGTGAGGCGATTTTCGCGGCGTATTTTAATTATGGTATCCGTGATTTCTCACTTGATTGTCACGCTGAACTACAAAAAATACTAGAAGTTACCAATTACGCTGAGGATCTTAGCCTACATGTTCGCCTTTCTATAGCTAATGATAAAGCACTATTTAGTCTTGCCGGTAAATTTGGTGTGAATTTGGAAGAGGCGACCTCATTGATAGTGGCGGCACACAAAGCAAGCAAAAAATTGGGAATATGTTTTCACGTTGGTTCGCAATGTATGAATCCTGACGCGTATGAATACGCTATAAGACTGGTAAATGATTTGCTTATTCAAACGGAAGTTAAACTAGATATGTTGGATGTTGGAGGAGGTTTCCCTTCTATCTATCCTGAGATGACTCCGCCACCGCTTATTGATTATATGGCTATGATTGAAAATACTGTGAAGTCATATAGCAGACTTTCTAGTTGCAAGGTTTTGTGCGAACCGGGTAGAGCGTTAGTCGCTGAAAGTGGTTCGGTGGTAGTGCGTGTTGAGCTTAGAAAAGGCAATATGCTTTATATTAATGACGGCACTTATGGCAGCCTATTTGACGCTGGAACACCGGCTTTTAACTATCCGGTAAAAGCGATCCGTCCTGCTGGTAAGTTGTCTGGTGATCTAGAAGGATTTGGTTTTTATGGTCCGACCTGTGACAGTGTAGATGTTATGAAAGGACCTTTTTATCTGCCATCCGATATTAAAGAAGGTGATTGGATAGAGATAGGTCAGCTTGGCGCGTATTCCGCGACTATGCGTACTAACTTCAATGGTTTTTACAATCACGAGACGGTATGTCTTGAAGATAAGCCAATGCTTAGTATTTTCTCGGTTAATTGATTAAATATGAAGTGCTTATGAGTGATAATTGGGCTGATAAAATTTCTAAAAAATTGTTTATTGATGACGGAAGAGCGAAGAGAGACCTTACCATTCTGGCTGGGATGTTCTCAGTGGGTACAGAGTCACCAAAAAATAATGTTGAAATACAGTTCTCCAATATGAAAAATCTTATTTCAGTTATCAATGATAGGGATATTTTCAGGAGGTTACCTTTAGTTAATCCTGATGATATGAATTATTCACTTATTAACGAACAGTTAGAGGCAGCACCTAGTGCACTAAGAATCATAGCTGAGACAATAAACAAAGATTGGGATAAGCTACTAGATAACATAAAAAATAAAGCGGGTGAAGTAGGAGGAAAAGTCCCAGATTTTTTTCATAAAAGTGAGGATAAATCAAAATTGGTTAGTTTGCTTAACGGTCTAGCTGACGATATTGAAAATAGACCAAATAACTACAAAGTTGAACTTGGACTTATGCATAGTGATTTGAAGGATATTATGAGTCGGAAATAGGCTTGCTGAATTTACTTACCCGTTTCATCAAGTTTAAGATTTAGCTCTAGAACATTCACATAGGGAATTCCAAAGATTTTACTTTGAGTTGAGACGCTATCCATTATTATTTTTTGGATTTCATCTGGCTGTTTTCCTCTGGCTTTGGCTATACGTCCTATTTGATACTCAGCGGCCTGAAGGCTAATATTTGGATCAAGCCCGCTCGCCGAAGCGGTTACTAAGTCAACTGGAATTAAGGCTTTATTCATAGGATCCGCTTCTTTTAAGGTTTTTACCCTCTCGTTTATTTTTCCAATAAGCTTCATGTTGGCTGGACTTAAATTAGAGGCGGCGGAGGAAAGAGTATTATATGGTGGTGTGGTAGCTGAGGGACGTGACCAGAAATACTTATTTTCAGTAAATTCTTGCGCTAGTAGATATGAGCCTATTACCTTTCCGTCTTTTTCTATCAGACTACCATTCGTGCTATCATTAAATAGTATTTTAGCGACCAGAGTTATAAAAGCTGGATACACCACTCCAAGCAATATGGTAAGCACCAACAGCATACTAAGCGAAGAACGTATATTATCTTTTATATTATTTTTCATTATACCAGCCCAATCATGGTAAGAATAATATCAATTATTTTTATACCAGCAAATGGCATAAAAAGGCCACCAAGACCATATATTAGGAGATTATGGCGAAGAAGTTTAGCTGCATCCACCCGCTTATAACGTACACCTCTAAGCGATAGAGGAGTAAGTAGTATTATGATAATAGCGTTAAAAATAATAGCGGATAACACGGCAGATATTGGTGATGTAAGATGCATTATGTTAAGTATTTCTAGTTGTGGGTAAGTGCTTATAAAAGCTGCCGGTATGAGCGCCACATATTTAGCCACATCGTTAGCGATTGATAGCGTGGTAAGCGCTCCGCGTGTCATCAACAGTTGTTTTCCTATTTCAACAATTTCTATGAGTTTCGTTGGATCTGAATCAAGATCTATCATATTGGCCGCTTCTTTAGCGGATTGTGTGCCATTATTCATTACCACCGCCACATCAGATTGAGCGAGAGCCGGTGCGTCATTAGTGCCATCACCAACCATAGCTACCAACTCACCATTTGCTTGCATCCTGCGTATAAGCTGTAATTTTTGCTCAGGTGTTGTTTGCGCCATATAATCATCAACACCAGCTTCAGCGGCGATAGCGGCGGCGGTTAGTTTGTTATCACCGGTTATCATTATACTTTTAATGCCCATTTTTCTTAAATCAGCTAGACGGTTCTTTATATCTGGTTTTATTACGTCTTTAAGATGAACAACCCCTAACGCTTTGTCTTCATTAATAACAACTAAAGGAGTTCCGCCACGTCTTGCGATATTATCAACTTTATATCGTAAATCATCGGTTATTTTTTTATTATGCTTTTCAAGATATTTTTCTATGGAGTCCAAAGCGCCTTTTAATATATGGCGTTCACCTATTTTTATTCCGCTTATGCGAGTCTCTGCGCTAAAATCAATAAATTCACAGTTTTCTGCTAGGTCTTCTACCGTCTCACATTTTTCTCTGGAAAGAAAAAGAATACTCCTTCCTTCTGGCGTTTGGTCAGCGATTGATGATAAGTAAGCCGCTTTTGCCAGTTGTTCTATGGTTACTCCACTAGCCGGTAATAATTCTTCCGCTTGCCTGTTTCCAAAAGTTATAGTTCCAGTCTTATCAAGAAGTAGCCTTGTTACATCACCGGCGGCTTCTACCGCTCTTCCAGACGATGCTATTACGTTAGCTTTAAGTAACCTATTCATTCCTGATATGCCAACCGTAGAGAGCAGTCCGCCGATGGTGGTTGGAGCAAGGCATATAAGCAACGCTATCAAAACGGTAAGGCTTACTATCTGACCACTACCGCTTTGCTCAACACTATAAACTGAAAATGGTAATAATGTGGTTATGGTTATCAGGTAACTTATAGTAATAGCGGACAAGAAAACCGTAAGAGATATTTCATTTGGAGTTTTTTGACGTTTAGCACCTTCTACCAAGGATACCATCCTTTCTATAAAGCTTTCTCCAGAATTGGCGGTGATACGAACAACTATCCAATCAGACAAAACTCTAGTTCCTCCGGTTGCTGAACTGCAATCCCCACCCGCTTCACGAATAACTGGCGCGCTTTCTCCGGTTATGGCACTCTCATCAACTGACGCTATACCAAGAACTATATTACCATCACTTGGTATGGTGTCTCCAGCTTCTACAAATACCAAATCATCTTTTTGTAAACTGGAAGCGGATATTATTTCGTACTTGTTGTATGAATTTATATTTTTTATCTTTTTAGCTCTTACTTCTTTGCGTAGGGATCTTAAAGTCTCCGCCTGTGCTTTGCCTCTATATTCAGCGAGACTTTCCGCGAAATTTGAAAATATAATAGTAAGCCACAGCCAGACAGCGACCAATAATGTAAACCAATGAGGTTCTCCATTTATTTCCTCTCCAGTTATCAGATAGTTTACATATAAACCGGTAATTATTATCGCGCCAATGTAGACAACCAACATCACAGGATTTCTAAGTTGAGCGATTGGCGCTAATTTTATAAAGGCTTGCATAACAGAAGCTGTTATATTTTTCTTCCAATCTGTTTGGTGACTACTCATTTATTTCTGCAAGCTCCATTCATCAACATTATTTACAAGGCTATAATGTTCCGCTACGGGACCAAGAGCCACCGCTGGTACATAGGTAAGTATGCCGATTATTATTAGCACCGAAACCAGTAAAAAAATAAAAAGAGGGGTATGTGTAGGCAGAGTAGCTTCATTTTTTGGAGTTATATTTTTAGCGGAAAGTGAGCCGGCAAGCGCCATTATCGCTATCATAACCCAAAATCTACTGACGAACATTGAGATGCCAAGCATAACATTATAGAACGTGTTATCAGCGTTAATTCCGGCGAAGGCGCTACCGTTATTATTAGATGCTGAGGAAAAAGCGTATAATATTTCGCTAAGACTTTGAGCCGCGTCATTGAGTGTGGCTTGTGTCATATTTTCCATATACACAGCTATCGCTGACCCAAATAAGGTGAGCACTGCTGGTATCAATATAACAAGAGCGGCCATTTTTATGTCAAAAGCGTCTATTTTTTTTCCCATGTATTCAGGGTTTTTACCAATCATAAGACCGCCAATAAAAACCGTGATTATTACATACACGAAAATATTATAAACCCCACTACCAACTCCTCCAAAAATAGTTTCGCTAAACTGTATAAGTAACATGGGTACAAGACCAGAAAGTGGCAAAAACGAGTCATGCGCGGAATTTGCTGAACCGTTGGAGGCAGCGGCAGTAATGGATGCCCACAATACAGAGCTAGTAACACCAAAACGTAATTCTTTTCCCTCCATATTACCTTCTGAATCGTCAATTACGCTTTTGTCAAAAAGAGGATTTGACCCATGTTCATTAATTATTCCTATGGCAAGAAGAGGAATAAAAATAATGAACATCGCCATTATTAAAGACCATCCTTGTCTTCGGTCGTTAATCATGTAGCCAAAAGCGTAAATAAAAGCGCATGGCAGTAAAAATATAGTTATCACCTGTACAAAGTTACTAAGTGGAGTTGGATTCTCAAACGGATGAGCGGCATTTACCCCAAAAAAACCACCACCTCCGCTTCCAATAGTTTTTATAGCTACTTGTGACGCGACCATTCCCTGCGGAATCAAATAATTTGATTTGTCATTTAACTCACTACTATTTTCTAGCGGAGTATATCTGATATACTCACCAACATTCTGCATAGCTCCCTGTGAGGCAAGGAATACCGCTAATATTAAGGAAAATGGCAGTAATATATATATAGTTCCTCTTACTGTGTCTTTATAAAAATTCCCTAGATTATTTGTCTGTTTTCTTGCTATAGAACGGGCAAGAGCGGCAAAAACAGACATCCCCGAAGTAGTCGCCAAAAAATTATGTATGGTAAGCCCGAAGGCTTGTGAGAATATACTAAGAGTATGTTCTCCGCTATATGCTTGCCAATTACCATTAGTGATAAAACCAATAGAAACATTAAACGCGAGATCGTAAGGAACATCAGAGAAATTCTGGTAATTCAATGGCAGTAAGCTTTGATTAGTCAAAATAAAAAATAACGACAAAAAACAGAATAACGAAAATATTAACAAGGAAATTATATAATCAAGCCAGTCCATTTCTTTTTTAGAGTCTATTCTACATATCCTGTAAATTAATCTCTCAAAACCACCAAGAATCCTCTCTGTAAATATATTTCTACCGGTAAATACATTGCCAACATATACGCCCAGCGGCTTTATTGACAGTAGAATGACAGCAAAACATAAGGTTATATATATAATAGAATTCATGTTCTTATGTGGTATTTGCTATGGAAATAGCTCAGGTTTTAACATGGCGATTACCAAGTATGTAAACAATAAGCCAGATATAACACCAATTATTATATATAAAGACATACAGCTAATAATTTCTAAGATAGTGGCAAAGCCAGAGAAAACAACAGGTCATTGCGTATAGAATAATGAAAATAACTAAAAACGACATTACATTATAAAATCCGAGTTAATATTATATTACAATGATATCAAACATAATACCGGTAGCCAGAATATATAACTACAATATTTTTAGTCAAGCTATGTATTTATTGTTGATAATCAACGTGTAACTTCACGAAATCATCACGTGTCAAAACAGTCTCAACCTCTAAGGATTTCACATTTGAGAAAATATCCGGTTTATTGATGCCAATTTTTATATTGATTATTCTCTCATCACAGTTAAACGCGTAATCCATCAATTCAGTTACACAATGCTCCAATAAATATTTTTGTTCTTGGTTATCCCACTTATCATTTATGTATTTAACTATTTTCTCATAATCAAAACATTGGCTTATATCTTTTGGACGGTAAGGATATAAAGCGTCAATTTCTATATTTACTAGGATACGTTGTTTTTTCTTTTCATGCTCGTGTATGCCAATTTTTGTGAAAATTTCTAGGTCTTTTACATGTATTTTCCAGATGTGCTCTTTTTTGCTATCCTGTTTTGTATTATTAGCCGGTGACATGTTTTCCACCATCAATATTAATAATTTGTCCAGTTATGCTTGGTTGCGTAACAAGCCAGAATATGGCTTCAGCTATTTCTTCTTGCTGTGGCTGTATCTTTAGTGGTACTGACTTTCTGACTTTTTCCATATAGCCTTTATATTCTTTGCCAGAGGGCAGGATACTTCCTGGGCATATAGCATTTACCTTAATATCTTTCCCAAGAGATACTGCCGCCATTTTAGTAAACTCAGCGAGAGTTTTCTTGGAAAGCAGGTAAGCGAAGTGACTTACCTTATTGCCGGATATATCACTATCTATCATATTTATAACCGACATACCATCATGGGCGAAACTGGCGGCGAATTGCTGACTTAAAAAAAATGGTGCTTTGAAGTTAATATCAAATTGTCGGTCAAAAAATTTTTCATCAGTTCCTAAAAACTCACAACGCTCAAATACTGAGGCGTTATTCACCAGTATATAGCAATTAGGCATTTTCTTTTTTATATTTTTTACAAGAGATACTATATTTTTGTACTTTGAAAGATCCGCTTTGAATAGTTCGCAATTCACTCCAGTTTTTCTAATTTTATTTTGTAATTTTATAGCCTCACTTTTTGAGCTATTATAGTGGAGCGCTATATCAAAACCTTTATCGGCCATATAAAGAGCGATAGCCGCGCCTATACGCTTCGCTCCACCTGTTATTATAACAGCTTTTCTTTCGCTAATCTCTGGCTTTTTATTAATCATCCGGCTTTTTTCTTCAAGTCTCTGCTACCAGGTTTTACCGCCGGTATTTTTTTCATTTCCTCTGGTAGTTCATTTTCCCTATAGGTTGGAACATCAAGTTTAAGTAGAGATATAAGCGGTAATTTTAGCTCATCACTGTTACCAGAGCGACGGTCTATAAGACTTGCCACAGCTATCGGATTACCACCATATTCTTTTATACATTTAGCGGCTTCCATTGAAGATTTTCCAGTCGTCACCACATCTTCAACTATAAGTATATTCTGACCGTTAGTAAGTTCAAATCCACGCCTCAGCTCAAACTTTCCCTCAACTCGCTCACAGAACATACTATCCACCGCAAGTTGCTTTCCCACCTCATAACCAACTACGACACCGCCCATGGCGGGAGATACTATCGCGTCAATCTTGAGACTATTATCCTTTTCCCAACATCTAATTTTATTTGCTAATGACGAGCATAGCTTTTCGCCGCGCTTAGCGTCCATCATAACTCTAGCGCATTGCAGATAAGTAGGGCTGCGTAGACCTGAGGACAATATAAAATGACCACTAAGCATTGCTTTCGCGGCTTTTAGCTCATCTATAATCTCCGCTTCACCTATTATATTATCGTTCATCTATTCTTATTATTTGTTAATTGATATTTTTTCCAGCTTCTCCATGAAGGCTCTATGTTCTAATATGCCTTCCTTTATATGGTCAATGATTTTTTGTAGATGTCTTTCCCACACCGACCTCATATCTTCAGTGAACATTTCACCTAGCTCATCCTTAAGGGTGGCTATAGCCGCCCGTTTGAACGTTGGCATATATTCTATTTTTACATTTTTACCAGCGGAAAACAATCCAAGATTATTCAATGACTTTTTCATGTCACCTATATTTTCTATATTATTCAAAAAGATAGTAAAAGCCTCTTTGAACTTTGGCACATAACTTTCAAATGAACCTGAGAATATTGGTTTCATTTCTGGTGATATAGCTATCAATCGCCAATAAAAACGCTTTACGAAAGCCTCATCAATATGAAAACTCATCAAACTTTCTTTAATCATTAAAACTTCTGACCTGTTCATAACTATATACTGTCAAAATAAATAGTAATTATGCGTCAGCCAATTTTTTTGTTCTTTTAGATTTTGTAGTTTTCTCGCTTGTCTCTTCTTCGGCTAGTTCTATATCTTCTTCCGGCTCATCTATCAACATACTGATTTCTTTTACCAAAGACTTTATTTCCTTTGCCGCCTGACTTGAGGGATCAACCTCAGTTACACACCTGCCTTCTAGCAAAGCGGCGGCGAACATCACCCTATTGCCTAATCTTGTTTCCATCAATTCTGGCAATTCCTCAGCGATTTTTTGAACTATCTTTGAGTTGGCGGTAACACGATTTAATACCACCCGCATTGGTATTTTTTCATTTTTAGCAAGCTCAATGGTCGCTTTTGTCGCCCACAAATCAGTAGGGCTAGGCTGAACAGGAGTTATTATTAAATCAGCGTTGCGAATGGCGGTTCTGGCTTCAGTCTCGGTATGGGGAGGGCTATCTATTACTATGTAATTATATGAACGACGTAGCCTGTTTACCTCGCCACCAACCCGCCAACCGGATACTGATGAGAAGGTAAGCCCCGTATAGCCTTCGCCAAAACGTTCTTCACGGATTTTATGCCAATAAGAAAGACTTCCTTGTGGGTCAATATCAATAACCGCTACTCTGTTTCCCTTTTGGCTAAGAGCTACAGCGATATGCGCCGCCAGAGTGGTCTTTCCAGCTCCACCTTTTTGTTGAGCTACGGTTATTACTTTTGACATATTACATCTCCCATTACTGTTTATTTTTATTCGTAATCATTATTAACTATAACGGGATTAGAATATAACCTTATTTCGTTAAAATAACAACCATATTTGGTATAACGGTTATAATAAATACACTACATAGTATCGTATTTGTATTTACGCCATATTATGGGACGGGCTATTGTGACCTGTCAGGTTATGAGGCAGTGAGGTCGGTGGAGCGATAGCTATTTCATCAGTGTAGGGGAGTTTTATACTTGGTAAATCCAGATCTTTCTCCATTTGTTGTTTTATCTGGTGAATTTTGAAATCGGATTCACTTATTCCTAAAAATTCAGCCTTTGCCTTATCATTGTTCATTTTTACCATCCGATCCTGATCGGTGTAATAAACGTAATCAGGAAATTGGTTATGGATTTTGCTAAATGGTTTAGTAAGAAAACTTTCTCTAACAACCTCAAGCTTGTCACTTCTGGCTATGGCAATGGAAAGCCCGGGCATTCTTTCATTTAAGTCAAGTTCTTTGCTGAAATGTAATAAACCATAGAGAGTTACCTGAACATGTTTCTTTGGGTCAAAAACTTTATTAATATTTTCAGATATTCTCTCATCCACGACAGAAGTATTGAGTTGTTCATCACCATATACAGTATTGTAATATTTTTTAGAGGCTTGTGAAAATGTTTCGTGTTCTTTTTTTGATAGTGTTTTTGCAAAGTTTGAGTTGATTTCTTCTGCGTTATTAATAATATTCTCAATACTTTCAGTAAGCCCTTTGTTTTTTAATTCTGATTGTAAGAATTTGTTATACCTCTCTAGTAAATTGATTTCTTCAGTAGAGAGCTTAGAGCCTAACTCTTTTTCACGAGAGTCTGGATATAGAACATCCGTAGGGTTATCAGATTGCTCAAAACTATCATATAGTTTGTAATCAGCCATTTTTATCATAGCTACTTTTCTTGGTAAGTTTTTAGCGTATTCTGGTTTTATAGATAGCTCTATAGACTTACCCGTTTCTTTTTGCTTAGTCATAGCGTCTGATATTATTCTATCCTGCACGCTTTTATCAGCCGCTTCTATTACATAAAGTGGACTTCCATATTGTTTTATTAAATCATGCAGTGATTTATCAGCCGCGACTTGTGCGGGGTCAGCAATATGATGGTTCGTATCCCAAAAATGAATCCGCATTGGCTCACCGGCGGCTTTCTGCTTTTCTAGGTAATCCTCAATAACCGGTAAAATCGCTGGAAATTGTGGAGATTCAGTTTGTTTTGTTATCTCACTCATGGTATGACATTATTTTTTATTAAATTGCGTTAATTATATCTAAAATATTATGGAAAATCCAGAATTAATAGAAAAGGCCATAAATTATCTGAAAAGTGGGCAATTAGTGGCGTTTCCGACGGAAACCGTTTATGGTCTGGGTGGGAATGCCCTATCTGATACAGCGGTATCAGCTATTTACGCGGCAAAGGGCAGACCAAATTTTAACCCACTTATTGTCCATGTGGCTTCACCGGATGAGGCAAAAAAATATGTGGTATGGGACGAGCGGGCGGAATTGCTTGCCACTAAATTCTGGCCAGGTTCTATTACCTTTGTTCTACCACGCAAAGCTGATTGCGATTTATCATTATTAGTAAGCGCGGGAATGGACACGGTAGCGGTACGGATGCCAGCGCACCCAATCGCTTTATCATTACTTGAAAAGTCAGGTTTGCCGCTTGCCGCGCCTAGTGCCAATATCTCAGGGCGGATAAGTCCGACAATGGCGGAGCATGTGCGGCAGGAACTTGGAGACAAAATTGCTATGGTGCTCGATGGTGGCGATTGTGAAGTTGGAATTGAATCAACTATTATTGATTTAACCACCACACCGGCGACTATCTTGCGACATGGGAAAATTACCATTGATGAGTTAAGAAAATATATTGATATTGAGGAAGATAAATCAGGTAAAATAAAAGCGGCGGGAATGATGAAAAGTCATTACGCCCCTGATTCCATAGTCCGTCTAAACGCGAAAGAAGTTAGAGAAGGGGAGGCGTTACTCGCTTTTGGTAAACCCCTTTCAGGAGCTACCATAATAGAAAATTTAAGTGAAATAGAAAATCTACAAGAGGCAGCGGCGAACTTGTTTAGGATGCTGCGCTCGCTTGACTCTAAAACCCCAAAAGCTATTGCGGTAATGCCAATTCCTGAAATGGGTATTGGAGTCGCCATAAATGATCGTCTGCGCCGTGCGGCGGCTGTTAGATAGTGTCATCATGAGATATTTATTTTAATTGTCACCCCTGTAAAAGTCAAATAATTCGGTGTCAGATTTTGTAATCTGTTTCATGTTATATTTTTTCCAATAAGATGAGAAGGAGTTTTTCCATTTGCGGCGGAGTGAGGTCTTGCGTAGTTGTAGTAAGTCATATACTCGAACACTTCATTTTTGAGCTGGTCTAGCGAGTCGAATACCATTTCACGCAGCAAATCTTCTTCTATTGTTTTCCAGAATCTCTCTATTTTTCCGTTAGTTTGTGGTCTGTAAGGTTTAGTTCGGCGATGTTTTATTTTAAGTTCAAAAAGCAGACGCATAAAAGGATTTTTCTTAATAGTTGCTGGATCGTTACTACCACTGCCAAACTCTGAACCATTATCCGTTAGTATCTCAACAAAATCAAAACCAAACTCTTTCTTGAATAAATTAAGTAGCTTCATTGTAGAAAACATCACATTTAGCGATGTAACTTCAGGAATAACCTCACACCACGCTAGAGAAGTTTTATGGTCAATCAGCCCCACCAGATAATAACGTTTATTATCACCGGAAATCATGCCTTTGGGTAGGTAATGGCAATCTATATGCCCTAGCTCACCGGCTTTTTCTTTGATAATCTTGCGTTTTTCTTCCATCATTCTTGGCTGCAATCTGTTAAATCCATGTTTTTTGCTTATATTATAAATAGTGCTAGGACAAGGACGAGTTTCATGTTCAGAAATCTGTAAATCAGCATGTATCTCAAAACGATTCAAACCTTTTTGCCGTAAGCCTATAATCTGTTGTTCTATATGAGGTAAAATTCTCCTAGTTTTATATTTAGCACCGCGTTTTTGAGGCAATAATTCTAATTTAGAACCACTACTTTTGTAACGATTATAGTATTTTATGAAATTCTGACGGGTTAGATTATGAAATTTATAAAATTCACTGACAAAACAAAATCTTGTGTGTCGCTTTGCCTTAATTAATTCATATTCCGAACATAAAAACTCCATCCGCTTTATTGTGCTTGACTCAAGAACTCTGTCCTTGCCACTGCGTAATTCTTGTTTGCTCATGCGTTGCCTCATTTATAAAGTTTGACTCAATTAGTGACTTTACAAAATCTGACACCGAATTATTTGACTTTTACAGGGGTGACAGCAGGCATGGTGACATAATTATACCAAGAGCTGCTCGTTTAACCACTCGTTCTCATTCCCACTTTGCCAAGTTGGATTTTTTTATTAGGTAGACTTTCTATCCAATTGATAAGACGGCTTGCCTCATCAGCTAGTATTTGTGGGTTTTTGAAGGCTTTTGCCATTACCGCCGCTCCTTGTATCCCCGCCATTAATGATATAGCGTATTTTTGCGCGTTTTTCTCATGACCTAATTCTTCAAACTGTATCTCTGCCCAAACCACAAAATCAGCGAATACGGAAGCGGCGGCTTTCGCTATTGGTTCTTTTTCAATATCCGCATCATTTACAGCTTTTCCAATTGGACATCCATATTTAGTGTATTCATCACGCACATTATTGTAGTAGTTTACTACTTCTATAAGTCTCTCGCGTGGGTCAATAATATTTTCCGAAAGATATATATATAAACTAGTAAAATGGGTCTTGCGCTTTTCTATCGCGGCAAGAGCCAAGTCATCTTTAGTTTTGAAATAATAATAGACATTGCCTATCGGTATATCGGCGTGCTTCGCTATGTCAGCCAGAGATGTGGACATAAGGCCATTTTGATGAAAAAGTATCGCCGCTGATTCTATTAATCGTTCTTTCTTGCTTGGAGTGTTCATAGTTGATTTTATTTCCCATATTCCCGTTATTTGTTTTTTTACTTTTTATTTATTATTGCTAATCTAATGTTTTTTAATCGCTTTGCAAGTAACATTTACGAAGTAAAAACTGGTGCACGATATATGTACGTAAATTATTCATAATAGTGATATGGGCTAAAAATCCTCATCCTCATAGAAATACTCCGTTTCAGGATTTTTCTTTTTGTAGAGATTAAAAACTAGATCAAATGGTAGTGTGATAACCCACAATAGCAACAGGCTGATTATATTGGCGATAACCACTGACGCAATCACCATTAAAGTTGGGCTAAAATAAAGTGCTGCTGAAATAAATACAGAGATGATAACAACGTATGTATCTATATATAAAAATATCCCAATGCCCCCGTCAACCTTATCTTCAGTTAAATAAAATAAGCCAGCAATTATTTTCAAAAATAATAGAAAAACAAATATTGATCTTTTGCTTAACGATGACCAGAAGAAATCTAAAGACAACATAATAACAGCAAATATAGCTGCTCCAACCAATAACATAATCTGTTGTTCTATGGTTATTTTAGAGGCGTAAAAAAGCGAGCTTGTTAAAAACCCAATCTGTGCCGCATAGACCGAAGCGGCAAACCCTACAGAAATAATAATCTTTAGTAATATTATTATTGAGTTGTTTGTGTGTGTGGCGCTGCCTGTAATTTTCATTATTTCAGCCCATTTATATAGTTTTTTATGAGTGAATCAGTGAGTATCTCAATAGATTCCGCGCCGACAGTATCTAGTTTTCCAGTAAGCCCTAATTGGCAGATTCCATGTATCCCCGCCCATATAACCTTTGCGGCTCGTTCGCTGAGTTTTATATCATTATCTAGTAGTGGCAGTAAGGGAGCTTCAACAATTTCAAAAAGTTCTTTAATTTTATCTTCATACCAGTCTGGTAATGGTACGTCTTGCGGAAGATTAAACTCAAATAAGGCAGACCATAGATTATAATTATCTTCAGCGAATTCTATATATAAACGAGCTAATTTTTTAACAGCTTTTGCTCCTTTATCCTTCTTATTTATATGCTCTGATATAAATTCTCTCATATCATCAAGGGTTACGGCGTTGATGTGCAGTATATAATTATCATGCCCCTCAAATACATTATGTATGGTATTTACAGTATAGCCGATTTCTCTTGCCGCCGCTCGCGCGCTAAAATTAGAAAAACCGTCTTCAGACATTATTTTTTTGCCAGCCTGAATAGCCATTTCTATTATTTCTTCTTTGCTGTGATCACTTCTTCTTGCCATTATTTATTGCTTTTCCTTAATAAATTATACGGTGTTAAATTTTTATTGTACATTGTGTAATTATGTGCTATGTTCGTTAAATAATCAATAAAAATAACCTAACAAATGAGATGTATTATGGCTTCGTTTGAAAAAAAGATTGCTGGATTTCTTGATTCTGCTGTCAGTCGTAAAATAATTGACAGGCAGGTGGCTAATAATTTGCTTTCTTTTGCTAATAGTGAGGATTTTGAACATAAGGGCTGGTTTTCCCTAAGTCACGCTATGGGAATACTCGGGGCTTTGGCTTTGGCATTTGGTGTGATTCTTATAATTGCCACTAACTGGTGGATGTTTAGTGATATTGCTAAAATATCTGGTTTCATAACTCTTATGGGTAGTTGTCACTTTACCGGTTTATATCTGGCAAAAAATGGTTATGAAAAAGTAGCCGTAAGCCTACATTTGTTGGGTGCTGGGTTATTTATTGCTGGTATCGGGCTTATGGCGCAGATATTTAACCTGTCGTCACAAACAGGAGAATCATTCCTGATTTGGGCGGTAATGATTGCACCTCTTGCCGTTTTGTTACGTAGCGGTCTTGTCGCTCTTCTTTCTATTTTTGCTTTTTCATTATGGGGTGACACATATCTTGATTATCTGTTTTCTTATCGGGCGTTTCCGTCAATCATGGCGTTTAATGCCGCTATAGCTTTATCGTCGGCACTTGGTGGCGTGTTGCTTAAGAAAAAAGCTAGTGATATCGCACCGTATTTGCAAGCTGCCGGTATGATCGGTTTGGTTGGTTTTCTATATTTATTCGGGTTTTATCACAATTTTGGCTATAGTGATTTTAAGGTTGGAAGTGGTGCTTTAATAAGTTTTATCGCCATAATACCAGCCATTGTTATATTGGCTTATTTGTTTATTAGTGGTGGCAATAATACAAAAACCGATCGTTATTTCTTGCTTACGATGTTATGTGCATTTTTTACAATAACACTTGCGATTATTCTGCCAGTTATCGGAGTTAATAAGGATAGTTACATAAGATATATTTCTTTTGGCTGGACGCAGGAAAAATATACTCTTCCGCTTATAATAAGCGTATTCGCGTGGGTTTCATATTTTGTGTTTGCTTTCTGGGGTGTTATTCATGGCGCGCTATCCCATGACCGCTGGTTGCTTAATTCAAGCGTATTTTTGGTGGGGCTTGGTATTTTTACCAGATTCATAGATTTAATAGGCAATATGTTTGATACCGGAATTATGTTCATATTATGCGGAATCTTACTATTCGTTGTCGGATATAGATTAGAAAAATGGCGACGTAAACTTATTGAGCAGGCAAAAGAAAATATAGCACTTAGTGTGTAGCTCATTGTCAAAATCTAATATTAAAGAGGAGATAAAAAATGACGAGGACTCTGCGTACAAAATTGGTGATTGGGGTTGTTATTCTGCAAATGGTGTTTTTTGCAGGGTGGTATATGAGCGAAGCAGGAGCGTTTGATAAACCAGTCGCGACTATCATGGTAAAAACCGTTGCTTATGATCCTAGGGATTTGCTAAGCGGGCAATATATCCGTCTTAATTATGAGTTCACTAATGGAGGAGGCAGGTGGAATTCTGAACTTAAAAAAATGGTGAATCCTGATTGGGCAAAAAATGTAAAGGAGATACTAACGTATGACGCAAGAGTTGATACGGATAAGCAAAATATATGGGTGGTATTGCGTGAGGTTGATGGTTTTTATGAACCTAAAACGGCTTCATTTACAAAGCCAGAAAATCTTGCTGATGGTGAAGTAGTTATTATGGGGCATCCCGATAGATGGCGTATTATGTATGGAATAGAAAAATATTTTGTACCGGAAGGAACAAAAGAGCCAGACCGTAATGATACTACAGTGAGGCTTAAAATATATGAAAGCGGGAAAGTGCGTATTGATCAGGTTTTTGTAAAGGGAAAAGAATGGCCGTAGGAATAATTTGCTGACACATCATCACTCGTCTGACATAAATGGTAGCACTTGCATTTTTATAACCAATTTGAGAGTGAGAAATATTTATGACCAATATACTAATGTTCTCGGGAAGCGCGCGCCGTGAGTCATTTAATAAAAAACTTATTTCAGCCGCGGCGAAAATAGCGCGGGAAAAATCTATAAATGTTACGCTTATTGACCTAGCGGATTATCCAATGCCAATTTACGATGGTGATTTGGAGGAAGAGAAGGGGCAACCAGAAAACGCTAAAAAGCTTTATGAACTTATAAAAAATCATGATTATATACTTATCTCATCCCCCGAATATAATGGTTTGCCAACGCCACTACTCAAAAATGTTATAGATTGGGTCTCCAGAGTAGACGTAAAAGTTTATAGTGGAAAAATAGCCGCTATCATTGGCGCTTCACCCGGAGGGTTTGGTGGACTTAGAGCTCTTCCACATTTGCGCGCGTTACTTACAAACATCAATGTTGTAGTTATTCCACAACAATTAGCTGTTCCAAAAGCGCACGAGGCTTTTGATGCGGATGGTAACTTAAAAGACAAAAAACAAAAAGAAGCTTTGGAGAGCGTTATTAATAATCTTATTTCTATAAAAAGATAATTGGAGCATTGGCTTTGTATTACTCTATGAGATACATAAAAATTACCCAAATTATTCTCTCTATGTTTTTTCTCTGGCATCTTTCCGCTTGCCAATCTCCATCTACCTATTCTCCTGAACTTACCTCTGAGGAAATAAGAGCAGAAGAGATAGAACAGCAAAAAATGGTGGATGAAATAAGGGCAAGAGGTGGTTTGCCAAAATCATGGAAGAATCCAAAAAATATGCGTAGACAGTTTGAGCGTGTTGGCACTAAGATAGAAAAGGCCGGTGCGAAAATATGCAAAGAGCTTAATCTACAGCAAAATGGTTGCTACTATTATTTTAGGATGAGTCGTGGTGAGGAGATAAATTCACACGCTGATGGCAAAAATATAGTTATATATTCCGGTATGATGCGTTTTGTTGAAAATGATGATGAACTGGCGGTGGTGATGGCACATGAGTTTGTCCATAACCTGATGGGGCATGTAAGCGCACAGCAAAATAACGCTACTATCGGTCTAGTGCTCGGAACAGTACTTGACGCTGTCGCTAGCTATCAGGGTGTACCAACATTTGGTGAAATCTCAAGAGCCGGAGGTGATATAGGTGAGCTAAGTTATGGCGCTGATTTTGAACGAGAGGCTGATTATATCGGTATGTATGTAATGGCTGCCGCCGGTTATGATATAAACAAAGCGCCTTACTTCTGGCGGCGAATGTCTGTAGAGAATCCTGATGGTATTTATAATTCAACTACCCACCCGTCAAACGCTGAGAGATTTGTCGCTATGAGAAAAATAATAGACGAAATTAATCATAAACGTAGAAAACATTTACCTCTAATACCAGATTTTAGATAAATCAAATAAGGTCATCAATTCTCCAATTCATAATTATATTTATTCATTATTAATAAAAATATTGTACCAATATATATCTAATCAGCTATAAAGCTTGATTGATCTAATTAAAATATTATAGTCAAGATATTAAGTGAATTTATAGTCAGCAACAGATAATACAGGTTCTATTATGGTAGAGTTAAGACTTCCGGCTAATTCTAGAATAACAAAAGGCGAGTATCATAAAGCGGATTCAGGGACAAAAAGGGTCAAGAAATTTAACATATATCGCTGGAATCCTGAGGATACTGACGATAAGGGGAATCCAAAGAATCCACATATTGATACTTACGAGTTGGATATGGATAACTGCGCTCCGATGGTTCTGGACGCTCTGATAAAAATTAAAGATGAGGTTGACTCAACACTTACTTTCCGCCGTTCTTGTCGTGAGGGTATTTGTGGAAGCTGTGCGATGAATATAGATGGTACTAACACTCTTGCCTGTATTAAACCAATTGATGAGGTGAAGGGTGATGTGAATATTTATCCGTTACCACATATGGAAGTGGTTAAAGATCTAGTGCCAGATCTTACACATTTTTATGCTCAATATGAATCAATAAAGCCATGGCTTCAAACCAGCACGACGCAGCCATCTGGCAGTGAGCGTCTGCAATCACCAGATGATAGAGAGAAGCTCGATGGGCTTTATGAGTGCATTTTATGTGCCTGTTGCTCAACTTCTTGTCCGAGCTATTGGTGGAATTCTGACCGCTATCTTGGACCTGCTATTTTGCTGCATGCTTACCGCTGGATTATCGATAGTCGTGATGAGTTTACCGGCGAGCGTTTGGATGAGCTGGAAGATCCATTCAAGCTTTATCGCTGCCATACAATTATGAACTGTGCTAAAACTTGCCCTAAAGGGCTTAATCCAGCGAAGGCTATTGCCGAAATTAAAAAATTGCTGGTTGAACGAGTTGTTTGATCTTTAATTATGGCTGTTTATACTAAACTATCTGATATTGAGGTAAGAAACTTTATATCTTCCTATGAGGTGGGCGAGCTTGTTTCTTTCAAAGGTATAGCCGAAGGTGTTTCTAACACTAATTATTTTGTATCTGTAGATGGAAACGCTGGTAGAACGAATTATATACTTACTATATTTGAGGAAAATTTCCCCGCCGAGGATTTGCCATTTATTATGGAATTTACCGAATATTTGGCGGATAACCAAGTTCTTTGCCCACGACCTATCTATAATAAAAAATCGGAAATAATTACCTTAATAGCGGAAAAACCAGCGATATTAATAGAGTTCATGGTTGGTGGTGGCAGTACAAACATAACTACGCATCATATTGAGTTAGTCGGTAATTTGGTCGCCACACTCCACGTAAAATCTACCGGATTTAATAAAACAAGGAAGAACGCTCTCTCTCTTGCTGGTATGAAAGATATATTTTTTAAGTTCAGTAATCGGGCTGATGAGATATTTAACGGATTATCGGTAGATATTAAAAAAGAAATATCCTATCTGGAAAAAAAGTTACCACAAAATCTTCCCGCCGGAATAGTACATACCGACATTTTCCCAGATAATGTTTTCTTTATTGATGGTAATACAGAAAACCCTGAGCTTTCAGCTATTATTGATTTTTATTTTTCCTGCCATGATTTTTATATTTACGATCTTATGATAGTTATAAACGCATGGTGTTTTGATAACACCCATCGTATTTTGCCTAGCAGACTAAAGCTATTGCTGTCTTCTTATAATCAAGTGCGGAAGCTCACCGATGATGAAGAAAAAGCGATGCCAATAATGGGGCGGCTGGCGGCACTGCGTTTTTTAATTATGCGTTGTTATGATTATCTAAATCCGGTAGACAACGCTCTGGTCAACATAAAAGATCCTATGGATTATATGAAGAGGCTTTATTACTGGCGTGGCTATGATGAGAATATTCTAAAATAAAATAGTGAATTATAGAGCATGGGTTGTATGGCTAAAAAGCATGTGAAGATTTATACAGATGGAGCTTGTTCAGGAAATCCAGGTGCTGGTGGCTGGGGAGCTATATTGGTTTATGGTGATAAAGAAAAGGAAATTTCTGGTGGTGAGGATGATGCTACTAACAACCGTATGGAGCTTATGGCGGTAATTTCCGCTTTGGAGATTCTTAAAGAACCGTGCAAGGTTGATTTGTATAGTGATAGCACTTACGTGTTAAAAGGTATCAGCGAGTGGATGGAAAATTGGAAGGCAAGGGGATGGAAAACCGCCGACAAGAAACCGGTAAAAAATGTGGAATATTGGCAAAGGCTAGAAAAAGCAGTCGTCGCGCACGATATTAAGTGGCATTGGGTGAAGGGACATAATGGTCACGCTATGAACGAGCGGGCGGACACATTAGCGAGAAAAGCTATCTCATAGGAATTGAGGAAATGACGAATTGAGGAGCAAGAAGTATGACCAGCAGGTCGTACGAGCCTTCATCAATGCTCCATCCGTCTTTGCGCTTACGCGCTACGGCGAGACAAGTGCAAGGGACAGTAATCCCGCAGCGGGAGCAAAATAAAATCTCCAATAGGAAATACCGGAGGTGAAATATAAACAACTTTCAGCGGACAAAATGAGTATCATAAAAAAGAAGCCCGCTGGAATCCGGCGGGCTTAAGTTAGTCTCTAGTCACAGAAACTTATTTTTATTCATAATGGGTATAAATTATCTTCCTCTACCTATATTTGTGCCTTTAGCGTTAATTGATGTCGCCATACCAGCTATTCCTTCTTTAAGTGCTTCAGGTGATATTTGTTGAAAAACAGCCGACTCAACATTATTTCTTAAGTGTTTTTCTAAACTTTCTTCGCTTATCTGCTTCATGTTGTTTTCCCGTTGTGATATTTGCTATTTATTTAGTTATTAGACTCTTGTTCTTTTACGATGCCTTGCGCCATATTGAGAGCTATACCACGTATATGAGCCGGCTGTAATAATATCCCGTTCTCATCACGCACACCTTCAAACATTTTAAGTAGGAATGGACGGATTTTCTCCGCGACATTCATGATAATATTACCACGTGATTGAACCTCGCGCTTTATCACTTTTATCTCTGAGTTGGTGGATTGCGGCTGCTGATTGTTTGCCGCTCTGTCAACCCATGAATTTATAGCGTCGTTTGACATAATCTCCTCTTAGTTAAACCGTAAAAAATTAATTAATTAAGAAATTAATTGTGATAATAGGTTAATTTATTTAACAAAAAATTAAAAAGAATATACAATTTTATCTGACCATGTACTGCCATAAAAATGACTATAATTTTCTGATGGTTGGCTTCTCCCATATCCTCATTCTTTTCCAATCAAGATATTGGGTAAGAGCGTCTACTTGGTCATCATGCCTGCCTTTAGGGAAGGATAGCAGCTCGCTTTCAAAATCAGTAAGCCATGTCGCCCGATTTGGTAGAATAAGTTTTCCAGCCTCAATCATCGCTGAAATGGCGGCGAATCTAGTTATTTTATCTGATTTTGGTTTTATACCAATAACTGGCAGATGGCTTTCTCGCCCTATATCCTGCAATAGCTGCTGACCACTAGCTTTGTCTTCTAGCAAAATAGTGTTTGGTTGATGTTTTTCCGCTTGTTGGTAAAATAGACGTTTAAGGTCAGGATATTCAATACGCTTAACTATTGAGTCAGTTAAATAACTTCTGCCGTCTACCTCAATAAAAGTAAGACAAACACTGGCATCATTATGTTCTCCGCTTTTAATCGCCGTATCCCAGCTTTGCACTATGGACTCAATATTTTCTGGAATTTCATCATAGCGTAACAGCCAATCTTTTTTTACCATCTCACCTTCTTCTGGTTTCGGATTTTGTTGATATTGCGCCGCGAATGCTTGCGAGCCAAGCTCTATCCTTGCTCTTTCAATTAGACTAGCGTCCTCGCGTCCGTAATGTAGTAACTCACCTTCAGTAAATAGCTTCGTGACATTACCAAAATCATATTTTTTACTCCGCATACTTACCGCCGGTAGGCATAAATGTTCCCAACCGCCTTTTTCAAGTAAGTAACCGCTTAAATCATCACAGTGTAAACGCTGCATTACCAGAACTATAACCCCATTCTTTTTATCATTTAACCTTGTTGAGAAAGTGTGATCAAACCAATCATTAACTTTGCTCCTCCATATCCCGCTCATTGCTTTTGCTGGACTTATTGGATCATCAATTATCAGGAAGTTACCGCCTTCACCAATTACACTCGCTCCAACCGAACTAGCTAAACGAAAGCCTTTTCTTGTAGTCATAAAACGTTGTTTCTGGTTTTGGTCGCTGGCAAGAATTACTTTAGGAAACACACGTTTATACCAATCGCTAATAATAATGTTACGACAATCAATGGAATGTTTAACGCTTAGTGATGAGGCGTAACTAGCGGTTATAATTCTCTCGCTTGGATTATGACCAAGTATCCATGCTGGCCAAGCGACATTTACGCATATGGATTTTAGCGAGCGTGGCGGCATATTTATAATAAGCCGGCTTATTTGCGAATTTCTAGCGGCTTCTAGATATTCAGCGATTAGGTCAATATGCCAATTAGGTAAGAATCTCGCTGATGGATCGGCAGTAGTAAGGCTCTTGCCAATAAAAGTAGAAAAGCTGTTGGAGAGTAAATCATCATACCATTTTGGCATAGACTTACACTTTTTTTACGCTTTTTAGTTTGCGTACAAAAGCCTCAACTAGAGCTATATCATTTTCTGAAAGCTTATTTGAGATATTGTCCTGTGAGTCTTTAGCGGTCATATTGCCGGTATTGTTTCCAGCCTCGTTGGAGCTTATCTGGTTGAGCTCAACCAACAAATTGGCAAGAGTTACTAGCGTCGCGGCTAGTGACGTTTTACTTCCAAATAGTAAATTATGTTTTTTCTCATGAGATTCTATTTTTTCGCTATTTTCACCTTTGAGATATTCAATAGCTTGTTCAATAACATTTAATAGTTTGAGTGTTATCTTTTTAATGTAATCAATGTCATTAATATCTACAGATTTTACGCTATTTTCTTTTTTGGTATTTCTCTTTGCCATAATGATGACATTAGTGATTAAGGGAAAACACCGGAAGGGGAATATTTTGTATTAGCTTCCGAGATTTTTGTTAGAGAACTGTAGAATTGGAAAAATGAGGAATTAATTAATTTTTGTCTCATGATTGGATTTACGATTTACAATCCATAATATTCCAGCTGGCACACTAATTATTATCGCCATAAGACCAAGCTGTATAGAAAGAGCCAAAGCTGCTTCTTTTGGTACACCAATGAGAGATAGTGTAAATATCATCGCTACTTCCCTAAGTCCCCACCCACCTATGGAAATAGGGATTATCGCAATCAACAATACCCAAGGGATTAAAGTAAAGCAGGCGATAAGAGATATAGGTGTGCCAAAGCTTTCAGCTAGTAGATACGCGGAAAGACAAAATGTTATATGCGCTGATACAGCGTATAATATAGAACATATTGTCGTCTTTGGTTTTTTCATTACTAGGCGCAGGCTTTGCAAAATATGCTCAAGCCAATGCATTGATTTTATCAGAGGTATTTTTTTTACCACTTTTTCTAAATTAAACAAGCTCCATAATCCAATAATAATAAACAATAGAAAAATAGGAACTGGAATCCATGCGTTGATTTTTAGATAACTAGCAAAAATAGGCACAGTTAAAAATACCATAAGTACCAGAGCGAATAATGTTAGTAAGCGGTCAATCACTACCGAGCTGATAGCTGTTGTAAGTGGTATTCCATCAGATTTTACCAGCCATACCCTTACAACATCACCACCAACAGTGCCGGGTAAGCAACAGTTAAAAAATATACTTATATAATATGTTTTTAGTGATTTCAAAAAAGATAATGTATTTTTGCTGCTTTCAGATAGTGAGATTAGAAGTAATCGCCAGCGTAGAGCACCCAGAAATATCTGCATTGACAGTAAGAAAGCGACTTCCATAAGCACGTAGCGATCCTGTGCTTTTAACATTGTTCTTAACTCTTCCATATCAACAGTTTTGACCACAAACCAGAAGGCAAGCAGCATAAAGGCTATTTTAGCTAGCAATGACAGTTGTTTAGAATATTTGGCAAGAGACATAGGCATGGTTTATAGTCTGAGCTGGTACTATAATCAAACATGAATTCGTGTTTATTAAGTGTTTAGAGCTTAGGTGTTAGGGAACAAGAGGCACAGCCAGCAGGCTGTATGAGCCTTCAGCTATGCCTCATGGGATTTCCAGTAGGAAATACCGGAGGCGAATATAGAATATAAAAGAGGAATTAGAGGTTAGGCATTAAGGAACAAGAAGCATGACCAGAAGGTCATGCCAGCCCTGAGCTATGTCCCATGTGAAAATCAGTAGATTTTCACGGAGGCGAAATATAAATAATTTCCAACATACTGAGTTAGCCATAAGCCGTATCAAAAATTTCTTGCTTTTCCTGTATTTTTGCCCGATAATCGCTGGGTTTTTTTAATTGAACCAAAGGGTATTTGGCGCAACCCTTTGTATTTTTTGTTTTTTTATTAACAATGAAACGTGCGCCAACGTTTCGCGAATATTATGATGTATTATAACTGACGGTATCAGCTTAGGCTTTTGCCGCTTTTATAGTCAAAAATGGAAAGAATTAGCTGTTATGTCACAAGCCGCGAAAGCATATGAAAATGTAGAAATAGAAGATTTTGGTAAATTATTTGAAGAGTCACAAAACGAGGATGGTAAGAGCGAAGGCTCGGTAGTTAAAGGTACCGTAATAGGAATAGAAAAAGACCTAGCTATCATTGATGTTGGAATGAAATCAGAGGGTCGTGTGCCTCTTCGTGAATTCTCTGTTGGTGGCAACTCAGCGGAAATAGCGGTTGGTGATGAGGTAGATGTTTATCTGGAGAGAATAGAAAATAAAAATGGTGAGACTGTTCTTTCACGAGAGAAAGCTCTGCGTGAGGAAGCATGGGTCAAACTAGAAAAATGTTGCGCTAATTCTGAAAGAGTTGAGGGAACTATTTTTGGCAGAGTTAAAGGTGGTTTCACTGTTGATATTCAAGGAGCGATCGCGTTCTTACCAGGTAGTCAGGTTGATATTCGCCCGATTAGAGACATTACCCCACTTATGAATATATCGCAGCCTTTCCAAATCCTTAAAATGGATCGCAAACGTGGTAATATAGTAGTTTCAAGACGTGCCATACTTGAGGAATCACGTGTTGAGGCTCGCAATGATCTTCTAGAGAAAATAGAAGAAGGGCAGGTTCTTGACGGTATCGTTAAAAATATAACTGATTACGGAGCGTTCATTGATATGGGCGGAATAGATGGTCTTCTGCACGTCACCGATATATCATGGAAACGCATCAGCCATCCAACTGAAATACTATCTATTGGTCAAAATGTGAAAGTTATGGTTACTAAGTTTGACCAGAATACGAAGCGTGTATCGCTTGGTATGAAACAATTAGAAACTAATCCATGGCAAGATGCAGCTGAGAAATATACCGTTGGTACCAAGCTTACCGGTAAAATTACCAATATAACTGATTATGGTGCCTTTGTTGAGCTAGAGCCTGGTATAGAAGGTTTGGTTCACGTGTCTGAAATTTCATGGATTAAGAAAAACATCCACCCGTCTAAGCTAGTTTCCGTAAGTCAGGAAGTAGAAGTTGTGGTATTGGTGATAGATGTTTCTAAACACCGCATAAGTCTTGGTATGAAGCAATGTGAGGAAAATCCATGGGCTGTTTATGCCGAGAAAGTAAAGGTTGATGATGTTATAGAGGGTGAAATTCGTAACATAACCGATTTCGGTCTGTTTATAGCTTTGGAAGGCGATATTGACGGTCTTATACACCACTCTGACCTCAGCTGGACAGAATCAGGCGACGCTGTTATCAAAAATTATAAAAAAGGTGACGTTATAAAAGCTAAGATTCTTACTATAGATGTTGAAAAAGAACGTATTAGTCTTGGTGTTAAACAGCTTAGCGAAGCGCCTGAGAATATGACTAACTCTTCATCTGGCAAGATAAATAAGGGTGACATAGTTACTTGTACCGTAAGTGAGGTTAGTGATGATGGTATAACGGTCACACTAGGTGATGATAACACTATAGCGTCTTTCATTAAAAGATCAGATATAGCCCGCGAACGTCAAGATCAACGTCCAGAACGTTTCGCTGTTGGCGATAGGGTTGACGCTAAAGTTACTTCTGTTAGTGGTGGGAAAGTTAACATTTCTATCAAGGCTCTTGAGGTTGATGAGCATAAAAAGGCTATCAGTGAGTATGGTTCTGAAAATAGTGGAGCGTCGCTTGGTGATATATTAGGAGCCGCTCTTAACGCCGCTAATGAGGAGAAAAAAGATAGCGATTAGTAGCCAGTTACTCACTTAATTGTTATTTGATTTTATATAGTAGACCACTATAATTTATCCATAATTTATATTTTACTTGTATATGGTCAGCATTGATTTTATGCTGACCATATTGTTTTATAATTTGTAATTAATTTTTATATTTTCTGGAGATTAGTCATGAGTATTAAGGCGGATTCACTGATAGATCGTCTTTATCTTAAAAAGCAGGTAAATAAGTGGAAAGCTCTGGCTATTTTATTCGCGATAGTTACCGCTTTAGTAGCCGCGCGTAATGTTATAGTGCCTGATTCTAATAAAAAAGGTGGTGATTATATCGCTCGTCTTACTATTTCTGGTTTTGTTGGCGATGATCAAAGAGTTTATGACCTTATCTCAGACATCAAAAATGATAGAAAAGCAAAAGCGGTTATTGTTTGGCTTGATACACCGGGTGGCAGCGCTGTTGGAGGGGAGGAGATTTACACCCGCCTGCGTGAGCTCGCTAAGATTAAGCCAGTAGTAAGCGTAATGCGCTCAGTAAGTGCTTCAGCTGGTTATATGATAGCTCTTGGCGGAGATTACATACTGGCAAGACCGGGTACTATAACTGGGTCAATTGGGGTTGTAATAGAAACAGCGGAAATAACAGGGCTTATAGAAAAGCTTGGAATAAATCCTATTACTATCAAGTCATCACCACTTAAGGCCTCTCCATCTCCATTTGAGAAAGCGAATCCAGCGGCAGAAAAAGTGTTAAAAGATATGATTATGGATTTTTATAATCATTTTGTGGACATAACCACCGAAAGGCGTAAATTGCCCCGTAAAAAAGTGGTTTCTTTAGCCGATGGTAGAGTATATAGCGGCACCCAAGCTGTTGAAAATAAGCTGATTGACGCTATTGGTGGTGAAAAAGAAGCAGTGGAATGGTTAGCAAAAAATCGCAATGTTAACCCTAAATTAACTATTTCCGACGTGGAAATTGAGGAGGAGCACCCATTAATAGACCGTATTATCAATGGGGTAGTTGGTGATTTTTGGCAAAAAAGTAGAGTTAAGCTTGACGGATTACTCGCATTATGGCATCCTTAACTGAATTAATTGCTTTTAGTTCAATAGTTTCTTGGAGATGCCAATGACAAAATCAGAACTCATAATTCGTCTTTCTAAACGTTATCCTCATCTGTATCAGAGAGACATAGAGGCTCTTGTTGATACAATATTTGATAATATATCCGCTACTCTGGTAGAGGGAGGTCGTGTTGAGCTGCGTGGCTTTGGCGCTTTTTCAATACGCAAACGTGAATCGCGTAAAGCTCGTAATCCTAAAAACGGTAATGAGGTTAGCATAGGAGAACGCTACGCTATATATTTCCGTACCGGAAAAGAGCTACGTGAGCGTATCAATAAACCACCTGTAATGATAAGCTAGATAAACCAAATTTTTATTTATATTCCCGCTCTTGTCATAGTAAAAAAATAAGTTTAGACTAAATCATACTTTGATAGGTAAGAGAGGTGTGAAGTGGGATTTATAAAAACATTGTTATTTATTATAGTCAGTATTTTTTTGATAGCGTTTTGCGCTGTAAATAAAGAAATCGTCTCAATTAATCTTTTCCCGTTCCCATATTTAATAGAACTGCCGCTTTTTATTTTTTCTCTGTTATGTGTAATATTCGGCATAATTATGGGTAGTCTTGTCAGTAATATGGAGATAATGAAACTCAGAAATTCTCTAAGAAAAATCAAGAAGCGTTGTGTGATTCTGGAAAATGAGAATAAGTCAATGCGTAGTGAAAGTGAATATGCCAGCCTTGCCATTGAAAAGCAAAAATAAAAATAGATGAGCATTAAGGTAAAAATATGTGGTCTTAAAACCACTGATGACATTGAGGCGATAACACAGGAAGGAGCTGACTACGCTGGCTTTGTTTATCATCACAAATCACCACGTCACATAGAGCTACAAGAGGCGGCTAATCTAGTAAGTAAATTGCCTGATTATATAAAGGCAGTCATAGTAACGGTAAACCCAGATGATGATTTGTTGCGGAAAATATTAGCTATGAATCCTCTGCCTGATTTTATCCAACTACATGGTAATGAATCCGCTGATAGAATAACCAAAATAAAGTCCATATTGCCGGATGTAGGAGTAATAAAAGCAATATCAGTACGTGACAGCAACGATGTTAAACGTGCGAACGAATTTTATGAGTTAGTTGATTTTTTATTGTTTGACGCTAAACCAAAAGATAATAACTCTCTTGCTGGCGGCAATGGGATCAGCTTTGATTGGTCAGTAATGGATGACGATAGCGTAAGAGATAGTATAAAAATATCGTGGTTTTTGTCTGGTGGTCTCAATAAAGACAACGTAAGAGAGGCAATTTTACGGACAAAAGCGAAGATGATAGATTTATCCTCTGGTGTTGAGGAGAAAGCGGGTGTAAAAAGCGCTTCTATGATTAAAGAATTTATGGAAATAGTTAGAAATGAGTCTTGATAGCATTAAAGCTGAAAATAGCAAAAATTTGTATGATAAACCATCGGTTGATGGTCATTTCGGTATTTTTGGCGGAAAATATGTTGCTGAAACCTTGATGCCACTAATATTGGAGGTAGGAGAGGAATATAAAAGAGCAAAAAATGATGAGTCTTTTCATAGGGAAATAGAGTATTATTTGACTCACTATGTAGGACGACCTTCTCCTCTATATTTCGCTCCGCGCTTTACCGAACATTGTGGTGGAGCCAAAATATATTTTAAGCGTGATGAGCTTAATCATACCGGAGCCCATAAGATAAATAATTGTGTGGGGCAGATATTGCTCGCAAAACGCATGGGGAAGGGGCGTATAATAGCGGAAACAGGCGCAGGGCAGCATGGGGTAGCAACAGCCACCGTTTGTGCTCTATTCGGTCTTAAATGCGTAATTTACATGGGTGCTAAAGATATTGAGCGTCAGGCTCCGAATGTTTTTAGGATGAAACTGCTTGGCGCGGAGGTAATTCCAGTTAGTTCTGGTAGTAAAACCCTTAAGGACGCGATGAATGAGGCTCTGCGTGATTGGGTAACTAACGTAAGTGATACTTTTTACTTGATTGGAACTGCCGCCGGTCCTGCTCCCTATCCCGAAATGGTACGTGATTTTCAATCAGTTATTGGTAATGAAGCAAAAAAACAGCTATGGGAAGCTGAAGGTAAGCTGCCAGATAGCTTGATAGCCTCAATAGGTGGAGGCAGTAATGCTATCGGTCTGTTTTACCCGTTTATCAATGATGATTCAGTAAAAATGATCGGGGTAGAAGCCGCCGGACTTGGACTTGATTCCGGTAAGCACGCTGCTTCAATCGCTAGAGGCTCCGCCGGTGTGTTGCATGGAAGCCGGACTTACTTATTGCAAGATGACAATGGACAGATTTTAGACGCTCATTCAATTTCAGCCGGACTTGATTATCCCGGAATTGGCCCTGAACACTCATGGCTTTATGAAAGTGGTAGGGTGGAATATGTATCTATAACCGATGATGAGGCTTTAGAAGCTTTTCAGGTGGTGTCCAAGCTTGAAGGCATAATCCCCGCTCTTGAGCCGTCGCATGCTTTGGCGTATACCGCTAAAATAGCCCCTAAATTACCAAAAGAACACGTTATTATAGTCAATTTATGTGGCAGAGGTGACAAGGATATTTTTACCGTTGCCAAAGCTCTGGGAGTTGAGTTGTGAGCACAGAGCGTATTGAAAACACATTCAAAAAATTGAAGGAGCGGAAGCGCGCAGCTATTATCCCGTTTATTATGGGTTATGATCCTGACGCTAAAACATCAGCTCGTATACTCGCTGCCTTGCCAGAGGCGGGAGCTGATATAATAGAAATTGGAATGGCGTTTTCTGATCCGATGGCAGATGGAAAAACTATTGAAGAGGCTGGTATAAGAGCGCTAAAAGCTGGAGCTAGTGTCTCATCTATCATAGATATGGTAAGCGAATTCCGTGCTAATAATAACACAACTCCAATAATACTTATGGGATATTTTAACCCTATCTATAAATATGGAACGGAAAAATTTTGTAAAGACGCGGTTGGTGCCGGTGTTGATGGTGTTATTATAGTTGATCTTCCGCCGGAAGAGGAGGCGGAGATACGCCCTTATTTGGATTCAACAGGGTTACATTTAATTCGTCTTATCGCGCCAACTAGTGGTAATGATAGGATAAAAACGCTTTCTGCGTCCGCTGGTGGATTTATCTATTACATATCAATAACAGGGATCACTGGCACAAGCTCAGCAAATAGCAAAGAGCTTAAAACCAGAATAGAAAATTTGAAAGCTCACATAAAACTTCCGGTAGCAGTCGGATTTGGGATAAAAACAGCGGAACAGGTAAAAGAGGTGGCGGATTTCTCGGATGCTGTGGTAGTTGGCTCAGCACTAGTTGATAAAATAAATAAAGCTAGTGATGAGGATAAGGTAAATGTGGCAGTGAACTTTATTAAGGACCTATCATTTGGGTTAGGTAAATAGTCTAGGAAGAAGAGTGGTAGGTTAGGCCATCTGTCGTGCTTATCTAGGTGAGGATGGAATATAAAAAAGGAGGCCAAATTAAGCCTCCTTTTTTTATAAAGATAAACCTACTGTCTATTAAAGACGTATAGGTGTTACTTTTTTAGCAGCCATAGAACCTGCGGTTAGTCTAAGACTAGCTTTAGGTTTTGATCTTGAAGGCTTTTTAGCCGCTGATTTTTTAACCAATTTCGCAGCTGGCTTTTTAGCTGCTGTTTTCTTCTTAGCGGCTGGCTTTTTAGCGGCTACTTTTTTAACAGCCGGCTTTTTAGCTGCTGTTTTCTTCTTAGCGGCTGGCTTTTTAGCGGCTACTTTTTTAACAGCCGGCTTTTTAGCTGCTGTTTTCTTCTTAGCGGCTGGCTTTTTAGCAGCTACCTTTTTAACAGCCGGCTTTTTAGCTGCTGTTTTCTTCTTAGCGGCTGGCTTTTTAGCAGCTACCTTTTTAACAGCCGGCTTTTTAGCTGCCGTTTTCTTCTTAGCGGCTGGTTTCTTTTTAGCCGCGGTTTTTTTAGCAACGGTCATAACAAACTCCATTTCGTTATTACATGATATTCACTTACACCGCGCAAATGAATATGCCTTTATTAATAATTGTAAAATATAAATATTTTATTAACATGAAAACTAAGCCTGTATTTTTGTTAGTTAATTTTATGGTCGTTAATAATATGGCGTGTATATCTGGAGAACGCAATGTTACGGCTGTGAAACGAAGTGTGTTCTGTTGTAATTGGCTTTGAGGCTTGGTTGTAGAAAATAATTTATATATAAAATTTTATATTTATTTTATTTTTTTTGTATGTTTTTCCCATAAAAAATAGTTCCACTTTTTTGTTTTATCTGTTGTAAAAAAAACACATTTATTTGCGAATAAAATAGTTTGCAGTGATATAATATTAGTTATAAAAGATATTATCATGATTGGTAATCGCGAATTATTTCCATTTTTTTTTATAAAATTATTGATAGTGATGTTGATATATCCATCACTATCATATGGTAGTTATAGATCATATTTCAATATGAGAGAATCGGTGTTTAGTGACATTACCCCGTTTCCTAAATGGACTGGTATGATAGAGCGTTATTCAGCCCAACTTGAGATGCCAGATAGTAAATGTGGAACTGTTATTTATTACCCATGTACAGTAAAGGATTGGAAAAAGCTGATAGATAACCTACAGGGTGAATCACTCCATACCAAGCTAAAAAAAGTCAATGACTGGGCTAACAAATATCCTTATGTAATAGACCAAATAAACTGGGGAATTAATGATTATTGGGAAACTTTATATGAATTTATAGATATAAGTGGTGATTGTGAGGATTACGCGATAACGAAATATTATTCGCTGCGTGCTCTTGGAGTTCCAGCGAGCAGAATGCGTATAATGATTGTTCAGGATCTAAATCTTGGTGGTATTATTCACGCTGTTCTCGGAGTATATGATGACGATAATAAGTTAAATGTTTTGGATAATCAAATTAAGCAAGTTGTATCAGCGTTAAAGATTTATCATTACCGCCCAATATATGGTATAAACGAAAACAACTGGTGGACATATCAACCTAACATGTAAAATATAAAAAACGTTATTGTGTTATTTAAGGAGATAAAAATGAAAAACACCGTTTTGGAATCAGATGAATTTCTGGAAGATACCAAGTTTTATAATTCTCCATGGTTATATGGTATCGTCACCCTAGTCGTTTCCATTATAATTGGCGGGGTTTTCATGATATCATACTTTAATAATAAGGATTACGCCCGTGACCTACAAAGATGGAAAGAAAGATTAAATCTGGTAGCTGAAAGCAGGGCTAGTGAAATAAATAATTTTATAAATAATAACTTTTCTGAAATAAGAAGTTTAGCCGATAACCCATCTCTTGGAATTTACCTCACTGAACTTAGCGTTATAAAACAGGACGGTAAGAATGGGCATAACAACATAGAGCCATCACAGAAATCATATCTAAGAAATCTACTGCTTTTTACCGCGAAACGTACTGGATTTATTGGTGATAAAAATATTGATAATATACCAGCAAATGTTACGGCAGGCGGTAGTAGTGGTATTATGGTGCTTGACAAAAATAATAATATGATAGTTTCCACACCGTTAAAGGAATCCGTAAGGAATAATATCACGGACTATGCTGGTAAATATAATAAGGCTGAGGATGGATTCATTGATTTAGCGAAGAATAGCGATGGTATTCCATATATAGGATTTATATCTCCGGTATATTCTATTCAAGGTGAACGGAATGAGGAGTCTATTATTGGAAAAGTAGTAGCGATAAAGACCATAGACGCAAATCTATTCAACTTGTTAAAACAGCCGGGTTCTATAGAGAATACTCTAGAAATATTACTGGCAAGAGTGAAGCAAGATAAATTAGAATATATCTCTCCGCTGCGTGATGGTAGCGAGCTACTAGGTAATAATATTGATATTACAACAGATACCATAGATAGTTCCGCTGAAGCTTACCTAGTGAAGTCTGTAAACGACTTTTCTTCCGAACAAAAGGATTATAGAAATCAGGATGTTTTAGCGACTTCTAGATTTATAGATATAGCTGGAGCTGACTGGATATTGATAGTAAAAATAGATAAAAGTGAGGCTTTCGCTAAGAGTGGGGCGTATCGCAGCAGCTTGTCAGCTATTTTCTCTCTTGCTATCGCCATAGTTGTTATGCTGATTATTATCGTTTGGTGGTATTCATATTCACGTCATTCTGTGATAGCGTCAAAATATTTCAAAAAAGTAGCTATTAAAGCAAAAAATCAGGAAAAGCTTCTACGTTTGGTTACTGATAACCAACCGGAAACACTTTATATAGTTGATAATAACCAGACATACTGGTTTGCCAATAAGAAGTTGGTTGATAATTGTAGTATGTCACCTGAAAATATAGTCGGCAAAACAGTAACTGATATTCTTGGAAAAGCTCATAATCGGCATATCGCCAAAAATTGTGAGCAAGCTTTATCAGAAAATAAGACAATATATGATGTATATAAAGTGCCTTCTAAGCAATTTTCTACTAATACAAATAAGGACAGTGACAGCAATAATAGGGATATAATAATACGTTCTGGATATATACCGGTTCCTGAGATACCAGTCAGCACGCTTCCCGAAAACACTTCAGGAGTCTTAGTGGTTGAGCAAGATATAAGTGAAATCCACTACGAAAGAGAAAGAAGGGTATCAATACAAAAACAGCTTATTGAGACACTTTTAAGTTTGGTAGATAGTAGAGATCCTTTCTCCGCCAATCACTCATCTATGGTATCAACGCTTGCTGGCCGTATCGCTAAATATATGAATCTTGATAGCTTGATGGTAGAAACGACCGCTACCGCCGCTAGTTTGATGAATGTTGGAAAAATAATAGTTCCCAAAGACTTGCTTACTAAAAATGAAAAACTAAGTGATTCCGAACGGGAAGTAATCCGTAATTCTATGGATAATATATCTGTTATGTTAGAGAAAATATCTTTTGATGGACCAGTAGCGCAAACATTGAAGCAATGGCAAGAAAAATGGGATGGTACAGGTAGATACAAAATTAAAGGAGAGGATATTTTAATATCAGCGAGAATTATAGCGGTGACAAATGCTTTTATAGGTATGGTAAGCCCACGTTCATGGCGAGAGGCTCTTGATGTAGAAAAAGCAAGTGAGATATTGCTTGAACAGGCGAATAAGTCATTTGATAAAAAAGTCGTTATCGCTCTTATTCATTATATTGAAAATATGGATGGGCGTGATTGGTTGGAAAATATACTAAAAGAAAAGAAAGAGGTAGCGTAGAACGATACGATGGTGTGTATACGCACCCAAAAAAAATCGGGAATCATGATTGATTCCCGATTTTTAAGCTTATTACCTTATGAGGATATATATATTTAAGCGACTTCAGAAAAAGTTTTGCTTAATTGCTCACTTGCCTGAGACATACGCTCATTTATTGGCTCAAGAGCTTCAGAACTAAACTCAAAGAACATATTGCTAATTCTTCCAGACTGATTAAGCAGGCTGTCAAAAGAATTTTTGATAACTCTTGTTTGTAAATCAACCATATCATTTATGGTACGGCAAGCGAAAATATCTTTAGAAAGCTCTACATTCTCAGAGAATGATTTGCTCGCGTACTCAACTATCTCACCACTTACGTCTTTCGCTAAAGAAGCGGTAAGGTTTCCGCATTCTATCGCCGCCTCAACATTGTCACGAGAAATTGTCATCATTTCAGACAAAGACTTATTAATCGCGTCAGCTGATTTTGAGATTTGCTGAGCGCTCTCACGTCCCATCTCAAATGCTTTTTCTTGTACTTTCTGAGCTTCTGAAGCGCCATTTGACAGAAGATCTTTAACTGCCGAAGAGCTGATTCTTACGACATTTTCCGCTGAATCACGAGATGATTCCACAGCTTCTAAGGTGTTTTTAGCTGCTTTACTAGCTGTCGAGCCAGCCACTTTGCTAGCGGACTGCCCAGAAGACTTTTTAGCTTGTTGACTCATAATAATTCTCCATTAACCTATTGTAATTTATTAAATATTAAACGCCTGATATAAATCTTCCGACTAAGAACAATAAAACCAAGCATGACATTATGTCACACTATCATCGGAAAATTCTACTTTGATGCAATGCAACATTATCTGTTCAGAATATAGTTATATTATTATAACGTGTCAAGTGTAGTATATTATTTTACTATCAATCACTACATTTTGGGACAAACTTTAACCATATTTTTGTTTTTATATAATTATATCTACTACGAATCATGAGAGTATCCACGAAATATCAATTTCGTAGAGGTTCCTAAATTCTTTATTCACGAAATTAAATTTTGAACTTCACATTTTTATGTAAAAAATGTACCGTAAATATGTAAATCATGATAAGCAAAAGCGTTTTTATGAAGTTAGCTCTGCGTATACTAATTATAGCCACTATTTTTTTTCTACCGGTATCGGTGTCTACTCCGTTTTACGAGAATGATGCTTATGCTAAACGTAGTAGTTATAAGAAAAAAGCAAAGCCAAAATATCACCGTAAATTTTCCGCCTTAGTAGTAAACGCTAAAACTGGTCGTATTCTATACGAGAAAAATGCGGGTGGAACTCGTTACCCAGCCTCTCTTACTAAAATGATGACTTTGTATCTTACTTTTGACGCTCTTAAGAAAAAAAAGATAACAATGAGTACAAAGCTTAAAGTTTCTAAAAAAGCCGCCGCCCAACCACAAACTAATATATCACTTAAAAAAGGTGATACTATAACAGTGAGGGACGCGATAAAAAGCCTGATAGTGCGCTCAGCGAATGACTCATCGGTGGTACTCGCCGAAAAACTAGGTGGGACAACTTGGAAATTTTCGCTTATGATGACTAAGAAGGCGAGGGCTTTAGGTATGAAAAATACGGTATATCGTAATCCTAATGGTCTGCCTAATAATCAACAAATAACCACAGCTTATGACATGGCAAAGCTTGGCATCGCCTTAAAACGTGATTTCCCAGAATATTACCATTTGTTCAAGCTTACTTCTTTTAATTATGCTGGAGTGCATTATCGTGGACATAACGATGTAGTCAAAAAATATAAAGGAGCCGATGGTATTAAAACCGGATATATTAACGCTTCAGGTTTTAATTTGGTTAGTTCCGCAAGGCGTGGCAATCACAAGATTATTGGGGTTATAATGGGAGGGAGAACCGCTAAGTCACGTGATCAGGCGATGATGAAAATGCTTGATAAAGGATTTGATAAATTGCAAAGACAGCAAGCAAAGAGGCTGTCTGATAAGAAATCTAATAAGAAGAAACCTTCACTACGAACAGCCAATGATAATTATCCAAAAAAACCGGTATTGTCGGCTAGAGCGAATTGATTGGGCTATTATATATCTAAGACGTTTCTAATCAAAGAGAGCATGGTATTTCCCTAAACCCAACCATGGATAAGAAGGAATTCTGTATGATCAAAAAACCGCTCTCCCTAATATATAAGAAAGAGCTTGCGGGGTCTGGTGGATTGCGGAGCAATCCAGTGAAAAGCTCTGCTTTTCAAAACCGGATGCCGTCATAAAGACGGCATGACAGTGTCATGTCCAGTGCCTGATACCTAAATGCAATCGACATGGCGTTAGGCTATAGGGAATAGTGTTTAGGAAACAAGAAACTCGGTCAGCAGACCGAGTGAGTCTTCAGCAATGCCTCATGGGATTTCCAGTAGGAAATACCGGAGGCGAATATAGAAAACACCCCTCACCCTAACCCTCTCCCAGAGGGAGAGGGGATATTATATGATCAAAAAACCGCTCCCCCCTTGCGGGTGGAGCACGCGAAATCAAGTGACAGCGCAGATTGAGCGGAGGGGGGTAGAATAGCAGGCAGACATACACACCCCCCACCAAAAATTGAATCATTACTTTCTTCAATTTTTGACTCCCCCGCAAGGTGGGAGTAGAGTAATAGATCAGGAATATCTTAGCTATAGTTCTGGCTAACAGAAGAGAAAAGGATAGATATGAAAAGCAAATATAGAGGAACAAGGGAAGAAGATAATATTGATGAGTTAGGAGATGCTTTTTTTAAGAAAGCACGTCGTGTTGGTCGCCCCGTTAGCGAACACCCTAAGCAGCCGGTCAAAATTCGTCTTGATGAAGATGTCATTGAAGCCCTACGCGCGTCTGGTAAGGGGTGGCAGACCAGACTCAACGCTTTTCTAAGCGACGCGATAAAAGAAGGAAGATTGTAGTAATAAGCGACTCCCGCTTCCATTACTCCATTTGCTAAAATAGTTTCTTCAGAAGTGAATTGTTAATAAATATCAGCATCTACACTGGAGAAACAAGAAAACTCTATCTTGTTGGCTTATCGTTTTCTTGTTCTTGCTGTTGTTTAATATGTTGCGTAGACTGCTCGTTCGCCGGTGGTGACGAATTAGGTAATTCTCTATCACCGCTATACTTGACACCATGCGTATCCAGATGATTAGATATCCTCTCTATCATCAACTGCGCCTGTTCATTGATCTTTTCATTTAATCTTGATGAATCAAGTATACTATCCAAATTACCACTACTACTAACAGGCGCAGCCATATCTATTACCCCAACTTTATTACAGACTAAAAATATTAACTAACTAAACATCCCCATACCTGGACCACCAATATTCTGCTTCATACCAACATGTGGAGGAGCAAGATCGCCCAAGCTAACATGGCTAACACTAATGCCATTATCATGTGAAATACTGGAGGTTTTAACAGAGCTTGTATCTATGCCAGCAAATCTATGTTTCTCAGGACCAACAGATTTCTCTATCTTCTGTGAATGTCCATCATGTGACAGAGGTGTCGATTTGCTTGGACTCATGCCAACTGCGGCTCCAGCTTCACTCAATTTATTCCCACCCCCAAGCGGCAAAGCCTTAGCTTCCATTCCTCGCACAGCGGCGGTTGCTTTGTCAAGCCATCCTCCAATTGTGTTAGTTAAAAAATCACCAGCAGCCTGTGCACCCTGCTGAACCACCTCGCCAATCTTATCAAAAAGAGGTGTGGTAGAATCCATAAATTGTTTAATATTCTGATTTCCCCAATTCATTTGCCTAATTCCACACAATGCTATCTTTCAAAAAGAATAAACCAATACGCCTTCATCATACCCATCCTGTAATATAATTGCAAAATAAAAATGCGTCAGTTATGTGAAGCTTTTGTTACAGCGGTTTTGGGTTGGTGGTTTTTATCATTATTATTCTGGATTTATTTTTATAATATAACAAGTAATAATATGTTGTTTTTCAAGGATATATGAGGAGCAAGAAACTCGGTCAGCAGACTGAGTGAGCCTTCAGCCAGCGAAGCTGTATCCCATGTGAAAGACAGTAGTCTTTCACGGGGATGAAATATACAATAAACCCTCACCCTAACCCTCTCCCAGAGGGAGAGGGGATATTTGTAAAATGAGGAACAAGAAACTCGGTCAGCAGACCGAGTGAGCCTTCAGCAATGCCTCATGGGATTTCCAGTAGGAAATACCTGAGGTTAATATAGAAAATACCCCTCACCCTAACCCTCTCCCAGAGGGAGAGGGGATATTCGTAAAGATAAGGAACAAGAAGCACAGCCAGTAGGCTGTGCCAGCCCTGAGCTATGTCCCATGTGAAAATCAGTAGATTTTCACGAGGACGAAATATACAATAACCCCTCACCCTAACCCTCTCCCAGAGGGAGAGGGGATATTCATAAAGATGAGGAACAAGAAACACGACCAGCAGGTCGTGCCAGCCTTGAGCACGCCTCATGTGAAAGACAGTAGTCTTTCACGGAGGCAAAATAATACTACTCTAAAACGGCGCTAATATCTCAACTGCTTGATTGCCCCAGCGTGGCTGCTGCATATCGGTGATCTGTCCACGACCACCATAAGATATTCTTGACTCGGCGATTTGAGTAGAGTCAATAGTGTTATCTGATCCTATATCCTCTGGGCGCACAACACCCTTGATGGAAACCTCTCTTATCTCAAAATTTACCCTTACTTCCTGCTTGCCATCTATTACAAAATTACCATTAGGCAATACTTGTGTAATTAGCGCGGCGATTTGTGTCTCTATTTTTTCCTTACGTTTAATACTGCCAAGCCCTTTACTGTTGGTCGCACCGTTTATACTTAATAGCTTACTAACATCGGCTTTTCCTGGTATTAGGCTGAACAGTTTATTCTCAACACCAAATACATTAGGAGCGGCTAGACTGTCGCTGGTATCACGATCTCTTTCGGTCTCGTTATCCAACTCGGCTTTATCCTCAATTTTTATATTTACTCGTAATATATCACCAACTCTTGACGCTCTTTGGTCACGGAAAAACGCTCTCGCCCCTGGTTGCCACAGCGAATTAGCGTATTGCTTTTGGGGAGGAGCGACTTCCGGCATCGGCCAGCTCATCGGCTTATAGTCCGGCTTTATAGTAGGGTCTACTACCTCCGCCATCTTAGGAGGGTTTCCTATCCCATCAAGCTTGTCTAACGTGCTAGAGCATGAGGGAAGAATCGCCAACAAAGGAAGAATAAGAATTTTTCTGGAAACTATCATAATGTCATTCCTTAGTAATTGATATTGGCGCTGGTTTTTATAGATCTGCTAACAGCAAGAGGAGCTATTACATCAACGAGATTGGAGCTAACCACCACCGCGCGCATAGTTTTTTTGCTAGATGAGTTACGCACCTCTATAGTGTCGTTCTTCGCGCCTTCTGTTAAAGCTTCACCGGTTGCTATTATCTCCATATTAGCCGTTTTATAGCGTATATTTACCAGAGAGTTTTTGCTTATCAGGGCAGGGCGGGATATTTCATTTTTTCTTATTGGTCTTCCCGCTGATATGGAGCGGATAGGAGTTTTGCCAATAATATCCGCTATATCTGTTATACTATTACTGTTTATTCTTTTTTGTGGGAAAGATTTGAACTCAATATCGTATTTATTTATAAGTTGCCCGCCGCGTACGGATTTCTTCAGTACCGGCATTTTACTCATAATCATATAGCGACCAGCGATCGGCATCGCGCTATCTACGTCTTTATCACTTACTATAAACATATTCGCTTGCCAGCTTTTGTTATTTTGATCGTAACGTAAGCCTCTTATTTCAACATTTATTGGTTTGTTAGATGAATATAATGGAGTGTGTTTACGGTAATTCATAATGGCTTTTACCGACACACCAGAATAATCTCCTTCCTCAGATAGTGATTTGCTAAGGGAATCACCTATGGCTTTCTCCGCGTCTTGCCTAGTAATGTTGAATATATATGACTCTTTGGACGTGGAGGATTCCTCGTTAGCGGCAAAGGATAAATCCGGTAATATTAAGCAGCAAAAGCAAATAAGCGCTAAAATATAAGATGTATGGTTTTTTATCATATAGCTAATATTGATTATACGCTTTGATTAAGGTTTTGCAGCATCTCGTCCGACTTAGAGATTACTTTACTATTCATTTCATAAACACGTTGCGCGCGAATAAGATTGGTAAGTTCGGTTACAGCGTCAACATTAGAATTCTCTAGGTATCCTTGTAACATCGTGCCAAAGTCATCCTGACCTGGTGTTCCCGTAACCGGCGCGCCAGAAGCCGCTGTCTCTTTATACATATTACCACCAATCGCTTGAAGACCTGCCTCATTGATAAAATTAGCGGTCTGGAACTGACCAAGATTTTGCGGAGTTATCTGGTTAGGGATGACAGCGAATACCTCGCCAGATTCATTTATGCTAATCCCAGTGGCGTTATCAGGGATAGTTATAGCAGGCTCTACCTGATTACCATCAGCGGTTACGATAATTCCATTAGGGCTTAATTGCAGAGCACCGGCTCTGGTATAAGCGAGCTCACCATTAGGTAGTGTCACTTGCAGGAAACCTTTTCCTTGAATAGCTATGTCAAAAGTATTACCAGTATTTTGTAGCGTTCCCTGACTGGTATTTCTGTATACAGCTCCGGTTTTAACACCAAGACCAAGCTGAATACCTGTTGGTACGATCGTGCCGGAGTCAGCGGCGTTTACACCAACCCTTTTTTCATTTTGGTAAAGTAGATCCTGAAACTCAGGACGTTGTAATTTATAGGCGGTGGTATTAATATTAGCGAGATTTTGGGAGGTAACATCAACGTAAAGCTGTTGCGCTAGCATTCCGGTTGCTGCTATGTCTAAAGATCTCATTTTGCTCTCCTTTTATATATTTCTTATATGTTTCCTACAGGTAACTAATATTTTATTGTGACATTTGCGCCCAAGTGTTAGAAGTTTTCCTCTCCAAATCGTAAATTACTTCAATGAATTTCGCGGTGTTTGATACTGAGTTAGATACATCCATCATATGAGTAAGTTCTAATACAGGTTTCACATTAGCACCTGACAAAGCACCTTGCACAACACGCTGCTCACCTTCCAGTTCTGGCTCTATCTCGCTTTTGAACATAGCGCCAGCCAGACGCTCAAGAAGCTGTGGATTGTCAAATTTATAAACACCAATAGATACTAAGTCAGCGCCGTCTACCGATATATTCCCAGCCTCTCCAATAATTATCTCTTTAGCGTTTTCCGGCAACAAAATAGGTTGACCATTATCACTTAATACAGGATTACCATCAGGTGTTACTAATGTTCCAAACTCATCAATCTTAAAACTACCAGCTCTAGTATAACGAGTTCCAAGAGGGGTTTGCACAGCGAAAAAACCATCACTAGCTATGGCAACATCCAGTTTATTACCAGTCGCCTTTATCGCGCCATTTTCCATATTATGATAGGTAGCTATATCATTAGCAAATGCCATGTCATTTTGTACACGTTGGTTTATATCCTTAGTGAGATATGAGTTAAACAGCATATGCTCTGATAAATAACCGGTAGTATTAGCGTTAGCTATATTATTAGCGGTTGCCGACATATCACGGAATAAAGCTAATTGACGGGAAAGAGATATATAAATACTATTATCCATATTATTTTATCTATTCATGAATCGGTTGATAATATACGATGGTGATGAGTAAGCATGAATCATGCCAAACCATAAGATTATGTATAGTAAAGTGAACAAGAAGCATGACCAGTAGGTTATGCCAGCCTTGAGCATACTCCACGTGAAAATCAGCAGATTTTCACGGGAGTGAAATAATTATAGATACAGGAGATAGATATAATGAGTAAGCTTCTTACGGTAGCGATAGCCGGATGTAGTGGACGTATGGGACAGATGTTAGTTGCAGCAGCAAGAGAGCATCAGGAAGTGAAGTTAGTAGCTGGTAGTGTTCATACTATTTCTAATCAGCTAAATAATAATCTTTATGTAACATCTAATCCAGTTGTGCTTGCCGAGAAGGCGGACGCTATAATAGATTTTACCACTCCTGAATCAACAATTGCGCACGCACAGGCAGCAGCAAAACTTGGCAAGACCATTATAATCGGGACAACTGGGTTTAGCGACGAGCAACAGAAAAAAATAAATTCTTATGCTCGTGATACCCGTATTGTACAATCAGGTAATTTCAGTATGGGAGTTAATATTTTAGAGTCACTTGTGGAAAAAACCGCTACCATGCTTTCTGACCAGTACGATATTGAAATAAATGAAATGCATCATAAGCACAAAAAAGACGCCCCTTCCGGCACCGCTATTATGATGGGAAAAGCGGCGGCAAGAGGACGAGAGATAAATTTTGATGAGAAGAAAGTAATAGATAGGAATGGCACGCGCAAAAAAGGGGATATAGGGTTTTCCGTTTCTCGTGGCGGCGATGTTGTTGGAATACATAATGTGATGTTCGCTGGAGGAGGTGAACTTATCACTCTATCACATCAAGGTTTTTCTCGTAATATATACGCTACCGGCGCTATTGCCGCTGTGCTTTGGGCGAAAGGCAAAGCAAATGGTTTATATTCAATGCGAGATGTATTAGGGTTGTAAGCTTGAAGGAATTGAAAAACTGAGTAACAAGAAGCACAGCCAGCAGGCTGTGCCAGCCTTGAGCTACGCCTCATGGGATTTCCAGTAGGAAATACCGGAGGCGAATATAAAAAATACCCCTCACCCTAACCCTCTCCCAAAAGGAGAGGGGATATTCATAAAGGTGAGGAACAAGAAATACAGCCAGCAGGCTGTGTGAGCCTTTAGTGATACCCATCAGTCTTTGCGCTTGCGCTCTACGGCGAGACGAGTGTTAAAATCAGTAGATTTTTACGGGGATGAGATAAAAAATCCCTCTACTACGCTCGGGACGACATTGTAACGCATATGAGTGGAGGAATCTCTAGTAATTAGACTCAAGCCCTACTTATGTTTTGATTCGCTTGCTCTCTTTCATTCTTAATACGCTGAGCGTAAGTTCCTGAGTTTTTATCTGTTGGTACTTGCTGGTCTCTCTTAAAATCACTACCGCTAGCTTTAGACGCTACCTCAGTATTTACATTTTTTTCTGAATTTTTATCAGAAGAAGCTGTTTGTTCCGGTGTTTTTGCTTTATCACCACCGCCGAAAGCTGAAGCCAATCCGTCATATACCATCCCACCAAGTCCAAGAGAAACTACAAAACCTAGCCCAGCACCCCCTATAGCTTTAGATTTTACTCCAGCTTTTTTTATTGCCCCATACGCTGCGCCTAATGCACCACCAATAGCGGTTACTAAAGCAGTTCCAGCTACTTCTTTGCCTATCCACGCGCCAATTTTCTCAATAATTGATTTGTCATTTTTTTTGCTGGTTTCTTCTTTGTTTTCCATCAGATAATTCTTCTTAGTTCGTATGATAAAGCAAACAATGGAAGGATTATAACATACCTATCATCATTACGTTATTACAGTTTTATGACGTTTGTTTATCACAAAAAACCCGCTAACTACATGAATTAGCGGGTTTTCAATAATCAATAGAGATTCCTAATTAAGCCATCTCATTAGCCTCTACGGAAGATTCAGGCACTTGCTCTGGATCTTTTAGAACATAACCACGTCCCCATACGGTTTCAATATAGTTGTCACCACCGGCGGCGGTCGCTAACTTCTTACGAAGTTTGCAAACGAATACGTCAATGATTTTAAGTTCTGGTTCGTCAATCCCACCATAAAGATGATTTAGGAACATTTCTTTGGTAAGGGTAGTTCCTTTGCGTAGAGATAGCAACTCAAGTATACTATATTCTTTGCTAGTAAGATGTAACGGCTTACCATCAACCTCAATCGAACGTGTATCTAGGTTAACGGCTAGCTTGCCAGTACGAATAATAGATTCTGAGTGACCTTTAGAACGACGAACAATCGCCTGAATACGCGCAATAAGTTCATCTTTATTGAATGGCTTGGTAAGGTAGTCATCAGCCCCATAACCAAGACCCTTAATTTTCTGATCAGGACCAGAAAGACCGGAAAGTATCAGGATAGGGGTGGTAACACGAGCGGCACGGAAACGGCGCAATACTTCATAACCATCAATATCAGGCAACATAAGATCCAGAATTATAATATCATAATCATACAACTTGCCGATTTCCAGACCTTCCTCGCCAAGTTGAGTGGTGTCGCAAATAATACCTTCAGATGCCAGAGATAATTCAATCGCCTTGGCGGTTGAGGAATCATCTTCTACCAGTAATACACGCATTTGTGAGTCCCCCTAAAATTACATTAAAGAACATATATATTGTTAACTGTTAGTTAAGCATAAAAACTATATTATAACAATCTTTTATTCTATAATTTTTGATAAAAATTCTATAATATACCAGTTTGATTCAGGATTTTCACTGTATAAGACCGTAGCTTACTAAATTTTCCACGGTTGCCTTATTTTTATTAGGGAAATTCCTTTATTAAACGAGTATAGAAAAACGTAACCTTATCCTTGTAGGTGAATATTAATTTTATGTCAATCAGGAAAGATTAATAAATAATGTATCTTGGTGAATTAGAAAATATAAATGAAATTACGATAAAGGGCACTGTAACTGCTGTTTTAGGTATGTTGGTTGAGTGTTCTGGCATAGAAAGATTTTTAAGTATAGGCGCACGCTGTAGTATTATTAACACAGCGTCTATTGAGATAGGAAAAAAAAATATTCCCGCTGAAGTTGTGGGGTTCCGTGAGAATCGCGCCTTGCTTATGCCTTTTGGAACGACTCAAGGAATAGGACCAGGCGCGGAGGTGGTTTTAGAGCAGAACGCCAATGTTTGCCACCCTAGTGAGGCGTGGCTAGGTCGGGTTATAAACGCTATGGGCGAGCCGGTAGATGGCAAAGGCCCTCTGCCTAAAGGAAGTATATCATACCCATTAAAGGCAGAAGCTCCATCAGCTCATGACCGGCAGCGTGTTAGGGGTAAAATGAACATGGGGGTTAGAGCGCTAAATACTTTTCTTTCTTGCTGTCGCGGTCAGCGTATGGGGATTTTCGCCGGATCTGGTGTTGGAAAATCAATAATGATGTCTATGCTCGCGCGTAACTCGCAGGCTGATGTCAACGTGATAGGACTTATCGGTGAACGCTCCCGTGAGTTACAGGAGTTCATAGAAGATGATTTAGGAGAGGAGGGGCTTAAACGCTCGGTGATTATAGTCGCTACTTCCAGTGAGTATCCGTTGTTGCGCCGTCAGTCAGCTTATCTTACGATGTCGGTCGCTGAATATTTTCGTGATAGTGGCAAAGATGTTTTATGTTTGATGGATAGCGTTACCCGTTTCGCTATGGCGCAACGTGAGATAGGGCTTTCCGCTGGTGAACCGCCAACTAGCAAGGGCTATACACCAACCGTATTTTCTGAGCTTCCAAAACTATTGGAGCGGGCAGGTCCGGGTAAAAAAGGGCAGGGTAGCATAACTGGTTTATTTACGGTGTTGGTAGAAGGTGATGACACTAATGAGCCAATATCAGATACAGTACGTGGTATCCTAGACGGACATATAATATTAGATAGAGATATAGCGCAAAGAGGGCGTTTCCCAGCGATAAATATCCTAAAAAGTGTGTCACGTACTATGCCAGACTGTAATAGCCAGCAGGAAAACGCTTTAGTACAAGTCGCTCGCCGTCTGCTCTCGACTTATGATGATATGGCGGAAATGATAAGACTCGGAGCGTACCGGCAGGGAACAGATCAGGAAGTTGATCAGGCTATAAAATATTTTCCGGCTTTGGAGGATTTTCTCCGGCAGGCAAAGGATGAGAAAACTACACTGGAGGAAGGCTACGACCAGCTTGCTCAAATACTTGGAATATCAAATTGGCGTGGTGGTAAGGCGTAAAAGAATAGCGATAGATTTATATAAATGAAAAAATACAATACTCTCATAAGGCTGCATAAAAGAAAGCTAGATGCTTTAAGGCGGCAAGTTGGCGATTTGGAAGGGCAAAAAGCACAACTTCATAAATCTATAGACTCACTACGCGCTGAAATGAAAAAAGAAATGGAGCTTGCTGGCACTCAACCGGAAATGGCTAATTTTTTTGGTCAGTTCGCTGGACGCATAAAAGCCCGTCAGGACGAGATATATCAGGAAATAAAAGAGCTGGATAAAAAAATATTTGAACTGAATAACCAGATAATAGCGATATTTCAGGAAATGAAAAAATATGAGATAGCTAAAGAAAACGCTATAATGAAACAAAAAGAAAAGGAAAAAAGAAAAGAGACAATAGAGCTAGACGAAATAGCCGCCCAGCAATTTACTAGAAAAAATGGAGAGGATTTTTTATGAGAAAATATTTAACACTATCCTGCTTATTCTTAGTTTTGCTATCTGGAGTATCATTTGCTAAAACACCACCACTTGCTACGGAAATAGTAGGTGTCGGCTCTGTGTCGTATAACAAAAGTAATAACACCTTAGAATTAAAGGTTTCGCACAGTGCTGGATGCGGTACTTGGTGGGATTATAGTTATATTATTAAAGAGGTTGATGAACTGAGGAAAGAAGTCACATTAGAGGTTCTGCTTGAAACAGATAATATTTGTGAAGCTGCTGTACTTAAAAAAATAACAATGAAAATGCCTGATTTACCATTTAAACCTGTGAAATTGATTTTTTATAAAAAGAATCAGGAGAATATTACGGTATCAATTCCGTAATAAATTTACTTCCTAAAGCTACTTCTCTCTAAAGTATCATTGCGGTTGATATAAGCGTTTAGCAGTAGTCCTATAGCGCAAACGCTGGACACCATTATACTTCCGCCATAAGACATAAGAGGTAAGGGGAGACCAACAACCGGCAGCATACCCATTACCATAGCGCAATTTATCAGAACATGGATGAATAGCAGAGTTACTACCCCACCAGCGATCATCGCTCCAAATTGATTTTTACTCCGGATGCCAACCATAATCCCAGTGAACAACAAAACCATATATAGCGACAGTAAAACAATTCCTCCCGCGAACCCTAATTCTTCAGTAAGCATGGTAAAAATAAAGTCTGTGTGTTTTTCTGGCAAGAAATCAAGCTGGCTTTGCGTACCACGCATATAGCCTTTACCAAGCAAACCACCGGAGCCAATGGCGATCATTGATTGCAATATATTGTAACCAGCACCAAGCGGATCTTGTTGTGGATCAAGAAAAGTAAGAACCCTTTTTTTCTGATAACCATGCATAAAGTGCCAGATGACCGGCATAGACATTAATATTAAAGCTCCACTGCCGATAAAATATCGCAGCTGCATTCCAGCGAGGAAACACATAGTTATTCCAACAGTGCTAAGAACAATAGTTGTTCCAAGATTTGGTTGGCGTAAAATGAATACTGCTGGAACAGCGATTATAAGTAGTGGTATTATAAGAAATGGTATCCGTTTTATATCGTCATGATATATTTTATGGAAATAGCGTGCCAAAACCAATATAACCGCCAGTTTCATAAATTCTGATGGTTGTAAGTTCACACCACCAAATTTTATCCAGCGTTGCGCGCCCATTCCAATATGCCCAGCTATATCAACCACGATTAAAATAATAAGACAGCCAAAATAGGCAAGATAAGCGTAATCCAAAAATAAACGCATAGGAAGTATCGCTATTATTATCATCATAACAAAAGCGGCGCAGAAACGGGTAAGTTGTTGGGAAAAATAGATCGTGTCCTCACCGCCTCCAGCTGATAACATCATAGCAAGCCCCATGATGGCTATAGCCGTCATGACCAGAACGATAAACCAATTTATCTCTTTAAGTCTTAATAGTGTTGGTATTACTATGTTATTCTGTTCCATAAATTACACATATATAAGTGGTGGTTATTTATTTATGGATTCTAGCGTCACATTTTCTTATTAACAACCATATGATGTATGCTCAGCTACTTTCTTATAGTTTATTTTTCCATTCTTATTCCTAGACAAAAAAAGTGTTATCCTCTCCATATTATAATGATAGCTGGTATCAATCACCAAGTCAGGATAACCGTCATTGTTAATATCTCCAGACCAGATTAATTTAGGATAGTTATCATCAAGTAACATAACCTCAGATAATTTTATTTCCTTGTCATTAATTTTTAGAGTCAATTGGTAGCCATTATTTACGTCACGCCCATCATATGTTTTTGTATTAATATCATTTTTTTCAATTAACTCTATTGATGATTTATCGCCTTTAACAGTTAACCTATCACCGCCTTTAATAGGAGAGTTAACTGTATGATATGTCGGAATTCTGCCATCTTTTAGTTTTATACCTTTTACCATAAACAGAATATTATTGTACTTTGGAGATGAAGAGATATATTTGCCGGTCGGTGAGTCTCCTTCATTATCGGTAACTTCATCAAATATAGTTTTTACGGAGATTCTAACATTTTTAACTAATGTCTTGCCATCTTCTACAGTAAAAGCTGACCATTCCTCTCCGTCTTGTGCATCAATTACCTCAACACCATGATAGCTCTCTGCTTCTATTATAGAGATTTCATTATTTGTCTTAGCGTAAGACGGATTATTTATAGATTGTGCAGCTAGAAAATAAAAAAAGGCTACGCCGAGTAAAATATTACATCTTAACAGCGACATAGCCTTATTCCCTTTTTAATAGTTAGCCAACACTCATCATTTTTCTGTATCTTCAAATGCCTCAAGAGCCGCTATCGCGCACAGATTCAATATCTCTGAAAGACTCGCGTTCATCTGTACTATCTGCACGGGGCGCTCCATACCATTTAGAACCGGACCTATGGTAACACCATCACCAAGCTCCTGTAGCATTTGTGAAGCTATATGCGCCGAGTGTAAAGCAGGCATTACCAGAACATTCGCTGAATCGGACAGGCGGCTAAACGGATACAGCTCACGCATTTCTTTGTTCAAGGCGACGCTTGCTGACATTTCACCATCATACTCAAAATCAACATCCATACCGTCAAGAATTTTTACCGCCTCACGTATGCGCAGTGATTTCTCACGTATCGGATTACCAAAAGTAGAGAATGATAATAAAGCGACACGTGGCTTATGCCCCATTCTTTGCGCCTTGTGAGCTGTTCTAACAGCAATTTGCGCTAGTTGCTCAGGAGTTGGTAGTTCTTGCACTGTGGTATCAGCGAAGAATATAGTCTTGCCTTTGGCAACCACCAAAGAAATACCAAATAAGAACTCATTCTCTTTGCAATTTATCACACGGCTTATGTTTTCCAATGACATTGTGTAATTACGGGTAAGACCAGTGATTAAAGCGTCACCATGACCAAGCGCCAACATACATGAGGCGAAAATATCACGGTCATTTTTTACCATCCGTACAACATCACGATACAAATAACCAATACGTTGCAGTCGTGGATATAGATAATCTATATACTCATCAACATGTGAACTAATAGCGGCGTTAGCTATTTCTATATTTTTATAGTCAGGGATAGACATTTTTTCCATTAGCTCATGTATCTTTTCCACCCGACCAACTAATATAGGCTTGCCAAAACCATTATCACGCCATTGCACGGCCGCGCGAATGATTTTTTCTTCCTCACCTTCAGAAAATATTATCCTTTGCGGATTTTCTTTTACTTTATCAAATATACTTTGCATGGAGTTAGCGGTAGGGTCTCTTCTTGCCGCTAGTTCCTTTCTGTAAGCGACAAAATCCTCAATAGGCTTACGAGCGACACCGGTGCGTATGGCAGCCTGTGCGACCGCGACCGGAACAGTAGTCATGAGTCTTGGATCAAATGGAGCTGGAATTATGTAATCAGAACCGTATTCCATTTTTCGCCCAGAATAAGCGGCACTTACTTCTTCTGGCACTGTCTCGCGCGCCAAAGTGGCAATAGCCTCAGCAGCTGCTATTTTCATCTCTTCATTTATTTGAGAAGCCCGTACATCAAGTGCGCCACGGAAAATATAAGGAAATCCCATAACATTATTTACCTGATTAGGATAATCAGAGCGACCAGTGGCAATTATAGCGTCACTACGCACGCTACGGACATCCTCAGGAGTTATCTCAGGATCAGGATTAGCCATAGCGAATATAATAGGGTTTTTCGCCATGCTCGCTACCATCTCCTTGGATACGGCATTTTTAGAGGCAAGACCAAGAAATAGATCCGCTCCATCCATAGCGTCCGCTAAGGTACGTTTGTCCGTTTTTACCGCATGAGCCGATTTCCACTGGTTCATGCCTTCCTCACGCCCCTCATATATAACACCGGTTTTGTCAACCAATAGGGCGTTATCATGCTGAATACCCATGCTTTTGATAAGCTCAAGACATGCTATACCAGCCGAACCAGCGCCAAGAACCACGACTTTTATATCTTTTAAGTTGCGACCAGTAAGATGGGCGGCGTTTATAAGACCAGCGGCACAGATAATAGCGGTTCCATGCTGATCGTCATGGAATACCGGAATATCCATAGTCTCACGCAGGCGTTGCTCAATTATAAAACAAGCAGGAGCAGCTATATCCTCAAGGTTAATACCACCCCAAGTCGGAGATAAAAGCTTCACGCAGTTTACAAATTCATCAACGTCCTCAGTATTTACCTCAATATCCACACAGTCAATATCAGCGAAACGCTTAAATAATATAGCTTTACCTTCCATTACCGGTTTAGAGGCAAGCGCGCCAAGATTACCAAGACCAAGAACCGCCGTACCGTTAGATACAACAGCGACAAAGTTTCCACGAGCTGTGTAATCATAAGCGGTATTAGGATCTTTTTGGATTTCTAGGCAAGGAATAGCTACACCAGGAGAATATCCTAATGACAGATCACGCTGTGTCATTAATGGTTTTGTCGGTAAAATTGAGATCTTACCAGGCTTTCCCTCTGAGTGATAGGCTAGTGCCTCACTATCGGTTATCGGTTCTTTTTCATGTGCCATGTTTAATTAATCCTGCCTTAACTTTTACTTTGTTTAATCATAATCATATTGTAATTATCATATAACTCATTGAAATGGTAATTTAATATTTGTTTCACCTTTCCTCCTGCCGCAATATTCCGCATCGCAGCATTAAGTTAATGATATTGAAAGCGAACTTTGTAATTTGCATATAGCGATTAACATTGCAAGAACAAAGTGTAAAAAAGTAAGGTTGCTATTATCTGTTTTGTTATTATTATATTTTGAGTATCCACGAGATATTAAGTATATAAACGACAAAAATAAAAATATTTTATTGATAATTTTTTCTGGAATTAGCAAAATACATTTGCTATAAGAACCGCCTCCTAATAACGAAGCATGTTATTTTGAGTGTATGACTTTGGTATATTCCGCGATAGCTCAGCGGTAGAGCAATCGGCTGTTAACCGATCGGTCGCTGGTTCGAATCCAGCTCGCGGAGCCATCCTGTACATGAGGTGTTTTCAATGAACAAATTGAAGGGTCTACGTAAGGTATACTCTAGCTTTTCGCCTCTGAGCCTTAGGTTGGAAAAAACCATTAAAATTAGTTGTCTTTTTAGCGGAATAGGTGTCTTTTTGAATAATTCATGCAAACGGTTAAGCAGGCTAAGAATAATTTCTAAGGTCTTAGCGAATCAATAGTAGCCCAGTTTATATTATTTTGTGATTGCTGAGAGTTTCCGCATGGATCCGTTGGTGATTGACATGAATGGTGATGGGTTGAAGCTAGATTCCTTCCAAACTTCCGCCGCATTGTTTGACCTAAATGAAGATGGTACTTTAGAAAACACCGGTTGGACTAAACCTAACTCCGATGACAGTTTCTTAGTAATAGACAAGAATAACGACGGGCAGATTAATGATATTTCCGAGATGTTCGGTAATCAATCTATTTCTGGTTTCTCAGAATTAAAAACTTATGACTCCAACAACGACAACCTGATTAACTCACAAGACACTCAGTTCAACCTGCTCAAACTATGGAACGACGCTAACGCCAATGGCACGGTAGAGGCAGGAGAACTGACCATGCTAGCTGCAAATGATAATTGTATTGACTTAGAACAATTTCTTGTTAAGGTTGCTTAAAAAATATTAATGTTACGGGGGTGGCATGAGCATATCTATAAAGCAAAATATAAGATTCATTAAGATATGTACGATTCTAAGCATTTTCATAATGTTCGTGCTATCTTCTTTCGCTTATGGGAAAGAGCAGAAGGCAAAAAACTCTGAAGATTTAAGCTTTCATGGTCAATGCCCGAAGCTTCTGGCGATGGCGGATGATTTTGCGAAGGAGTGTTTAGAAAAGGCACGTAGCCGAGAGGGTATGACATATCCATATCCAAAAATGGGGGGAATACCATATAAAGTAACAGGATATGCTCCTTATTTTCGTGCTATTGATAATGGTTCAAATTTTGGATTAGGATGTAGTTTAGATACTAGGCGCAGGATTATGTTCTTAGGTATTTTTTACTCAACTAAGAGCGGTAATTTTGCCGTTGCTAACACACTACCAGTATTCAATTCCCTTGGAGCTGGTGGGGATGTAACATTACAAAAAACTGCTGATAAGAATGGCGAGCTTGTTAATTTTATAGCTGTTCGTCAGTTCCGAACCAACTTTATCAAGCCAGTAATGGGCGGTGGAGAAATGGCTATAAAAAATTGTGAAAACGAGCAATTAGCTGATGGCAGAATTCGTATGAATCATGTAGAAACGCCGCGCAAAATTGTAAAAAACATAGATGATAAGGGGCGCATCATGATTAGAAAATGTGATGGACATGAAGTTTTATGTGTAGCCGAATATCTACGTTTTTTCCCGAGTAACGACCAGCGAATAATTTATCAAGGTGATCATGATAGTTTTTTTATCACCTCTGGTGGCGACTTGCTGGTAAAGAAAAACTGGCTAGCAAGAAACTGCAAACAATATAAATCTAATCCTCGTAGTTTGTACGATCAAGTTTGTAATATTATACATTCACCCATCTCAAAAAAGGACAAAAAATGAGTAGCGCGCAATTTATTCCTGTTGTTCTTCCTAACGAGCCGATCGGCATTGTTAATAACAACTAATAATATAAGGAAATACAATGCAACCGAAAGAAAATAAATTTTTATTTAAGCCCTTTGTAGTACTTGTTATTTGCTGGGCTTTTATAAGCCCATCTTTTGTATATGCAAAAACCCCTGAAGATTTAAGCTTTCATGGTCAATGCCCGAAGCTTCTGGCGATGGCGGATGATTTCGCGAAGGAATGTTTGGAGAAGGCACGTCCGTTGAGTAGGGTTTTCCTTCCAACCCGTCAAAGAGAAAAACACGGAGCTTATTTTCGGGCGATTGACTCTGGTTCACGTTTTGGTCTTGGCTGCACCCTTGATCATGAAGGCAAACTCCGCTTCGTTGGGATTTATTATTCTACAAAAAGCAGTAATTTTAAGGAAGCCAACACATCTCCTTTCGCCTTTATAGATTTTTCTGGAAATGTTGGGCTAAAAATTAACGGTGAATTTGCTGTTTTAACCGCTGTCCGTAGATTCGTTACTGATTTTATTCCATCTCCTTATAAGCCGTTTGATCCGAAATCAGACCCAGATGCTGTGGTAGACCCTAATAGACTACCACCAGTTAAAAATTGTGAAAACGAGCAATCACCCGATGGCAGAATTCGTATGGTTAACGGAGGGGCATATAAAATCACAGAAAGCATAGATGATAAGGGGCGCATCATGATTAAACGATGTGATAGACATGAAGTTTTTTGCGTTGCCGAATATCTAAGTTTTTTCCCGAGCAATGACCGGCGGATAATTTATTCTGATGGATCTTCTGACATTTGGTTCATTAATGCTGGTGGCGACTTGCTGGTAAAGAAAAATTGGTTAGCTAATCATTGTACTCCTCTGCAAAGCATTAGCAGTCAAAGTTTATATCAGGAAGTTTGTAATCTTCCTTCTTTATCCATCTCAAAAAAGGACAAAAAATGAGTAGCGCGCAATTTATTCCTGTTGTTCTTCCTAACGAGCCAATTGGTGGAGGAATTGGTGGTCCATCAGTTCCTTTGCTTGGGCATGGAGGCTTTATTTTAGTGAATAACGCTGGCAAAGCCACATTTTATGAATATGGTCATTGGGATCCAAATGACCCTAACATCGTTGGTGTAATTACCACCAACACTACTGGTAATAACACCAATATGCGACAATTGACTATTACTGGAACCATGCAGTTTGACTCCTCTGGTAATATCATGGAATCTTCCTTAAAATCCGCCCTTGATCAGGTGTTTAATACCAGTGGGCTTTATACTACAGATCCCGGAATGGTAGCCGCCACACCTTTTGCTATTAGTGATACCCAATTTAATATCATAGATTCTACGCTGGTTAATTTCAAAAATGCGGTAAATGCCGGAAACAAGAATTACGATCTATTCGGCATTAACTGCATGAAATTCGTCTATGAGATGGCGGACGCAGGCTTGCTACAAATAAGCGATACCCAATTTTATGACAATCAGTATTTTGATAGCACATTAACTGTCCCATCTGTAGCTGCAAGGGCTATTATGTCATACGCTGGTGAAGGCTACCAGTATTTCAGCGACCTATCATGGTTAAGTGGTAATAGCTCCATTGATAAGGTCAGTAGTTTTAACAACCTTAATGCTAACCTTGATTTTGGCGCGCAGCTTCTAAAAGGATTGGGCGATAGCACTTGGTGGGGAGTTCAAGCTTTAGGTGAGAGTGGAGCTATACAACTTCCTTGGGAATTTATTATTTGGCTAGGCGCACAAACAAGCGAACTATCCAAAGCTATCCATGATACTGGTTTGACTGTCGGGGAGTATCTTAGTGATGTCGCTAGCATTATTGGTGAGCAGGTTGGATCATTAGAAACTTTACTTAAAAATACTGTAAGAGGTGTTCTATGGTACGCTCCTGATTCTATAGCGGATAGTATTTCTCAATCAATGTTAGAGTTCCTCGCCGCCATTGCGCAATCTTTGCTCATGGATCCACTTATTATAGATAAGAACGGGGATGGGGTTGCGCTGGACTCCTTCCAAACTTCCGCCGCCTTGTTTGATCTAAATGAAGATGGTACTTTAGAAAACACCGGTTGGACGCAGGCGAACTCGGACGATTCCTTCCTTGTTATAGATAAAAACTCTAACGGCAATATAGATGACATTTCCGAAATGTTCGGTAATCAATCTATTTCTGGTTTCTCAGAATTAAAAACTTATGACTCCAACAACGACAACCTGATTAACTCACAAGACACCCAGTTTAACCTGCTTAAATTATGGAACGATGCTAACGCCAATGGCATAGTGGATGCTGGTGAACTCACCACCCTTACAGAAAACAACATCACCGAGATCTCACTTAATAAATACTCCAAGCAAAAGATTATTGAAGGCAATCTGCAAACCGCTATCTCCACCGTCACCCTCGCTGATGGCAGCGCGAGAAACATCCACGAGCTGAACTTCGCTTTTGAGGGCAATACCATATTCTCTAACCCTGACGCTGGCCTGCCATCTGGCTTCCAGATTGCCATAGAGACTATCGTCCTGCCTTTCTCACGTGGTTATAATACTCTATATTCATGGCAGGCGGCGATGACGCTGGATACGCAGCTACTCGCTATGGCGCAGGATATAGCGGCGACACCGATTACGGACTTTCATTTGATTCATGATAAGTTTGAGGATTTCCTGTTCCGCTGGGCGGGGGTTGAGAATGTAACGGCGCAGGAAGTATATGCGGAAGTGGTTGGAGAGGTTTTTGATCCACGCAAGGTGGCGTTCTTGGAGAAGCTAACCGGTGGTGATTTTAACAATCCGGTGCCGGCGGCGATGGATATGGCGCGTCAGGCATGGGATATTATGTTTGACGGATTTTTAAGCCGCTTTCTGGTGCAGGCGAATCTGGCGGATATATTCCAAAATGAGCATTATGATTTTGCGACCGATAGTATCGTGTTTGCCGATAGTCTGGATGAGATTATAGCAAACGCTGAGGCGCTGGCTCCGTCTATGGACGCGAGTAGTTTCGCTACCTATATTTATTGGACACAGAATATCCTAAACCTTAACCATGACCAATTCACCGACCCTGATTTTGATAGTAAAGTCACAACGTTGATTGCCGATTTTATCGGAGTGGCAGATATTGAGAGCTTCTCTATTGATGGACGGCTTAATATTGGTGGCAGTGAGGTTGATATATTATATGGAACCGAGAAAAATGATCTGCTGCGTGGAGAGGCGAGCAATGATGAGCTTTACGGATTTGGCGGCGATGATTTCCTAGAGGGCGGCAAGGGTGATGATATTCTCAAAGGTGAGCTGGGTAATGATATATATCGCTTTAGCTTAGGTGACGGGCAGGATACGATTGATGATAGTGGCGGGGTTGATAAAATCCTGATGGGCAGCGGGATAAATGCCGCTGATATTGAATTCGCGCAGGTGGGTAGCGATTTGATTATTAATGTTGGGCAAGGTGGCGACCGGATAAGTATTAAGAGCTTCTATGATAATTCAGCAAATCGGGTGGATAGCATCGTGTTTGAGGATGGCTCTAGTTTTAATTTGCTTAATCTGGGGCTTATCGTTTATGGCGATGATTTAGCGAATCAGTTGGTTGGTAGCAGCAATAATGATGTGATGTATGGTCTGGCTGGCGATGATGATATTCGTGGCGGCGCTGGTGATGATGTTATAGAAGGTGGTTTGGGTAATGATTATCTTGTGAATTATTATCTATATTCATATATTTCTGATAATGATACTTACATATTTAATCTTGGCGATGGTCAGGACATTATCTATGATTATAAAGGTAATGATCAAATAGTATTCGGTGCTGGGATAACACAAAGTGATATTCAGCTAGTCTCGGATTATGCTAATAACCAATCACTTATAGTTAAGGTTGGTAGTGGCGGTGACCAGATAACTCTACCAGACTTTTTTTACAACTATAACAATGACCGGAAAATAGATACTCTAAGATTCGCTGATGGCAGCACCATCGCCTTAAATAACGGTATTACTTTGGATGGGACTAATGTCAGTGGTGAGACTCTTAAAGGCACCAGTTATAATGATGTTATTACGGGTAATATTGGCGATGATAATATAATTTCTGGTACTGGAGACGATATACTCACCGGTGGCTTGGGTAACGATACGTTAGATGGCAGTAATGGAAGTGACACTTACATATTTAATCTCGGTGATGGTCAGGACATTATCTATGATTATAGCGGAACCGATGAGATCGTGTTTGGCGCGGGGATAACGGGGAGCGATGTTCAGCTAGTCTCGGACTTTGCTAATAATTACTCGCTGATAGTTAAGGTTGGCAGTGGTGGTGATCAGATAACTCTACCAGACTTTTTTTACAGCTATAGCAATGACCGGAAAATAGAGACTCTAAGATTCGCTGATGGCAGTAGCATCGCCTTAAATAATGGTATTACTTTGGATGGTACCAACATAAATGGTGAGACACTTAAAGGCACTAGCAGTAATGATGTTATCACCGGCAATATTGGTGATGACGTTATAAGCACTGACTATGGCAACGACATACTCACCGGTGGTCTGGGTAACGATACGTTAGATGGCAGTAATGGAAGTGACACTTACATCTTCAATCTCGGTGATGGTCAGGATACCATAATAGAGAGTTGGTATGAGGCTGACGAGATAGTGTTTGGTGCTGGGATAAACCCAGAAGATGTTTTAATGGAAGCGTCTGGCAGTGATTTAGTGATAAAAATAGGTGCTGGAACTGATCAGATAACGATCCAGAATTTTTTCTATTATTCTGATACTAGAGGTAAGGTGGACTACCTAAAATTTGCTGATGGGACTATATTTAATATCACTCAATCAATTACCGTAAATGGTGGTACTGGTAATGATAAAATTATGGGTACTCCTTTTGTTGATGTTCTAAATGGTAATGGTGGTGATGATTATATATATGGCAGTGGTGATAATGATACGGTAAATGGTGGTAGCGGCAATGATATATTAAAAGGTGGTAACGGAGACGATGTTTATGAATTTTCTCTCGGTGATGGCAGTGATGCCATTTATGAACAAGGCGGTAATGATATATTAAAATTTTCTGCCGGAGTTATCGCTAACTCTATGACGTTATTACGTAACGGTACCGATCTAAAAATTATAGATTCTATTAATAGTGATGTAATTACCATTAACAAATTTTTTGTTTCTGGCGGAAATAGAGTAGAGTCGCTGCTATTCAGTGATGGAACGGAGTTTACGCTATCAGATATTTTATCTTCTGATGTAAGTGATACAGTATATTCAGTAGATGGGCATGCGATTGTAAAAGAAGATGTTATCACTAATATAAAACTTCTTAACCATAATGTTGGTTTATCTGATTATAATAACATTACGCTTTCTACAGCTCCAACTAATGGTAGCGCTTATATAGACGGAGATAATATAGTATATACGGCAAATGCCAACTATAACGGAACGGACTCTCTTGCTATATCATACATTGATACAAATGGAGCCGCTCAGACTAAAATTATAAACATAGATGTCGCGCCAGTTAACGACTCACCTTTGGCTATAGATCATAACGTCCAAACCAATGAGGATACACAGTTAGAGATAATGGCTCTGGGTGGAGCTAGTGATATTGATAATGATATAGTTTTTCTATCAACCGTTGGAAACCCAACTCACGGAAATGCCTCAATATCGGCGAACAAAATAATCTATACCCCGAATATTAATTTCTACGGTAGTGATTCGTTTAATTATACAATAGCTGACGGTAATGGTGGGTATGATACCAAGACAATAAATGTTGATGTCATATCAGTAAACGATTCTCCATTAGCCTATGCGGATATAGCATCTACGGATGAGGATAATCCAATATTAATAGATATACTTTCTAATGATAGCGATGTTGAGGATGGTTTTTTCCCTGCTCAAAATATATCTATATTTACAAATCCAACGCATGGTGTGGTCTCAATTGAAAGTGATGGAAAAATACTCTATACGCCTGATGAGGATTTTTATGGGCAGGATAGCTTTGAGTACAGGATAGTAGATTCTCAGGGAGCGATTTCTAATGCAGCAACAGTGAACATAAGTATAGCTCAGATAAATGACGCTCCGAAGATCATAGCGGGTAGCACCTTGAATTTTACAGAAGATCAGGCATCTGATTTTAATGTAAATGCTTATTTCTATGATCCAGATGGTGACAGTTTTACCATACAATCAATATCAGCGCAGAACGGTAACATAGGATTTAGCGGTGATATTATAAGTTATAATCCTAATAGCGATTATAATGGTAACGAGCAGATTACCATTAACTTAAAAGACTCTAATGGAGCTTCAGGAATCATAAATTTTAGCGCGCTGGTCGCTCCAATTAATGATGCTCCAATCGCTGTTTCTGATAATTTTGATGTGTTGGAGGATACAGTAACTAGGCTTCCGATATTAGATAATGATATAGATATTGATAGTGGGTTGTTCGCTAGCAGTATAATAAACCTCACCACCCCGCTTCATGGCTCAATAACGGTTGATAGTGGCGATGGCTCAATAATTTATACTCCTGACCTTGATTATTTTGGCGCTGATAGTTTTGAGTATACTCTCATAGATTCTGGTGGGTTAAGTTCCGCGTCAGCTTTAGTTAACATTAATGTAATAGATGTTATAGACTCTCTTAATCTAGTGGGCACATCTGGTATTGATAATCTAGTTGGCAACACAGGCAACGACACTTTATCTGGGTTAGGTGGCAATGACACTCTATATGGCGAAGGTGGTGATGACTGGCTTGATGGCGGTGCTGGTGGTGATTACATAGATGGTGGTGCTGGAGTTGACACTGTGTCTTATGCTTCGTCTACGGTTGTGGTTGATATCGATCTTAACCGCACTGGCTTGCAGGGCTGGGGTGCTGCTGGTGATACGATAGTTAATGTAGAGAATATTATCGGCTCAGACTTTAGCGATCGTCTGGCGGCGGCTGATTCTGGCAGTATCATTAATGGCGGTTTGGGTAATGACATTATCAATGGTAGGGACGGTAGTGATACTATTTACGGCGAGGCTGGCAATGATACCATATATGCTGGTGGTGGTGATGACATTATTGATGGCGGCGCTGGCGATGACACCATCTATAGTAATGGTGGCACTAACTTACTTATCGGTGGTGCTGGCGCTGATTACATGAATGGTTTTGGTGGAACCGCCACCGCTAGTTACGCTGATTCAACGACAGCGGTAAATATAAATCTTTACGATAACATTAATACCGGTGGTGACGCACAGGGTGATAGCCTTGTTGGCGTACCGAACATTATCGGCTCAGACTTTGATGACACTATTATCGGTGATGGCTTTGCTAACAGCCTGTATGGTGGCTTGGGAGATGACTTGCTTGCCGGTAGAGGCTTTGGTGGCAATCATATGGATGGTGGTGATGGTGTTGACACTGTATCTTACGCTGAATCATCACAAGTGGTAAGCATCAATCTTGATAGCACTGGCTCGCAAGGCTGGGGAGCCTCTGGTGATACTCTGGTTAGTATAGAAAACCTTATCGGCTCAGCTTATAATGATACTCTCGCCGCAAAAAGCAGCGGCAGTGTTATTCATGCTGGTTTGGGTAACGACACCATTAATGGCAGAGCTGGTAATGACACGATTTACGGTGAGGATGGTAATGATACTATCTACGCGGGAGCTGGCAACGATACTGTCTATGGTGGTGCTGGTGATGACCTTATCTACAGTCAAGCTGGCAATAATCTAATAGTTGGTGGCGCAGGAGCTGATACCATTAACGGCTTTACCGGAATAGCAACCAGCTCTTACGCTGGCTCAGCAGCGGTGAATGTAAATCTTGCCACTAACGTCAACACAGGCGGCGATGCGCAGGGTGACGTTCTGCAAGGTGTAACTAACATCATCGGCTCTGACTTTGCCGATAACCTCACCGGTGATTACAAAGATAATACTATAACCGGTGGCAGCGGTGTTGACACCCTAACCGGCGGCAGTGGCTTTGATATATTCAAGTATCTTACATCCACCGATTCCAGCATAGGCACCGGAAACCGTGATATAATCACCGACTTCAGCCACGCGCAAGGTGATCAGATAGATCTATCCGCCTTCACTGGTGACTTCATATTCATGGGAACAAATAACTTTACTGGCACAAATAACGAAGTTAACTACTCACAAGCTGGCGGCAACACAATAATCGCCATAGACTCCGACGCTAACGGACTCGCCGACTTCGAGATAGGCATAATTAAAAAAGTGTGATGCTAGAATCTGCATAATTGCTTTATAAAACAATGCGATATACTGTATTTTTAAAAAAGGATTATAAAAGTGTCTAAAAACGCTGTGTAAAATGCGGTTTGAGCAGCATAAAAAGCAATGGCAAATTGCGTGGTCGTAAACGGTATCGTTGCAACTTGTGCTTACATCAATGGGTTGATAAGCGCGGCAAAAAAACCGACTATAAGCGTTACTATTTAGACTGGCTGCACAAACGCCGAACACTAGCAGAAATTGCTAGCATTCTTGATATTTCCATCCCCAAGCTCACCAAGGAATTTGATGCTCTTGAGTGGGCAGAAGGATTAATTTTTCCTGCCTCAAAAGAAGCGATTAACCTGCTCATGGATGCGTCTTTCTTCGGCAGAGAATATGGCTATTTCTGTGCGCATGATGGCAGCAGAATCATTTATTACCAAGAGATCAAAACCGAATCAGTGAAGCATTTGCGTGAAGCTTTGCATGAGCTTGTGCAGGCAGGATATTGCTTCAAATCAGTGACCATTGATGGGCGCAAAGGGTTTTATGAAAACATCAGAAAAACACTTGGTGGAGTACCAATTCAAATGTGTATTTTCCATCAAAAAGCGATTGTAAGGCGATATACTGGAAATAATCCAAAGCTCCGTCCTGCAAAGGATTTGAAGGAGTTGATGGAAAAATTATGCAATACCGAACCAGAAGATTTTGTGGCTCAATTTTACGCTCTGGCAGAGCAGCACAAAGGATTCCTGAATGCCAAAAAGGGTGGAAGATTTACGCACGGAAGGACGCGTTCTGCATATAATTCCGTGCAAGAAAATCTGCACAGGCTATTTACATACAAGGAATTTCCAGAACAGAATATTCCGCCAACAACCAACCATCTAGAAGGCTTCTTCTCTCACCTCAAGGAAAGAATAAATATCCACCGTGGGTTGAAACTCCATAGAAAGAAAAAAGCTATAAAAGCTTTCCTCAATTCTTTCTAAAAAGCATCACACTTTTTTAATTATGCCTCGAGATACAACTCACAGGGTTGCATGCGATGGTGGCTGGCGATTTCCTGTTGTAAGGAGAAGATGTTCGTTATGAGTAACTTATAGCTACTAATAGCATAGATAACTCTAAAATAATAGTCTTACACCAATACTTGCGATCATATCAGACTTATTTTCCAGATGTTGCTTAGCTATTGACGCGGTTTTCGTGAATTTTCTCTCATAGCGTAAATCAACATATGGAGCGAATTTTCTACTAATTTCATAGCGTGTTTGTAGGCCTATCTCGGCACTAGAAAATCCTGCTCCAACTTCCTGTTTTGCTACTTCCTGAGCATAGATATTAGCTTCTACATATGGCTGTAAGATAAGACGTTGGGTTACCAGAAAATCGTTTTCTTGTCTTAGCCGGAAGCTAACATTACCATCGTTACTGATAAACATATGTGCTTCAGTCTCAAAGAAATATGGAGCAAGACCGTTAAACCCAGCCACCAGATAGTTAGTGGCTCTTAGTTTAGTATCATGACGGATGCCTATTTGCCCATCCCAGAAGTTAGAAATATTCCGGCTATACATTGCCCAAAATTCTGATTTCTCAGTTTTTCCATCTTTATTCTCACCTTCGGATTTAAGCCATAATTTATTGTAATCACCGCCAATCCAGCCATCAAAATCCCAACTTGCTACCATATCATGACGCGCCGCGCCTACATCTGTTTCCAAGCGAAACATATGAAATATCTGGTCGCCATGTCCTGTGTGTTTATCAGTATCAGCAAGCGCTGGTTTTGTATGAAGTAGCGTTAAAACTATAAATACATACATAATATTAGTGCGCATGGTGTTGTTCCTTATCTTTTCTAATAACATCTGAATTATGATTTATTTTTAGATTATTATCTATTGGAACGTCTTTTCCATCTAGCTTTGCCACCACGACCTTTCGCATCATTCCTGCCATCATATGATAGAGCAGGTGACAGTGAAATGCCCACTCACCAGCTTCGTCAGCGGTAAGCAATACCGAGTATGATTTGCCGGGTGGAACAATAACAGTATGTTTATTCGGTAACTTTCCGGCTGGCTGACCATTTTCAAGCTGAACAAACATGCCATGAAGATGCATAGGGTGCGCCATCATACTTTCATTGACAAATTTTAGCCGTACCCGTTCACCGTAACGTAGCTTTACTATATCCGCATTATTATATTTTTTACCATTCATTGTCCATATGTAACGCTCCATGTTGCCACCAAGACGTACCTCTATAGTTCTCTCTGGCGGTCGGATATCTTTTTGCGTGCCAAGATAGCGTAAGTCCTTATAATCAAGAGCTTTGTCTCCTGCCGGAGTTCCTGCTTTTGCCCAACCACTTTTCATATCCTCACGCATTTGCGTTATTTCGGCGTGACTCATTTTGCTATGATCCATACCAGATATATCATGCTCCATCCCCATATCCGCCATAGTAAGTGCTGAGCGCGGACGTTGCTTCGGTATATCTCCTTTCATACCCATGCTCGGGGCGAGGGTGGCAAGGGCGAAACCAGTGCGGTCAATTGGCTCGGCTACTATAGTATAAGCTTTATCCTCTTTAGGAATTACTATAACGTCATAAGTCTCAGCTACCCCAAAACGAAACTCATCAACAGGAACCGGTTCTACATTCTGCCCATCAGCGGATACTACTCGCATCTTTAACTCGGGGATTCTTACATCATAAAAAGACATGGCAGAGGCGTTGATAAAACGTAGCCTTATGCGCTCACCTTTCTTAAATAACCCAGTCCAGTTTTGCTCTGGGGTTTTGCCATTAATTAGGAAGCTATAACCGGTCACGTCTGATAAATCTGTTGGCAACATTCGCATTTGCCCCCACATTGTGGCATTGCGAAGTGTGCCAGAAAATCCACGTTTTTCAATATCACTAAAAAAATCCCCGATAGTACGGCGGTTATATTGATAATATTCTGAGGACATTTTGAGGTTACTTATTATTTGTTCAGGTGTTTCCGCTGATATGTCAGAAATTACCACTACATAATCACGGTCAGATGCTACAGGATCTTTTCCTTTCGGCTTAATTATAAAAGCTCCATATAATCCGTCCTGCTCTTGACCACCAGAGTGAGAGTGATACCAATAAGTACCATTTTGGCGGAGTCTGAAACTGTAAGTAAATGTCTCATTTGGTTTTATACCGCTAAAACCATTAAAACTTGGAACACCATCCATACTGCCATCCAGCAATAGTCCATGCCAGTGTAGCGATGTATCTTCATCAAGATGATTAGTTACCGTTATTATCGCTTCATCACCTTCGGTAAAATATAGGGTAGGAGCTGGTATAATATCATTTATAGCGATTTTTTTTACGTTCTCACCATTAATTTTTACCGTCTTATAATTTATATCAAGATGGTAGCTTTTCGCCAGCGCCGGTGAAATGGACAGAATTATGACATATAATGCGGTTATAAGTAGTTTCATGATTATTTCCTGATTAATTTTAGACGATTATAGTAACCAAAAAATATTCGGTGACTAATAACATTATAGAATAAATGTTCAGGAAATATGTTTAGGAGGCTGAAATATCGCCTTTGGACTATGCTCTACTATATAGAGAGCTTTGTTTGTACTAACTGTTAAATTCATCTTTCTATCAACAGATTGATTAGGTAACGATATATCCATATTCACACAGTTAATACAATCACAAACGGAGCAATCTGGTAGCTGCTTTTTGCCATGTTTGCTCGTTTTATTATGACACGCTCCACTTGCTTTCATGCCATCAGTTTGTGCTTTAATGGAGATATTATGCTGCTTACAGCAGGACATAGCAGAAACATTAGAAATACTTCCGAATATCATAAAAAAACATATAAAGAATATAGATATAATTCTCATGACGTAATTATACAGGTAAATTTTCAATATTCAACAATCCACATGCCTTATCTATTTCCAGAAAAGCTTTTTCTCTTAGGAGGAGGTACTTTTTGATGTTTTGATGCTATATAATTCTGAATTTGTATAGCTTTTTGTAAAATCTCGTCTGAGGAATTTGCGGAATATAGGGTTGACAGAGTGCCTTCATCTACTTTAATTATTGGGCGCATACTCAAGAAATTACTGTCTTCTAAATACGCGTCAATTTGTGCTTTAAGATTAGCGTTTGATATTCTATTTATTTTGTCAGACGCTTCCAGCGTTAGCTCAAGCCATATCTTTCTGTCCCGTATTATTACCTTGCCAACATCCTCTTTTTTTATGTCAAACCTTACCTTAGTCTTGCTATCACTAGCGTTTGCGACATTAGCAAAGGCTAAAAAAGTTAATATAAATAAAGAGTGTATTGTAAGTTTTTTTAACATAGCGAACCTGCTGTGGCTAAAATTTTTATAAAAACAAGTTTTTTCAGGCTGTTGAGTGCCTGATAATAGCATATTCCGGCGAATAAATACAGGTATTTATAGTAACAATTTATAATTTTAATTGTTTACATTAATGATTTTACTTAAAAAGTTGATTGTCATAGTTTCTTAACTTTAATATTATGTGCGGAATATGTTAATTTCATATATATTTCGCGAATATATTAATCAAACTTATCTGCTGTTTGGATTTGTTTAGATTTTTATAGGCTAGTTAATTTTACAGTACAGGGAAGAAGTTTTTATGCCAACAAATGCAACTAATAATGAAAAACAAAAACACATCGTAGTATTTGCAGCCAACGGAGGAATTGGCGCTGATGTTATTGGTCTGTTGTCTGATCAGGTAGAGCAGGGGAAGAATTATAAAATATCCATAGTAACCAGAAAAGGGGAGGAATATAACCAAGCACGGATACTAGAATTGATGGAAGGAGAAGTCAGTGAAGCGAAAAGAAATTTGTTTGATGCTTTGATGCATGATGGGCATACTAGTTTTGATAATAAAAACGACGGCGCACTAAGAGATATACTCAAAGACGCTGATATGGTTATTAGTCCGGGTGGCAAGCCACGCCCAAATCCACCACCTCCACGTTCCGCTCTTATTTACCCTAATTCTAAGGTGGTGGAGCCGATCGTGGACGCTATGGCGAGGTATGCTCCGAAGGATACCCCTTTACTGCTTGCTACTAATCCACTTGATAATATGGTGCAGCTCGCTAATGATCGTTTCAAGCAGAAATGGAAAGAGTTTGGTAAAGAGCAGCATGAAGGGGAACTTCCGGAGGTAAAAGCTATAGGAATGGCAGGAGCTCTTGATGAACGCAGGCTTAAAATATATACGGCGATCATACTTAGGAAAGTCTTAAAAGAGAATGGAGCTAAACCAGGTAATCTTGTTCTGCCTAGTGAGATAGACGGTAGAGTCTATGGTCAGCATGGTGAGAAAATGGCTGTGGATATAGAGTCAATAAAAATACAGGATAGAAAAACTGAAAAATGGGAATCTCTTGATAATTTTCTAGAAAAAAATGGAATTAAAGATAAAAAAGTTAATGTAAAAATAAAGGGTGAAGAGCAGAGCCTTTCTATTAAAGAAGCTATTGAGGCTGAGACAATTGATGGCGGCGCGAAAGTTATCAGAGGGCAGGGTAGATCTAGTCAGCGTAGCCCAGCTAAAAGAATAGTAGAGATGGTGAATGATTATTTCTCTGACGAAAAGAAAGTTATAACAGCTTCTGTGGTTAAAGATGGGATAGCTAGTGGGAATCCTGTTATCATGGGAGGTGGAAAACTAGAAATTGGTAATATGCCAAAACATATCACAGAGCAAAGTAAAATAGGTGAGAAAATCGTCGATGCCAGACAACAAATTAAAACTGATCATGAAACATATAACAAGGCATTAGCGGCTGAAAAAGTGCTTTTACCCATATTAAAAGATGTCGTGGTCATCACCGCGTCAGAAAGTAAAGAGGGTATGAATGTTACAATAAAAGCAAAAGATGACTCAAATTTGGCTATAGCAGCTAATAATGTGGAAGATGTTAGGAATGCTCTAGCTAGTATCATGGGAGCTGATTCTGATAATATAGATGTGGAAAATGTAACTACTAGCAAACCAAAAATCACTTTTAGTATGGATCCTAAAAATAAATTATCCCTTGATACTTTCGCTGAGGAGCTTGGTACAAGTGTTTCTCGTCCCAAAACTAAGGAAGGTTCTAGTGCTGGTAAAATGGATGAAGTGCCCACTCCATCACCTATAATAGTCAGTACTAATATCGCTGCCGCTCGTGCCAAGAGGGATGGCGCGCAAGGTAGAATAATGTAAGCGATTAAAAACTAAAAGCGCTTGCAACCGCGCGTAAAAATCTGTATCCATGTGGAAGTTTAACTTCTGGAGATTTTACTTGCTTTATGAATGACGCTTCTTATCTGTTTTATCTAGTAGCTTCTATATTATTTATCCTAGCGCTTAAAGGGCTTTCGTCTCCGGCGACAGCTCGCAGGGGTAACATATATGGCATCGCAGGTATGGTGCTTGCCATAGTCACCACCTTGTATATGCCTCAGATAACCAACTACTCTATGATAATAACTGGTATAATTATCGGTGGTGTAATCGGAACTATTATCGCTCGCCGTATCGCGATGACCGCTATGCCGCAGCTTGTAGCAGCTTTTCACTCTCTGGTTGGTCTTGCCGCTGTACTTATCGCTTTTTCAGCTCTTTGGTCACCAGAAAGCTATAATATAGGCAATAGTGGAGAGATTCCGGTTGGGAGTCTTTTTGAAATGAGTTTGGGTGCTGTTATCGGCGCGATAACTTTTACTGGCTCAATAATCGCCTTTGCTAAATTACAAGGATTAGTGTCAGGAAAGCCATTACGTTTTAGTGGTCAGAATATAGTAAATAGCTTGATAGCTATTTCTATAGTAATTCTAATATTCATGTTCTGCGCTAGCGCTAGTAAGTCACTATTTGTGATCATGGTATTGCTTTCTTTGGTAATAGGCGTTTTGTTGATTGTTCCAATCGGTGGCGCTGATATGCCGGTTGTGGTCTCTATGCTTAACTCATATTCGGGTTGGGCGGCCTCAGGAATTGGCTTTACTCTCGGTAATCCATTGCTGATAATTACTGGGGCGTTGGTTGGCGCTAGCGGTGCGATACTTTCCTATATTATGTGTAAAGCGATGAATCGTTCCATCATAAATGTAATATTTGGCGGGTTTGGCTCATCTAGTGAACAGTCGTTAGGTGGCGATGATGGGGAGGATAGAGCGGTAAAAAGCGGTAGCCCAGAGGATGCTTCATTCCTGCTTAAAAACGCTAACTCGGTTATTATAGTTCCGGGATATGGAATGGCGGTTGCTCAAGCGCAACATGTTTTAAGGGAAATGGCTGAAGCTTTAGAAAAAGATGGAATAAACGTAAGATACGCTATTCATCCGGTCGCTGGTCGTATGCCAGGTCATATGAATGTGTTACTAGCTGAGGCTAATGTTCCATATGACAGTGTTTTTGAGTTAGAGGAGATTAATAACGACTTCTCCACTACCGATGTTGTTTTGGTAATCGGCGCTAACGATGTTACCAATCCGGCGGCGAAAACCAATCCAGAGAGTCCGATTTATGGTATGCCGGTTCTTGATGTTGGAGCTGCTAAAACAGTGGTGTTTATCAAGCGCGGAATGGCAGCGGGATATTCCGGTATAGAAAATGAGTTATTCTATCAGGATAATACTATGATGTTATTCGGTGACGCTAAAAAAGTTGTGGAGTCGCTGCTTAAGTCATTAAAAGAGCTGTAGATAAGATAGATAATAAATTAAGAAAGTTAATATGAGCAAGGAAATGGTTAAAGGAAAAGAAGTGTCTTTTGAAGAAGCTCTTGGTGAACTCGAGGAAATAGTGCGTAAGCTGGAAGGTGGAAATAGTGACTTGGAGTCCTCAATAGCTGATTATGTGCGTGGTACTGAACTTAAGGAGTACTGCCAGAAGAAACTTGAGAGCGCTCGCCTTAAAGTTGAGAGCCTTATCCAAGATAAGAGTGGCACGACAATGGTAAAAGATTTTGATGATGTATAATAATTAAAGTGTGTATATGACTATCCAATTACCAAATAACTTGCAGGAAGCCGTTGATTATGTAGAGGAAGCTCTTACCTCACGCATGGAGGAACTGTTAAAGGTTCCAAGTAAAAAAAATAACACTGTTATATCTATTAACGCTAAGTCGCCAACTTCGCATGATTCTCATGATTTAGAAGAAGATACAATATTGGAAGCTATGCGCTACAGCGCTCTTGGTGGTGGTAAGCGCTTGCGTCCATTTCTTACAGTCTGTGCTGGTAATCTGTTTGGCGTAAGTCTTGATTCGGCTATAGAAACCGCTGCCGCTATTGAGTTTATCCATACTTATTCACTTATTCATGATGATTTGCCAGCGATGGATGATGATGATTTGCGTCGTGGAAAGCCAACATGTCATATAGTATTTGGTGAGGCGGCGGCTATTCTCGCTGGCGACGCTTTACTTACTCTTGCTTTTCAGGTTCTCGCTAATGGTAAAACTCATCCTGATCCGGCTGTACGCTGTGAGTTGATTTCCGCTCTCGCTATGGCATCTGGTGCTTGGGGAATGGTTGGTGGACAGATGATAGATCTGGAGTCTGAGAATAAAGATTTATCGATTGATGAGATTATTCGTTTGCAGCGTTTGAAAACTGGAGAGTTATTCGCGGTTTCTTGTGAGGCGGGTGCTATACTTGGCAAAGCTCCTAACAAGATGCGTAAATTAATGCGTGCTTATGCTCATGATATGGGGCTTGCCTTCCAGATTACTGATGATTTACTTGATGTTGAGGGAACCAGAACAGAGACCGGAAAGAATGTTCAAAAAGATAAAATAGCCGGAAAGGCGACTTTGGTTTCCAGTATGGGTATAGAAGAAGCTAGAGAACATGCTAATATATTAGTTAGTCAAGCTATCTCATATCTTGATGGTTTTAGTAAAAAGGCGAATAATCTGCGAGCTCTCGCTGAGTTTGTGGTAACTCGCAAAATGTGATTACTACAATTATTAAGGTTTAGAAAGGCTAGTAATGGAATATTACATAGATATTTTTATAGAGTCACTGCTTGCTTCTAGCATAGTACCGTTCCAGAATGACCCGACATTTGTCGCTATGTACTCATTTGCCGCTAGTTCTTTCGGCAGCTTTAATATGGAGCTTGCGACCACTGCCGCTCTAGTCGGTATTTCCATAGGAATGTTTTTTAATTTCATGGTAGGAAGGCTGTTGTTAAGGCTTTATAAAATTAGAGCTAATAAAAATGAACTACCTAAGGATAGGTATAATAAATACGCTCACCGTTTCACTCGCTATTTTTTAATCTTGTTACCATTTTCTTGGTTGCCGCTTTTGAATTTTTTGGTAGTTGCCGCTGGATTTTTTGGTGTAAAGGCGAGAGTCGCCTTGCCGCTAGTTGTTGGCGGAGAAATGGTGCGTTACGGTTATTATCTATTTAAGCTTTATTAATATATGTTTTTTCTTTCCAGAAGATAATTTAAGGCTCCCTTCATCACCAAAATGAGCCGGTGTGATAAGCTCATTCTCGTCGTCTATTTTCTGGTCATTAATTCTAGCACCACCACCTCTTATCAGCCTTTTTGCCTCGCCACCAGAGCTGGCGATACCTGATTGTCTTAGAAGTTCATAAGCGGCAACACCTTTGCCAAGCTCAGATGAGAGTAGTTTATACACCGGTATGTCATCTCCAACGATGCCTTGCTCAAACATTTTTTTGGCGGTTTCAGCGGCTTTCTTAGCGGATCTATCACCATGACATATTTTGGTAGCTTCGTTCGCTAGAATTTTTTTAGCCTCATTTATTTCCGAGCCTTTAAGCTTTTCTAATTTCTCAATCTCAGCTATTGGTAGCTCGGTAAACAGTCGTAAAAAGCGACCAACATCAGCATCTTCCGTGTTACGCCAATATTGCCAATAATCATAAGGAGTAAGCATATCACTATCCAGCCAGACAGCTCCACTTGCGGTTTTCCCCATCTTATCACCGGAACTATTGGTAAGAAGCGGTGTGGTTAACCCAAATAACTCCTTGTTGCTATCGCTATTCATGAACTCCATAAAAGCTTTATGGGTGTAATCTTTAGGGTCTTCCTTTGATGATTTAATCATTGGTTGAATTTCCAGAACCTTTAATACTCTATCATCAGAAGGCTCTAAGTTCATCGGCTGAAAACGACCAGCCGCCTGAATATGGTGGGCGAGATCTATTCCCATTATTATGTTGCCCCATTGGTCAGATCCGCCAATCTGTAGATTGCAGCCATAACGGTTGTTAAGCTCTATAAAATCATAAGCTTGTAAAATCATATAGTTGAATTCAAGGAAGCTTAAATTCTGCTCACGCTCAAGACGTAGCTTTACGCTATCTTGCGTAAGCATTCTGTTTACAGAAAAGAATTTTCCATAATCACGTAGAAAAGTTATATAGTTTAGCTTTTCCAGCCATTCAGCGTTATTGACAAAAACAGCGTCGGTCGCGCCATTTCCAGCTTTAATAAACTTTTCTAATAGCTTTTTGATTGATTCCAGATTTTTCGTGATACTGTCAGCGGAAAGCATCTTTCTTGCTTCATCTTTACCAGAAGGATCTCCAATTAGTGTAGTTCCGCCTCCAAGCAATATTATCGGTTTATGACCGGTTTTTTGTAGCCAGCGTAATATCATTATTTGTATTAGGCTACCAACATGCAAGCTGCTTGCCGTAGTATCAAAGCCAATATATGCCGATAAACGACCTTTTTTCATAGCGTTATCAAGACCGTCAACAGAGGTGCATTGATGGATAAAACCACGTTCCTTTAATATCTGTAGAAATTCTGAGGTGAATTTATGTTTTTTATTCATAATTTAATATTATTAGTTTATTAATTAACTGATTATTATGATTATATAATATATAGTTATATAGCAGATAAATATTAATAAATATAATAATTTTTTTCTATATTCATGATTTTTCTGAATATATAGGCGCATATCGGAGATTTTTATGGCTGCTGAGCGTAAATGGTCGCTTGGTTTGATGAGCGGAACGTCACTTGATGGGGTGGATGCCGCGCTTATCCGTACCGATGGCGAGCATGTCTTTGAATTTGGTGAAAGTATAACGATTAACTATAATGATCAAGAGCGCAAAGAGTTAAGAGAAGCCGTCTATGGTCGTGGTGATATATTGCTCGCTGAACATAAAATGACTATAAAACACGCTGATGTTGTAGCGAATTTGTTGAAAAAGACAGGGCTTAGCTATCGGGATATAGAAATTATCGGGTTTCATGGACAAACAGTTTCACATAGACCAGATGAGCATCTTACTTGGCAGATAGGTGATGGAGCGTTGCTTGCCGAGAAAACTCGTATAGATGTGGTCTCTGATTTTCGCAGAAGAGACGTAGCCGCCGGAGGGCAGGGCGCACCGTTAGTTCCTTTATACCATGCCGCTCTCGCCAGAAGAATGAATCTGCCGGTAGCTATATTAAATATTGGTGGCATGGCGAATGTGACATGGATAGGTCGCTCAGAAAATGCCGCTGATGAGCTGATGGCACTTGACATACTCGCTTTTGACACTGGGACAGGTAATGTTTTGCTTAATGAGTGGGCTTTTGAGAAAACAAGTCAGAATTGTGACTTAAATGGAGCATTAGCGTTTGCCGGTGAGGTAAGCCATAAAGTAGTAGAGTTAATGCTTAAAGATTGGTTTTTTGCTAAGCATCCTCCTAAATCTTTAGATCGTAATTATTTTACTTTTGAGGAAGTAATAAAACTTTCACCAGAAGACGGGGCGGCAACCTTAACCGAATTTACTACAGCTTCCATAGAGCTTGGCGCGAAATTTTTTCCCGCTCCGGCAAGACAGTGGTTTGTCGCTGGTGGTGGACGATTAAATCCAGCGATTATGGAATCACTACGCGAAAAGTTTAACAATGTTTATCCGGTTGAGTCTTTAGGCTGGAAAGGTGACGCGCTAGAGGCGCAAGCCTTCGCGTTTCTCGCTGTACGCTCGCTTAAAGGTCTGCCACTATCCCTACCTACAACCACAGGAGCTATTAGAGCGGTAACAGGCGGTACCTTGCACAGAGCTTAAGTTAGGCATAGGCGAACAGGCTGTGCGAGCCTTCAGCCATGCCTCATGAGATTTCCAGTAGAAAATACCCCTCACCATAACCCTCTCCCAAAGGGAGAGGGGATATTATATGATTAAAAAAACGCTCCCCCCTTGCGGGGGAGTACGCGAAATCAAGTGGAAACGCAGATTGAGCGGAGGGGGGTAGAATAGTAGACAGTCATATACACCCCCCACCAAAAATTGAATCATTACTTTCTTCAATTTTTGACTCCCCCGCAAGGAGGGAGTAGATTAATAACAATAGTTTAGGTATATCCTAGCTTTAGCTCAGGTTAGGGAACAAGAAGCACAGCCAGCAAGCTGTGCGAGCCTTGAGCCGCACCCCATGAGATTTCCAGTAGGAAATACCGGAGGCGAATATAGAAAATACCCATCACCCTAACCCTCTCCCAAAGGGAGAGGGGATATTCGTCAAGCAAACTACGCGGCTCTATCAAGTATCGTCATATCCGGTTTGATATTTAGACGTTCGAACACCCATGCCAAAGCTCTAGTAATCTCAAACATCATTTCATGGTTATGAGCTGGGGTCGGGGTTATCCTGAGACGCTCAGTACCTTTTGGCACGGTTGGATAATTTATAGGCTGAACATAAATATCGAATTGGTTAAGCAGCATATCAGAAGCCTGCTTACATAAAACCGGATCAGACACTAAAACCGGAAGTATGTGGCTTTGAGTAGGCATAACCGGAACACCAGCTTTTTCCAGCATATTTTTTAAGGTTAATACATTATATTGCTGCATTTTACGCTCATCATCATTCTCCATCAGATGACTAATGCTAGCATTAGCTCCAGCCGCGAGAGCCGGAGGCAAGGCGGTGGTAAATATAAACCCTGAGGCATAGGAACGCACTACGTCAATGGTTGTTCTATCGCTTGCTATATACCCTCCCATAACTCCGTAAGCTTTACCTAACGTTCCTTGAACAATGGAAATCCTGTCCATAAGTCCATCACGCTCAGCTACACCAGCGCCATGTTGACCATACATGCCAACAGCATGTACCTCATCAAGATAAGTAAGAGCATCATATTTATCGGCAAGGTCACATATCTCTTTAATAGGCGATATATCACCATCCATAGAGTATACCGACTCAAAAGCTATTATTTTTGGGCGTTCCGGCGCTACGGATTTAAGCAATTTCTCCAGATGCTCCACATCATTATGACGAAATATCTTTTTTTCCGCTCTGCTTGCCCTTATACCCTGTATCATGGAGGCATGGTTATAAGCGTCAGAAAATATAACACAGTCAGGAAGAATAGAGCATAATGTGGAAAGAGTCGCCTCATTAGTTACATAGCCAGAGGTCATGACAAGACCAGCCTCTTTTTGATGAAGTCGCGCTATGGTATTTTCAAGAGTAACGATAGCGTGATGAGTACCAGAAATATTACGAGTTCCACCAGCTCCCGCGCCATAACGACCTATGGCCTCACTCATCGCGGAAATTACTTTTGGATGTTGTCCCATTCCTAAATAATCATTACTACACCAGACAGTAACGGTTCTGCCTGTTATATGACTTTTTGCTTTCGGAAAAGAACCGGCTTTGCGTTCCAAATCATTAAATACGCGATACCTGCCTTCTTTTTTTACTTTGTTTAGACTGTTTAGTAGCAGTTTGTTATAATCTATCTTTTTATTAGTCATTTAACTAACTTGTATATGTTTCATTTGTAATTCAATAATTTATATATAAATAAGATTGAAACCATCCACAAAATCAGAGCATTTAACTGGTGGGCAAGCGCTATAAAAACAGGAACCCCATACAGCAAGGTAATCACACCAAGAAAAAATTGCGCCGTTATTACAAGTAGAATAAGTCCAAACTCATTATAAATCCCGCAAAGTCTAATATATTTTTTGTATAAATACCACCAAAATAACAGTATGACCACTATTAGGATAGCTAGATTCCGGTGTATAAACTGAACAAACGCCGCGTTTCCTAGTAATCCATTGTTATAAGATGCGCTACTATACAGCTCTGAGGGGAAAAATTCTCCATTCATATCAGGCCAAGTGTTATAAACTAGTCCAGCGTGCAGACCAGCGACAAAAGCGCCAAATATTATTTGGATAAATAATAAAATAAACCATATTTTATAGGATAATATAGCGAAAGGAGGAAAAACTGTTTTGTTGTTTTCAGCTTTTATAAATTTTTTTTCATATATTATGTCCAAAAACAGCCATTCTATTAGCATAAAAATTATAAACGCTACTGACAGATGGAGCGCAAGCCGGAAATGGCTAACATAAACATTATCTTGCAACCCACTTTTTACCATTATCCAACCAATACCACCCTGAAGACCACCAAGTAACAATATACCGAGCATTCTAAATAATAGTTTTTTAGATACTGATTTTCTTATAGTAAATAGTATCATCGGTATAAAAAATACTATCCCAATAGCTCTTCCCAGCAGTCTATGGAAAAACTCCGGCCAAAATATGGTTTTGAATTCCTCAAGCGACATATGCGTATTAATAGCTTTATATTGAGGGATATTTTGGTAGCCGGCAAATTCTTCTTCCCATTCTTGTTGATTCAGTGGTGGGATAACACCATGTATCAGCTTCCACTTGGTAATAGAAAGACCAGAACCTGAAAGGCGAGTATAACCACCAACCACAACCATACCGGCAACTAGCAACATGCACAGTAGTAACCATGCTATAATTTTTTTCTTATCACGACTCACAAGAGAAGAGGACATTACTCTATATATCTTATAATTATTTGAAATAAGGTGATTCAGATTTACGCGTGAACATATAAATTTATTGTAGAAAAAACCAGCATAATATTTTATCAATCACTATTTATCGCACTTGGTTTCGCACCGCTTAACTCATCTACTTTCAAGATATTATAATGACACAAAATACCTTATTCTCCATAGACAGAGCCCACTTGTCAAAATTTCCACGTAATTGGCTAATATTAGGTGTCATAGGAGTAGCCATAGCCGGATTATTTTCTCTGATTTTAGTTACAGCTCGTACACCAGGATTTTGTGGTGTTCCATTTTTTACAAAATTGTTCCGTGAGGCACTAGTAGTCCATGTGGATTTATCGGTGCTTTCATGGTTTCTCGCTATAGCTTGTATGTTTTGGAGCTTATCCATAAATCATATCTATAAAAATACTATATTACTTTCTTATATACAGAAAGCGGCGCAAATATGTTTCGCACTTTCCGTTATATTTATCTCACTTTCTCCTGTAAGTCAGCAGGGTGAAGGAGTGATGAGCAATTATATACCCGTCATCACTAACTATATATTTTTTCTAGGGTTGTCTTTTTTGTTATGCGGAGTGGTTTTTGCTGCTATCTCCATGTTTTTTAGCTATAATAATCAGCATTCGGTATTTTCACCTCCGATAAATTTTGCGGTGTTAAGCAGTGGGATAATAACTTTATTCTCTGTAGCGGCGTTTTTATGGTCATTTTATCTATTACCACCGGAAATTGATGGGCAACAATTTTATGAGATTGGTTTTTGGGGTGGTGGTCACGTTCTACAATTTACCCATACCCAAATTATGATGGTCTGCTGGTTGTGGCTTGCTATCACATTAAAGCCAAGTCTCTCGGTCTCATCAAAGCTTTTATATATAATATTTTCATTTGGATTAATTGCCGCTTTTATAACCCCAATTCCTTATTTGCTATTTGATGTTACCTCAATGGAGTATCGGGATTTCTTCACGGATTTAATGATATTTGTCGGTGGAATCGCCCCTATAATAATGCTTTTTATAATATTTCCAGTGTTTTTTAATATAAAGAAAGAGGATAAAAAGAAAAATCGCGCTATCTATTCATCGCTTATCATGTCGGTAATTCTTTTTGTCTATGGTGGAGTGCTTGGCAGCCTTATTCATGGGCAAAATATAGTTATACCAGCTCACTATCACGGCTCTATTGTTGGTATTACCTTAGCTTTTATGGGTGTTTCTTATCTGCTGCTTCCTTATTTCGGTTATCGTAAAGTTACAGAGTGGAAAATGACTTTCTGGCAACCAATCATTTATGGCGGTGGACAGCTATTGCACATTTCAGGACTAGCTTACTCAGGTGGCTATGGAAAATTACAGCGTAAAACGCCATGTGGAGCCTTGGAACTGACGCCAGACGTGAAAGTGGCCATGGGTATGATGGGCGGCGGTGGATTGCTAGCGATAATCGGTGGTCTATTATTTGTTATAGTAATAGTACGTGCCACTAGAAAATAACTATCTTAAAATATCCTAGTTTATTGGACAATAATTTCCTTAAATAACACATTATTTATTTCAATAGGAGCCAGCGCCTTATTCACTCTAAGTAATATTTCTTCTCTCAGTCTTTGAATACCAGCTGTTCCAGCCAAGTCACTAGCACGGAGTTCGCGCAAATATGTATTTATCACGTCAACTACACGTGGCAAATTTGACTCTATATAATTTATATCTTCTTCCTTCGGAACTTCAAGAATAATAGTGGTTTTCAAAAACTGCGAGGATTTTCTGGAGCTGTTTAGATTTACGATGAATTGTGGAACAGTGTAATAAACAGTCTTAACTACCGGATTTCCGTGCTCATCCAGCTCTACTACTTCATCATCATCACTGTGTCCAGAATCACCCGATAACATCATGAAAGCGCCACCACCGCCGCCAGCTAACAGTAATAAAACAACAAGTAATATTATTAGTTTTTTCTTTTTAGATTTTTTCTGAGGTTTTCCTTCACCATCTTCCTGTGTTTCTCCATCACCGGCGTCCTCAATTTTTTCTTCTTCGTCATCGACCATAATAATATCCTATTTCTCAGGTGCTTGATTATTCACCATGTAAGTTAATTATGTGTAAATTTCAAACGACAAAACAGTGTATATAATTAGTACATATACTCCAGCATTGATTCCATATGAATAACTAAACAGTAGTTATATCAGGAGCGTCCACTCTCTTCATGCCAACTATATGATAGCCGGAATCAACGTGCATAATCTCACCGGTCGTACCTCTCCCTAAGTCAGATAGAAGATAAAGAGCGGCTCCACCAACGTCATTTATGGTAGTGTTACGCCCTAGAGGGGAATTATATTCGTTCCATTTCAAAATATAACGGAAATCACCAATGCCAGAAGCCGCTAATGTTTTAACTGGACCAGCGGAAATGGCGTTTACCCTGATATTTTCGGTGCCAAGATCCATAGCGAGATAGCGTACACTAGCCTCAAGAGCGGCTTTTGCCACTCCCATCACATTATAATGAGGGACAACTTTTTCCGCTCCATAATAAGTGAGGGTAAGCATACTACCGCCATCCTTCATCAGCTTGCTTGCTCTTCTAGCAAGAGCGGTAAAAGAGTAGCAAGAGATATTCATACTCATTTGAAAATTCTCAAAAGAAGTATCAACATACTTTCCTTTAAGTTCATTTTTATCGGAAAAAGCTATAGCGTGAACAAGGAAATCTAGTTTCCCCCATTTACTCTCAATCTTAGAAAAAAGATCATCAATACTGTCGCTATCCGTAACGTCGCAAGGTATTATTACATCAGAACCAACGCTTTGCGCTAACGGACGCACTCTTTTCTCAAGAGCCTCACCTTGATAAGTAAAGCCAATTTCCGCTCCTTGAGCGTACAGATATTTCGTGATCCCCCAAGCTAGCGATTTGTCATTGGCGACCCCCATAACAAGACCACGCTTACCAGCCATCAGCGCGCCTTGCGGCACATCAACATACTCAGATTCTTTTACCATTTCCAATTCAGCTACCATAAAATCAGATTAATTTTATTACTCAACAATTTTCCATGAACCATCAGGCTCTCTACAAGCTGTTCCATAACCAGTTTGTCTTTTACCAGCTACGATAATAACCTGATTATACTCACGACAATATTGACCACTGGAATTTTGGTAGTAGTTAGAAGGTGTTATAGCCCCATGAGTTCCTGTCTCAGAGTTTTTCCAAGGCAGAGCCTGCCCACTTGGAGAGGTCTCAAGAGCTCTTTGTGAAGCCAGATTATAAGCGTGTATATCCGCTCTATCTAGTGATGAACCTACAGAGTTACCAATCGCCGCCCCAAGTAAAGTTCCAGCTATGGTAGCTGCGGTTTGACCAGCGCCACCACCAATATTGTGTCCTATAACACCGCCACCTATAGCACCTGCTAAAGTTCCAATATCCTGTTTATTTACGTTATTACCACCTTGTAGAACACCACGACTTCCGCCATAACCATTATTTTGGCACGCTGCGACAAGTGGAATTATACTTGCCACCACCGCTATTTTCAAGGTTAACCTATTCATAAATATAGCCTTTCTTGATAATTAATATTGTTGTAACCATCTATATTCTAATCAAAAACCATTACATATCAACGAATATCTATTTCACAAAATGACATTATTATCAACTACCAATAGGAATATAAATAATTACAGTTATGTAATATTTATTATAATATATTGTTTTGTGAATAAATTTTTATAATTTATGTAATAAAACAGTAATATTTAACTTATTGAATTAAGGGGAGTTGAGTGTAAAATATAGTCAGGTGTAATGGTAGGCTTAGATGAACTGGGTCTAATTTAGGGTTTTACAAAACGTACAATGGTTTCTTTTGGTATACATAATATTACGGATAAAATGACTCCGAGTGGTAGCTCTGTAAAGTCAGCGCGAGTTGTGGATGATGACATAACCATAGATGATGAGGCGCGCGCGGAAAGAGACAAGGTCTTACGTGGTCATAGAAAGAGCGCGCAGTTTTTTAGTATGGCAGAGCCAGTGTTATTTATGCTTGGTAGCGCCGCGTTACTTACCGCTGCAGCTATAGGATCCGCTTTTATTTCAGCCAAGCATCATCACAGAGCTACTTTTAATTCAGTTGAGGTCAATGCTCAGCATACAGCTAAATATATAGCTAAGGAAATGAAAAAAGAGGGTATAGAAGGGCAAGTGACAAATAAATCAAGCAATACACCAGAAAAAGAATATCAGAACAACCAAAGATCTGATGGTAAGCAATGGACTCAGATTGTGAAAAGCAAAGAGACGAATCCTGAATTATCAATGTCAAGGCATTAAACAAAACTCCAAGTTCTTATCGCTAATTTTTTCCTTTTGTTAATTTCTTCGTAATTAATGTCTTCTATATCTATGGTGATAATCAGGTAGACCATGAATTTTTTGCATGTAATTTGCTTATATAGTTGCTAGTGATTTTTCTAAAAAAGTTTAGTTGTTTAATTTATTATTATTTATGTTATTCATTATTTCATCGCGACTTATCTTGACATAGAATTTTAGTACGAAGATGGAAGCGAGCGTAACTAATTTTTAGAGATGTTTTATGGCTGATGATGAAGAAGACAAGGTAAATGATGAAGATGCCGCCGCTGAATGGGCGTCAATGCTTGAGCTTGAGGAGCAGAAAGCGAAAGATGGAGAGGGCGGAGAAGAGGAAAAAGCAGCCTCCGGAGAAGATTCAGAAGATGATGAGGAGATGGCGCGTGTCCTTAACCAAGATGAAATAGATAGTCTTCTTGGTTTTGAATCACACAAAGAAGGTGGGGTTTCGCGTAGTGATGGAATTTTCGCCATTTTAGACAAATCAATGACGGCGTATGAAAAGCTACCTATGATGGAGGTGGTTTTTGATCGTTTAGTACGCCAATTATCAACGTCATTGCGTAATTTTACATCGGAAAATGTTGATATCAATCTTGAGTCAATGACCAGCATAAAATTTGATGATTATCTCAATTCAATACCGCTACCGGCTCTTCTGGTGGTTTTTAGAGCGGTGGAGTGGGAAAATTTTGGAATAATAACTGTTGATAGCTCACAAATCTATTCAATGGTGGATATATTACTCGGTGGCAGAAAATCCGAAAGACCTGTGCGGATTGAGGGCAGACCTTATACTACTATAGAGCAAGATATTATAAAAAGAATGGTAGATGTTGTTCTCGCTGACATGAGCGCGGCGTTTGAGCCTTTATCTCCTGTTACTTTTCATTTTGATCGGCTGGAAAGTAATCCGCGTTTTGCCACCATCACCAGGCCAGGAAATCCAGCCTTACTAGTGAAATTTCACATTGATATGGCAGATGAACGTGGAGGAATGCTAGAGATATTGTTGCCACACTCTACGTTAGAACCTGTACGTGACTTGTTACTGCAAATGTTCATGGGAGAGAATTTTGGTAAGGATACAGTATGGGAAAAATATCTCGGTAAGGAAATACGTGGGACTAATGTTGAGATTGAGGCTATATTAAAAGAAAAAAATGTACCTATGATAGATGTAATGAGACTAAAAGTAGGTAGTACTATTTTATTAGACTGTAAGGTTGATGATGATGTGATACTTCGTTGTGGTAACATACCTATTACATCTGGAGCGTTGGGTAGAGTTGGTGAAAATATAGCTATTTCTCTAAACGAGCCGATTAAACAGAAAATAAAGGATGTGCAGTTATGACAGCGGGTCTGGTTGGCATAATTCTAAATCTTGCCATTATAGTTTTGTTACTTGCCACGATAAGCTATTGTTGGATACTTAATAAAAGAATAAGGATTCTTCAGGATGGTAAAAGTGAGCTGGCAAAGTTACTTAAACATTTTGATGAATCAACCACCAGAGCTTCCGATACTATAATTACCTTACAGTCAGCCAGCAAAAAGATAGGTGAGAATATGCAAAGCAGGATTGATAGGGCTGGTTATGTAATTGATGATCTTTCATTCATGGTTGAGAAAGGAAATAACATTATTGAGAAGATGGAAGCTAACTTAGCTGTTGATCGTGCTCGCGGCAATATAGTCCCTGAGCGCTTTAACAAAGAATATAACGATGAGGACAGTAAAGAGCGTAGAGATTATAAAAATCAAGATTTTTCTGATGAGTATGATGTTGCTGATGACGGTGATACAATTAGCAAGAAAGCCATTAAGATAATAGACAAAATATCAGCGAGAGATAAAACAGCGGCCTCTTTAGAAGCTGTGTTGGGCAGACGCTCAAACGAAAACAGAAGATCCTCTGATGAATCTGTAAAGAATAAAATTAAACGTAAAGCAAAAACCTCTTCTAGAACAAGAGCTGAGAAAGAGTTGTTAGATATGATAAGATCTGGGATAAAAGGGTAAGAAATGCCAAAGATATTTCGTATTCTGCCACTTACTATAATTGTAGCCGTAATGTTTCTTGGTCTTAAGACAGTTGATTTAATAAATGGAGTAAGACTATTCGCCATTTCTAGTGTGGAAGCGAAAGAAGAGGAAAAAGAGTCGCCTGTTTCCAATACTGATCCGTCAAAGGAATCAGATGGTAAAAATCAAGATGAGAAATCAAAAGAAGGTGACAAGGATAAAGAAGGTGGTGAGGAAAGCGCGGGTGATGAGAAAAAGAATCCAGCGGTTTCAAAGGAGGCTGGGACTACCATTGATAGTCGCTTTAGCAAAGTTGAGATAGAGCTTCTTGAAAGCCTTTCTGAACGTCGTAGAGAATTAGAAATTTGGGAAAAAAATATTCAGATAAAGGAATCAATGCTGGACGCTACCGAAAAACGTATTGAAAATAAAATCGCTCAGATTGAGGCGATGAAGAAGCAGGTAGCTATGTTGCTTGAGGAATATAACGTAAAGGAAGACGCTAAAATTAATAGTCTGATAAAAATTTATGAGAATATGAAACCAGCAGAAGCCGCTAGAATATTTGATGAGGTGGAAATGCCTATTTTGCTTTTGGTAATAGACGGTATGGCGGAAAAAAAGGCAGCTCCTATTTTAGCCGCGATGTCGCCAAAAAAAGCTAAACAACTTACGGTAGAGCTTGCTAATGAACGTAAGATTAATACCAAGATAACGTCTGGCATAGTATCAAAAATTGACAATAGATAGCTATGGCTATAAATATATCCGCCTATCTGGATAGATTTTGATAATCAGCGCGATGATAATAGCTATAAGTAATAATATAATCAGTATGGATGTATAATGAATAAAGTTCTAAAAAATAATGATAATCACATTTTCGCAAGCGGTATATTTCGTGAATATGATATTAGAGGAATTGTCGGCGAGACCTTATCAGCGGACGACGCTTATCATATAGCAAGAGCGTTTGCCGCGAAAGTGGTGAGTGTTTTTGGTAATGGTAAAAATAATATATGTGTCGGGCGTGATGGTAGGGTAAGCTCTAAACAGATGCACGACGCGGTATGTGCCGGTCTTACTGATAGTGGGGTTGATGTTATTGATATAGGACTTGTACCAACTCCTGCCCTATATTACGCCGCCCATACACAGAAATCTTCTGGCGGCATAATGATTACCGGTTCGCACAATCCACCGAGCCATAATGGCTTTAAGTTTGTTTTTAACAATCAAGCATTTTATGGCAAAGATATAGCTGAGCTTAGAACTATAGCTGAGTCAGGAGAATTGGTAGATGGAAGCGGCAGCGTTACCATTAATAACATAATGGATGAGTATATAGATACTCTTATTTCCGCTTATGACGGCTCTGATAATATGAAAGTGGCATGGGACTCTGGAAACGGCGCGACAGGTGAGGCGGTGTTAGAGCTTTGTAAAAAACTTCCAAGTGAGCATTTAACGCTAAACACAGAGATTGACGGAACATTTCCGGTACATCATCCAGACCCAACAGTACCGGAAAATCTTGAGCAGATTATAGCGGAGGTACGCTCTAAAAGCTTAGATGTTGGCATCGCTTTTGATGGCGATGGTGACCGTATCGGTGTCGTTGATGATGAGGGAGAGATAATCTGGGGCGATCAGTTGCTTATGATTTACGCTGAGGATTTGTTAAAAGAAAAACAAGGAGCGACTATAATAGCTGACGTAAAAGCAAGCGGGGCGTTGTTTGATGAGGTGGCAAGGCTTGGTGGTAATCCACTTATGTGGAAAACCGGTCATTCACTAATAAAATCAAAGATGAAGGAAACCGGCGCGCCTCTTGCTGGTGAGATGAGCGGGCATATATTTTTCGCCGACAAATATTATGGGTTTGATGACGCTTTATACGCCGCTGTCCGCCTGCTTGGTATATTATCCAGAAATAAGCGTAAGCTCTCGGATATTCGCAAATCGCTACCAAAAAGAATTAATACACCAGAAATACGTTTCGCTTGTGATGATAGCCGTAAATTTACCGTGATTGAGGAAGTGAAGAAAAGGCTGATACAGGAAGTAGCTGATTTTAGCGATGTTGATGGGGTAAGGGTAAATACTCCCGATGGCTGGTGGCTGCTTAGGGCTTCTAACACGCAAGCCATGCTGGTCGCCCGCTGTGAGGCGGAAGATGAGGATGGTCTTATAAGACTTCAGGATGAGCTAAAAGCCCAACTCGCCAAAAGCGATGTGGTGATGGGATAGTTTTGCCAAATAGGTCGTTTTGCAGTCTATAAGAAGATTCTAAGATAGATATAGAATTATTTAAGTAAAAGAGAGTCGCTGTGAAAACAATTGGTTTAATAGGTGGTATGAGTTGGGAGTCTACAGCGATTTACTACCGGCTTATTAATGAAGAAATCAAACTTAGACTTGGTGGGTTACATTCCGCACAACTTTTGTTGTGGTCATTTGATTTTGATGAAATTGCATCTCTACAAAGCGTTGGTGATTGGGATGGGGCGACGAAACGCATGGTGGAAGCAGCTATTAATCTTAAGAATGGTGGTGCTGAGACATTAGTTATATGTACCAATACCATGCATAAAATGGCTGCTGAAGTTGAAAGAAGTTCTGGATTGCCAGTGCTGCACATCGCTGATGCGACCGCTAGGGCAATAAAACTAAAACAAATTGATAAGGTTGGATTACTTGCAACAAATTTTACTATGGAGCAGGATTTTTATAAAGGACGTTTGAATGAATATCATAATATAAGCACAATAATTCCAGATAAGAATGGACGTGCCATAGTTCATAATGTTATTTACGATGAGCTTTGCAAAGGCATAACTAGGGACGCATCCAAAGAAAAGTTCTTAAATATTATCAAGCAGATCGTCAAAAATGGAGCGCAAGGAATTTTATTAGGTTGCACTGAGATTGGAATGTTAGTCAAACAAGAAGATGTAAGCGTGCCAGTTTTTGATACCACTATATTACATGCTAATTATGCTGTTCAGTTTGCGCTAAACGATTGATATGAGAAAACCATATTTATCATATTGGGAGGTCTTCAAGGAGTAGGTAAAACCACGTTAGCAAGAAAATTATCCATTCACTTTAATCTAGGCTCAATACCCTGTAGCTTGCTACGGGGAATACTTTATTTTTCCAGTTGTCTGCCACTTACAACTGCTTAAAGGATAGCGGCAATATCACGGAAACTGCTTAGCACACGTACAATAGAAATGGGTTTTGTGGTCGCATCATAGATGATAAGATAGGAATAGATGCTCCAGAACTGCACATTGCGTGAGGTTAAATCCTCGCGTGTATGACCTGTCATCGGATTTTCGGCAAGCAGATAGAAGGAGCGAGTAATTTCATTTTCTACTTTATCGGCGGTATCAGGATTATCTTGCGCAATGTAGAACCAGATCGTATCAAGATCGCCCCTGACTTCGTCGGCAACAATAAATTTAGCCATGCTGATCTCTGAATTTTTTGCGACGATTCTCTATATGTTCTTTCATTTCAACATCATTGATGACGTTACCTGCTTTAAGGGATGCTAATCCCTTGTCGATTTCAAGATTGAGCATATCAAGGCGCTTTTTCCTAACAGCGTCCTGCTCTTCCAGCAAGCGCAGCCCTTCGCGAACTACCTCGCTCGCAGAATGATAAAAACCGCTTTTTACTTTAGCATCAATATATTGTTCAAGCTCTGGTGTAAGAGAAACATTCATGACATTACCCCCGATTATGTCAGATTATAGCATTAATAACCAAAAATAACAAGGATGGACATTAAGGAAAACATCCAGTCTACCATGTAAATTATACTGCCTGAGAGATAGGTAACGGAATATACCATTGACAGGTGGTCAGAACGACAGGAATTACTTTGTTTCGGCTGAAGCCTCATAAAGTTACAACCGCTAAACTCAGACCGCGTTATAATTATCTTCGCTAAACTCTAGTCCCTAGCCCCTAGAATCTAGCACCTATAATATTAATCTAAGCGGCTTTTCTTTCCGGTTTTTTGCCAGAAGGACGACCAAATTTTTTACGGTTTCCTTTATACTTACCACCAAAAGAAGGTTTTCCGCCACCACCTGAGCGTCGCCTGTTCCTACTTCCTCTGCTATCTCTACCACCCGCTACTTTTTCCATCGGCGCGTTTGGGTTCATCAAGCGGTTTATCTCATTCCATTTAAGATAGTCATTTGGTGTTACCAGACATATCGCTTCACCTTCCGCGCCAGCGCGAGCGGTTCTGCCGATACGGTGAATATAATCCTCAGCGCATTGCGGCAGGTCATAATTTATCACATGCTCAATATGTGGAATGTCAAGACCACGCGCGGCAATATCAGTGGCAACTAAGATACGGTATTTTTTATTACGGAAATTAGCGATAACACGATCACGCCTGTTTTGCCTTAAATCACCATGAATAGCGTCAGCCTTATATCCTGCTTTAGAGAGTTTAACCGCCATTTTCTCAGCGCCATATTTAGTTTTTACGAATACAATTATGGAGCCATCCCGAGAATCAAGCTCTGATAAAAGTTTGCTGTGCTTATCGGCTTCCGCTACTTTTATCATATCATGCTTGATGTTAGCGGCGGTCGCGACTTCAGGATCTACCGCTATACGCAGTGGATTGTTAAGGTAAGCCTCGGCTATCTTTACAATGTTCTTCGGAAGAGTAGCCGAAAAAAGCATAGTCTGACGGGCTTTTGGCAAGAATTTCAAAATTTTCTCAATCTGAATAGTAAATCCCATATCAAGCATACGGTCAGTCTCATCGAGAACTAGGAACTCAGTATCGTGTAACATCAGACTGCCACGTTCCAGATGATCATTTATCCGTCCCGGTGTGCCAACTAGCAGGCGAGGGCGCATACGAAGCTGTTGAAATTGCTTTGGCATTGGCTCACCACCGATAAGCAAAGCGGTTTTTATTGTGCTACGCTTACCGAGCATAGCTTGTAATTGAGTCATAACTTGCGCCGCTAGCTCACGAGTTGGTGTCATCACTAGAGCGGTTCCGCGTGGGTTGTTAAGAAGCTTCGCGACGAGCGGTATACCAAACGCGCCGGTTTTTCCTGTTCCGGTCTGAGCGGAACCAAGAATGTCACGTCCATCAAGAGCCGCTGGAATAGCCTGCGCTTGTATCGGAGTTGGTTTAGTAAAGCTCATATTCTTTAAGGTATGCCTAAGTGATTCAGGCAATTCCAATGAATCAAAATTTTCTATATTTTCCATGTTTATTTTATCTTTCTACAGCAGGCGCAACTATCCGCTTCATAAAATAAAGAGGGAAAAACGCCTTGATTATAATTCTTTGAGTTCAGGTAACGCTATTAAGCGGCTTCGCTTTCAATAAGCTTAAGATTAGCAGCCGATGTTTTACCCTTATTGGTAGCAAGATCATAGCTAACCTTTTGTCCCTCATTTAGCTGATAAATACCAGCTTTTTCAACGGCGCTAATATGCACGAATATATCGCTTCTACCATCTTCAGGGGTTATGAATCCATATCCTTTGGTTGGATTAAACCATTTTACTGTTCCATTTGCCATGTTTGTATCTCCTTTGGCGTTAATATGTTTAAGAGTCGTCATCCAAGCTGTTACGTACTATGCGTAAAGATGGTCACTCTTAATTCAAACGCCTTTGATCAACATATATATAAAATATAAGGGAGATCGTTAAGTACCCCCGTTCTTGCAGAGGTAAGCCGCCTATCAGCAGCATCAAATGTTAAAGAGTAATAGAAAACTCAGGGGGACTTATATAGTAAATCACAGTCAGCCACAAGTCTTATTATTGGTTATTTGACTAATTATTTTGATTAATTAGTATAAACTTCACTCCTAAATTTTACAGAAAATTATTAATATATATAAAACAGTAAGTTATGAATAATAAAGCTATAGTTATATTAACAGGGGCGGGAATATCGGCGGAATCAGGTATTCCTACATTTCGGGCAAGTGATGGTCTATGGTGTAACCACAAGGTAGAGGATGTGGCTACTCCTGAGGGATTTGCTCGTAATCCAGATCTTGTACAACAATTTTACAATACTCGGCGCGCGCAGCTAAAGGAGGTAGAGCCAAATGCCGCTCATCAGGCTTTGGCGGAGTTGGCTAATAACTGGGAAGGACGGGTTTTTCTGGTTACTCAAAACGTGGATGATTTACACGAACGGGCACAGGGCAATAAAGATACAAAAAACGGCTATAAATTACTGCATATGCATGGAGAATTAAAAAAGGCGAGATGTCTTTTTAGCGACGAGGTATTTGCGTGGGAAGATGATTTAACGAATGATACTATATGTAGCTGTTGTGGTCGGCGTGGCAGTTTGCGCCCACATATTGTATGGTTTGGCGAGATGCCACTAGAAATGGATTTAATTTATCATATGTTAGATTCTTGTGATTTGTTTATAGCGATAGGAACTTCTGGCAATGTATATCCGGCTTCTGGTTTTGTCCACTATGTAAGGAGTATTGGTAATGCCCATACCGTAGAGCTTAACGCTGAACCATCGGCAGTTGAGTCTTTATTCCATGAGAAAATTTATGGGCAAGCTACGTACATTGTTCCTAAGTACGTGAATAAGATTTTAGCTGAAGGGATAATTTAATCATTATAAGAAAATTTGCCGGAGCATTGATTGCAGGTATAATCAATCAATTTTTGTAAATTTTCTATGTTGACAATAGTACCATTTATACTTGTTCCAGTTTTGTTTTCTAGCTTAACTATCGCGCGTGAGAAGGTTTCTGGCTTCATGCCAAGATTAGAAGCTATCAGTGATTTATCATATGGTAAATTAAAGGTTAGTAGAGGTGGCCGATGTTTTTTATGAAGATGTAGCAGAAAACAACCAATACGCTGTGATGCGTTCTGAGCGTTCAAATGCTCAATATGACGGTTTTGTTTACGGTTATATTCCGCCATTTGAGAGAGCATATTAAGGCTTATTTGCCGATCATTCGCCAGAACGTTTTTAAGTAAAATAGATGGTAACATTATAAGGTTTGTCTGTTCTACGGTTTGTGCGCTATAATCAAAACTGTCTTTATTTAGAACCGAATTTTCACCAAAAATACTACCGTCTGAAATTATGTTTACTATTACTTCCGTACCATCAACCGTCTCATGGAAAAGTTTTACCCAGCCGTTAATTATTAAATAAAACCATTCAGATTTATCACCATTTATAAATAATACCCTACCTTTTGGTTCCATTTTCAAGCGAGCGGCATCCGCAAAGTTCTTTATTACTTCTGGCGATACGTTTATGAATAAGGGAGATTTGTATAAATGTTCATAAATATCAATATGTTTTTTTTGATTTTTAGCAGAAAGATTCATAGTATGATATTAAATATATATTTGAAATATAAATTATACTGATGATAGTCGTTACACTTGACCAAAGTCAAGGGCATAAACCACTATTTGCGTAGATTGCGGCATATGGAAATATTTTTTGCGCAATGCTCATCTTTTTTTACTCAAGACTATCCACTCGTGTTGGCTGTGATATTAGCTGGTGTTATTGGTAGTTTTAGCTATTGTGGAGTGGTGTGTTCATCACTAATAGCAACGCAAATATTAAAATTAAAGGAAATGAAGAAATCACAAAATACCATAATATATTACCATGCTGGTAGAATAAGTGCTTATATTATAATAGGAGTGCTGGCGTTTTCTTTATCAAAATGGCTTTTTAATGGAAAATTAAATACATATATAAATATGGCAATAATGCTTGTCGGGGCGGCTTTTATTATGGGTGCTATCCTACCATGTGGAAAAAATAGTTGTTGTCATCAGCGAACAGGTTATTTACTTGATTACGCAATATCTTCAATTCCTGTACCATTCATTTTGTATATGAGCGGTCTGATAATCGGGTTTATACCATGCGCTATGGTTTACTCGCTATTACTACCTGTTTCATTGTTAGATAATGTTTATGAAGTAATTTTTACGATGTTTATATTCGGCATCTCCACTACACCAATTATTCAGATAGTGGCGAATTATATGTCACGTTTTGTTGATATATATCCTTCTATATCCGGACAAGCGAGGCGAGGTCTTATGGTAATAAATGGGGTTGTTTTATTTGGAGTCAGTCTAAATTTTTTGAAATTATGATTTAATTAATAATATGAAGCTATTTGATAGGTCATATATAAGTTTATATACTAGGAGTAACTATGCAGGATTCGTTAAAACCTGATTATAATGATTACGTGGTAAAGCTGTTTACCATAGCGACAATTTTTTGGGGAGTTGTTGGATTTGCTGTTGGTGTTTTTATTGCCTTTCAGATGGCTTTCCCGCAGTTAAATCTTGAGCCGTATTTTACCTTTGGTCGTTTACGTCCTCTGCATACCTCTGCGGTTATTTTTGCTTTTGCCGGTAACGCTCTTATCGGCACATCATATTTTGTATTACAGCGTACCTGCCGAACAGGTCTTTGGGGAGGTGGTCTAGCGTTATTTACCTTTTGGGGGTATCAGCTTTTTATATTAATGGCAGCTTTTGGTTATCTTGACGGAATTACTCAGGCAAAAGAATATGCTGAGCCAGAATGGTACGCTGATTTATGGCTTACCATAGTATGGGTGGTCTATTTGTTAGTATATATGATGACTTTGCGTCAGCGAAAAGAGCCGCATATTTATGTCGCTAACTGGTTCTACTTATCATTTATTATCACTATAGCGGTATTGCATCTTGGAAATAATGTAGCCGTTCCGGTTGAGATTACCGGCAGCAAATCATATATATATTGGTCTGGTGTACAGGACTCTCTGGTGCAGTGGTGGTATGGACACAATGCGGTTGGCTTCCTACTTACTTCTGGTTTTCTTGGTATGATGTATTATTTTGTACCAAAACGTGCTGAAAAACCTGTCTATTCTTACCGTCTTTCTATTGTTCATTTTTGGTCATTAATATTTATATACATATGGGCGGGACCTCACCATCTTCATTACACCGCTCTTCCCGAATGGGCACAGACGCTTGGTATGACCTTCTCGGTTATGTTGCTTGTCCCGAGTTGGGGAGGGATGATTAACGGAATGATGATACTTTCTGGGGCGTGGCATAAGCTGCGTGAGGATCCAGTGTTACGCTTCATGATTATCGCACTTTCATTTTATGGTATGGCGACTTTTGAGGGATCACTCCTATCTATTAAGGAAGTAAATAGCCTTAGTCATTATACTGAATGGACTATAGCCCATGTTCATTCCGGCGCGCTTGGCTGGGTTGCTTTCATCACTTTTGGCGCGTTATATTATTTGGTGCCAAAACTCTGGGGAAACCGTCTATACTCAATGCGTTTAGTCAATATGCATTTGTGGATAGCTACCACCGGTATTGTTCTTTATTTGGCTTCTATGTGGGTTGGCGGAATCATGCAGGGTATAATGTGGCGTGATTATAACGAAATGGGATTCCTCGAATATAGCTTTGTTGAGGCTGTAATGGCGTTGCACCCATTCTATTTAATACGAGCCATTGGCGGAGTGTTATTTTTGGTCGGAGCACTAATCATGAGCTATAATTTCTGGATGACTATTAAAGGAGAGCGCAGGTCTGAACCAGAATATAACAAAGTATTGAACGTTGGATGGAAAGGAGCATCCGCATGATAAAACATGATAAGATAGAAAAAAACTCCATGCTTATGCTGATACTGATAATCATAACAGTATCTATTGGTGGGCTTATTGAGATTGTACCTTTATTTCGTAAAGAGGTTTATATTGAGCCAGTAAGTGGTATGCGCCCATATACCCCTTTAGAGCTAGCCGGACAGGATATATATGTTAGGGAAGGTTGCTATAATTGTCATAGTCAACAAATACGCTCACTGCGTGATGAAGTGGAGCGTTATGGTAATTATTCACTAGCAGCAGAAAGTATGTATGACCATCCCGCGCAGTGGGGTTCAAAGCGCACTGGTCCTGATTTGGCAAGGGTTGGTGGTAAATATTCTGATGAATGGCAAGTTCAGCATTTATTGAGTCCGCGTTCACTTGTACCAGAGTCTATTATGCCTAACTATTCCCATTTGTTAAAAGACGGTGTGGATTTACGTAAAATAGGAAAACATCTGAAGGCTTTACGCGCTGTTGGTGTTCCGTATAGTGATGAGATGATAGAGAATTCTTATAATGACGCTATGGCACAAGTGCGTCCAGATAGCGCAAATGCCGAAGCTCTCCGCAAACGCTATGGAGATAAAGTAAATATTCGGGATTTTGATGGAAATCCACATTTTACCTCTGAAATGGATGCTTTAGTGGCTTACCTGCAAATGCTTGGAACATTGGTTGATTTTAAGGACTTTAAGCCAGAGTTACTGGATAAAGCAGAGAATATAACTGACAAAGCTAATAAGGATAATGTTGGCGAAGCAAATACGGAAGTGATCACAGAGAAAACTTCAAAAAAGATTGAGGAAGTTAAATAATGAAAGAGATGTTTGCTTCCGCTAACGCAGGTATAATAGGGTTGCTGTTCTTCTTTATATTATTTTCAGCGATTCTTGTATGGGCGTATTCGCCTAGCCGTAGGCAGGATATTGAAAAATTGAAAAACATACCATTTGATGATGAGGATGATAATGGCAGAGCATAAAGAAAAGAGCGGACGACAAGAAGTTGAAACTACCGGTCATGAATGGGATGGTATTAGAGAGTATAATAACCCATCACCACGTTGGTGGTTGTGGTGGTTTTATATAAGCATTATATGGTCTATCGGTTATTGGGTAGTGTATCCAGCTTGGCCAACCCTTTCTGGTGAAGGAGAAAAGGGAGGTACTAAAGGTGCTTTTGAATGGACTCAGCATAAGGATCTTAAAGAACAGCAAAAGGAAATTGAGGACCGCAGGGCTGGATATCTTAAGCGTTTCAGCAAAGCTAGCTTTAACGAAATAATAAATGATCCGGAGCTATATAATTTCGCTATTGCCGGAGGGAAAGCAGCATTTAAGGATAATTGCGCGACTTGTCATGGTACTGGTGGTGCTGGCGCTCCTAATTACCCAAATCTTAATGATGATGACTGGATATGGGGTGGCGACATGGCGAGTATATATCAAACTATAAAACATGGTATCCGCATGCATGATGATGGCAGGCAATCAGTGATGCCAGCGTTTGGCGATATGTTAAACGCTAAGGAGATAGACGCGGTAGCTGAGTATGTTGAAGGATTAAATAGTGGTAAAAGTAAGATACCGCCAGATAATATAAGTGCTAAGGAAATAGCCGCGCTCCCACTTGGTGAGCGTGTGTTTAGAGAAAATTGCGCCGCTTGTCATGGCAATAACGCGAGGGGAAGTCGTGAGGTTGGTGCGCCTAATCTGGCGGACGCTATTTGGCTTAAAAGTAAGGATGGTAGTAAAGCGGCGATTGTGAGCCAAATACGTCATCCTAAACACGGGATGATGCCAGCATGGGTAGATCGTCTTAATGAGGATACTATAAGAGAACTCACTATTTATGTGCATAGTCTTGGTGGTGGTGAGTAGGTGTAGTTAGTACCTAGTACCTAGTACTTTGTTTATACAAGCTGTTGATTACTAATTGTGTATGAAAATTATAATTGGGTTAGTTGAAAATGAGCGGTACTACCGAACAGATACAGTATTTCGCCAAAGAACCTAAAATCTATCCGAAGCGGGTTTGGGGACGTTATCGTATTATCAAATGGGTAGTAATGGTAATAACTCTATCTATTTATTACCTTACTCCATTTATCCGTTGGGACAGAGGACCTAACGCTCCGGATCAGGCTGTACTCATTGATATGAATAATCACCGAGCCTATTTTTTCTTTATAGAGATATGGCCACAAGAAGTATATTATCTTGCTGGTATTTTAATACTTGCCGCTGTTGGATTGTTTTTTATAACCTCTCTTGCTGGTCGGGTATGGTGTGGTTATCTGTGTTTCCAAACCGTGTGGACAGACCTTTTCGTCTGGGTTGAAAGGATAGTTCAAGGTGATAGGAACGCTCGCAAAAAATTAGATGAAAGCAAACTAACTTTCAAAAAAATATATCAAAAAGGGCTTACCCATATAATCTGGCTAATAATTAGTCTATTTACCGGCGGAGCTTGGGTACTTTATTTTAACGACGCGCCGACCTTACTTGAGAATATTTTTGAGCTTAGAATATCTTGGTCAGTGGGTGGTTGGATTATAGCCCTTACCTTTACCACTTACCTAATGGCTGGTTTCGCTCGTCAACAAGTATGTAAATATATGTGCCCTTACGCCCGTTTTCAATCAGCCATGTTTGATCGTGATACGTTGATTATTGGTTATGATACGAAACGCGGTGAAAAGCGTGGTAAACTAAAAGACAGAGAAGAAAATAAAGAGCAAGGTGATTGCATAGATTGTTCTCTGTGTGTTCAAGTGTGTCCAATGGGTATAGATATACGTGATGGTTTGCAATATGAATGTATAGCTTGCGGGTTATGTATAGATGCTTGTAATGGAGTTATGGATAAAGTCGGTTTGCCGCAAGGTCTTATCCGCTATGATACCACAACTAATCAAGAAGCTCGTGACGCTGGAGAACCGGTGGCTGGTATTTGGTCACATATTTTAAGACCACGTACCTTTTATTATACAGCGATTATCACAATTGTTGGTGGCATTATGCTTTATAGTTTACTTACCAGACTTCCGCTTGAACTCCATGTTTTGCATGATCGTAACCCGCTATTCGTAAAATTGTCCGATGGCTCAATCCGCAATGGTTATGATGTACGTATACTTAATAAAACTCATGATGATCAGAAATATAAACTTACGGTTTCCGGTATTGATAATCCCATAATACATTTGCAGGGAGCCGGAAAAATAGACCCTAATGATTTACCAGTTTTTGCTGATAGTGTTGGTCATTTCAGACTGTTTATAACAGCGCCAGCACAGGAACAAGAGAGGATAGATATAGAGTTTACCCTTGAGGAATTAGATTCAAAAATAACAGATAATCTGGAGAGTGTCTTTGTCAGTGCGAAATAACAATGAAACTAGCAGGATACCATTTCGTGACCGAATCATCCCATGGTATTTTGTTATGGTGTTCCTGTTGGTATTTGCTATAAATGGGGTGTTCGCTTACGTGGCTATTACCACTAATAAAGGTGTGGTGACAGATAACGCTTACGAGAAAGGTCTTGACTACAACCATATCGTTCAGGAAGTAAGGAAATTGAAGGCGCAAAGACATGAAGAGCCAAAACATTCAAAATCAGGAATCAGTAAGAAATAAAGATAGCGAAAATAACAGTAGCTATTTTCACATAGACGGTTTGCGTTGCGCTCGCTGTATTCACGCTATTGAATCGGCTTTGCAAAGTGAAGATGATGTTACCTACGCACGCGTAAATATGAGTACGAATAGGCTTTCTTTAAGCTGGCTTGGCGATGAAAATAAGCAAAAGCGTTTTATGAAGATAGTAGAGTCGCTTGGCTATAGCATTAAACCATTTGAGGAAACAACAGATAAAGACACAGAAGGTAGTTTTTTATTACGTTGTATGGCAGTTTCTGGTTTTGCTATGGGCAATATCATGCTGCTTTCCGTAGTTCTTTGGAGCAGTACCCAATCGGTTATGGGAATAGCTACTCGTGATTTAATGCACTGGATTTCCGCGCTTATCGCTCTACCTACGGTTATTTACGCTGGTCGTCCATTTTTTCGCTCAGCATTTGCCGTGCTTAGGCATGGTCACACTAATATGGATGTGCCGATTTCTTTAGCCCTTATACTCGCCTGCGCCATGAGTTTATTTGAGACAATAAATCACGGTGAGCATACCTATTTTGATTCAGCGGTGATGTTACTGTTTTTCCTGCTTATCGGGCGTTTCCTTGATGCGCGCGCTCGTGGTAAAGCTCGTGAGAACGCTAGCAGGTTACTTGCTCTTATGAAGGGTTACGCGACAGTAATTAAAGATGGCAAGCAAAACAGCGTTCCAATATCAGAGTTAAAATCTGGTATGGCGATTTTAGTAGCGGCAGGGGAAAAAGTGCCAACCGACGCTGAGGTAACAGAAGGAAATTCTGATATTGATACTAGTCTAGTTACTGGAGAGACTATACCAAGATCTATCAAAAAAGGTGATAAAATATATGGCGGTACAGTAAATCTCTTATCTCCAATAACTTGTATCGTACTTAAAGCGTCTGAGGATAGTGTGCTTGCCGACATTATCCGGCTGATGGAAAAAGCTGAGCAGGGCAGAGCGAAATATGTACGGCTTGCTGATAAAGCGGCAAGCCTTTATACGCCAGTTGTTCATTTTCTGGCATTGGCGGCATTTCTTTTCTGGTATTTTATCGCCGGTATTGCTTGGCAGAAAGCGTTGCTTATCGCTATAACCACTCTGATTATTACTTGTCCATGCGCTTTGGGGCTTGCTGTTCCGGTAGTACAGGTGCTTGCTACCGGTTGGTTAATGAAGCGTGGAGTTATGCTTAAAACAGGTGATGCTTTTGAGCGTATGTCACGCATAGATAGCGCGGTATTTGATAAGACTGGTACAATAACGCAAGGAAAAGCTGAACTTGTTGGTAATTACCCTGATGATGAGCTAGGGCTAGCGGCATCACTGGCTGCCCATAGCAAACATCCATATAGTAAAGCGATTAGTCGGGCTTATAGTGGTGATATTATATCTTTCGCTAAGGTAAAAGAAATTACCGCTATTGGTGTTGAGGCGGAGTATGAAGGCAAAAATATTCGTCTTGGTAAAGCTGATATTACAGATTCCGGTGAGGATAAAGACGCATTGCCAAAAATATATTTAAGTGAGAATGGAAAGATTATTACAACCTTTAACTTTCATGATGCTTTGCGTAGTGGTGCGCATAACGTTATGAGCGATTTCAAGAAAAACGGTATAACCACATATTTATTATCTGGAGATAGAAAACCAATAGTAGAGAAAATAGCTGGTGAGCTTGCTATTGATCACTATTATGGTGGGATTATGCCTGCTGATAAAACGGAGATAATAAAGCGTTTGCAAAAAGATGGACATAATGTACTTATGGTTGGTGACGGTCTTAATGACGCTCCATCCTTAGCGCAGGCGGATGTTTCCATTTCTCCCTCGAGCGCGGTTGATATAACCCAAAACACCGCTGATATAGTATTTCAAGGAGATAGCCTTATCTCGGTGGTTAATTCATGGAATATGGCAAAATACTCAACCATGCTGGTAAAGCAAAATTTCGTTTTGGCGGTTATATATAACTGTATCGCGATACCTATCGCCCTTATGGGATACGCGACTCCACTAATCGCGGCTATCGCTATGTCGCTATCATCACTTATTGTAATCGCTAATTCCTTTCGTATTAACTTAATGAAAGAAGAACAGTAATGTCAGTTCTTCTCTATCTTATTCCGCTCGCTCTTTTGCTTGGTGGCATTGGTCTTGCTGGATTTTTCTGGTCAGTTAAAAATAACCAGTATGAGGATTTAGATGGAGACGCGCATCGTATATTGATTGATGAGGATGAGGTTGATTGATTCATTCATTAATATTTTGAGAACTATAGTAACTCAAGTAAGTCTTACCACAAGTTACTATAACTTAAAAACCTTGTTCTATGCGAAAGTATTTTTATGTGCCTATAAAACACAAAACCGCCCTTCTTGCGGAAGGGCGGCTTTGGAATAGAACGTAATATTATTACGGTTCTATACTACTCGTGAGAACCTTCAGTGGCTTCTTCACCAGCTTCTTCAGAATCATCAGTTGCTTCATCAACATTTTTGATTTCTTCTTTGGCTACTTTAGCGATTTTGCTAGCGGCTTTATCAACTTTAGCTGAAACTTCACTTCCAGCAAGAGCAGGAGAAGAAATTAGACCGAAAATAACAAGAAGAGAAAGAAGTTTATTCATATAATGAATCCTTATGATTGTTATATTGATTGTTTACAATTATCCTCACTTGAGGATGTTATGATTACAGCATTTTTATGGTTACGGATTCATGTATCTATGATTACATTTTTGTAATGATGGTTATTTTTTGTAAATAAATATAGTCTTTTCACCTAATGTAATTATACATAAAAAACCGCCCTAAATTCATAAGGCGATTTGAGATAATAAGCGATATTTTAAGTATACTTTGAGCTAATCCTTAGAAGGCAGCTATGCTGCTAAACCCATCATCATATGAACCAGAGTCAATTATAGAAGAAGTCTCATAAGCCTGAGCGACTAGGCTAGAAGAATCTGAGCCAACAGGTGAACATGCTGGAAGGGAAGAAGCTATAAGTAAAGCGGCAACTATCTTGAGTATGGTATTTTTTTGTATTTTCATATCGCTATTCTCTCTATCATTTTATTATTGTTTCTACATCTTACCGTGATGTCTTGTATTATTTATAACAATAACAAAGCTAGAAAAGAATTGCCGTTTTTAGCTGGTATCTATGCAATAAGCGCATAGCAATATGTATGCTAACCTAGAACATTTTATATATATAACCTATTGATCTCTAGGTAATTGGCGGCGTTTACGGTCAGGACGAACTTTACGTTTCTGCTTAAAATCAGACATACGTCTTACAATATAGTCATTTACTATATTCCCCAGCTCGTCCTCTACGCCCCTATAGTAATGGTCAGCTCCCTCAATTATCTTATACTCAGCCTGATTTACGTGGCTAGAGGTAAGTCTTTCCGCGAACTTACTCACTATTTCCTCACTTACTATATCATCCTTACTTCCTTGTGTAATAATACCAGCGGCGGGACAAGGTGAAAGAAATGAGAAATCATATAGATTAACCGGTGGGGAAACACTTACAAAACCCTCAATTTCAGGGCGGCGCATAAGAAGCTGTAATGAAATCCATGCGCCAAAGGAAAACCCGCCTATCCAGCATGTTGGCGCGTCAGGATTCTGTGCTTGCAACCAGTCAAGAGCAGTAGCGGCATCGGTAAGCTCTCCAATCCCTTCATCATAGGTGCCTTGCGATTTACCTATCCCACGAAAATTAAACCGCAGCACAGAAAATCCGTTTTGCGCGAATATATGATATAGACGGTAAACTATTTTATTGTTCATAGTGCCGCCATATAGAGGGTGTGGATGCATTATAAGAGCCACCGGAGCGGTTTTGAACTCACTATGATGATAACGACCTTCTAGCCTTCCTTCTGAGCCATTAAATATAATTTCAGGCATTCTTTCCCCTTATTTCTGCGTTTTTTTAATTATAATCATTATTCAATTTCATGCTTGCTTCGCAGCACAAAGCCTTATCTTTCGGATGAGGTTCTCATACTCGTTTTGTATAAAAATTACCCAAAACGAGTATAGTTATAATTTTATTTGATTGTCGTTAGCTGATTTTTATATATAATTCAACTATATTGATGAATTTTGGAGTTTATTTTTACCATTCAAACGTTACTCTGAATGTTATATTGAAAGTGGCAACTAATGTTCAAGACAATTATTGACGATATTGACTCTATCAGAACAAGGGATCCAGCCGCGCGCTCACGACTTGAGGTTGTATTATGTTATCCTGGTATACATGCTATTGTTTTTTATAGATTATCCAATTTTTTATGGCAAAATAACCTAAAACTTGTTGGTCGTTTCATCTCGTATCTCGCTCGTTTTATTACTGGAATAGAGATACATCCGGCTGCGAAAATTGGAAAACGCCTATTTCTTGATCACGGTATGGGGATAGTGATAGGTGAAACCGCTACAATTGGCGATGATGTTACCATTTATCATGATGTAACTCTTGGTGGTACTTCTCTTCATACCGGACTTCGTCACCCACAAATAGGAAATGACGTTATTATCGGAGCTGGAGCGCAGATATTAGGACCGGTCAAAATCGGTAACCATGCCCGTGTTGGCTCAAATGCTGTAGTAGTAAAGGACGTAGAGGAGGGGACAACCGTAGTTGGTGTTCCGGCAAGGGTGGTAATGGAGTCTACGGACAAGGTCGTAGCGGAATCAGAGAAAAAAGAATCTAAGGAACAGGTGTTTGACGCTTATGGTGGCACAAAATGTGTTGAGGATAGTGTGGAATCGGATCCATTATTGCTTACACTTAAAAAACTACAGGATGATATGGAAAGCCTTAAGGGGCGTATCGGTGAGTTAGAAAGTGAAAACGCGGAGCTTATAAATAGCGCGAGAAAATGGGAAAATAAATGATACTAGGTACTAAAGCCCGTTATGGTGTTATGGCGATGGTTGACATAGCGACCCAAGATGAGAATACTCCAATATCTGTTAATGAGCTGTCTTCACGTCAGAATATAACAGCTCCCTATTTAGAACAGATATTTAGAAAATTAAAATCTGCTGGACTTGTAAAATCAGTACGTGGTCCGGGTGGCGGATATATGCTTACCAGAAAACCGACGGAGATTTATATTTCAGAGATTGTAGAAGCCGTTGATGAGTCAATAAGAATGACTAGATGTGATCCAAAAACTAAGGATGGATGTATCGCAGGTAAGGCTCGTTGTCAGACCCATAATTTATGGTATGGTCTGTCAGAGGTCATTCATGATTATCTGGCAAAACATTCCTTATCTGATGTTATCAATAAAAGTAATGATTTCCGCTAAGTAAGAAAAATTTTGTAGTTATGCCTGTATATCTTGATTATAACGCTACTTCTCCTATCTTTCCAAAAGCATTAGAAAAAATGCGGGAGATTTTACCACTAGCGACAAATGCCTCCGCTATACATAGTTTTGGTCGTGAAGCTAGAAAAATAATGGAAGACTCAAGGCGAGTATTAGCGGAATATATCAGCGTTTGGCCTAATGAGATTGTTTTTATGGCAAGCGGTACTGAGGCAAACACAACAGCCCTTAGAGCCTTTCCTGACAGAAAATTATTGGTTTCAGCGATAGAGCATAGCTCTATAATCAAAAATAATGATAATTTACGAGGAAGCTATATTCCTGTAACCAGAGAAGGTGTTATAGACATAACCACTCTTGATAATCTGTTATCACAGCAAACACAGCCAGTATTGGTATCAGTGATGCTTGCTAATAATGAAACCGGTATTATTCAACCAGTTAAAGAAATATCTGATATATGCAAAAAATACGATGCTTTGCTGCATTGTGACGCAGTACAAGCTATGGGTAAAATTCCAGTGGATTTTTCTCTACTTGGAGTTGATATGCTTACTATATCCGCTCATAAATGTGGTGGGGCGCTGGGAGCTGCCGCGTTAGTCGTGAAAAATGATTTGGTAATCAAGCCATTAATAATCGGTGGTGGACAGGAACTTTGGCGTAGAGCGGGAACTGAAAATATACCTGCTATAGCGTCTTTTGCTGCCGCCATAGAACAGTTTGATTTTAAGAGAGTTGAAGTTTTAGGTGGTTGGCTAAGAAATATGGAAGATTCTATAAAGAAAAATAATGGTATAATAATAGGAGAAGAGCAGCAAAGACTGTATAACACAAGTTGTATAATAATGCCGAAGGTAGAAAGTGAAGTTCAACTAATGGATTTTGACTTAAACGGTTACGCGGTAAGCGCTGGCTCCGCTTGCTCGTCCGGTCGTATAGGAGAGTCTCACGTGTTAAAAGCTATGTCTGTGCCAAATGAATTAGCGAAATGCGCTATAAGAGTAAGTATAGGCTGGAATAGTAAAGAAGAAGAGCTAAAAGACTTTACCAAAGTATGGATAAATTTAGCAAATAGGTTATCTTCGTAATCTATACTAAGATTTTGTCATACAACAGCTAGCCTTGCTTCCTTTATTCCATGGCATCTTCGTCATAATAATAGCAAGTCCACAAAAGCCTGTTGTTCCGGCAAGTATAAGCCCAGCCCCGAAAAATCCGGTTATTATAAGAAATAATGGGTTTAGCAAATAGCCAAGAATAGTAGTTAGTAACACTACACTCCCAATCGTAATCTGTACCTGCCTATCTAATGGAAGGAAGAATTTTTTTGACTTATTTACTGGAAGACCAGCCTCTTTCCATGATTCTATCCCACCTTCTAAATTATATATCTCAACATTAGGGTCCTCGCTAAGGATTTTCTCACATGCGGACTTTCCTCTTGAACCTCTTAAGCAATGTATAACCAGCTTTTTTTCTGAGCATTCTGGAATACTGCTTTTGCATATTCGCGACAATGGAACTAATACAGATTCACTTATATTCTCAGCTTCATTTTCCGCTGATTCTCTTACATCAACAAGTAAAGCTTCCTTGTTATCAAGCCATTTTTTTAAGGTATTAGCGTCTATGGTTTTTATTGTCATATTATTCTCCAACAAATAACTATAACCAAATTAGGTTTTTCTGAACATTATTATGGCAATCCTAATACTTCTTTGTAAACTCCAATAGTTTTCTCACACATATTATCTAAGGAGAATTGCCTAGCGTTTTCCATGGCGTCACGCTCAACTTGCTTTTGTAGATCTGACGACATATTCAGTACGTTATTTATCGCTTTTGACAGCGATTCAACATCATTTGGCTCAACCAAGAGTCCGGTTTCTTTATCTATCACCGTCTCTTGCGGACCACCATGTCTGGTCGCTATTACAGGTTTCCCCATAGCCTGCGCTTCTAGAACGACTCTTCCAAACGCCTCCGGTTCAATGGAGGTGGCGACCACCAGCTTTGATAGCATATAAGCTTCGGTTATATAATATGTATGATTCGCTATTCGTACATTGCCAGCAAGATCTGAGTCAAATATTAATTGCTCAATCTCCTCACGGTATTTTTCATGCCCTTTGTCATTACCAAGCAAAACAGCGAAGAAGTCACGGTGAGGTATCTGGGCTAGTGCCTTTATAAAAACCTCCTGACCTTTCCAACGAGCGAATCTACCAGGAAATAATATAAGCGGCAGATCCTCAGGTAATCGCCATTGGGTAGCTAGCTCTACCATTCTTTGTGGGGAATGTTGCTCATGATTAAATATTCTAAGGTCAACACCTCTATGGATTACTCTTATTTTATTAGCGTCAACCTCATAATTTTCTAGTATATGACTAGCGATAAAATTAGAAACGGCGATAACTTTCTCACCCCTTACCATTATACTATTATACTTTTTCTTCCACTTATTTTGGATGTTATAAGTGCCATGAAAGGTAGTAAGAAAATGACATCCGGTTTTTTCAGCGGCAAGCCATGCGCTCCATGCTGGCGCGCGTGAACGAGCGTGGATTATATCAACATCGTTTTTCTTTATGATGCTCGCAAGACGAATAGAGTTAAGCCACATTATAAAAGGGTTTTTACTTGCAAGAGGTAGTTCTATATGTTCAGCGCCGATTTTCTGCAATTGTTTTAACATTTTACCACCGGCGGAGGCAACCAACGCCTTTCCTCCAGCTTTTATTATCGCTTCGGCTATCTCAACAGTCCCTCGTTCAACCCCCCCGCTATTAAGTTCGGGCAATACTTGTAAAATAATAGGTTGTTTATAATTCATGTTTATGTAAGTTCTTATTTATAGTAATGGCTATTCAGCCTAGATATATATTATAGAACATATAAATAATACAAAAAATTATTATATAGAATCATTATGTCTCCGTCTTTTATTAAATTAGCGAATAATAGAAAAATAGCTTATCACCTAAGTGCTGGAAAAACACCGTGCGTAATGTTTTTTGGCGGGTTTAACTCTGATATGAATGGAACTAAAGTAACATCGCTAGAAACATTTTGTAAAGAACGTGAGCAAATGTTCATTCGCTTTGATTATAGCGGGCACGGTGAGTCTGATGGAAAATTCATGGATGGTACCATAGGTAGCTGGAAAGAAGACGCACTTAATATTATTGATTCTATAGCTCCTGACAACAATATATTCGTTGGCTCTAGCATGGGAGCTTGGATAGCTATGCTATGCGCTATAGAAAGAAAGGAAAAACTAGCGGCACTTATTGGTATTGCTAGCGCGCCGGATTTTACAGAGAATTTAATTTGGAAAAAATTAAATGAGGAACAGCGGGAAAGAATGGGTATATACGGAGTTTACTACGCTCCATCATGCTATGGTGAGGATCCGTATCCAATTACCATGAAGTTGATAGAGGAGGGAAGAAACCATCTTATCTTGGATAAAAAGATAGATATAGACGTGCCGGTACGCTTACTTCATGGCATGAAAGATAGTGACGTTCCTTTTGATACCTCCGCAAAGATAGCTCATGCCATAAACTCGGATGATATTAATATTACCCTAATAAAAGACGGTGATCACCGGCTTTCTCAACAAAAATATCTGGATATATTATTTGATAAGGTGGGTGAGTTTATATAGCTAAAATATTTGCGTATTTTAATATAGTCCGATATTATTCATTAATAATATTTTAATATTGAGTAAAAGGATACAAAATGTCGTATGCTAATAAATTAAAACCTCAAGCCAAAGCAAATTTTGAAGTAATTCAGAATAATGGCTCCACCACCGATAAACTTACTAGATTACATGATATTCTTTTATCGGGAGCGGTAATAGAGAATCATTCCCACGTAGAAGGTCGTGATCCTAATTTTCCAGAATACACCTTAGTGTTGAACAAGTCTGTTCCTTCTGGAAGTATCCAAGAAGTTTATGATCAAAATTCTACCAGTATTAACGATAGGCATAATTAAAAAAGTGTGATGCTAGAATCTGCATAATTGCTTTATAAAACAATGCGATATACTGTATTTTTAAAAAAGGATTATAAAAGTGTCTAAAAACGCTGTGTAAAATGCGGTTTGAGCAGCATAAAAAGCAATGGCAAATTGCGTGGTCGTAAACGGTATCGTTGCAACTTGTGCTTACATCAATGGGTTGATAAGCGCGGCAAAAAAACCGACTATAAGCGTTACTATTTAGACTGGCTGCACAAACGCCGAACACTAGCAGAAATTGCTAGCATTCTTGATATTTCCATCCCCAAGCTCACCAAGGAATTTGATGCTCTTGAGTGGGCAGAAGGATTAATTTTTCCTGCCTCAAAAGAAGCGATTAACCTGCTCATGGATGCGTCTTTCTTCGGCAGAGAATATGGCTATTTCTGTGCGCATGATGGCAGCAGAATCATTTATTACCAAGAGATCAAAACCGAATCAGTGAAGCATTTGCGTGAAGCTTTGCATGAGCTTGTGCAGGCAGGATATTGCTTCAAATCAGTGACCATTGATGGGCGCAAAGGGTTTTATGAAAACATCAGAAAAACACTTGGTGGAGTACCAATTCAAATGTGTATTTTCCATCAAAAAGCGATTGTAAGGCGATATACTGGAAATAATCCAAAGCTCCGTCCTGCAAAGGATTTGAAGGAGTTGATGGAAAAATTATGCAATACCGAACCAGAAGATTTTGTGGCTCAATTTTACGCTCTGGCAGAGCAGCACAAAGGATTCCTGAATGCCAAAAAGGGTGGAAGATTTACGCACGGAAGGACGCGTTCTGCATATAATTCCGTGCAAGAAAATCTGCACAGGCTATTTACATACAAGGAATTTCCAGAACAGAATATTCCGCCAACAACCAACCATCTAGAAGGCTTCTTCTCTCACCTCAAGGAAAGAATAAATATCCACCGTGGGTTGAAACTCCATAGAAAGAAAAAAGCTATAAAAGCTTTCCTCAATTCTTTCTAAAAAGCATCACACTTTTTTAATTATGCCTAACGATATAAATAGGAATATAGGTGTTGATTTGCAACCAAGCAAGGATAACGAGCCCAGAGATAGAATGGGCAATCGCAATCTTACTTACTCGGTATCAAGGGATAAGATTCAAAATTTGAAAGATTTAGGATTAGCAGAAGTTGTATATAGAAAAGTAGTTTCTTATAATGAAAGACTGAATGACATACAACAGGCTTCCGGCAAAGATCTAAGTGTAGTCTAATATAACCTAAAAAATCTAACCAATTATATTAAATCCACCATCTATATATATAGTTTGCCCGTTTATACTGTTCCCTACATCGTCAGAGGTTAGGTAGGCGACAGCCTTTCCTATTTGTTCTATAGTAACTAGTTGATGAGAGGGAGTTTTGGCAGCGGCAAGAGCTAGTAATTCCTCAAAATGTTTTATTCCGCCAGCGGCTCGTGTTTTTAGAGGGCCGGGTGAAATAGCGTTCACTCTTATGTTCTTTTCCCCAAGCTCCGACGCTAGGTAGCGGACGCTAGATTCAAGAGCCGCTTTTACCGGTCCCATAAGCCCATAATTTTGTACAACTTTCTCTGAGCCGTAATAACTCATGGTAAACAAACTACCACCCTCACTCATCAGCGGTTCAGCCAGTCTAGCCATACGGATGAACGAATGGCAGGAAATATCCATAGCGTTAAGGAATCCATCTTTACTAGAATCAGTGACTTTGCCATGTAAATCGTCCTTTGAAGCGAAGGCAATTGAGTGCAAAGCGGAGTGCAATATTCCCCATTTATTTTTTATTTCAGTGAATAAATATTCAAGACTACCTTCTTCATTTCCTGTTATAGTAACATCACAAGGCAGGAATATTGAGCAATTAAGATTTTTAAGGAGAGGTTCTACATAAGACTTAGCTTTATCACTCTGATAGGTAATGGCAAGTTCCGCTCCCATATCACTTAAAGCCTTAGCGCAGCCATAAGCTATAGAATGCTCATTAGCTATTCCGACAATCAGTATTTTCTTTCCTGAGAGCAGCATAAGCCTACACAATCAGCTTATTAGCCTTGACGAGCCTTAAAACGAGGATTTTTCTTATTTATGATATATACACGACCTTTGCGGCGGATAAGACGGCAATCCTTATCACGTTTTTTCGCCGACTTTAGAGAACTTAAAACTTTCATGACAATATTCCTTAATTTTCAATAGGCTGCCCTTATAGTTATTTTTATTAGTATAGTCAATAATATTTATCAGGTATGATTCATAGTTTTATAATCATTTGCTGGTGTTTTTAGCTGTTTTGACAATCCATGCGGTGTTTTCTCCCAAAAATAAGGTTTTACAATAAGTTGGTAAAGGGCTTTATAGCTAGCTATAGAGTGTAAAATTAGATAGAAAGGATAGAATAACGCCGCTATCTTATATTTAGCGGTTGATTCTTCCTTGAGTGAGACACAATAGCTTACCATAAACCAGTGGATTAGGAAGTTTGCTATAAGGTTTATTATAGATAGATTCACTAGCCATCCGCTATGTAGCAATGGTGATAATTTATGTAAATATTCAGGAAATATAATCCACGATAGAGCTATAACCCATAGCAGAGGAGCGGTAAGAAATATTAAGCTGGAAAGACCTATAAATATCTGGAAACCAATAAATCCAGTTAATCCAAGCTTCTTATATAGGGTAATTGGATTTCTCATATGCACCAACCAAGTCTGCATATAGCCTTTAATCCAGCGTGAGCGTTGTCTTATCCAAGAGGAAAGTTTAATTGGCGCTTCTTCTTCGGTATCTGAGTCAAGTAGCGAGGTTTTTAGTCCATATCCACTCAATCTAATGCCAAGATCCGCATCCTCAGTAACATTATAAGCATCCCAGTTGCCAAGATTTTTAAGAGCTTTCATGGAAATATGATTGCTCGTTCCTCCTAGAGGTATCGGAATTCCAGTTTCTTTTAGTCCATACAAAGTAACATCAAATAATATGCTATATTCCAAATTAAAGAAACAGGTAAGGAAATTATCATTATAATTATAGTAAGTAAGTCTCGCTTGTAGACATATAGTATCTTCAGGCAGTGAGGAAAAATAAGCCACAGACTTTTTAAGCTGTAGCTCATCAGGTTTATCTTCAGCGTCAAATATAGTTACGTAATCACCACGCGCGAAGTTCATTGCGTAATTACAAGCTTTTGGTTTGGTTCTCAGTGTATTTGCCGGAACGGTTATAATCTCAAAATTATATTTTGGTTTTAGAGAGATAGACTTATATATAGTCTCATAATCATCTTCCTCTAAGATAAGTTTTATATCCATTTTCTCAGGTGGATAGTCAATTAGCTCAATATTTTTTATTATCTTATTAACAGACTCCGCTTCTTTATACATAGGTACTAATAGCGTATAAACCGGAAGATTTTTTTCGTTAAGTCGCGCAAGCAGTTCTTGCCAGTTTGTTTTATCTTTTTTTCCAATGCCTTTTATAAAAATATATATACGAAACAGTAAATTAACCGCGAATATAATATTACATATAATCACGAACGTAATAATAGCCTGAACGGGAAAAATGATTACTATTCCCAGAAAAGATGCGGTTAAATATAAAAAAAATCCTCTAGCTTTTGTTGATAAAATTGAAAAAGCGCTTGCTCTTGGCTTTTTTCTCCATAGATCAAGACGGCTGTTTTCCTCTATTACTTTACCAAAAACTCGCTCTATGGTTTTTCTTATATCAACTGGTGAGGTGAAAGCTATCTCGGTGTCATTACCAAATTTGTTATAGATCCATTTTTTTGTCTCATCATTATATTCAGAGGTTACGACGGTTATTTCGCTCTCAGTTTTTCTATAGGGAATCAATCTAAATTTTATATACTCATCTATATCACTCTCAGATAGAAGTTTGTCATCAGGAGGTTCTTTTAATAGATTAATAAAAGCAAGCCCATGATAGTCAGCGAGGGATTTATATAGTTCAAGATAGCTCATTATACCTTCGGCAAGCACTATATCACCAATTCTGCTACCGGTTCTTTTTTGTATATCTATAACTCTTTCAAGCTGATTTTCTTGTATAAGCTTCCGCGCGAGTAAAACCTGTCCGATAAAATCCATTGCAAGTAACCTAAAATATAAAAACTGGCATCTTGTATAGCAATCTATATTTTAGCCCTTAGCCCCTAGTATCTATTAAAACACTTTATGGACAGCAAATATTACTCCGTCACCACCACCAGTATTTCTCCCACTTACATGGCTGAACGCGCCTAATTGCAGCGACATATTGTCTTTTACTTCATACATAGCTGATATCTGTAATTTGGTTAGGTCGTAATCATCACCTGATGAATTAGTAAACTGACTATTCTTGTTATCTGATAAGCGAAAACTATTAAACATTTGGGTAAGTATCATAGTTTTTTTATTTATTGAAAGACCTAGAGTGGAATAGAGATTTATTTGATCATTAGCTTCTCCCAACCTATGACGGTAATTAGCATCAATATTAACAAAGTGATTGAGCCCAGCATAGCCAAAACTATAACCTCCAGAAAGAGTGATGCCAGTATCAAAATCTCTGCTGCCTATAATAGGTTGGTTGGCTCTGTTCTCAGGTGAGTGGATTTTTATCATTGGTTCTACTGAAAATAACAGACCATCCTTTTCCCATATTTTTTTCCTGATAAAGAACTCGCTATCACCAATTCCCCAGTTGCTATTCCAATTACCAGATACAGAATTTTCTTGAGATACACGTTGCAAGAATAGGTTAGCCCCTATCGTCACATCATCATATAACCCATACTCAATATATGGATTAAATTCATATTTCCTGTAATCAGCAAGTGGTTGTATATTACCTGAATTATCAAAACGTCTATCGGTAAAATAATAGGAAAAATTGCTTACCAGTAAAATCTCACCACTTCTTCTTGTCCATGCTCCGGCGTAAACAATAGTAGAAAACGAACACAATACTATCGTAATAACCAAGAAAAATTTAGTTAATCTGGATTTTGTACACACCGTGTATCAGTGTATTTTCTTTTCAATATCAGAGACAATCATGTCAACTAGGCCATCACGTGATAGTTCCGTAGGGTTAGAGGCTATAACTATACGCGCCGAACCAAGAGCGATGTCTACGATACGGTTTTTAACCTCATCAATAGCTTGCTTTTCTTCCTGTTCAATTTTTTCAAGCGCGCTTTTCAGACGAGCGTCCAAATGCTCACGTAATTCCTTTTGAGCTTTATCGGTAGCCACCTCAGCATCTATACGGGCTTTAGCCAAAATCTCTTCCGCTTCTTTAGTAAAATCCTCTTGTTTCTGTTTATAAAGAGCAAGTGTTTCCTCAGCCTCTAGGCGCAGACGCTTCGCGTCTTCTAATTCTTTTTTTATTTTAGCGCTACGATCATCAAGAGCCTTAAATAATAACGAACTCACCTTTTTATATATCAATACAACAAACGCTATAAAAGCTAAACTTATCCAAAATAAAGGATTATGTGGATCAAACATTTCTATCATTCCTTAATTTATTGATGTTGCTTTCTCAAAAGCTGTTTTTAATTGGCTGTCACTAGGTGATTTGTTAGTAAGTTTTTTCACTATCAAAGATGAGAATTCCATAGCGTCAGGCGTAAGATTCTTTAGTAACTCCGTCTTCTTAGCGGAAATACTCGCCGCCGCCTTAGCTGATTGCGCCGCTATCTGTTCATCAAGAGATTTATTAGCTTCCTCAGCCCTTGTTTTACAAGAAAGTTGAGACTCAATAATCAGACTTCTTGCCGCTTGCTTTGATTTTTTTAGAGTTTCTTCATAAGAATCTCTGGCTTGCTGTGCCCGCTCTTTCATTTCCCGTGCCGCGTCTAGATCTGATTTCATAGTACCAATACGCTCATCTATCACCCCAAGCAGGCGAGGCAATATCATCTTTGATAGCAGCTGATAAAGCAGCGTAAAGGACACAAACAGCCAAAAAAGCTGTGATACAAACCATGTAGGATCTAACTGTGGCACGGGATTCTCCTATTATATACGTTAAATATAGTGCTTATACTATACAACGAATATAAGAACCATACCTACCACTAGAGCAAGTAGACCCATGAATTCCGCGAACGCCGCGCCGATAAAGGCAGGAGTCATTAGTTGGCTTTTAGCTGAAGGATTACGAGCTATACCTTCTAAAAGAGCTGCGAATATTTTACCAACCCCAAGAGCCGCGCCAAGAAAACCAAAAGCGGTAAGACCAACGCCTACAAATTTAAGACCTTCGGCAAGATGTTTGTATAATTCAGCTTCCATAATTTAATTCCTTTTTGTTAGTTATGGTTAAAAATTGATATTAATGTAAATGCAACGCGTCATTAAGATAAACGCAGGTTAAAACCGTAAATATATAAGCCTGTATAAAGGCGATCACTATCTCAAAACCTGTAAGAAACATCAGCAATGGGAACATGGTAGGTATGCCAATAGCCACACCGAATATCATTATAAGACCGGCGATAACTTTCATGGTAACGTGACCGGCCATCATATTGGCGGCAAGACGTATTGAAAGGCTTACCGGACGTGATAGGTAAGAGAAAAGTTCAATTATAAACAGTAAAGGAGCCATCCACATAGGAGTTCCCTCAGGCAAAAAGAAGTGCAGGAATTTTCCTATTCCATGCTTAAATATAGCAATCAGCGTAACCCCAACGAATATAAAAATCGCCAGCGCGAAAGTAACTATTATATGGCTGGTTACGGTAAATGAGCCCGGTATCATCCCTAGTAAGTTACAGAACAACACGAAGGTGAATATGGTAAAGACCATTGGAAAATATTTAAGACCCTCATGACCAGATGTTTCCTTTATCATATCCTTTACAAAGGAGATAAGTAATTCCCCGACATTTTGCATACGACCGGGAATCATAGCCGCCTTACGGGAAGCGGGAAGCAACAGCGTAGCAATCGCCGCTACTACTAAAAACATCCATAAAGCTGAATTGGTAAAACTAATATCATAACCTGCTACTTCAATAGGAAATAAAGATTTTATCTCAAACTGCGCTAAAGGGTTATGCTCATGTTGTTGACTCATTATTTTCTGTCGTCTCGTTCTTCTTTTGATTTTCTTCAGTTAACTGTCTATCAATTATCGCCGCGCTTCTTATCATATTCTTTACGCCTGCCGCAACACCAAAAAACAACAAAATAATCATCATTAAAGGCGTAGTGCCAAGCCAAATGTCAATAAAATATCCTAAACCAACCCCGATAATAACCCCAGCCGCTAAATCAGTAACCATCCGCATCGCTTGCGAAATATCTCTGCTTGGCGACGACCCGTTATCACTAGAATCATCAGAATTATCATTTTTGCTGAATTTATTAATTTTCGCTTGCAAATCATCAAGGGAAGGCAGGCGATCATCTTCTTTCATACAAAAACCAATATTAAAGACGGTGGCAATTTATGTACAGAGTATCCTTATGTCAAGAACAGAGTTAATATAAGGATTATTTTTTCTTCAGTGCGCTATCAATAACCGAGGATATGGCACTGATAGTTAAATCACCAGTATATGGCTTCCCAGCAATGAAAAGATACGGTGTATGAGGAACCGCTAACTCATCCATAGCTTTCTTTTTCTCTATTATAACAGCCTCTTCACGTTTTTTATCATTTACACAGTTAGCGAATTCTTCCTTATTAATTCCACCAAGAGCGGCGATTTTCTCAAGCCCAGGAAACCAACTTCCACCATCAAAAGCCCATTTGCTTTGCGAATCAAACAATACCTTATTAAATAAATAATATTTTTCCGAGCCTTGTTTTTCACCAACACACCCAACCAAGATAGCTCCTTTTAATGCCGGAAGATTTAGCGGATATTGGCGCAATATATACAGCATTTTACCAGTTTCTATATAGTTTTTCTTAAGTTCAGGCATTATTTGAGCATAAAAATGCGCGCAATGCGGACAGGAAAGAGAAGCATATTCTATCATAACCACGGGAGCGTCCTTGCTTCCCATCGTATAATCAGTAGGAAGAGGGGCGTTCTTTACCATTGAGTCATCAGTTATGACGTTGTTCTCACCACTCATAGCTGCACTAACATTTTTCGGAACATTGCTTATCTGTTCTTCGGCTTTTGCCATACTGTTTATTGATAACATCCCAGTGACTACGCTTATGGCCACAACTGAAAACGCAATAAATATCCTTTTCATCGCTATCCCTTTCTTATGTTTTAATTCTTAACTGCTTATGTATTAGGCTGCGTCCATATTAACTGCTATAACGTCACTTATGCAATGATTTTATAATCATTTTGGATAATTTTTATGTAAAGCTAGTATAAAATAGGAGCTAGGGACTAGAGATTAAGGGATTAGGGAACAAGAAGCACGACCAACAGGAAATACGGAGACAAAATATAAAAGAGGCATTAGACGTTAGGGAATGGAGTTTAGGAGACAAGAAACTCGGTAAGCCAGACCGAGTGAGCCATCAGCAATTTCCCATGTGAAAACCAGTAGATTTTTGCGGGGATAAAAAAACTATGTAATGTTTTTATTCATAAGTAGCGTGATTAGCCATGTATTAGGCTCTTAGCCATGTTATTCAGCGCATTGCGTAATTCACTATCTTCTATATTATTTATTTGATTTATGCAGGTATCATCAATTTGTGGTTTTCTATAACTTGTTTTTTTCTGAATTAGTTCGTTTTTTTCTGGTGTATAGCTGTAGGTAATTAATATTCTTGTGATAGCTTTATAACCAAAATAGGTAGCAAGCCTTTCTATTATAATCGGTTGAGCATGTTGTAGTTCAGTGGAAAAACCATTCTCCGTCGCTATATATAGAGTTCCATTGCTACGTCCGCTTGCCGGAAAAGATAATCTCTGTGGGATACAATGCTTAGATAGTGATTTCCCAACTATTACCTGCCAGTTCTCAATTATTTTTGAACCAGCAAGACCATGTTTTCTAAATGTTTTTCTAGTAAGAGGCTCAATACATACAGCCAATTTTTTTGGAAGATTATGAATAGTTTTGTAATTTTTATTATTCATCGCTCTATTATCATTATAAGGTTTAGGCAGTCTCTTCCGCATTATTACCTATAAACTTAGCGATAGGCTTATAGCTTTTGCGGTGATAATCAGTTATACCATAACGCTCTATAGCCGCCATATGCTTTTTTGTACCGTATCCAGCGTTGCTTTCCCAGCCATATTCAGGGTGAACTATAGAAAGCTCTTTCATAATCCTGTCTCTTGTTACTTTGGCGATGATACTGGCGGCGGCGATTGAAAGGCTTTTGCTATCACCGTTAATAACAGTTTTGGTAGGGTAGGGTAGGACAGGTGACTTATTACCATCAATAAGCACTAAGTTTATATTATCATTAAATTTGTTGGAAAGTTCTAAAACAGCTCGTGACATGGCTAGTTTAGTCGCTTCTAATATATTAAGAGAATCTATTTCTTTAGCGTCCGCCATGCCAACACCACTATATGAAGTGTTTAATATATGGTCGTATAGCTCTTCTCTTTTTGCTGCTTTCAATTTTTTGGAGTCATTAATTCCCGCTGGAATATTCTTTCTATCAAGTATAACAGCCGCTGCTACCACAACGCCAGCCCAAGAGCCTCTGCCAGCTTCATCAACCCCAGCGACAACACCACCGGATGATTCCATCTCAATAGATAAATCTGGCAAATACATTATATTTAGACTTCTGCTTGGTTGTTAGATAATTTATACTCGCTTTGCATAAAAATTATCTAAAATGATTATAATCCTAGCCATTATTAGCGGTTTGCTCAGATTTAGCAATATATAGTTCGGATGGAAGGTATTTTGGCCACTGATTATTCAGTAAAGCGGTTATGGTGCTATCATTTTGCTCAGAAAGCTCAGAATATATCCAGTAATTTGTCATTACCTTCATAACATAATATCGTGTTTCCCAGTAGGGAATATTTTCTATGAATAATAATGGGTCATCATTATAGTCAGTTTTTTCTTTCCATTTTTTTAGATTGCCAATACCAGCGTTATAGGAAGCGAGCATATATATAAGATTATTATCAACTATTTTGGTCTCAAGTAGTCTTTCTATATAACGCTCACCAAGAGTTATATTAACTATCGGATCCTTAAAATTTTTCTTACCATTTGTTGATGTTGAATTAGAGTAATACATTTTACTCGCTGTTTTTGGCATTAGCTGCATGAGTCCCATAGCGCCCGCCGGACTTTCCGCTGAGACGCGGAAACCAGATTCTTGATGCATTAAAGCGTAAACAAGATATGGGTTAATATTAAAGCCATTTTCTGGTTGCCATTTAGGAATAGGATATTTAAGTAAATCAAGTTTACGGTTGTCACGCTCCATATATTTCGCCATCGCAATTTGCGCTGATGGTAGTTTTAGGTATTTAGCTAGTGATAATAAACCCCATCTTTCTTCATTGCTCACGTTAAAGAATAGCGCGCGTATTTGCTTTTCAGCTCTTTCATTAAGGTCTGATTTAGCAAGAGCTATTATTCTCATTACCTCAGGATTAGCTAGTAGGTCTTTTACGTTAACTTTTACCCCGTAAATTGGCTCTCTATTAAGGTCAAGTTTTCTGCCCAATTTTTTATTGGCGAGTATACCGTAAAAATTACGAGAATTACTAGCGGCTCTTCGCAAGAAAACATCAGCTTCTTGCTTATTTCCCGCTACTATATTACTGCGATATGCCCAAAAATTAACCGCTGAATATTGCCATTTTGAAAGTTTTTTATTCTTTTTATCTTTATTTTTTTCGGTGATATTCGCTATTTTCTTGAAAGTAACGGCTGATTTACTCTTTTTGTTGTTCTTCCACTCATTAATAGCGTTTTTCCACAGTCTAGCTATTTCCTTATTGGCAAAACGTACATTCGTTGAGTTAGCGTCACCATATCCTTTAAGATGTCTGGATTCTTTTATTTTTGGTAAATCTCCAGCCCTATCAGGATATTTCCTTTTAATCAAATTAGCTATACGCTTAGCATAATAATTATCAGGATAGTTTTTTATCCATAAATCAAGTTCTGCTTTTGAACTGTTGTAATCATCGTGCAGGTAGCGTTCAGCGAGAACATCTCCTAATAAAACATCATTTGATAGCTCGGTGATAAGTTCATCAGCCTCATTCCAATTACCCTTATCTTGCTTAGAGAATATTTTCTTATATAATTTACCTTCAGAAGAGGAGACAATAAAAGGTTTTTTACTATCTTCACGAGAAGTGGTGTCATTCTTACCTTCTTGTACAACTATTTCAGCAAACTCTTTTTCAATATCATGAACAAGCGGCTGTCCCTTAAAGGCAGATAGGGAGAGAAACAGCAAAGAAGCGATGATTACAAAATCAAAGTCCCGTCCCCGTTGTGAAATAGCTAAAACTTTAGCTAATATTTTTTTAGTTTTATTTTTTAACATAGGACAACCAATTTTATATAGAAAATTGGAAGCAGGCAAGCAAAATCGTAAATAATAAGTAAATTTTTTATTGAATATTTATATAAAACAAAATGTTATTACCTTAATATGTCGTTAATTAATAACAGGTCATTCCAAACCTGTTTCTTATAAGAAGGGTTGTTATGCAGGTAAGAAGGATGATGTATTACAGAGGATTTTATCTTAATGTCCAAGTTGTTATAGCTATATTCATGTATTTTTCCTCTTAATTTTGCCACAGTCTGCTCAGTTTCTAGTAAAGCGCAAGCGCTGGTACCACCAAGTAGTATGATAAATTCAGGTTTAACTAGCTCTATATGGCGGCGGGTAAAGGGTAGGCATATTTTTATTTGCTCGGGATTTGCTTGTTTGCCACCGGGTGGTCGCCAAAATATGATATTTGTCAGGTAGGTGTTGCCACGGTCAAGACCTATAGACATAAGCATTTTATCAAACATCTTTCCGGACTTTCCAAGAAAAGGGGTGCCGACCATATCATCTTCATCGCCAGCTATATCGCCGATTACCATTATTTTCGCGTTAGGATTACCATCAGCGAATACGGTATTAGTCGCTGTTCTCTTTAGTTGACAACCTTCAAATTTATCAATTGCTTCCTTAAGCTCACTTATTGAATTACAATTCCCAGCTATCGCTACGGCCTCATTTTCCGCGTTAGTTGGTGATAAATGTAGGGTGCTTGAAGTCCCAGAGCTATTATTTACCGGCGCATTATGCTGTTTACCTAGAACTTTGGAATTATCATTACTTTCAGATAATTTTTGCGGTTTTGAAGAATTTACGGATTTACTTTTTGATATATTGAAATAATTATTGGGCAGTTCATCAACCGCCTCATCTATTCCTGCCTCAAATTGCCATTCTAGTAATGCTTTTTTATTCATAATATTCTATAATGAATCACTAATATAATATATTTTATTTTCAATAATATATTGAAAATAACTTCAATACTCGCTTCCGTCTTCACCCTAAAGGGTTATGACGAGACAAGTCACAGTGCAAAACCACCACTTTCGGTAGTGGTTTTTATAGTAGTTTCTAATTATAGAAATTATAAACTGCTATAATAGCTTATCTATACAATACAGAGGCAATTATGACAAATACTGAATCAGACAATGAAACCATGAATTATGATGTGGTTATAGTAGGGGCAGGAATTGCTGGACTTTCCGCCGCTATCCGCCTACGTCAATTATCATCTGATATTAAAGTGTGTATTTTGGAAAAAGCCTCTGAGGTTGGCGCGCATATATTGTCTGGTTGTGTTTTTGAGACAAAGGCTATTGATGAATTGCTGCCGGATTGGAAAGAGCAAGGAGCACCAATAAAAACTGCGGTAAAGAAAGATAATTTTTTGTTACTGAGCAAAGGAGGGGGGATACGCCTGCCCACACTTCCGATAATGAATAATCACGGCAACTACATAATAAGTCTAGGTAAATTATGCCGCTGGTTAAAAGAGCAGGCGGAAGCAATGGGTGTTGAGATTTTCGCTGGTTTTCCCGCCGCTAACTTGCTTATTGAGGAAGGTAGGGTTTGTGGAGTAATTACCGGTGAGTTCGGCATTGATAAGCAGGGAAATAAAAAGCCATCCTATCAGCAAGGAGTTACTATAAGGGGGAAATATACCCTGTTTGCTGAAGGATGTCGTGGTTCGCTTTCTGAAAAGCTAATGAAAGAATTTAATTTAAGAGAAAATTGTGATCCACAAACTTACGCTATTGGCATAAAGGAAATATGGGAGATAAAACCGGAAAAACATAATGAGGGTAATGTAACTCATACAGTTGGCTGGCCGCTTAGCACTGATACTTATGGCGGATCATTTATTTACCATATGGCGGATAATAAGCTGGCGGTCGGGTTTGTTATAGGTCTTGATTATGGCAATCCTTATATTGACCCATTTGGTGAATTCCAACGTTTTAAGACTCACCCGAAAATAAAACCTCTATTTGAAGGAGCAAGGCGCATTAGCTACGGGGCGAGGGCATTGAATGAAGGTGGGTTTCAGTCCATACCAAAACTAACCTTCGCCGGAGGGGCGATTATTGGCTGTGCCGCTGGTTTTATGAATGTACCGAAAATAAAAGGCAGTCATACCGCTATGAAGTCAGGGATGCTGGCAGCAGAAGCGGTATATGAAGCTGTAAAAACAGGTGATGATAAATTGCTTGATAATTATACGGATTCACTAAAGAAAAGCTGGGTGTATAAGGAGTTATATAAATCCCGTAATATCCGTCCCGCTTTCCATCAAGGGTTGCTATTTGGTTTGCTTTACTCGGCTTTTGACATGTTTGTGTTGCGTGGAAAAGCATTTTGGACTTTCAAAAATCACGCTGACAATAACCAGCTTAAAAAAGCCACTGAGTGCAAAAAAATTGATTATCCAAAACCTGATGGCAAAATTACTTTTGACAAAATGTCATCAGTATTTCTTTCCAGCACTAATCATGAGGAAGACCAACCAGCGCACCTAACCTTGAAGGATGATAGTGTGCCAGTAGAAGTAAATTTATCTGTTTATGATGCTCCTGAGCAGAGATATTGTCCAGCAAGCGTCTATGAGATAGTGGAGGAAGAAACAGGAAACCCAAAATTGCGGATTAACGCCCAGAATTGCTTACATTGCAAAACCTGTGATATAAAAGACCCAACCCAGAATATAGTCTGGACTACTCCCGAAGGCGGCGGTGGCCCTAACTATACTGAGATGTAGGAAGTAAAGTATCAGATGTTACTAGATACCTCATCCTGCGCAGCTTAACGACTCACAAGATTACGGTATTTTTTGCTTAACGCTTGTTTGCTTTTCCAGCATTTATATTTGGCAAACTGGTGTTTAGATTTCCTTCGTTCTCATAACCAACTCTATTTATATCATCAACAGCATTTTGCATGTGTCTTTTAGCTGCATCCGATACCTCACCGATACCATTTCTTGCAAAAGCCTCTTTAATTGATTCAACAGCTTTTTCTGGTGACGCATAAGGTACTATGTTCCGTTCACTATTTTTTCCCGTAAGTCTTTCATAGTCATCCATAGCTTGCTGCAAAGAATTCGTCCTTTGCTCAACTAGATTATTTTTAGTTTCTTCGTTCATAATTCTCTCCTAATTATCTTTAATAATCAACTAAATCCACTATCGCCATAAATCTACCATTATCGCTATATTTATAAAAGTTAAGGTTATATGACAATTGATTTATAGATGATTTTTATAAATTATTTATTGTATATCAATATATTATTTATTATATCTTCTTACCGCTTCTACCGGCTAGGTCATATATAAATTGTTGGGCAACCCTGCCGCTACGCGCTCCTCTGGTCATCGCCCATTCAAGCGCCTGTTTTTTTAGGTCATCATGGTCTATTTTTATATCATAATAATCGCTGTAAGCCTCAACCATAGCAAGATAAGCATCCTGCGAGCAGGAGTGAAAACCAAGCCAGATACCAAAGCGGTCAGATAGAGAGATTTTCTCCTCTATAACATCACTACCATGAATCGCGTTCTTTTTTTCATTTTCTATCATCTCCCGTGCCATCAGATGACGACGGTTAGAGGTAGCGTAAAATAAGATATGGGCTGGCTGCCCCTCTATATTTCCCTCAAGAGCTGATTTTAGAGATTTATAGCTATTATCATTAGTGTCAAAAGACAGATCATCACAAAAAATTATAAAGCGTCTTATCACCCAACCACGCAGAATTTTAATAAGCTCATGCAAGCTTCCTATATCCTCACGACCTATTTCTACCAACACAACACTATGAGGATTTTCTTTATTGATATGAGAATGTACAGCTTTTATCAGCGAGCTTTTTCCCATACCTCTTGCCCCCCATAGCAAAACATTGTTAGCGGGAAAACCATTAGCGAATTGTTTGGTATTGGCGAGCAATGTTTCCTTTTGCTCATCAATATTCTTAAGTAACTCTAGCTCTAACGACTCTGGATATTGGACAGGTTCTAACTCTTTTTCCTGTGCGTTCCAGATATAAGCATCAGCATTTTTAATATCAGATAGCGGTTTATTTTTAGGAAGTGCCGCCTCTAGCGCGCTTGCGATGCGCTGTAACATTTTTATCGCGTCCTGCATCTATAAAGTCTTTACACAAGGGTTGAAAGCTGTTGGTCGGTAAGATTACCTGGCACCATAAGTATCGGAATAAGCAGATTATCACCAAGCTGACTAGCTAGCCACGCCGAAAGTTTACCTTTCCCCGATTGCTGACTATGAGTTATTCCAATAACTAATATTATTATGTTAGGATCGTTCATAGCGGTCTCAACTATTTTATCACCGGCTGATCCTTCCAGCAGCAATAACGTTGGGTTAATGCCAAAATTATCCTGTGCTTCCTTACTCATTTTTGAAAGAAGTTCCTGACCTTCCTGTAAACGTTCTGTTCGCATATGGTCTGATACTGAACCAAGTGTCTGAAAATCAACCGGTGGGACAACATGCAACAATGTTATTTGACCAGTCTTACTTATCGCTTTCATACAAGCTAGCCGCAGCGCCACTTTGCATTCCTCCCTACCATCAACACAAACAAGATAACGTCTACTAGCCGCTGTTTTTACCTGCTGTAGCATATGTTTTTCTTCTGGATTTTGTGCTTCATTAACTAGATCATTTTGCTCATCGTTAGTCATTTATTCCTCCTGCTTGTATAATTTATATTAGCTTCTTCTCTCAAAAACCCGTCCTGCCAGCCATCCCGCTCCTAGCGCTATGATAATAGACACAATTCCATACAAAGCGGGTGAGAGGTGAGCGAAGTTATATATAAAGGCGTCCAAACCGCTTTTTTCTACTTTTATCGGTGTTGATTGCATGCCGATTACCTTACCATCCCTGAGTAAATATATTTCAGCCGTATATTTACCAGGTGGTATATTATCAGAAAAATTTATGACGGTTTTGAATAAAGTCTCTCCCATAAAACCAATCTTATCGTCTTGTGCCGTATAGACCTTTCTTTTTTTCTGGTATTCTAAGAATGCTTTTTTGAACTCTTGAAAATACGGGTTTTTTAGTCTGCTCTCCGACGCTGGTATTATGTTATTATCTCCTATACCCAACTGCTCAAATATAACAGATTTATTTATTTCAGATAAAGGTTTACTGCTTGCTATGGAGTAAAAATTTGGCACGTGATAAAATTTCATTTTTTTCCTATTGACCCATACTCCGGCGATCTCTTCTTTTTTGCGTATTATATAATTTCTATTCTCACCACGTATTGCCACAACAATATCACCATTTCCAACTCTAGCTCCAAATAGAAATATACGTGTACCATTAAAACTTGAATCAATAGCTATGTGATAGTTAGATAGGTCAGCTATTAATGGTGTAGCCCGTACAGGATATATGGAAATCCATATAGTAATAAAAAAGAATACCATAAATGTTAGAAACTGACATTTGTATATATATCTTATGGTGCTACTCATTTATAAGACTCACGCTGTAAATGTTGCTTGGCACAGCGAATAAAGTAAAGCCAAGCTTTATGGCAACAGCGAGAACGATAGCCGCAAGCATCGCCCTTAAATACTCACCCGGTATTTTTTCACCGATTCTAATCCCAAATTGCACACCAAAAACTGAACCGGTAAGCAAGAGAATAGCTAGAAGCAAGTCAACCGTATGGGTGGTTATAGCTTGTAGGAACGTCACATTAGCGGTGACCAACGTAATCTGCAACAGTGAGGTGCCAACAATAACACTTGCTGGCATTCCTAGTAAATATATCATTGCCGGTATTAAAAAGAACCCGCCACCAATTCCCATAAGAGATACCATAATTCCAACAAATACACCGATAGATATTGGCATTATAATGCTAATGGTGCGTTTTGAACGTGGAAAATTAACCTTGAAAGGAAGTCTCTCCGCAAGCAATATACGGTCTTTATTTTTAGTTTTTCTAGTTATTTTGAATATAGAGCGAAAGCTCTCCATAGCCATCATTAAACCAATTATGCTAAGGAAAGTAACATATGTAACTGATATTATTAGATCTATATGACCGAGATGTTTAAGCCATCTAAATAACCCAACACCAAGAGTTGAGCCAATCATACCACCTATTAATAAATAACTCCCCATTTTGAAATCAACATTATTTTTTTTCCAATGTGACAGGAAGCCAGACACTGAAGACGCTACCATCTGGTTAGCGACCGTTGATACTGAGACACTAGGAGGAACTCCAATAAAAATAAGTAGCGGTGTCATTAAAAAACCACCGCCAACTCCAAACATACCAGAAAGCAAACCAGTAAGTCCACCAAGACCGAGAAGTAAGAATATATTTGCTGATAGTTCTGCTATGGGAAGGTATATATTCATTTTACGTCACTAATATATAGCAAGATAGTTATTCATATATTTAGATATGTTTTCTTCCATTTTATCATTGACCATGCTCATAGATTTATTAAGAAGACTCATATAGGCGTTGGTTCGTTCTATAACATTATAGCTTGCTGGTATAGTCATAGAATTACTGACATTAGCTATAGCGTTAGCGTCAGAAATCGCGCCCCCACCGTAAACTCTTAGCTCTACCTCTATTTTTATTTCGTATATGCTGTCATTATTCTTAAAGGCGGCGCTAATACCTTTTTCCTTTGGTTTCTTTATTTCAGTAGCGGATGCTTTGTGTATCATTACCTGTAACAAATCATCCTTACCAGCCGCGTTTAGGCGACTATTAGCCCATGTTTTTATCGCCATCGTTGGTGAATATGGCATCTCATACTCTAAGTTAGAGTTCTTATCAGGCGTGTATGAGTCTACTATCTCAATATGTTTTACATTAAAGTTAATCGGTGGATAACCAGAAAAACTATTAATATTGGTCACTTTAGTATCACGTTGAGCACACGCGCTCAGGCAAATAATACCAATTAATACAAACGATAAATTAATGATTCTGCTCATAATAAAAATTTCATATAGAAATTGATAAATACTATAGAGAGTATTCCCAATAGCTGACTACATCAACTATAGCGACTATGCTATGTATATCTATTTTTTAGGTAAAATGGAAGGGTAATCAATACGACCACCTTTAATTTCTTCAGCGAAATATAAAGGTCTTCTTTTACTTTCCCGTAATATCCTGCTTATATACTCTGATATTATGGCAAGAAAGGCGAATAACAAGCAAAATAGAGTGTTTATTAAAACAACTAGCGATGTCCAACCATTAGCTATCTCCGCTGTATTGCCGGCGAGTATCTTATAGAGTATTACATAAATTGTAAGTAAGAAGGCTGATATAGAGATACCAACGCACATAAGAGAAATATAGCGTAGTGGCCTATCAGAAAAAGAGATTATAGCGTCAAGCGCCGCCTCTATAAGTCGTGGGTAATTATATTTTGTCTCACCGGCGAATCGTGGCTCTCTTTCATAAAGAACAGTAGCGTTCCTGAATCCAACATAAGCGTATATCATTTTCATATAACGCACATTATCTTTAACGCTTATAACAGCGTCTACAACCTTTCTTCGCATTACTCTATAGTCGCCAACAGTGTCAGGAATAGCAAGTCCTGTCATTCTTTGCGCTAAACGATAAAACATTTTAGACGTACGTTTTTTAAGCCAACTTTCTTTCTTACGGACGGTATGTTGAGCGGAAACTATGTCATAACCAGAATCTAGTTTTGTAACAAGTTCCGGTATGAGTGATGGTGGATCTTGGAGGTCAGAGTCTAGCATAACCACTATCTCACCGTTTGAATGTTCAAGACCAGCGGTAACCGCTGCTTCTTTTCCAAAATTACGGGAAAATCTAATAAGTCGGATGTTAGTATTGTTTTTTTGATAGGTGGATATTTTTTCTACTGTGCCATCTTTAGAGCCATCATCTATTAGGAGTAACTCATAATTTGGGAAATGCTCATCCAGCACCTTTATTGTTTGCTCAATAAATTCTCCAATGGCTTCTTCCTCGTTATAGCAAGGAGAAATTACCGAAATTAAAATATCTTTATGTATACTCATAAATATTTGTTTATACAAAAAAATTAAATATATAATTAATTTTTTGTAATTTTATCTAGGTAATCGCTATGAGAATTATCATTATTATTTGATTTATCGCTAGGTGAATTCAGTATGACCGGTTTCTTCTTGAAAATAGGATGCACTACCACGTCACCAACATTAACAGAAAACTTACTATATATACCGCCATTTAAGAATAGAAAAGCCAGAGTTTTATCCTTTGGATATATATTTTCCTCAAGATTCGCCAAAACTATATTAGGAACGATTTGTCGTATGATACCTGTCTGGTCAATAAATAATATATCAACGGGAGAGTATCTTCCCGTATTTACCACCGGTTCAATTGAAGGCTCATTAAATACTAACATAATTCCTGATTCCTCAGAAAAATTGCTCAGATTAAACCAGCCGCTATTTTTATAGAAGTCATAAGCATTACGCATTTCCACATCAAACACCAAAGGCTCTATCTTTGGTCGTATGATTTTGTTTGTATCATCTTTTCGCCATGGCATTGCCTCTTTAGGATTTTGAGTAACTGGCATAGATTTTCTTAATATTGTCACTTGGGTACGCTGATAATCAAATGCGGCGTTATTTTTTTTGTATATAATATTCCCAGTATTTATTTTCGCGTTTCTATTTACGGTAGGAGCATTGTTTTTATTTATAATTTCTTCTGCGGCAAAAGAAACACGACCAGTAAATAATATTAAAGATAATGCAGTAATTATAATATATACAGAGAGTTTCATTATTCAAAAACCTTATAAATTACTTTGTCACCGATACTTATACCATTTTTTTTCACGTCTCCAGCGTTTAATTCTAGTACGGCGCGTGCTGGTATATTTCCCGAGCTTATTATATCCAAAGAATTGGGTGTTGTGTTTTCCGCAATATAAACGATTTTTCCAGAATTATCTATAAATAACATATCAAGAGATATGTAAGTATTCTTCATCCACATATATATTTTTTGTTCTTTGTTAAAAAGGAATAGCATACCATTATCTTTTGGCAGATTTTTCCTGTACATGAGCCCAATTTCTAATTGTTTTATCGTAGAGGCTATCTCAACCTTATATTCTTTCTTACCATTTTTGGTTGCGATAAATATTTGTTCTTTATTAAATGATACTTCATCCGAGGTTAATTTTTGCTCGGCATGTGTAATATAGGAAAAACTCGTATATAAACCAGTCAGCAATATAGCCAATATTATTATTAAACCACTATTTTTCATATAATGCCTACTTTATTACAGTTTTGTGAATTTTGTTATATGGTTGTGGATATTATCCTAAAAATTCTCTATAATATATAGTAATTAATTATTTTGTTAAATTTTATATTATATCGGAGATAGTAATGCCCGGCTTTCATAACTACCGAAGTAAGAAGATGACACAGAAAAAAACCTCAAAAGAGGTTATGCGTGAGGCCATTAAAAAAGATGGTAAAATAACTCCTGAAACCTTCAAGAAACTTATGGATATGAAGATTTCTGAAGCAAAAGCCAGAATAGCTAGTGGAGAAGGTCATAAGTTTAGCATGGGAGGTCAACTATCGCAAAACCGTAAAAGGTCAAAATCAGCCGAGAAAACTATGGAATTAATGGCGATGATGGAACTTGAAAAGGAAATGAAGAAGGAAAGGAAGAGGGTAGAGATAGAAGTTAGAGGGTTTATTAATGGTAGAATAAATAAAAAAGGTGATATTTCTGATCAAATGGGAAATGTGGTCGCTAAAGTTAATCTTAAGAATGGAATGATAACCACCATATATGGACAGATGGTTGGTCAGTATAAACCAAAATCATATCCAGTTGTCTCAAAAATAGTGGATATAATAAACAAAAATAGTCCATATCTAGCTAATCAAAGAAAGGCTGAGGAGGCAAGAAAGGCGGGAGGCAATATACATGGTCCAGCGACCCCGCAAGGGGTAAATGTATGGAGTAGTACAGGTACGGATGTGTGGGGGAATTCCTCATCAACCAACGCTTGGGGCGTAAAGACTGACGCTTGGGGTAGAACATTATCTGATTCTTGGGGTAATCAGCAGCTTGACGCTTGGGGTAATCAGATATAAAGACCAATAGACAATAGAAAAGGAAATATTAGTGTTTACACTCAACCTGAAATCCTAGTTCCCAATCTATATTACTTGTTTCTATTTACTGCGAATGGAGAAAACGCCTGATTAGTAGGCATGATTTCTACTCTATTTATGTTTACATGTTGTGGTCTTGATATTGTCCAGAGTATAGTCTGTGCTATATCCTCAGCGCTAAGTGGTTTCATGCCTTTATAGACATTATCCGCTTTCTGTCTGTCACCAGCAAAACGTACCATTGAGAACTCAGTTTCCGCCATACCTGGTTCTATATTTGTCACTCTGATATTTTTTCCAAGAAGATCGGATCTTAAATTAAGAGAAAGCTGAGTTACAAAAGCCTTAGTAGCTCCATAGACATTACCACCCGGATATGGATAAGTTCCTGCTATTGAACTTACATTTATTATATGACCATTATTTTTCTCAATCATTCCTCGTAGTAATAATTTTGTACAATATAGAACTCCCATAATATTGGTTTGGATCATTTGCTCCATATCATCATCATTTTGTTCGTTAAAAGGCGCAAGACCAAGAGCTAGCCCCGCGTTATTTACAAGAGTATTAACATCAGAAAAATCAGCTGGTAGATTTTTTATGACATTATTTACCTCATCTCTATCTCGTACATCCATTACTGCGGTATATAGATTATCACCGAGTTTTTTCCGAAGCTCTTCTAACCTATCTTCCCTACGTCCTGTTGCGATTACTTTCGCACCATTTTTTGTAAACAACTCAGCGCATGCCAACCCAAATCCAGCGGTGGCTCCAGTAATAAATATCGTTTTTCCAGACAGCATGATAAAACACCTCTATAATTATGTGGTTATATAACCAGTTTTAATGTTTGAAAGTTTGATTCACAAGTTATAAATAAACATATAAACACCAATCAGGATTGAAACATGTTTCATAGTTTAGCGAACCCAGCCCGTTTTATAAGGATTACAGATAAATTATTTCCATTATTGTCAGTATTACTTTTTTTCTTACTGATATTTGGACTTGCGGAAGCCCTAATCATATCTCCTTCCGATTGGCAGCAAGGGGAAACTGTGCGGATTATGTATGTACATGTTCCAGCGGCATGGCTTGCGCTTATGGTATATAGTATTATGGCGTTCTCATCAGCCGGATTTCTGATATGGCGGCACCCGCTTGCTGATATAGCCGCCCGTTCTAGCGCTCCTCTTGGCGCGGCTTTTACGTTGATAGCTCTTATAACTGGCTCTATATGGGGAAAACCAATGTGGGGAACATGGTGGGAGTGGGAAGCACGGCTTACTTCGGTTTTGGTGCTATTTTTTATGTATATAGGCTATATCGCTCTTTCTGATAGTTACGCTACTCAAGAAAAAGGTAAAAAAATATGCGCTATCATGGCGTTAGTAGGTTTTGTCAATATACCAATCATCCATTTTTCAGTTGAATGGTGGAATACACTGCATCAGCCAGCTAGTGTGATAAGGCAGGAGGGTAACGCGATAGACCCGTCGATGCGTCTTCCTCTTTACTCAATGGCTTTATCGTTTGTTCTAATATATTTTTTGCTGGTTTCAATGCGGATCAAAACAATGGTAATTAAGCAGAAAATAAGAAGATTAAGATTCAGGTAAATAGCGTTCATAATATATATTCTTTAGGCAATAAAAAGCTGGACAAGCCAGTTTTGTCTATTGTAGTAGTAATTTTTTGTTGCTATTTAGCGAATAGCTTTGCTACCTAACATTATTTGGAGACCATCATGGCTTTTGTTGTAACCGATGCCTGTATTAAGTGTAAATATACTGACTGTGTTGAGGTGTGTCCGGTTGACTGCTTCTACGAGGGAGAGAACATGCTGGTCATTAATCCTGACGAGTGTATTGATTGTGGTGTTTGTGAACCTGAATGCCCAGCGGAGGCTATTTCTCCAGAATCTGACGAGCTACTTAATTGGCTGGAAATAAATCGTGAATATTCAGTCAAATGGCCTAATATAACCGCGAAAAAGGATCCATTACCAGATGCTGATGCCTTAAAAAGTGAAACTGGTAAATATGAAAAATATTTTAGCAAAAATCCAGGTGATAATTAATTGCTTAATATATTGAATATTAGTAATTATTTTATATTTCCTAGTATTTTAGATAAATTAATAATAAATACTTTATTCTTCCTTAATAATATGTTACAATAAACACCGTTTTAAGTTTTCTGTTACGATTTGTAGTAGTAATTAACCTATGGTATACCATATATTGTGTCTGATTAGTTGAGATTTGCCGCAGTTAGGGTTGTATTAGTTAAACTGGTCTTATCATGACCGCATAATTATTGGGAATAAATTTTTATGGCTGAGAAGAATTTGAAAAAGAAAGTTATAAGCATTAACAGCAAAAAAGATAAGAAAGTTAAACCAGTGGCAAAATCTAAAAAGTCTACGGTCATTACCAAAAAAAGTTCTGTTAAGAAAACTTCCGCTAAAGTAACTCCAATTACAGCGGCGGTTAAGAAAAGTACGTCTAAGGATAATTCAGCGAAGAATCTTTATAAAATTGGTAACCACGTGGTCTATCCTACTCATGGTGTCGGTAAAATTATGGCGGAAGAAACCCAGCAAATAGCAGGTACGGAGCTTCGTCTTTTAGTTATCTCATTTGAAAAAGATAAAATGACCCTGAGAGTTCCTATGGCAAGGGCTGCGTCCGCTGGTCTTCGTCCGGTAAGTAGCGCTGAGGAAATTAAGAAGGTTATTGTTACTCTGAAAAGTAAAGCACGTACAAGTCGTGGTATGTGGTCACGCAGGGCACAGGAATATGAGACAAAGATTAATTCTGGAAATCTTAACCTAATAGCTGAAGTCGTAAGAGATCTTCATCAAAATGTTGACCAGTCAGAGCGTTCTTACAGCGAGCGTATGATCTATGAATCAGCTCTTTCTCGTCTTGTTGGTGAAATTGCCGCTTGTGATGGTGTTGATTATAAAGAGGCTAATGACAAAATTATGAAGCTTCTTCGCTCTAAAGCTTCTTCTAATAAAGCTGTCTCTCCTGAGGAAGTTAAAGAAGCGGCTTAATATAGTAATTGTTTATTAAGTTATAATAATTATAAATAACTCTGCATAGCTATTATCTTCCAGTTATTTGTGAAGCTGTTTTGCTGCGCTATAAACTATAGATAGACTATACCTATTTTGGATAATTTTTATCCAAAATAGGTATGAAATAGATAGTAGGGACTAGGAAATTAAGGAATAAGAAGTACGACCAGTAGGTCGTGCGAGCCATCAGCCAGCGAAGCTGTATCCTATGTGAAAATCGGTAGATTTTCACGGGGATGAGGAAAATTAATATAATTACAACATACAGGCATCTTAAAAATGACATTTAACACATTTGGGCATTTGTTTCGTTTTACAAGTTGGGGGGAAAGTCACGGCAAGGCGATAGGCTGTGTCGTGGATGGTGTTCCTTCTTTAATTGATTTATGTGAGACTGATATACAGCATTATCTTGATAAGCGTAAGCCTGCTCAGTCGCGTTATACTACGCAGCGTAAAGAAAGTGATGCAGTCCAGATATTATCTGGTGTGTTTGAGGGAAAAACAACGGGTACACCAATATCTTTATTAATTGAAAATGAAGACCAAAAATCAAAAGATTATTCAGAAATAAAGGATAAATTTCGCCCTGGACACTCTGATTACACTTACTTAAAAAAATATGGAATACGTGATTATAGAGGAGGAGGGCGTTCTTCCGCTAGAGAAACCGCGATGCGAGTTGCTGCCGGTGCTATCGCCAGAAAAATACTTGGAAATGATATATCCATCAAAGCGTATATGGTGCAGATGGGAGATGATAAAATAGATAGTCAGTTAACTAACTATAAAGAAATAGATAATAATCCATTCTGGTGTCCAGATGCTCAAGCCGCATCTCGCTGGGCTGATAGGTTGGATGATATTAGAAAAAATGGCTCTTCAGTTGGCGCTGTTATAGAGGTGATTGCCGAAGGTGTTCCTGTCGGGCTTGGCGCGCCAGTATATAAAAAATTAGACGCTGATATAGCGGCGGCAATGATGAGCATAAACGCTGTAAAAGGTGTTGAGATCGGTGACGGCTTCGCTAGTAGCGCTTTAAGTGGAGAAGGTAACGCTGACTCTATGTATAATCAGGACGGCAATATAGTATTTTCCTCAAATCACGCTGGAGGGATATTAGGTGGTATTTCTAGTGGTCAGCCTATAGTGGTTCGCTTTGTGGTAAAGCCAACCAGCTCAATATTAAATGAGGTTGATACGGTTGATATTGATGGCAATAACACTACCATCCGTACCAAAGGTCGCCATGATCCATGTGTTGGAATACGCGCGGTTCCAGTAGCGGAGGCGATGCTTGCCTGTGTTCTCGCTGACCATTATCTTATGTATAGGAGTATGTATAAGAGCGGTTTATAATAGGTTTATAACAAAATATGTAATTAAAATAATAAAAGCAACTAGAGGAGGAAACAACAAATGACAGGTTTAATCATTATCGGTGTATTAGCGGCTATATTTTATTTCTGGTATCTAGCATCATATCTAAGCGCAATCAGGCGAAAGAAGCTCTTTCTGGTATTGATGTACAATTAAAAAATCGCCTGAATATTATACCTAATATATTAAAAATAGCTCAAAAATTCATGGATCATGAGAAAACTTTGCTAAATGAGATTACCGAGCTGCGCACGAAGGCTGAAAAAGATTATGATAAAAATAATCATTCTGCCGTGAACGAGCGTTTGGCTATAGCCGAGCAGCTATCTGGGAAAATGGGTAAACTCATGGTCGCGGTTGAGGCTTATCCAGATCTAAAATCAGATCAAACTATGTTACAAGCCATGCAAGCTTATAATGAGGTAGAGGCGCAAATAGCCGCCGCTCGCCGTTTTTACAATTCCGCTGTTACCTCTCTTAATAATTCTATCCAGATATTTCCTGGAAATATTATAGCTAATATGGCTGGCGTTAGTGAAATGCCTTTTTATGAAGCTGATGAGGCTGCTAAACAGCCAGTTAGTGTTGATGATTTTTTGAAGTAATGGAATAGTTAGATATGAGCTTAGGATTAAATATCTTAGAGAATATAATAGGGTCTAATAACGCTATCCATAGCCATAGTCCAACATTTAATATGAAGGATTTTTTTGACTATAAGAATTTTCGTGATCTTTTATTAAGAAAAAATATTAATAAAATAAATACAAAATTTTCCTTTGTTGACCCAGAAAATGCGAAGAAGCCTTTTTCTCAACATTATGAACAATATATCCATCCTCATGTTATAGATTTTGAAAAACGAAGAGTGGTTACGTTAAATAAATTTCGTAGCCGATCATTTATAGTCATTTTAGCGGCATTATTACTTATTGTTTGCCTCGGGGTGGTTTTATTGTTTTCTAGCTTTACTGATGATAGTAAGGAATTATCATCTAACGGAGTTTTTTTCTTATAGCGATTCTCGCTATATGGTGTTACGCACCGGTAGCAAAATATAAAAAATCGGTTAAAGGAAAAATTTTCCCTCACATATTCTCCTTTTTTGGTGATGATTATAGATATGACTATAATGGATTGCTTTCTATAGAGATACTTAAAGAATCAGGAATAATCCCCAATTATGCGGAAGAACATACCGAAGATTATGTTAAGGGAAGTTATAAAGGGGTTAGCCTTGAGATTAGTGAGGCTATATTAAAAAACGTCAGAAAAAGTCATAATAGCTCTCATATTGTATTCAGAGGAATATATGTCTTGCTATCAATGAACAAGAATTTCTCTGGTAAAACTGTAGTGAAGCATGATTACGGAGCGGTTGGTAATTGGTTGATAAATAAAACTGCTGATATGGATAGGGTGCGTCTTGAAGATCCGGTATTTGAAAAGAAATTTGAGGTGTATTCAACCGATCAAGTAGAAGCGCGCTATCTGCTTACTACCAGCTTTATGGAAAGATTGCTGGAATTATCCCAAGCGATGAACAGTAAGAATATACAATGTAGTTTTTATAGTAATAAATTACTGCTTTCTATACCAACTAGCAAAAATTATTTTGAGACATCCTCAATATACGAGCCAGCGACTTTTGTTGACGATATAAATGATATATTGCGAGAAATGAATATCTTATTTAAGATTATAGATATATTAAAGCTGGATCAAAGAACTGGACTTTAGACTATATTTTCTAAAATAGTTTTTGCTTATGAAGTTCTTATCTAATATATAGATTAGATACAAATTAGATATAAATACTGTTCATGGAAAATCTGTTAAAAGCGTTAGAAATGGGAGAGTATGGAGGTTATATTTGGTCTTCCTACTTGGTTGCGGCTGTAATTATATTATTTATATTTGTTGTTACCCTGCGTTCTTTGCGTAAATCACAAAAAACTCTTGATGATTTACAAAATAATGAAGCTAAGAAAAACTTTTAATAATGTAGGGTCATGAAACCAAAGCATCAGCGTTTATTATTTATAAGTTTTAGCCTGACATTTCTTTGTGCTGGTGTATTGCTGGTGATGAATGCTTTTCAGGATAATCTGGTGTTTTTCTATAGTCCTTCCGATATTAGGGAAAAATCATCTATCATCTCAACTGATAAAACTATCCGTGTTGGTGGAATAGTAAAAGTTGGAAGCTTAGAAAAAATTGATGATAGAGTTACATTTATCATAACTGATGGTAAAGAAGATGTATCCGTAACCTATAAAGGCGTACTACCTAATTTATTTCGTGAGGGGCAGGGATGTATAGCTGAGGGAAAAATGCTTGATACAGAAAATGGTGAACAGACAATAGATAAAATGTTTGTCGCCAGTAGAATTCTTGCCAAACATGATGAACAGTATATGCCAAAAGAGGTGGTTGACGCTCTTAAAAAATCTGGTCAGTGGAAAGGTGAGTAACAGAAGTGCTAGCTGAACTGGGAGTTATTTGTCTGGTAATGGCGCTTATATTTTCACTTTTACAAAGCTTGTATTTGCTTCCGTCTAAAATCTTAAAGGAAACAACCGCGACTGTTATGCCTATATCTGGTTGGCTACAGGCGTTATTTATATCATCCTCTCTTTTTATTTTGATTATACTGCGACTTAATTCTGATTTTAGTGTGCTTAACGTTGTTGAGCATTCCAACCTGTCACTACCTATTTTATATAAGATAGTCGGTACTTGGGGAAATCACGAGGGGTCAATGTTGCTTTGGGTCTTTGTACTTGCTATGTTTGGAGCATTATTAATTAATGAGCGGACAGAGCTGAAATTATACGCTTCTAGTATTCAGTCACTTTTATGTGCTGGATTCCTTATTTTTATTTTATATACATCCAATCCGTTCGCGCGAGTTTTTCCGCCAACAGCCGATGGTCGGGATCTAAATCCTTTATTGCAGGATATAGGTCTTGCTATGCATCCACCGCTCTTATACGTCGGCTATGTTGGCTTTTCCGTAGTGTTTTCTCTTGCCGCTGCCGCTCTTATTGTCGGCATGGCTGGTAGAAAATGGGCGGAGATAGCACACATATGGATAATGGTGTCATGGTCGTTCTTGACTGCTGGCATTGGGCTTGGTGGCTGGTGGGCATACCGTGAACTTGGTTGGGGTGGTTGGTGGTTCTGGGATCCGGTAGAAAATGCCTCTCTCCTGCCATGGCTCGCTGGGACAGCTCTTTTCCATTCTAACATAGTTCTTAAAAAACGTGATATGCTAGGCAGTTGGGTAATAATATTATCTATTATAACTTTTGCTTTGAGCTTACTTGGTACTTTCTTAGTGCGTTCTGGTGCTATAACTTCCGTACATAGCTTCGCTAGCGATCCGCAAAGGGGGATTTTTATCCTAATATATATGTTCGCGGCAGTGTTTGGCGCGCTGCTTTTATATAGTATTCGTGGTAATAAAATAGCAAGTTCTGGTGTGATGAATCCGCTGTCACGAGAAGGAATGATACTGATAAATAATTTATTTATATTATCAGCTTGCGCTACTGTATTATTCGGTACTTTATACCCTATGTTCGCGGAAGTTGTGGGTGCGAGCAAAGTAAGTGTCGGCGCGCCATTTTTTAATATTACTTTCATTCCGATTATGGGAATTTCCTTATTATTCGCGGCCATTACGCCATTCTTTGCGTGGAAAAAAGCGAACTTAAAACAAGTTGTTTATTCCATGCGCCCAGCGACTGTGAGTGTGTTGATAGCCACTATAATTATTTTATTATTATTTTATCCCCTTTCTATAGTAGCTGTTTGTGGATTCGCTCTTACTTCTTGGCTGGTTGTAGGAAGTATTAGTTGGTTAGCTAAATCACAGGGCAGGAAAGGCAGATACTCTGTATTTACTGGTCACGTAGGAGCTGCTTTTATTCTTTTTGGCATTACTTCTGGAATGGTATGGAAAGAAGAGGGAGAGTATATGGCAAAAACAGGAGATGTCATGAAAATATTTGGATATGATATTTCTTATGTGAGTGATAAAAATATAGAAGGAAGTAACTATTCCGCGAAAAGACTTAAATTAATATTGAAAGAAGCCGCAAATAATAAAGAAGTGGTTTCACTCAATCCTGAATATCGTATATATAAAACCAGAGGTAGCGGCACTAGCGAGGTTGATATCTATTATAGCATTCTGGGTGATTTATACGTAGCCGCCGGAGAAAGCGCGCAAGATGGTAGAACCGCTATTAGAATATATTATCAACCAATGATATATTGCGTATGGCTCGGATTTATCATGATGGCTGTTTCTGGTATATTTTCTATATACTCAATAAAGTTTGGCAAACGCTATTAACATAAAGATATGTCTCATATATAATAGAAATCTTTTATTGATTAATTAGTTATTTATAAATATGAATTAGCATAAAACATATTATAAGCCATGATGGAAATTATAGATGATATATTATAAAGCGCCACTTAGTTGGCCGGAATCAATACCAGTTACTAAACCAGTGAATCAGAGTAGCGATAGTGATTTTTCTACTGATTTAACTGTTAGTGAGACGATTGAATTTCTTAATGAGGAAATAGAAAAATCAGGTATCGCTCAAGTCGTTTTATATTGTGATGTTGAACAGCCTCATGTTGAGCGCTTGCGTAAAAAAGTTGGTAAACGTACCGGAGTATGTCTTCATGTAAAACATTATGAACGAGGATATATAATAACCTGCGATCGCTGGCAGAGGCTGGAACATAATATTTACGCTATTCATTTGTTATTTAGGCAGTGGAATAACATGGTTAAATGGGGAGTAGGTAGTCTTTCTAAGTTAATGGCTGGTTTTGAGGCAGATCGTGCTCCTGAATCAATATATAGTGATAATAATATAGCTATAGATGAATGTTTGAAAGAGTTTGGTCTTGGTGCTAACGCTACTTTGGAGGATGCGACTGCTATCTATCACAGAAGAGCTAAACAGTTAGCGGATGACAATGATAAATTGACTGCTCTTAATTTGCAAATGGATAGAATACGCGAGTATTTTGCCGGACTTAAACATTAATTAATTATATTTATCTAATTATGCTGCGTACCGTTCCTTTATTAATAATGTTTGTTCTTACTATATTCTTAGCGCTAGGATTATTTAACAGCGAGGTAATAGATAGTATTAATAGAGCTAGTACTGGAAAAAAATTTGATAATTTTGAAATATCATCTCTAGCGTCAGATAAAAAATTTACTCCAAAGATATTTGAAAAAAATAGGAGAGTAACAGTAGTAAATGTGTTCGCTTCATGGTGTAAGCCATGTGCTTTAGAACATGATAATATAATGAAGCTAGCAAAGGAAGTTTATGTATATGGCATCGCTTGGAAAGATCGTCCAGAAGATACCTTTAATTACCTAAAAAAAAATGGTAATCCTTTTCAGCTTATAGGAACTGATATTAATGGTAAAACGACTGTACCTATGTTTCTTACCGGAGTACCTGAAACATTCGTGCTTGATGGTAGCGGTAGAATAGTTCTTCATTATAAATCTGTGATAACAGATGAAGTGCTAAACGATGTAATGTTGCCGCTAATTCGTAAATTACAAGATAAGAAATAGATAAGTTGTGTAGTATATTTAGATTATTAACTATATTTTTTGTATGCGTCTTATGTTCACATGCCGCGCTATCTCTTACTATTGACAGTCCTCTAAAAGATGTTGAGAAAGAAAAACAGGCAAGAGAGATATTCAAGCAAATACGCTGTATGGTTTGTCAGGGGGAGACCATAGCGGATTCTAACGCTGATGTAGCGAAGGATATGAGAATATTTATCAGAAGTAAGATTGATTATGGCATGACAGAGGAACAAATAAAGAAAGATTTAGCGGGAAGATACGGTGATGTTATTTTGATGAAACCACCATTTAATACACAAACATTTTTGTTATGGTTAGCTCCTGTCATTGCTTTACTGTTTGGTGGCGTTATGATTTACTTATATTTTCGTAATATGAAACTAACTAATGATAAACATAGTATTTTTTAATTTTGTCATACTAGTTACAGTGAATTCATAAAATACTATAATTTATTTACTTTTTTATCGTTCAGCTATGAATATATATTTAATACTTGTTGCTTTAATAGTTATGTGTCTTTTGATGATAACCATTCCTGTTATCAAAAATAACAATATTACAAAAAATCATAAAACAATTTTTATTTTTATAATTTCACTAATATTCTTTTTTAGCGGCTTCTTATTCTATAATAAATTCGGTTCTCCTGAGGTAATTAATTTACTTGCAAAGCGTAATGAGAATATAAGGCAAATTAAATCCCGCATTGTCACTAATTCATCACTGATAAAAAACAATCCAAAAAATATTAAAGCTTGGCTAGAGCTTGGTGATGATTTTATGGAAACAGGACAATTCGTGGCAGCATCAAATTCCTATAAACAGGCTGTTTTAATATCTAATGGCAATCCTGATATTATAATGTCCTATGTTTATTCGCTTATTATCGGAAATGATGGTAAAGTAAGTGAACACGCTAAAAAAAGCATTGATATAGTTTTAATGTTACAACCAAAAAATGAGCAAGCGAGATATTTTTCAGCGATTTATAAAATACAATCAGGAGAAGCGAAAGAAGCTATGAAAGAGATGAAGGACTTATACAAATCTCTTGATAAAGACTCCCCACTGAGATCTATGATAGATCAGCAGATTGGTAGAAAGTAACTAAACAATCGTACTTTGTATTATCTTTTAGAGACAACTACAAGGCAGTCTATCGCTTTACGTTGTAATTTTCCACATAAACCGCCAGCCTCTCTTTCATCATTCAAAGGACCTACCCTAACGGTGTATTTAGCGTGTAAGGTTGAAGAAGAAATAAGCCTAGCTGAAAGATTTTTCATCATATACGCGTTTTCTTTTTTTATCTCCGCCCAGCGGCGTTTTGCTTCCGCTTTGCTGTCCGCTATAACTAACTGAACCCAAAAACTCGTGGTTCTTCTTATAGCCCTAAAAGGGACATTTTTTCTTTTTTGTAATTTACTTTCAGCTTTTGGTAGCCGTCTATTAATTTCTTTGCGCCTAGATTCATATTCTTTTGAATGTTCGGAAGCAACGTCAAGTGAAGAAAACCCTATATTATAGGAGCATTTCAAACCTGTATTGAATTTCATTATTATGTTATTACAGAATTCAAAAGCGGCTATCCCATTCCTAAATGTCCATATATTGACCTGTATACCACTTTTCCCATGTCTATTAAGCGGAGTTCTTACACTAGCGCGAAGACCAGAAGTTTCCTGACTATATCTGCTTCTAGCGTATCTCCATAAATTCCTACCTTCATTCTTACTAATAAGATTCTGTATGTTAAGGATCCCAGCTTCTTCGGAGGAAAATTTAGCGGGGAATATTTTCCTGACCCTACTAGTATCCCTATTGCCAACAAAAGCGGAGCCATTCCTAAATGATTTCTTTGTTCCAGAATTTATTATTACCACGTCATCAGACTCTATATTCTCAGCGGTTCCACTCAGTGGAACAGGCATCGCCTCAGCTATGTCAACATTTGCCTCAATCTCTATGGTTGAGTTATAACGATCATTCTGCCAAGGGAATAACAATTTGTAACCTTCGGATGTTTCCACTTCAGCGATATTAACCGAGACATTTGGTGGTGTTTCCGTGACTCCTGATATTACAAAGCAGGAGATACCTTTGCTAAACAAAAAATTACATATATCTTGCGCTTGAGTCTTGCTTCCGATAGAGCCAGCCTGAATAACATTCATCCTATCACCGCTACGTGTGACCACCGTTTTTGGATATAGACTAAGGTTTCCTAGCTTTGATTTATATTTAGATGACAAATCATCCCAATTATTTTCTACTTCCTCAATGCTGCCGTATTTGCCTATTTCCAGATAAAAATTATTAAATGCGCTAGCGTTCTTTGATGTCGTAATAGTTGCTAAGAAGATACTAAATATAATAAAAAAACTAGCAAATACAGAAAGTAAATTATTTCTCACTTTAACCTCTTCAAGGATTACGAATTTCAAATTTTCAGTGAGAATATAGCGCTTTTTGTGAAAACACCAATAATATTTTTACATTATCGGTAAAATATTAACAGAAATTCTAATTAATAAATGTAAAGATACGAAAATAAAGAAATAATTATGGAGGCCGAGGGGAGAATCGAACTCCCGAATACAGGATTTGCAGTCCCGTGCATTACCACTTTGCTACTCGGCCATAATAGCTATACAGCTAATTTTTATTCAAAAATTTATAGGAAACGACTATATATATCGTCACATATGCACTGGTCAAGCGTATTTGTTAAGCAAATACGCTACCCAGCTTTCTTTTTCTTATTTTCTTTTTTTGTCTCTTCACGTTCCTTACGTCTTTGATTAACCACCAGTTTACGGTATCCTTCAAGATCGTCATTATATGGTTTACAAGTGCCATCAGCCACCAACCATAGCCTTTCAACCACAGCGTCCACCAAGTGCGGGTCATGGCTAACTAAAATCACCGCTCCCTTGTAATTATTTAACGCCTGAGTTAAAGCCTCGCGTGCGTCAATATCTAGGTGGTTGGTAGGCTCATCAAGTAACATGATATGCGGCGCGTCAAAACTCATCAGGCAAAAAAGTAATCTCGCTTTCTCACCGCCTGATAAGTCACCGACTATCGTATCAGCTTTGTGTTTATCAAAACCAAACTTACTAAGCGCGGCACGTATTTTTGATTCGGCCACTCCTTTCATCGCGTCTCTCATCACCTCAAACGGAGTTAAGGTAACATCTAACTCATCAGTCTGGAATTGAGCGAAATAGCCAACCCGTAATTTGCTAGATTTATGAATTTCTCCGCCAAGAGGCGACAAACGTTCAGCAAGCAGCTTCATTAATGTTGATTTACCATTTCCGTTCGCTCCTAGCAAGGCGATACGATCGTCAGAGTCAATCCGCAAATTTAATTTTTTAAGTATTGGTTTCCCCGCTTCATAACCTGCTTCAACATTTTCTAAAACAATCATTGGTGATTTTTGTTCATCTGGTTCTGGGAATTCAAAAGCGGTTACCCTGTCTGCCATAACCGCGTCGACAATATCCATTTTCGCGATGGCCTTAAGACGACTCTGTGCTTGGCGGGCTTTACTTGCCTTTGCCTTGAATCGGTCAATAAATTTTTGCATATGAGCTTTCTGTGCCATTTGCTTTTCATGCAATGCCTGCTGACCTAGTAATTGTTCCGCTCGTTTGCGTTCAAACTCATCATAAGTTCCTGTATACAGGTTTAACTTCTTGTTTTCTAAATGCGCGATGTGAGTAACCGTTTTGTTCAAAATATCACGATCATGGCTAATAATAACCAGAGTTTCGGTGAATTTCATAAGGTGGTTTTCCAGCCATACCATTGCCTCAAAGTCTAAATGGTTAGTAGGCTCATCAAGAAGCAGCAGATTCGGCTTACGAAATAACACGGAAGCTAAGGCAACACGCATCCTCCAACCTCCAGAAAAATCGGAAATAGGAGAGTTCTGCGCTTCATCATCAAATCCTAAGCCAGCTAGAATGGTTGCCGCTCTTGACGGAGCGTCATAAGCACTTATTTCCTCAAGACGGGTATAGATATAGCCTATCCTATCAGGATCAACGCAATGCTCGGCTTCCGCGAGCAACTCTGCCCTTTCAGTATCAGTAGCAAGCAGTACATCTATAACAGAGGTATCATCTTCCGGCAAATCCTGACGTACCATACCAAGACTTGTGCCTTTTATCATTGTTATATCGCCGGAATCAGCCTGATATTCACCAGATATTAACTTAAACAATGTTGATTTTCCCGTACCATTTGGACCCACAAGACCTACGCGGTGACCGGCGGGAATGCTTATAGAAACATTATCAAGCAACATACGTCCGGCTATACGGAAAGTAAGGTTATTTATAAAAAGCATGTATTTCTTATCTAAAATATTACTTGGTTAAGCCTGTATATGTAGGCATTTGCTATTTCTTGTCTATTAATTATTTAGATATACTTAATAAAATATTAAAAAACAAGTGGATAAGATAAACTAAATATTAACATTTTTAATTTAATATTATTAAAATTAATAAGAATAATTCTTTTATGGAGAAGTTCGTTGAAAGATATATATACAGAATCAATATTGTTAATTGAGCGTTTGCATAGACGGTTTCTTGATGTCGTGAAAGCTGAGTTAGACAGGCTTAAAATAGACGATGTTAATAACGTCCAGACCCTTATCCTATATAACATAAATGGTGAGCAACTTACTATAGGTGAGCTTACTAATCGTGGCTACTATCTTGGCTCTAATGTTTCTTATAATGTAAAGAAATTAGTTGAGAATGGCTATCTTATACAGGAAAGAGCGCCTCATGATAAACGTTCAATACGTGTGAAATTATCAGATAAGGCTATGAGCCTCTGTGAGAAGGTAGATATGCTATACCAACGCAATGTTGATGAATTATCAAAAGAGACCAATCCTGTTGAATTATCGGCTCTTAATAATTCACTTTCACAGCTTGAGACATTTTGGTCTAACTATATAAATAATATCCACAAGATTAAGTAAATATACCAAGCATATTAAAAATATCTTACAATTTAGGAAGTCTCCAACGGTAACGATAGGCTAACACCCTTAATAATAGACCTATTATGGCGATCGCTAGTAAATCAACTGGAGTAATAACTTTAATTTTATCCAAAAAATAAATAGAAGCCGCTACTAATATAGCGATACTCCCGTAAAATCCGCTATGAAGAACTTCTGGGATATTGTTTACCAAGATGTCACGCAGTATAGCCCCTCCTGTCGCCGTAAGAAAAGCTAACATTATATAACCAAAAAATGGAGCGCCTATTACGGAAGCTACCAATGCTCCTGTAATTGCGAATGCGACTAATCCAACAGCGTCACACACAACAAATAACCAGTTATTTTCAACGTGGGAATAACGATTTAACCTAAATATAGTTCCTAAAATTGTTACCGCGAAAACAATCAAAAATGGTTCATCACTAGATAGCGCTAACGGCATACGATTTACAAGCATATCTCTGATAATGCCTCCGCCATTTGCTGTTAAAAATGACAGCATAAATAATCCTATCCAGTCCAGTTTATTTTTTGTGCCTACAAGAAATCCAGAAATAGCAAACGCTATACTGCCTATCATAGACGCTAAATACATTGATTGGGACTGCATTAATTCTTCCATACTCAATCATCTACACGAATAGCTGTTGATAATAATATATGGTTTATGCTCAGGACTAAATACCATGATATATATATGGTGCGGATGGAGGGACTTGAACCCCCACGCCTCTCGGCGCTAGAACCTAAATCTAGTGCGTCTACCAATTTCGCCACATCCGCAATAGTGATTAACTTGCTGTATAACAACATTATTATAGGAAATAACAGCAGGCGCAAGCTGCACGTAACAACCTGCGAGGGTCGGATATTAATTAGAGAAAAGATAATAAACAAGAAAAAAATATAAAAATATTTTATTTGCTTTTCTTTTTTATTTCAATTAGTTGATGTTAACAGCGGATTATTTATTATTTGCCTCTGGTAAATTCCTTGTGCTTACACTATATTTATATCAGTTATTTGCTAGTCATTAGGTGGCTTTATAGGTAAAACACCGCTTTAGTATAGTTGTTCTTTCAATTAATTTATTCGGGTTATCATGCAGGACAAAATCTCTTCTGACACTTTTCCAATTCTTCCCCTTCGCGATATAGTGGTGTTTCCTTCTATGGTAGTTCCTCTTTTCGTTGGACGTGAGAAATCAGTGCGCGCTTTGGAGGAAGTAGTTAAGAATAACGGGAAAATACTGCTAGTAACCCAAAAAAGTGGTACTATAGACGAGCCAAGTAAAAATGATATATATCATGTAGGAACTATAGGTAATATTTTGCAATTATTAAGATTGCCTGATGGAACTGTTAAAGTCTTGGTTGAGGGAGTAAGGCGGGCTAGAATAAAAGAGTTTCTAACGGATAGTGATTATTTTCAGGTTGTCGCGGAAACAATTAATGAAAACCCAGGTAACGTTGAGGAAACAGATGCCATGTTCCGCACCGTAATCGGACAGTTTGAGCAATATGTTAAACTAAATAAAAAAATTCAGCCAGAAACTATAGGTACCGTAAGCAAAATAACAGATCCTAGTTTGCTTGCCGATACGATTGCCGCTCATATGTCGGTTGACATAAACGAGAAACAAAAAATACTTGAGATGCTTACAGTAACTGAGCGTCTTGAGCATATTTTTTCTCTTATGGAGAGTGAAATATCTGTTCTTAATACTGAAAGGCGTATTCGTTCACGGGTTAAGAGGCAGATGGAAAAAACCCAACGAGAGTATTATCTGAATGAGCAAATGAAGGCTATTCAAAAAGAGCTTGGTGAGGGTGAGGATGGGAAAGATGAAATCGGTGAGCTGGAAGAGAAGGTAAAAAAACTTAAAATTTCTAAAGAAGGTAAAGAAAAAGCTCTCGGTGAGTTGAAAAAACTACGCTCTATGAGCGCTATGTCAGCGGAAGCTTCAGTAATTAGGAATTATATTGACTGGATTATCTCTATCCCTTGGAAAAAGCCTACTCGTATAATAAGTGATCTAAAAAACGCGCAAGATGTTCTGGATACCGACCATTATGGTCTTGAGAAGGTAAAAGAACGTACGTTGGAATATCTAGCAGTTCAGCAGCGCATGAAACAGGTAAAAGGTCAGGTATTATGTTTGGTAGGACCTCCTGGTGTCGGTAAAACCTCACTCGCGAAATCTATAGCTCGCGCTACTGGTCGCAATTTTGTGCGTATCTCACTAGGCGGAGTTCGTGATGAGGCTGAGATAAGAGGACACAGACGTACCTATATCGGCTCTATGCCCGGCAAGATAATTCAATCAATGAAAAAAGCGAAATCAAGTAATCCACTCTTCTTGTTGGATGAAATAGATAAGCTTGGCTCCGATTTTCGTGGTGATCCAGCTTCCGCTCTGCTTGAGGTTCTTGATCCTGAACAGAATAAATCTTTCAATGACCATTATCTTGAACTTGATTATGATTTATCTGATGTGATGTTTGTGGCGACTGCCAATTCGTACAATATGCCGCGCCCATTGCTAGACCGTCTTGAGATAATAAAGATTTCTGGCTATACTGAGGATGAGAAGCTCAACATAGCTAAACGATATTTAATCCCTAAAACTATAAAATCGCATGGTATAAAAAGGGGAGAGTGGTCAATTTCTGATGAGGCTTTACGTGAGACTATTAGGTATTATACCAGAGAGTCAGGGGTACGTAATTTAGAAAGAGAAATTTCTAATATGACCAGAAAAGCAGTCAAAAATATCCTATTGGAAGATAAAAAATCTATAAAAGTAACAGCCTCAAACCTTAATAAATTTGCTGGAGTACGCAAATATTCATATGGTGAAGCTGAAAAAGAGGATATGGTTGGGGTAGTAACTGGTCTTGCCTGGACTGAGGTTGGTGGTGATTTGTTGCTCATAGAAGCTGTAACTATGCCGGGTAAAGGAAAGAACTCCACAACAGGAAAACTTGGCGATGTTATGCAAGAATCGGTACAAGCGGCGATTTCTTACGTGCGTTCTCGTTCGCTTAGTTTTGGTATAATTCCACCGGTATTTCAGACTACTGACATCCATGTCCATGTGCCAGAGGGCGCTACCCCTAAAGATGGTCCTTCAGCCGGTATAGCTATGACAACTGCTATTGTATCAGTTCTGACCGGTATTCCTGTAAAGAAAAATGTGGCGATGACCGGAGAGGTTACCTTAAGAGGAAGGGTTCTGGCTATTGGTGGTCTTAAGGAAAAGTTACTAGCGGCTCTTAGGGGAGGTATTACCACTGTTCTTATACCACAGGAGAATGTTAAAGATCTTGAGGAAATCCCAGAAAATGTTAAAAAAGGTCTTGATATTATACCAGTTTCTACCGTTGATGAGGTGTTAAAAGAGGCGCTTACCGCCACTACTGAAGCAGTGGAATGGACAGATCCTAAGCTTAAAGAGTCCAATAATGGAACTGTCATTACCGGAAATGATGATAAATCAGGTGTTATAACCCATTAGGGCTATGCTCTAGGATTCAAGAAACAAGAAGCACATTCATTAGGTCTAGTAAACTACTGGAGTAATCATTTGCTCAATTCCTTGTTTCTCTACGGAAAATATCATGAGACAACATATAATTATTATTGTTATATTTTAGTAATATAATAAACACTACCTTCATAAAAGCTTCATAAAATATCCGTTTATTTTATAGTATACTGGCTGTTATAGTTAACTAACAGGCGAATATTCTACGCCATATTTTAAGAATTTTTTAACAAATGACTGAAAAACAAAGAGAATCTTTATTAAAAGACGATATCCCAAACAGTGGGGATACAAATGCGTCTGCCGTAGACAAAACTCAAAACTCTATAAATAAAGAAATTACAAGGGAAAAATCCCTTGAAAAAGAGGCTAAGAAGCCACACCCTGAAATGAGCAAAGGGGAAAAAGTATTTAATTTTACAGCATACAATTTCCTTAATTATTGGGTGAATCTAGTTTCGTCTATAGCGGTTGCAGACCGTTTTCTTAATGGTAAGGGTCGTGAAACTCTCGATGTTTGGATTAATAAAGCTACTCATGTAGCGAGAAAAATAATGCCACTTAAAGTTGCTCATCATAATAGTAAAACGATGATTGAGACGTTTGTATTTACCAGTGGTGGCTTGTTTTTGCTCGCTCCTCTAAAAATAATGGAGGACAATAAACGTAAAATTGTTCACTGGGTAAATAAAAAATTAGGAGTAAACCAAAAAAAAGCTGATGGAACAGAAAAAACACATGATGAAATTTATATAGAACAAGAGCAGCCGAAACAAAGCTGGGGTAATGTGATTTGGAGAAGAATCCAAGCAACTGCTGTTGTGATAGGTGTCGGATCTGCTCTGGATTATTTTGTTCGTGATAAAAACAATATATTACCACCGGAAAAATATAATATCGGTAATAATGAAATTATAACATACGAGGCAAAAGCAAAGGGTGGAAAGAAGGTGGTTTCTGATTATTCATTTAATAAAATAAATAAGCTTTCAGAAACTATGCGTGGTAAACCACTTAAACCAAAAGGTATAGTAGGGCGTTGGACAGAGCTTGCCATCCTTGATTCTGTATTTACGGTTATAACCGCCGTAATAATGAAAGTTACTAATGGCGCGAAAAAGGCTAAAATGCCAAAAGAGATAGATGAGACGAATCACCCTCCAGCTGATAAGGAATTGTTGAGCGATTCATATATCAATGAGGCAGTTACTGGTAGTACAAAAAATAAATTTACCAACAGGGTAGAGCGGAAAGACAGTATAACATCTATTGCTAAAAAGAATATACGTGATGAATTTACGCCACAAGAAAATTTCGCGGATAAATTAAAGTATGAAGAGCCAGCATTATCACCTGTTGGAATATAATTGAGAATATAAAGTTTGAACAAAGGTTATTTATAATGAGTGACGAAAGTAAAAAAACGGTAGCGGTTATTGGTGGCGGTATCGGCGGTTTAATGTCCGCTATGGAATTGCAAAAACAAGGGTATAAAGTAACTATTTTTGAGGAAACCGTAAGACACGGTGGGAAAATAGAAGGTGGCGCTCTTGCCGGTCATGAAATAAATCTGGGTGCGGAATTTATAGATAGTGATTCTAGGGTAATGGAACTAGCGAAACAGCTTAACGTAAAGCTAGTTAAAGCTGAGGACATGCAAGCAGAAAATTTTCAGCGCTCTGATGGAACTTTAATAAAAGGTGAAGAATTTCATAAAGCGATAGAACCGTTAAAAGAATTAATGATAAGAGATCAGAAAAAGCTAGCGGATAGTAAAGGGCAGCCAACTGATAAGGCCATAGAATTAGATTTGCAATCAATGCCGGAATATTTACACTCACTTAATAAGGAATTAAAAGCTAGTGGTAAAGAAGGGGTGAGTCCAGAGATATTAAAGATGGTTTCTGGTGCGTTCGCCTCTGAATTCGGACAAGACCCTAAAAATGTATCAGCCCTACAAATGTTAAAGGAATCTAGTACAGAATATGATAGTCTTCTTAAAAGTGATGCTGGTTGGCGGGTCGCAGGCGGAACTCATAAATTAATAGAGGCGATGAGGCAGCACTTGGCAGAAAATGGCGCGGAGTTTCACACTGGTACGAAATTAGAAGCTCTCGCTAAAAATGATAATAATAAATTCAATCTTAAACTATCAGGAGAAAATACTGATAATCTGAATACAGAATTTGACAGAGTATCACTTGCTGTGCCCGCTCACGCTTTAGCTAAAATAAGTGGACTTGAGGAAGTTGGTATGAACTCTAAAACTAAGCAATTTCTGAGTGAATTACAAACTACCCATAGTTCTAAGATATTTATAAAAACTAAAGATGGTGCCGATTTGCCTAAAATTAATATATTTGGTGACAAATGGCAGGCATGGGATGGGCAAGAAAATGTTGTTACTTTTCTTGTTGGTGGCAAAGAATTAAATGATATGGGACAAGAAAATCTTACTAAGTTATTGATGACTAAATACGCGGCGGCTCTTGGTAAAAAACCTAACGATATATTTGAGCTTGATGGTAAATCTATGCCTAAAGAAATGGTGTTTGGTGCTCCCGATACCACACGACCATGCTATCCGTCCCCTAGTGTTGGTCAGTCCACAAAAGCTTCAGTAATAAACTCCACAATAGAACATATGGCAAAGAACGGTATAGCCATATCCGGTAACTTTGTTCCTGACAAATATGGTTCAGTTGGGTTTATGGAAAACGCCGTGGAATCCGCGCATAATTCAGCGAAACTAATGAAAGAAAATGAATCACTTATAGACAGAACAATAAATTCCATAGCTAACTTAGCAATTAGTGCTACTAAAAGCACTTCCAATATACTTCCTCATAAAATAAATAACGGAAATGATAGAGGAGGTGGCATAGCCATGTAGGCAGCACCGCCCCTAACTTATTCCTATTAGTTATAGCAAACCACTAAGTCTTGTATTAGCTTATAAAACTTAGTCTATCGGGCTATATCTTGTCAGCTAGCGGATATAGAGTGCTTTCTTCCTTTCCTATCCTTTGTCCCATAGCTTGGAATAGAGCTTTTGTCTCATCACAAAAACCCGAAGGATTATCCTGTATTTCTTTAGGAGACGGCCATTTTTGAGTATACGCCTTAAAAGTAGCGGCTAAAGTTCCCATTTCATCCATAAAACTTTGCGCGGTCTTTTTAGCTTCGTCGTTATTACTTTCCAGCATCACCGGATAAAGGTTCTTATCCTCCATAGTCAAATGTATAAGAAGTTTACCAGCGAGTGCTGATAGTATGCTTCTTACTTCAACAGCATTATCAGCAAGGGTAGAAGGATCTAGCTTCTGAGTTATTTGTTTTACTAGCTCTAACATATCTTTATGTTGTTCCTTAAAAGAATCAGTACGTGCCATATTCTTTCCTTCTTAAGAATTAATTAAATGTAATAGTAATATAGATGGTACTCATTATTAATAAATAAAAAGTAAATAAAATTGCACATTTTTTGAATAAATTAAGTTATAGTATGGTTAGCTATATAGAAATTTACTAGTATTGTCGTTTTTCTGGTGGGAAGTAGTTATCAGGTTCGGTTATGCTTAAAGGATTATTATCACGAATTTTTTTAGTTGAAAAATTACTTTCTCCGTTTTCTCGTACATATATTATGCTGTGAGTAAGCCAGTGCTCATCTTTACGATCTGGGTAATCATCACGGAAATGAGCTCCTCTACTTTCTTTACGATTTAGCGCCGAATTAAGAGTCGCCATAGCTAGATACAAAAGATTATCAGTCTCTATCGCTTCCATAAGTTCGTTATTCCAGATCATGGATTTATCTCTTACCATAAGGTCATTACTAGTTATCCGCCATAGATTATTAATCTTATTAATCCCCTCCATCAACAGCTTATGGCTACGAAAGATGTTACCATGTTCCTGCATCGTTTGTTGTAACTCTTTTTTAATTTTATTTGCTTGTGTATTTCCATTACTATTTCTTAAACTATCAAAACGAGCTATAGATTTTTCTATAATATGACTGGCGATTTTATTGTCTAAGCTGTTCTTATTGATTTTTACGGCTTCCTCACCGGCTATTCTGCCGAATACTACTAATTCTAATAATGCATTACAGCCAAGCCTATTAGCGCCATGTACGGAAGTGCAAGCCGTCTCCCCGATTGCCATAAGTCCATTTACAATATTGCCAAACTCATCCGTTACCCTCCCGTATGAGTCTGTTGGTATCCCTCCCATAGTATAATGCACAGCTGGTACTATGGGCACAGGATCCTTTTTTATATCAAGTCGCGCGAAAGTGCTTACAATTTTTTTTATTGATGGCAGTTTATTATCAATTAATTCATCACTTAAATGCTCTAATCTTAGATGTAGATAGTCTTTTTTATCACCACATCCATTCCCGTTTAGAATTTCCTGTATCATAGCTCTTGATATTACATCTCTTGAGGCTAGCTCTTTATACTCGGGAGCGTATTTTTCCATGAAGCGCTCACCTTTATTGTTTGTTATATAAGCTCCTTCTCCTCTCGCGCCTTCAGTTATAAGTATTCCACTATTATAGAGGCTGGTTGGATGGAATTGTATGAATTCCATGTCTTGTAAAGGAAGTCCAGCCCTAAGTGTCATGGCGCTACCATCACCGGTACATATACTTGATGACGTGGTGGCTGCATAAACTTGTCCAAATCCTCCTGTGGCTAAAATAGTAGTATCGGCTTGGAAAACATGAATATTGCCGTTTTCCATTTCCCAAGCCAGTAAGCCCAAACAGTTTTTCTGTTCATCAAACAGTAAATCAAGTACCATATACTCAATAAAAAACTGTACATTTTGTTTTAATGATTGAGAATATAGCGTGTGTAAAAGAGAATGACCTGTTCTATCCGCTACCGCACACGCCCTATAAGCGAGTTCCCCTTTACCAAATTCGGTTTTTTGACCACCATAAGCTCGTTGATATATTCTACCGTTTTCATCACGAGTAAACGGCATTCCCATATTCTCAAGCTCCATAATAGCATCTGGAGCGTTCTTACACATCACAGCGATAGCGTCCTGATCTCCCAGCCAATCAGAGCCTCTTACCGTATCATACATATGCCATTTCCAGTCGTCCTGCCCCCTATTACCTAAAGCGGCGTTTATGCCGCCTTGAGCGGCAACCGTATGACTTCTACTAGGCGGTACTTTTGATATGCAAGCTACAGATAATTCACTTTTGCTAGCGGCAAGCGCTGCCCTAAGGCCAGCTCCACCGGCTCCAACTACCAATATATTATGTTTATGCCGTATTATATTATAAGCTTTTTTCATAACCGGATGATAGAGCCAGCTAGCCAAGTTGCAAGAAATATTATAAAATACGGCACTTTATAATTTTTGTGCCATATTATAATAGTTGACTAAATTAGTAAGGTATATTAGATTGGTCTTATAGTCCTTGATTGCTTAAGAAAATAGTATATTTTCCGCGTGTATATGCGTATGATAAATATATATTTCTTATAATTTTATAGAAAAATGAGAGAAAAATGAAATTACCGATTTACCTTGACTATCAGGCGACAACGCCGATGGATCCACGTGTGCTGGAAAAAATGATGCCTTATTTTACGGAGAAGTTTGGCAATCCGCATTCACGTAGTCATTCTTATGGTTGGGAAACTGAGTCCGCTTGTGAGTTAGCTCGTGAGCAGATCGCGGAATTAATTGGCGCGGGCGCTAAAGAAATAATATTTACCTCTGGGGCGACTGAGTCAAACAATATCGCTCTTAAGGGTATAGCCCATTTTTATGGGGATAAGAAAAAACATATAATAACAGTGACCACTGAGCATAAATGTGTGCTTGATTCCTGCCGTCATCTTGAACGTGAGGGTTTTGAGGTTACCTATCTGCCAGTTCAGGAAAATGGGCTTATAGATATTGAGAGGTTAAAAGCCGCTATAAAAGAAGATACCGTTTTAGTGTCGGTGATGGCGGTTAATAATGAAATAGGAGTAATCCAACCGATAGCGGAAATCGGGAAGATATGCCGTGAAAAGGGTGTATTTTTTCACACAGATGCCGCGCAAGCGTTTGGCAAGATTCCTCTTGATGTTAATGCCATGAATATAGATCTGATGAGTATATCAGGTCACAAAATATACGGACCTAAAGGCGTTGGCGCGCTCTATATTCGCCGTCGTCCACGTGTGCGGCTTGAGCCGATTTTTTCTGGTGGTGGTCAAGAAAGAGGATTTCGCTCCGGTACACTTCCAACACCTATGGTAGTTGGACTTGGAGAGGCGGCGGCGATCGCTAAAAAAGAGATGGGTAAAGACGCTGAACATGTACGTCGTTTATTTGATAAATTTTCCGGTGAGATATTAGATGGTGTTAAAGATGTTTATCTTAATGGTGATCGTACGCATAGATGGCTAGGAAATCTTAATATAAGTTTTGCTTATGTGGAAGGTGAGTCGATGATTATGGCACTTAAAGACTTAGCGGTTTCTAGTGGATCGGCTTGTACTTCCGCCTCTCTTGAGCCTTCGTATGTTCTTAAGGCTCTGGGAGTTAATGAGGAAATGGCGCATACTTCTATCCGCTTTGGTTTTGGCAGATTTACTACTGATGAGGAAATAGATTATGCCGTTAATCTGATTAAAAATAGTATTGATAAACTGCGTGAGATGAGTCCGCTATGGGAAATGGTACAGGAAGGAATTGATATTAGCAAGATAGAGTGGGCGGGGCACTGATAATTGTAAACGGTATTTTTTAGATAGTACTAGCTATTGCAAAATACAGACTATGTACTAATTACACACTACAAATTACTATTGGAGAATAAAATGGCATATAATGAGAAAGTGATAGATCACTATGAAAATCCACGTAACGTTGGCTCTATGGCTAAGGATGACGAAGACGTAGGGACAGGGCTAGTTGGAGCGCCAGCTTGTGGTGACGTTATGAAGCTACAGATCAAAGTGGACAAGGAAACCGGTACTATTTCCGATGCTAAATTTAAGACTTTTGGCTGTGGTTCAGCTATTGCCTCTAGTTCGCTTGTAACTGAGTGGGTAAAGGGTAAAAACGTGGATGAGGCGTTAGAGATAAAAAACACACAGATAGCTGAACATCTGGCATTGCCACCAGTAAAAATTCACTGTTCGGTACTGGCGGAAGACGCTATTAAAGCTGCTATCACTGACTATAAAAACAAGCATATAAAAAGTGAGAGCGCAGCGTGATATGGGTAGGATAGTAACGCAGGTACGGATAGAAAACGTCAATTATCCAGAAAAATACATTGATTTAAGCGCAATGGTAGATACAGGAGCGGCTTATCTTACATTACCTAGTGCTTGGAAGGAGCGTCTTGGAGATTTTCCTTATATAGAAAAAGTGGAAATGGCTACAGCCACTCAAGAGATTGTAGAGGGAGAATTAAGGGGACCGGTTCGTATACGTGTTGAGGGATTCCGCCCTTTATATACAGAGGCTTTGTTTGTAGACATGGAACCTGAAGAGAGAGAATATGAACCGTTGCTTGGCTATACTCCACTAGAGCTTTGTGGAGCGGCTGTAGATATGTTAGGGCATGGGTTGGTGCCAGCTAAATATATAGATCTGAAGTAAGTATCGCTTTATGGCTGTTCCGGTAATAACAATTTCTGATGAGGCGGTGGTTCGTATTAAGGATCTGCTGTCTAAACGTGGCAAGGTTTCTGAGGGAGTCAGGGTTGGTGTACGCTCACGTGGTTGTTCTGGATTATCCTATACTATTGAGTACGCTGATGAGATAAATAAATTTGAGGATGTGGTGGAGAAGGACGGTATAAAGGTAATAATAGATCCTAAGGCTGTGATGTTTCTCTTAGGTACTGAAATGGATTTTGTTGAGGAGAAACTAAAAAGTGGCTTTACCTTCCGTAACCCGAACGAGAAGGGGAGGTGTGGCTGTGGAGAGAGTTTCCATGTATAGAATAGTATTTCATGTTTCGTGATTTGGGTTTAGCAATTTATTTTCCGAAACACTAAACACTAGACACTAATCACGCTTATGTATTTTTCACTATTTAACTTAAATCCAGCTTTTGACATAGATATTTCTAATCTTGAGTCAGAATATTTCAAGGCGCAACGACTATTTCACCCCGACCGTTTTATCGGTAAGTCAGCAGAAGAGAAAATACAGGCTCTACAAAAATCGGCGGATATAAATAAAGCCTATGATGTTCTTAAGAATCCGCTGAAGCGGGCGCAACATTTGTTAGAACTTCAAGGAATTATTGTTGGCACGGATAAAGATAGTGTAAAGCCAGCAAATGAATTGTTGATGGAGGTTATGGAACTGCGTGAATCTAATATTAGCAAGGATGAGGTTTTAAGGTTAGTGGAAGAATCACAGAATTTGGTTGCTAATCATTATAAAAACTCTAAATTTTCTGATATGGCACAAGAAGTTTTACGTCTTGGATATTTAATGAAGATGCTGGAGGATGCTAAATGAGGTACATATTAAAAATATTGGTGTTAATATTTTGTCTATTCAGTAGTTCTGCTTTTGCAGAGATGGAACAGTATATGAAGTTTGTCCTGAATGATGGAACCATTCTCTACCCTTATAAAGCAAGTGATATTCCCAAAGAAATTAGGCAAGATAAATGTGAAATGTATGTTTTTACTGATAAGAACTTTACTTCATTGAAAAATGGTAGGTATATTTTGAGCTACCATAAAGACATTCCTATTATGATAATAGATTCGTGTTTTTTTTCTTATATTACCGGTATAAAATTAGATAATGGCGATTCTATAGAGTTTTACTCATCAACGCATCAATCTGATGCGGATGGAAATGCGGCTTTTATAATTTCTGGACAAAAATATGAACGTGTTTATGACAAAGACATTAAGTTGAGTAACGGATTAAAGGTTTCTGTTAGAAACGGCACTGTAGACAGAAAATCTCTTATTGAAACTAGGAATGAAAAATGAACTTATTACAAATACATGAACCTGGGCAGACACCTGTTCCTCATACGGACGTGGTAGCGGTTGGGATAGATCTTGGCACGACTAATAGCGTGGTAGCTCTTGCTAGTGATGATAAAGCAGAGGTCTTACATAATATTCATGGGCACGCCTTAGTGCCGTCAGTTGTTTATTATGATAATACAGGTGAAGTGGAGGTTGGTTATAGCGCGAAATTGCGTGCGTCACGTGGTGAGGAAAATGTTGTTTCATCAGTAAAGAGACTTATGGGTAGAGGAACTGATGATATAAAAAAAATACTAAACAACTCGCTGTATAATATAGAGGAGAGTGAAAACGGTGGCATGGTACGCCTGAAAATAGGGGGGCGTGCGCTTACACCTGTTGAAATATCAGCGGATATTTTACGTTACCTTAAAGCTAACGCCGAAAAGGCGGTAGGCAAGGAAGTGGCAAAAGCGGTAATTACTGTACCTGCCTATTTTGATGACGCGGCACGTACAGCTACTAAAGACGCGGCGAAGCTTGCTGGGATTGAGGTGTTACGCTTGATAAACGAGCCAACCGCCGCCGCTCTTGCTTATGGGCTTGATAATGAAGCTGAGGGTATTTACGCCGTTTATGACCTTGGTGGTGGGACTTTTGATATTTCATTGCTTAAAATGGAAAAGGGTGTATTTCAGGTGCTTGCGACCGGTGGAGACACCATGCTTGGTGGTGATGATTTTGATCACGCTATAGTGGCTTGGATGCTTGCTGAGACTGGACAGAAAGGAGCGCAATTAAGTAGCGAGAAAATTAATGAGCTTATAGCGATAGCCCGTGACGCGAAGCAAGAGCTTAGTGAGAAGAGCAATATAGACATTGTGTATGAGGAGAAAAACTTAAGTCTTAGCCGAGATGATTTTGAGATTATCATAAATCCTATGATAGAGAAAACTATCTTGGTCTGTGAGCAGGTACTTGAGGACGCTAAACTTACTATTTCTGATATAAAAGGTGTGGTAATGGTTGGTGGTTCTACCCGTGTGCCGCTTGTTATAAATAAGGTGGAAGAGTTTTTCGCTAAAAAGCCGCTTACTAATGTAAATCCTGATGAGGTGGTGGCAATCGGAGCAGCACTTCAAGCGCAAGGGCTTACACATGGCTCTGATAATTTGCTGCTTGACGTTGTGCCTTTATCACTCGGGCTTGAGACGATGGGTGGGCTTACTGAAAAACTAATTTATCGTAATACTCCAATCCCAGCTTCCGTTGAGCAAGAATTTACTACCTATCAGGATGGGCAGACTGGACTAAAAATCCATGTGGTGCAAGGTGAGAGAGAGATGGTAGCGCATAATAGGTCGCTGGCGAATTTTGAGCTTTCCGGTATTCCACCACTTCCCGCTGGTGTCGCGCGAATCAGCATAATTTTCTCGGTAGACGCTGATGGATTGCTTACCGTGTCCGCTGAGGAAAAAACTACTGGCACTAAGCAAACTGTAGCTGTTAAACCGTCATATGGAATAGAGCCGGAAGAAATGGAAAAAATGCTCATGGATAGTATGGAAAACGCGAAGGAAGATATAACAGAACGTTTGTTGGTAGAGGCAAGAGTTGAGGCTAATCGCTCTATAATAGAGCTTAATAGCGCATTAGAACAAGATTCTAATTTGTTATTAGAAGGAGAATGGAGAAAAATAGAACGACAGGTTATGGTGCTTAGAAACGCTATAGAAGGTGAGGATCGTGATTATATAGACGCTGAGCTTCAACAGCTTGCAAAAATCGCTGAACCTTTCGCGCAAAGAAGAATGGACAAAGCGGTAGGCTCTGCGTTAAAAGGAGTGAAGATAGGTAAATGATTGATATAAAAAATATCCAGATTATAATATGTTAATGTTTTTCTATAAATAAAGGTCTTTTGTATGTTGCTTGAGGAATTGCGTTCTAATTATAAAGATAAGATTTTTGCTATCGCGGCGAAATATCATGCTGAGAATATTAGAATTTTCGGCTCTGTGGTAAGAGGAAGCGCGAAAGAGGACAGTGATATAGATATTTTGGTAAGTTTTTTGCCAAAAGCGTCATTGCTTGATGAGGCAGGACTTGAAAGAGAGTTAAATGAAGTTATAGGGCAGCATGTTGATGTTATTGGAGATGATGTGATTCGTGAAGAGTTCAAGCAATATATATTAAATGAAGCCGTGACGTTATAGGTATGAGTGAAAAGATAAACCCAGATATTATTCGTTTGAATGATATATTAAAAGCAATATCTGATATTGAACAGTTCCTCGAGGATTCTAATTTAGAGGAAAGAAAGACATTAATGGCTATTGCCTATGAGATAGCGATTATTGGTGAGGCGTGCGGTAAGATTTCGTATGAACTAAAGGAAAATAACAAAAATATACCATGGGTTGATATTATTGGTATGCGTCACCGTATAATTCATGGGTATGGTACAGTTAATATTTCTAGGATTAGGGAAGTTATAAATAGCCACTTGCCAGTATTGAAATTGCAAATCCAAAGTATAGTAAATAATATGACGAATATGGATAATTATTAATATATTATAATTGAGAAAAGAATGTAGGAAAATTCAAATGCCAAAAATAAATTTTGTATATGCTGATGGAAGTGAAAAGACCGTAGAAGTACCAAATGGAATATCAATAATGGAGGCGGCTCACCGTAATTCCGTGCCTCTTGAAGGAGCTTGTGAAGGTTCTCTTGCCTGTTCTACCTGTCATGTGATTGTGGATCCTGAGTGGTATGATAAATTAAAGGAAGCGACGGAAGATGAAGAAGATATGCTAGATCTCGCGTTTGGGCTAACTCATACCTCACGTCTTGGTTGCCAAATAATTATGTCTGATGCTCTGGATGGCATTAGAGTAACCTTACCATCAGCTACTAGGAATATAAGCCTTATATAGTACCTGTTTATTTTTATTGTTTTTTTTTTAGAAAACTATATGTTGGATCGTAGTCGCTAAGCTGCTTATAATACTAAATTTTGTACAATAAGGGGATAATGGTTATGGTTTTTAAGTCTTCCTCAAAGAAATCTTCAGGTGATAAAAAGAAACTACCAATGATATGGTTTCTTATAGTTTTGGTTCCTTTTGTCTTATGGATTGTATGGTTTGGTGTTGGTTCTTTAATGCTGAATAAAAGCTCAGTGAAGGCTGGTCTTGAGCAATTATCCACTAAACTTGAGAATATTGGCTGGAAATATGATAAGGAAATAAATTTTGCTCATGGTGATATAGAAATGAAAGGATGGGGATATAATAAAAGAGCGGTAATACATGATGTTTCTATAGATATGCGGACGATTAATCTAAAAAATCCACTTATATGGAAGCTGTCAGTTGATGAGGTTGACATATCGCTTGATCCGGTTAATTCAGGAACTCTGGTGGTAGAGGTAGACAAGCCGCTTACAGTTTTACAAACAAATATACCGGTTGGCTATCTTAAATTGTCAGAGCCTTTATCTTATTATTATACAAATATTTTGGATAATAATGTTATTTTTTCCAGTCATAAGCTGGTTTTTCCAAAGCAAATTTCTTTTTTTGCTCCAAAGGTTAACACTGTTGAGAATGATGGAAAGAAAAATTTGGAAATAGATGTTGGTGATAAACAGTTTGATTTGACCTTTGATGAAGCGCCTGTAATTGAGTTTGTTCCAACAAAAGACGGTAAAGGAACTAACTCTACCAATAAATTTACCGGATTGCGGTTTGTTAAAAACGGAAATACATCTATATCCATAGGCGGGTGGGAGAGTATCTCTAATGAAGTGTTGAATGTGGAAAATAATATTATAATCGGCAATTATAAACTTAATATGTCAGATTTGGAGTTGCATATAGGCGAGACGGCTTCCAGCCCTTACGCTTTTGAAGTGGAAACTAATACAGCTGAGGAAAATATTACTCCTAATAAAGTCGTTAAAACTCCTACGAAAGATGATAGTTCAGATTCTAATATACATGAAGAGGTTGATAGGAGAGCTATGGATATAGAGATCAAGAAATTTGTTTTCTCTAATCCTGAATTTTCTGTAGATGTAAAAGGTAAGCTCGCGAACACAAAGGGAGATTCAATGCCATCTGGAGATATAAAAATAGATATTAAAAATCTTCAAGAATTTTTAGCTAGTGAGATAATAGCTATACAAAATAAGGAATTAATAGAGAATTTCTTGGTGCAAGCTATTGGACAACCTATTTATGATAAAAAAGATATATCTTTTACGATAAAACGGAAGAGAGGAGGTCTTTTCTATATTGGAAAGACTACTCTTGCTGAGATTATGACGTCATTAATGTCAGGTTCAATGATGTCAAAATCTCCACCTAAGAGGTTGCCTGTCTTACCTAGAGCACCAGCTCGCCCACAAAATGATGATTTTGGAGGTGCTGGGCTGCCAAAGATTGAATAAAAATATCTAATATTTTTATCCGTAGTGAGTATAATTTAGTTAGAGAGAGGTTTTAGGTTGACAGTGGTTAGTAATATGACAGAGGAAGCTTATGAAGAGCTCCCACAGTGGGATCTTTCAGATTTTTACTCATCAATTGATGATCCTAAGATAGAGATTGAACTTACGAGTCTTGGTAATATGTGTAGGAAATTCGTTCAAGACTACGAGGGGAAAGTTAACGAACTTAACGTTAGTCAACTGGCTCTGGCTATATCTGAATATGAGATGATTCAGGAATTATTTGGCAAGATAGGCTCTTTCGCTTCTTTGGTTTTCGCTAAAAATATGAGTCTTCCACAAAATGTTCGATTCTATCAGAACATACAGGAAAGATTAACAGAGCTGTCATCGTCCATATTATTTTTTATACTGTCCATTAATAAAATCGCTGATGATAGAATAGATAAAAAGTTAAAAGAATCAGAGTTGAGTAAATATAGCCCATGGCTTCGTGATATTCGTGCGTTAAAGCCTTATCAGCTTTCTGATGAGCTAGAAAAAATATTATTGGAAAAGAGCGTAACAGGTGGTTCAGCATGGGTTAGGCTTTTTGACGAGACGATAAGTGATATGCGTTTTCCATACGATGGGAAGGAACTTACCGAGCCAGAAATATTTAATAAACTATCAGCCAAAGGAGCGGCAACCCGTCAGAAAGCAGCTTTAGTGATAGGTGATGTTTTTGCAGCTAACTCAAAAATCTTCACTATGATCACTAATGTCCTAGCTAAGGATAAAGAGGTTGAGGATAGGTGGCGTAAATTCCCAAGCCCTATTTCAGCTCGTAATATTAGTAATTATATAGAAGATGAAGTGGTAGAGGCACTGATTTCCTCCGTTCGTTCGTCATATGGTAATTTGTCTCACCGTTATTACGCTCTAAAGGCTAAGTGGTTTGGTAAGGAACAGCTTGATTATTGGGACAGGAATGCTCCGCTTCCCAAAGATATTGACCGTAAATATAGCTGGCAGGAAGCGAAAGAGCTAGTTTTGTCTTCTTATAATAAGTTTTCGCCTCATCTTGCGACTATAGGGAAGAATTTTTTTGATAAATCGTGGATTGATGCACCAGTGCTGGAAGGAAAATCACCTGGGGCTTTCGCTCATCCCACGGTTCCTTCTGTGCATCCGTATTTATTGCTTAATTTTCAGGGTAAATCACGAGATGTAATGACTCTTGCCCACGAGCTTGGACATGGTGTGCACCAGATGCTATCTGCGAAGCAAGGCGCTCTTATGTGTGATACGCCGCTTACCCTTGCTGAGACAGCTTCGGTATTTGGCGAACAGCTTACTTTTCGTGAAATAGTAAATAGGGAAGAGGATGCAGAAAGAAGGAAGTATTTAATAGCCGCTAAGGTTGAGGACATGTTAAATACAGTTGTCCGCCAAATAGCATTTTGTGAATTTGAGAGAGTGGTTCACGATGAGCGTAAGAATGGAGAGTTAAGTGCTCAGCGTATTTGTGATATATGGATGGCAACTCAGTCAGAAAGTCTTGGCGAGGCTATTAGCCTTCACGGTAATTATCAGTATTTTTGGACTTATATACCACATTTTATTCATACACCTTTTTATGTGTATGCTTACGCTTTTGGGGATTGTCTGGTAAATTCTCTTTACGCTGTTTATGAAAGTGGTAGCGTTCCTGATTTTGAGAAGAAATATTTATCTATGCTAGAATCTGGTGGGACGTTGCGTCATAAGGAGTTGCTAGCGCCATTTGGACTAGATGCCAGTAATCCAGAATTTTGGAAGCAAGGTCTTAATGTTATAAGTAGTATGATTAATGAGCTAGAGGGATAAAATTATGGAAAAACCTGTGATAGCACAAAAATCGCCATATAAGGTGGAGTTGGTAGCTGGTAAGAGTTACGCTTGGTGTTCTTGTGGAAGAAGTAATAGTCAGCCATTTTGTGATGGTTCTCATTCCGGAACGGGGTTTTCTCCGCTGGTGTGGAAGGCTGAGGAAAGTAAATTAGTTTACCTATGTGGTTGTAAACACACTAAAAAACAACCATTCTGTGATGGGACTCATTCTTCACTGTAACATTTCTATAACCGTGTGAAATATAGTGATTTACGTGTAATAAAAGCTTAATAAAATCATTTTTGCTTATATCCTCAATCTATGATAATCTTATGATTGGTAGTTATGTTCTTGATTAACATAGAAAAGTGAAAATGGATAGCAAGGCTAAAGAAATTTTTGAGACAACATGGAAAAGGCGTAGTTCTGCTTTATGGGGGGTTGGCGCGCTTGGGCTGGCTGCTGGTCTTGCCGTAGGTGCTGTAGCACCCTTCTTTCCGGTAATCGCTGGTGTAGGGGCAGCGGAAGCTTTAAGTGTTCTTCCTTCATCAATGGCTGTTTTTGGAGCTATTGGAATGGCTACAGGCTTTACCGTAGGTGGGGTAACTGGAAGTACTGCTGGATCAGCTGAGGCTATTGTTAAAGCGGTTAGTAAGGATAGTTCTTTCAGTGGCAAAGATAAAGAAAAACAGGCTAGTGTTATAAAAGAGACTGGCGATTCTCCGCTTATAAATATTAAGTCTACCCTTGCGTTTGCTGCGCTTGGTGCGATAGCGGGCGGTATTCTTGCCGCTGCTGTTATAGCTATGCCAACACTTGCTACTTATGGTACATTTGGAGCTGTTGGTACAATTATTCCGCATACTGTAGCTTCAAACGCTGCCGCTGTTACTGCTTACTCAGTTGGTGTTATGGCAAGTTTTGGTTCTTTGTTTGGTCTGAATTTTCCTAAAATAGCGTCTAAATTAACAGCGGAAATGGGAGGGCTTTTAAGCGGCAAATCGTTTGAGAGTGGTATAAAAAAAGAAAAAGCCGCAAGTAAAGCTGTTAATATAAAAAAAGAAGCAGAATCTACTGTTGATAGTGTTATTCATGATCTGCAGGGTGGAATAAAAGAAGTGGCGGCGAAGACCAGCGATATGGTAGAGCCCATAGCAAGACCTGTTACTAAATACGCCGATATATTTAAGGATAAAGCAAAAAGCAAAGAAGGCTCATACAGAAGCATGATAGCTAACACCGCGGATGATGCGGTCGCCTCAATTCAATCATTGCGCTGATTGGAAAACTAAAAAATAGGCATAATTAAAAAAGTGTGATGCTTTTTAGAAAGAATTGAGGAAAGCTTTTATAGCTTTTTTCTTTCTATGGAGTTTCAACCCACGGTGGATATTTATTCTTTCCTTGAGGTGAGAGAAGAAGCCTTCTAGATGGTTGGTTGTTGGCGGAATATTCTGTTCTGGAAATTCCTTGTATGTAAATAGCCTGTGCAGATTTTCTTGCACGGAATTATATGCAGAACGCGTCCTTCCGTGCGTAAATCTTCCACCCTTTTTGGCATTCAGGAATCCTTTGTGCTGCTCTGCCAGAGCGTAAAATTGAGCCACAAAATCTTCTGGTTCGGTATTGCATAATTTTTCCATCAACTCCTTCAAATCCTTTGCAGGACGGAGCTTTGGATTATTTCCAGTATATCGCCTTACAATCGCTTTTTGATGGAAAATACACATTTGAATTGGTACTCCACCAAGTGTTTTTCTGATGTTTTCATAAAACCCTTTGCGCCCATCAATGGTCACTGATTTGAAGCAATATCCTGCCTGCACAAGCTCATGCAAAGCTTCACGCAAATGCTTCACTGATTCGGTTTTGATCTCTTGGTAATAAATGATTCTGCTGCCATCATGCGCACAGAAATAGCCATATTCTCTGCCGAAGAAAGACGCATCCATGAGCAGGTTAATCGCTTCTTTTGAGGCAGGAAAAATTAATCCTTCTGCCCACTCAAGAGCATCAAATTCCTTGGTGAGCTTGGGGATGGAAATATCAAGAATGCTAGCAATTTCTGCTAGTGTTCGGCGTTTGTGCAGCCAGTCTAAATAGTAACGCTTATAGTCGGTTTTTTTGCCGCGCTTATCAACCCATTGATGTAAGCACAAGTTGCAACGATACCGTTTACGACCACGCAATTTGCCATTGCTTTTTATGCTGCTCAAACCGCATTTTACACAGCGTTTTTAGACACTTTTATAATCCTTTTTTAAAAATACAGTATATCGCATTGTTTTATAAAGCAATTATGCAGATTCTAGCATCACACTTTTTTAATTATGCCAAAAAATATTCTGTATTACCTACGTTTTAGGCATTAATCCTTTACGTTCCTCAATTCTTTGTAGCTTGCATAGAGCGTTTATATAGGCGGAGGCGGAGGCGACTACTGTATCAATGCTTGAGCTATTGCCGCCGATTATTTTACCTTCTTTTGTCTCTAGTCTTACAGTCACCTCTGCCTGAGCGTCCGTTCCTTGTGTGATTGCGTTTACTTGATAAAGTTTCAAGGTAGCGTTATGTGGAACAAGCGCGCGTATAGCGTTAAAAGCCGCGTCTACTGGTCCGTTACCTTCTACTGTCGCTCTTCGTATCTCACCATCAACCCTGATACACAACATAGCGGTTTGTGGTCCCACTGTACCACAGGTAATATGTAGTGATTCTAGTTTTATAGCGTCATCTCGCCGTGACTCGCTATCAAGCAAGGCGATTAAATCCTCGTCATAAATATCTTTTTTCTTATCCGCTAAATCCTTAAAGCGGGTGAAGGCATCTTCTAACGCATTATCACCCAGATCAAAACCAAGCGAGGCTATCTTATCCTTAAAGGCATGGCGACCTGAGTGTTTACCCATAACCAGATTGGATTTGCTAAGACCAACTGATTCAGGTGTCATTATTTCATAGGTACTGGCGTTTTTAAGCACTCCATCCTGATGGATGCCAGACTCATGGGCAAAAGCGTTCGCGCCTACTATCGCTTTATTTACCTGTACCAAAGCTCCGGTGATGTTTTGAATAAGGCGAGAAGCGCGCATAATATGGGTGGTGTCAATGTTGGTTGTAAACGGATACATATCAGCACGGGTTTTTATCGCCATTACCACTTCCTCAAGCGCGGTATTGCCCGCTCGTTCGCCGATACCATTTATGGTGCATTCAATTTGCCTAGCGCCATTTCTAACAGCGGCTAACGAATTAGCGGTAGCAAGTCCTAAATCATTCTGGCAGTGAGTGGAGAAAATCACTTTGTCGGCACCGCTGGCTTTTTCTATTAGGGTTTTTATCAGTAGACCATAATCATCAGGTGTCGCGTAACCAACAGTGTCGGGAATGTTGATAGTGGTAGCACCCGCCTTTATCGCCGTTTCCACCGCTTTAATCAAGAATTCAGTTTCGGTACGGGTAGCGTCCATCGCTGACCATTCCACATTGTCAGTGTGCTTGCGGGCAAGCGTTACACTGTCTTTAATCATATCCAGGCAAGAGGCTTGGTCTATGCGATATTGATGGGTAAGGTGAATCTCAGAGGTAGACATAAAAGTATGGATACGTCCGCGCCTTGCTGGTTTTATAGCTTCCGCCGCTCGTTCAATATCAGCTGATTTAGCGCGTGCCAGTGAACAAACCACAGCGTTTTTAACCCTACCAGCGATTTCACGCACCGACTCAAAATCGCCATTGCTCGCCATAGCGAATCCGGCCTCTATGACATCCACGCCCATAGCGTCCAGCACCTCAGCGACCATGATCTTTTCCTCAAGATTCATGGACATTCCCGGTGATTGCTCGCCGTCACGCAAGGTGGTGTCAAATATGGTTATTTTTTCTTTGGTCATAATTTTACTCAATCTATAGCTTTTTTATCATTAAATACTCATCATAATATTTACCATCAACTAATAGTGCGTCAGGATCTGTTCCATAAATAACAAAACCATGTTTTTTGTAAAGCTCTATAGCGGGGTTATTGGTAGTAGTTACAGTTAATTGGAGTTGTTTATGAGATGGTTTTATATCATCAATTATATGATTAATTAGTGCGCTGGCTATCCCTTGCTTATGAAACTCTGGCTTTACATACATGCCAAAGAGAACAGCTCTATGGCGCATATTTTCTGGCTTCATGGAATATATGCCAGCTATAGCGACCATTTTTCCGTTTTGTTCGTAGGTAAATATATCCCCATTTTTCAAAGAATCTGTACACCATTTTCTATCTTGTTTTTGTACACCAGAATAAGATTGACCAAATGATTGTGGATATTGTCTTACAGCCTCAAGCCTTAATTTTTTCCACTGCTCAAAATCATCTATTGTTATTTTACGAATCATGAATATTTACGAAAGCCCCTAGAATATCCTTTATCTTATCCAGTCCGTTCTATTATTTAATACATACAATTCAAAATGTGATTCGTTAATTCTATTTATTGCCTCGTCAAGAGCAGTATGTGCTTCTTTTGGTTTGTTGCTTTTAGATAGGTAATTATGCAAATTTCTTCGTTCTTCATCAGATATTTTAGGATTCTTAAGCAGTAATGGAGGCTTTTTGGGATACGTAAAAAGTTCTTTTTTTTCTGAAGAAGGCAGGGGGGTAGAGCTACCTGTTGAGAGTATTTCACACATATCATAACCGGCACGAATGTTTTTATTGTATAGTTGTGGTATAGAAAGCCTATTAACCCAAGCTCCTTTAGCTTGATGTTTAGCAAATGTGAGCTTGTCACTTGTAGACATAAGTTTTATTGGGTCTGCAAAACTTTCCATAGCAAGAACATCTTCCGGTGCTCCTATATGGCTTATTTCATCGACCATATTACTAGGAACACTTTTTATATTTGTCCTATATTTAGGAACAGAATCAAGCCATTCCTGTAGAGGCGAAGATAAATACTTGCTACTGTGTAATGCTTTAACAATACTTTCACCTTCATTGGGATTTAACGGGTAGTAGCTTGCTATTTTATCAAGTCGTTCTTCAGTTATTGGTGTTCCCATTTTTTTCAGTGAATCCAGTAATTCCTCCTTTATTTTTGGAGATTTCTTTATTATTTCTATAACTTCTCTAAATTTTCTTGAACTGGACATTTTTTCTTATCTTCTTCTTTATTTACAGAGAGGTGCCATATAATTCTTTTTTAAATTCTGCGGCTTTTTGTCTTGATCTGTTTAACCTTTCTACAATGCTGTTAGTTTGTTTGCCAATTGCTTTTTGAAAGTTGGTTACAGCTTTTTCCCTATGAATCTTACCACTTCTTTTAAGCTGTCCAGCAAAACTATCATCTCTCGTTGAGTATCCAGCATTTCTTTCGGCTATCAGCCTGTCAACATGTTGTCTTCCCATGGCATCGGCACCTTCCATTATATTTTTTTCTATCGTTTCTGGAGAACCATATACAAGACGATTGCCTGCCCATAGGTTAATTTTTTTAATGTTTCTCAACCAAAATCCATCTTCTTTCGGTATATTATTATAAGCCTCTTTAGTAACGGCTATCTGGCGGTATTTATTTAATAACTGTTTATCACCAGTAAGGTGAACGGCGATCCTATCTGCCTCCTTCTCATTAATACGCAGTTTTAGTATATTGAGTGGGTCGTTATGCATCCCTACCCAATGCCCTAATTCATGTCCCACCTTAGCGGTAAGTTCATCAGGAGATGCTTTGTTTGCTAAATCATGAGTTACAACAATAGCCTGACTGACTGGATTATACGTAGCCGGAGAGTATTCTTTATAAGCGTCAGAAACCACAAGCTTAGGTGGGGTTTTTATATCATTCCCTCTGGTGAGCTTGTGATATATATTGTTTAATTTAACAAATGTTCTGCCGCTTAATATTTTCCCTTCGGAGATTATAAGTTGCGGTATTTTCATAGCCATCATCTTGCTTTATACAATAATTTACGGAAATGTAGGATATGTTAACACATAAAATGATTAAAATTGTTAAATTTTTGTTACATGTTGATAATCAACCCAAAGCCCCTAGAATATCCTCCAGTAAATCATCAGCATTCTCAATGCCCACTGACAGGCGGAGGAGGGAGTCGGTAATGCCTAGTTCCTTTAATTTCTCCGCACCAAGACTAGCGTGGGTGGTGGACGCCGGATGAGTGATAATACTTTTAGCGTTACCCAGATTATTGGAAATATCAATGATATTCAGATTATTCATAAAGTTAAACGCCGCTTCTTTGCCGCCATTTATCTCAAAGCTAATAATAGCTCCGCCATTTTTCATCTGTTTTTTTGCTATCTCATATTGTGGATGGCTTTTAAGGGATGGGTAAATAATACGCTCTATTTTCGGGTGATTCTCCAGCTTAGCGGCGATTTTCTCGGCGTTATCGCAATGTCTCTCCAGTCTTAAATGCAATGTTTCCAGTGATTTAAGCAACAGCCAAGCGTTGAAATGGCTCATGTGTGGACCAGTATGGCGGACAAATGGTAATAATGTCTCGTCAATAAATTCTTTCTTACCAAGAATAGCTCCGCCCAATGTACGCCCCTGACCATCAATATGCTTGGTGGTTGAGTAGATAACCACATCAGCACCGAGCTTTAATGGTTGCTGGACATATGGCATGGCGAACACATTATCAACAATTAACTGTGTTCCATGCTTTTTGCACAGATCCGCTACCATCTTTATATCAACTATTTCCAGTGTTGGATTTGCCGGAGTTTCTAAAAATACACACTTAGTATTTGCGGTTATCGCTTTTTCCCATCCCTCCGTATCAGCCGCTTCCACTAATGTATAGCTAATGCCAAAACGAGGTAATACATTGGTTATAATATAGCTACATGAAGAGAAAAGCACACTATTCGCCACCACATGATCACCAGTTTTAAGTTGACACATCAGAACCGCGAATAACGCCGCCATACCGGAAGCGGTAACAGCGCAGGCTTCCGCGTCTTCCATCAGGGCAAAACGTTCTTCAAGCATAGCGAGGTTAGGGTGGGAATAGCGACCATATTTATAGCCTTCTTCCTTGCCGCTAAACAGGTCTTCGCCTTCTTGCGCGCTATCATAGCTGTATGATGAGTTAAGGAATAGAGCCTCTGAACTTTCCTTAAAATTACTTTTTAGCTGTCCTCCACGCACTAATTTAGTCTCAAAATGCCAGTTATCAGGGGATTTTTGTGGTTTTTTTTGATTTTTCATGTGGTTTTTATACGATGCTGGGTTATTAAAGAATTTAACAATATAGTTATTTACTATAAATAATGCTACACATTATTTATACATTTACGCCCGCTATGTGGCACAAAACCACGCTTTCGGCTTGCGGTTTTGATACTCATTTGTATTATTGATAATACAAATGGGTATAATGAAACAAATGTAATCACGCAAGCAAGATAAACCATAGGTCTAACTAAATGCACGGTAATAACCCCATAAGAAAGCCTAAATCCGGTGATGGTCAGTATTTGGACATACAAGAAATTTTTGCTACTTTGCAAGGTGAGGGAATATATGTTGGCATGCCGGCGGTTTTTATTCGCCTTGGCGGGTGCAATCTCGCTTGTGATTTTTGTGATACGGAGTTTGAGAGTTTTACAGAGCTTTCTCTAAATGAGGTTTTGACTAAGGTAAAAGAATTATCCTTAAATCAGGATGGTCAGTTTGTAAGGAAATTGGTGGTGATTACTGGTGGAGAGCCTTTTCGGCAAAATATAGCTCCGTTGTGTGAACAGCTAATATCCTCTGGATTTAAGGTGCAGATAGAAACTAATGGTACGCTATGTAGGCAGCTACCGGCGGAGGTTGATATAGTTTGTTCTCCTAAAAACACCGGACAAGGTTATGCTCCGATTCGTGAGGATTTGCTGCGAAATTTATCAGCGCTTAAATTTATTATTTCAGCAAGCGATGGTAAATATAAAGAGGTAGTGGAAATAGGTCAGAGCAAATATAGTATTCCAGTATTTGTGCAGCCAATGGATGAGGAAGATGTGGTTAAGAATAAGGCTAACACAAAATTAGCTCTTGAGCTTGCCATTGAAAATGGTTATCGCCTGTCATTACAGACACACAAAATATTAGGGATAGAATAGGTGCTTTGGACTAAGGATTAAGTTCTAGGAAGGAATAATATGGCGATAAACGAAAAAAAAGCGGTCTTGTTATTAAGTGGTGGTCTGGATTCAACTACTGTTCTAGCAATGGCAAAAGAGCAAGGTTTTAGCGTACACGCCTTGTCATTTTCCTATGGGCAACGCCACAATTATGAACTTTCAGCAGCAAAGAAAATAGCCGCTAAAATGGGAGCGGTGGAACATCGTATTGTAAATATAGATTTAGCTGGATTTGGCGGGTCAGCTCTTACCGAATCCTCACTTGCCGTGCCAAAAGATAGGGATGAAACGGAATTATCTTCTGGTATCCCGATTACATATGTCCCAGCTCGTAATACCATATTCCTTTCATTTGCTCTTGCTTGGGCGGAGGTGCTTAATGCGTATGATATTTTTATTGGGGTGAACGCTGTGGATTATAGTGGTTATCCAGATTGCCGTCCTGAGTTTATAGAATCTTTTGAGCGAACTGCTAATCTCGCTACCGCTTATGGGGTTGAATCCGCGAACAAAATAAAAATTCACACTCCGCTGATCAATCTTAGCAAAGCTAGTATTATTGAGGAAGGAATAAGGCTTGGTGTTGATTATTCTCTTACCACAAGCTGTTATGATCCTGACGTTTATGGAAAATCCTGTGGGCACTGTGACGCTTGTATATTACGCCTTAAAGGGTTTAGAGAAAACTCCATGAGTGATCCAGTGGTGTATAGAGGATAAGATGGTATCGTAATATGTCTCCCACAAGCTATATACTACTATATGAGCAAATATTTTTTTATTGTATAATTTACCAATATATGGTATTTATTGGTAATAAGATAAGGAGGTTAAAGTATGGCGAAAAACACGAGTATTTCACTGGGGGATCATTTTGAGGGATTCATTAACGAGCAAATTATGCAAGGTAGGTATGGTTCTGCTAGTGAAGTGATCAGAGCAAGTTTACGGTTACTTGAAGCACAGGAACAGAAACTGCAGGCATTGCGCTTAGCCCTAATAGAAGGTGAAAAAAGCGGCGATGCTGGAGAGTTGGATATGGAAGTTATAAAACGAAAAGCAAAGAAAAAAGCTGGGTTAGGTGATTAAAATATACAAGCAATCACGCGCTGAGGAAGATTTAGTAAATATCTGGTTATATTCTTTTGAAACTCATGGGGAGCGCCAAGCAGATAAATATTATGATGAACTTGCTAATGGTATTAATTTGCTAGCAAACAGTCCTAATTTGGGTATTGCTTGTGATGAAATCAAGATTGGATATAGGCGATTTAAGATTAAACATCATATCATATATTATAAAATCACACCTTCTATACTTACGATCATAAGGGTGCTTCATGAAAGTATGGAGCCAACTAAGTACTTCAGTGACTAAATACTAAAAAATAGAACCCCAATTTTTTATTGATATAAATTTAGGAATATTTTGCCTAGTTAGCCATAAAAAATAATTATCGGTAGTATTTTTGTACACAATATCTGTATTTTTTATACAATATAGTAAAAGAAATATTAATTTATAAAATGTTACGGTAACGAATTAAAAAATTTCTATATAAAACAATATATTATTATGCTGCCTATTTTATAGGCAAATTATAATAACACTAGATATAGTCTTTATAAAAGGCAAAAGAATATTAGTTGCTCACAGAGTTATCCACAGAAATAGTGGACTATTTTAAGGCTTTGAAAATATGATAATATTAGATAAATATCTATTATGAGCGAAGATAAAACATCATTGAAAAAGGGGCGGGAAGTTATTAAATCCCATTTGCGAACTATGCCACAATCGTCCGGTGTTTATCGGATGATTGATGAGTCTGGCAATAGTTTGTATGTTGGTAAGGCTAAGAATCTAAAAAATAGGGTAATGAATTATGTAAACACGGTGGCTCTTAATACTCGCCTGCAAAATATGATCTCGCAAACCGCCGCTCTTGAGATTGTTACTACTCGTTCAGAGGCTGAGGCTTTGCTGCTAGAGGCTAATTTGATCAAAAAACATTCCCCTAAATATAATATTTTACTCAAAGACGATAAATCTTTTCCTTATATATTTTTCTCCGGTAATCACGATTTTCCGAGAATATCTAAATATCGTGGAGCTAAGGGTAAAAAAGGCAAATATTTTGGTCCATTTGTCTCGGCGGGCGCGGTTGATGAGGTGATTACCTTACTACAAAAGGTATTTTTGTTGCGCTCGTGTAGTGATAATATTTTTAAGAACAGAACACGTCCGTGCCTTAAATATCAGATAAAACGTTGCTGCGCGCCTTGCGTTGATTACGTAAGTAAGGAAGATTATGATGAGTTGCTTAATCAAGCTTATGATTTTCTTTCCGGTAAAAGTAAGCGGATAAAAGATGAGCTTAATGAACAGATGAGGCAAGCCAGCGAGCTGATGGATTATGAGAAGGCCGCCACTTTGCGTGATCGTATTCAATCATTAACTCAAGTACAACAGCAGAATAAATTGAGTAGCGCTAACATAGCGGACGCTGATATGGTGGCGATCGTTCGTAAAGATAATAATTGCTGTGTAACCATATTTAGTTTTCGTGGTGGAGCTAATTATGGCAGTAAAAATTATTTTCCAACCAATACGAAAGAACATAGTGATAGTGAGATTATCACTAGCTTTATTTCTCAATTTTATCAATCACAGTCAGTTCCTAAATTATTATTAGTGAGTGAGGAGTTAGATAATAAAGAGCTTATGGAGGAGGCATTGAGTTTACGTGCTGATTGCCATGTGGAGATTATCAATCCAAAACGTGGCGATAAGCACGAATTGATGAAGCAGGCACATATCAACGCTAAGGATGCTCTTAATCGTCATATAATATCTAATTTATCTCAGAAGGTTGTTTTAGAGGAAGTAAAGAAGCTTTTTGACTTGCCAGATATGCCTAAACGTATAGAGGTTTATGATAATAGCCATATAAGTGGTACTAATCGTGTGGGGGCGATGATTGTGGCGGGTGAGGATGGTTTTATAAAAAACCAATACCGCAAATTTGATATTAAAAACTCAGAAGTAAAAAACGATGAGATAAGAGGAGGTGATGATTACGCTATGTTGCGTGAGGTGTTTATTCGTCGTTTCTCAAGGTTAAAAGAAGAGGCGAAAGATAAACCGGATTTAGTGCTTATAGATGGAGGAGCCGGACAGTTAAGTGTAGCGACGGAGGTGTTTAATGAACTTGCTATTAATGACATAATATATGTGGCGATAGCAAAGGGAGAGGATAGGAATGCGGGACGGGAGCATTTTTTCATGCCAAGTAAAAAGCCGTTTCAACTGCCTTATGAAAGTCCGGTTTTGCATTACCTGCAACGTTTGCGTGATGAGGCACATCGTTTTGCTATCGGAGCGCACCGTAATAAGCGTAGTAAATCAATGAAAGTATCAGAAATAGACTCTATTGACGGGATAGGCGCTGTTCGTAAGAAAGCCTTGCTACATTATTTTGGTTCAACAAGAGCGATTGCCGCCGCCAGCATTGAGGAGATAGCGAAGGTGGAAGGTATTAGCAAAGATAAAGCTGAGGATATTTATCGTTATTTTCATGGTAGGTGATATAGGGCTGAGGTTATGGGAGACAGGCAGAGGCAATACGCTATCGTTACACTCGCCATAGTATAACGTTTAACTCTTTAGTTCCCCAGATCTTTTAGCGGCGGCGGAAATTGCTTTTTCAATAAGTGATTTGAACGAGTCATTATCGGTTAAAACATTAAGAGCCGCTTCGGTAGTGCCACCTTTGCTGGTTACGTTGTCACGCAATTCACTAAGCGTTTTATCACTTTTCTCGGCGAGATGAACAGAGCCATGTACCATCGCCATAGCGAGTGTGGAGGCGGTATCACGGTTAAGCCCATATTTTATTCCGGCATCGGTTAGCGCCTCAATGAACAGAAAAACATAGGCCGGACCACTACCTGAAATAGCAGTTATAATATCCATATCTTTTTCAGCTACCCATATAGTTTTACCGAATGATTCCATTAATATAGAGGCGATTTTTTTTTGCTCATCACTGGTATTGTTATTGGCGGTGAGAGCGGTTATGGCTTTTCCTACCAGCGCTGGAGTATTTGGCATGGCTCGGATTATTTTCGCGTCATCCCCTAAAAGTTCCGCTAGAGAATCTATTGTCCTTCCGGCGGCAATGGAGATATAAAGCGAAGAAGTTCCAAAACGTTCTTTATATCTTGGTAACACGTCAGAAAATTGTTGAGGCTTTATCGCTAGGATTATTATATCCGGTTTTATATCAGAAGATAATTCCGATAAGTCATGAAATAATACGGTATTCTCATTTACCGGTATATCAGAATGACCGTTAGGCTCAATGACATAAAATTCGTTAACTCCGTAAGGTGGTTTTTTATGCCATCCGCTCAATATGGCTTTTCCCATATTGCCGCAGCCTACTAATAACACCGAAATATCAGAAGAGGTATTCGCTAGCATAGAGAATAACTATGCTTCAGCTATTGTTTCAAACAATGCTATCTCAATGGCCTCAGCGGCGGTCTTGCCACCCCATACCACAGATTGGAAAGCAGGGTAAAAACGTTCACATTCGCCGATAGCTAAATCAAGAAGTTCTTGTAGATGCTCGGCTGTTGTACCGGCTCCCTCACGCAGTAATAAAGAATGCCTGAATAATATAGAGTTATCCTCAGCGTAAAGGCTGAAATGCCCAAGCCATAATTTCTCATTTACCAAAGCTAATAGCGAATGGATTCTTGCTATTGACGCTTTTGGAAATTTGCTTTCAAGAGAGCAAGAAAGAGTAAGGCCGCCTGATTCTTCCTGCCATGTGAACCATATACGGTAGTTGCACCATACCCCATTTACCTCCGCGACTAGCTCTCCTTCGGCTGGACGATCAAATATCCAATCACGATCCATAATTACCAGTTCGGCCATATCAAGCGGATTATAAATTTTATCATTTTCAATCAACATTGATTTCATCGCGTGTCCCTCAAAAAATATAGTGATGTTATTCAGGTATACAGCCACTCTTGGAGATTTGGCGTAACCATCTATACTCTAATCCTGACATGGAATGAAGCAAAAATCCATTAATTTAACAAATAATGAACAAAAAATATTTTATATTTATAATTCAATATGTTATGCAGCAAAAACTAATATATTCTATTTGCTGGATTTTTTGGTGTTTATTAAGGAATAAACTTGATTTTCTAGCGATTCAACACGTTTTTTTAGCTCTTCTTGCTCATTACGAGCTTTAACTAGCATGGCTTGCATGGTATCAAACTCGTCTTTACTCACTAATTCCATGTTTTTTAATAATTTTTCTATTTGGAAAGCGACTATGGAGTCTATTTCCTGCTTCATATCCATCGCTCTGCCAACAGCGGAATTAGCTAGATTGGATAAGTCGTTTAATATTTTATTGTTATTTATCATGATGTTAGTCTTTCTGTGGTTTTTGTATTAATTTATAATTGCTTTAATATCAATATTTTACCATTTTTTAGTGATGTTACTATATATTTATTCATAGGTTAAATAAAGTATCTATAGAGTTTGTTCTATGAAAACAATCCTCGTAACTGGTGGTGGTGGTTTTATCGGTTCTAATCTGGTAGCTGAGCTGCTAAATAGTAATTCGTATAAAGTCGTAATATGCGATCGTTTTGGCGCTGATAGTAAATGGCGTAATCTGTCAAAACATCCGGTATATGATGTTATCACCCCTGAAAATCTTTTCTCATGGCTTGATAAGAATGCGGAGAATATAGAAATCATATACCATCTGGGAGCTGTTTCTTCCACGACAGAGGAAAAGGTTGATTTAATTCTCGCTAATAACTTTACTTTTTCTGTGGAGCTATGGGATTGGTGTGTAAAAAATAAAACACGTTTTATCTATACGTCATCTTCGGCTACTTATGGTAATGGAGAGAATGGGTTTGATGATAGCATGGATTTATCTTACTTATCTTCTCTAGTGCCGCTTTCAGCGTATGGCTGGAGTAAGCATTTATTTGATAATCATGTGGCAAGAGTATTAGCGAATGATGAGGTTGTGCCGCCACAATGGGTAAATTTTAAGCTGTTTAATGTTTATGGTCCTAATGAATATCATAAAGGTAATCAATGTAGTGTTATCTCACAGATAGCTACTCATGCCATAGAACATAGTAGTGTAAAGCTTTTCCGTTCATATAATGATGAATATGAGGATGGTGAGCAAAAGAGGGATATGATTTATGTTAAGGATGCGGTCAAAGTACTACTTTGGTGCCTTATCACTCCTAAAGTATCCGGTATGTTTAATCTTGGTAGTGGGAAGGCTAGTAGTTTTAATGAAATGACAGCCGCTATTTTTGAGGCTATAGGTCATGAAGGTCGTATAAGCTATATTGATATGCCAGAAAAATTGGTAAAAAATTACCAATATTTTACGCAGGCAAATATAGATAGGTTAAAAAACTCTGGATTCCATACGAGCTTTACTCCATTAAGCGAGGGGATAAAAGATTATGTTCAAAACTATCTGCTTAAAGAGAATAAGTATCTGTAGCTATAGACTTAAGCTATAATCCTATCCTCAATACTCTCTTGTATACTGTCTGACATTAGACTATAACTTTTGTATGATTACATATCTATAAAAAGGAGCCTTTATGCCCAGTATACCTCAATTATTGATAGTTTTGCTTATTATATTGCTATTGTTTGGCGCGGGAAGGTTGCCGAAAATAATGGGTGATGTTGGTAAATCTATCCGTTCCCTTAGAGAGGGATTAAAAGGTGAAGATGGTGGTAAGATTGATGGCAAAGACGAAACAAAAGATAATAGTTAGATAGTTTTTCGTTTTTATTCAGATTGAGTATAATTGTAATTAGAAGCATGTTTGACCTTTCTATTTCTGAAATATTGCTAGTGGCTATAATTGGTATAGTCTTTATTAAAGCTGAGGATTTACCAGTAGTTATGAAGTCAGTAGTTTCAGCTATTCGTAAGCTACGATCTTTTGCTGATGAGATTAGACGGACATTTAGCGAGATAAGTCGTGAAGCGGGAATTGAAGATATGGAGAAAGAGATAAACGCTGATATAAAAATGATTAAAGGCGATGATGGAAAATATTATGAGTCTTATAGTATTGATAATATAGAGTTGAAGGATGAATCGCTAAACATTAGTCAAGATAATAAAAATGACGATACGAACAGATGAAGATCTTGTAAAGCAACCTTTGCTTGAGCATCTAAAAGAGTTAAAAAGAAGAGTTATATATAGTTTGCTTGCTTTTTTTGCGGCGACCTGTGTCAGTTATTATTTCGCTGAGGACATTTATGCTTTTTTGGTAAAGCCTCTGGCGCAAGCGGTGCCGGAAGAGCAGGGTAGACGGATGATATATACCGGACTTGCTGAGGCGTTTCTGACCTATCTTAAACTCTCGGTGTTCGCTGGGTTTTTATTTTCATTTCCAGTTATAGCTGGGCAATTCTATTTATTTCTCGCTCCCGGTTTATATAAGAATGAGCAAAGGGCGATAATGCCATATTTGGTTGCCGCTCCTTTATTATTCATCGCTGGCGCGGCGTTTGTTTATTATCTGATATTTCCGGCTGCGTGGAGTTTCTTCTTGGGTTTTGAATCGGTAGGAGCGAGTGACAGTCTTCCAATACAGTTAGAGGCGAAAGTAAGTGATTATTTGTCACTTGTTACCCATCTTATCGTGGCTTTTGGTCTTGCCTTTCAGCTTCCGGTAATATTGGTTTTGCTGGTGCGCTCAGGTATCATGAAGCTTGATAGCCTAAAGAAAGGTAGGCGTTACGCTATAGTTATTATCGTAGCGGTCGCCGCTATCATTACTCCACCAGATATTTTCAGTCAGATAGCGCTTTCCATACCGTTATATATGCTTTATGAAATATCCATAATTTTATGTAGGAATGCGGGTAGTGATAGTAGCAATTAGTAGACAAAGGATGCTAATGGTAGTATAATACTATTGTTGGGAGTATATAATTATGTCTATGCCAGTTAAATTATCTGATAATCTTATTAATGAGGCAAAGCGTTATGCCGCCGCTTGTAGCCGTTCGTTACCAAAGCAGATCGAGCATTGGTCACGCATAGGCAAAATAGCTGAGGATAATCCTGATTTGCCTTATAGTTTTATCCATGAGTTGTTGCTGTCTATTGAAGAAGTAAGAGACGGCGAGGTTAGTGATTTTATATTGCCAGAAAATGATAAAAATCAAACAAACCAGTAGATTTAGAAAAATACATAAAAAACTAAAACCGAATCAGCGGGGATTTGTTGATTCGGCTATAGGGGTGATTGTACAAAATCCTGAAGTTGGTACTCGTAAAAAAGGTGACCTGTCAGATATTTATGTATATAAATTCCCTATGCTAGGGCAACAGACTCTACTTGCCTATATTTATATTGAGGATGAACTTACCGTATTATTACTATCTTTGGGTTCTCATGAGAATTTTTATAGAGACATGAGACGTAATTAACTATCTTAAGGTATAGGAAGTATGAATAAGGATAAAAAATATAAAGAAATGAAAGAATAAAAATGCATGATATTAAATTTATAAGACAGAATCCTAATGATTTTGACGCCGCGTTAAAGAGGAGAGGGCTTGCGCCTTTATCGGCTAAGATTATCGCTCTTGATGAGGAAAAGCGCAAAGGTCAAACTACGCTTCAAGAGTTATTGGCAAAACGCAATAATTTCGCCAAGCAAATAGGTATGGTAAAGAAGGAAGGAAAAGACGCTTCATCTATTATGGAGGAGTCCAAAAAAAATAATGAAGCGATAGATAGTTTGCAGGCATCTCTGGATGGTCATGGTGAACTTGAGATAATACTTGAAAGTCTGCCGAATATTTTAGCGGATGACGTGCCTGATGGTGAGGATGAGAGCGGAAATGTTGAGATTAAGGTAGTTGGCAAGAAACCGGAAATGGATTTTACACCAAAGGCGCATGATGATTTGGGTATAGCGCTTGGATTAATGGATTTTGATAACGCCGCTAAGCTTTCCGGCTCCCGTTTTGTGGTGTTGCGTGGCGCGATCGCTCGTATGGAGCGGGCACTTGCTTCTTTCATGCTGGATATACACACTAAGGAATTTGGTTATACTGAGCATACTGTGCCTTTGTTGGTACGTGATAATGCTATGTATGGTACGACGCAGCTTCCGAAATTCGCTGAGGATTCTTTTAAGACTGAAAATGGTTATTGGTTAATCCCAACCTCTGAGGTTTCACTTACTAACTTAGTCGCCGATAGTATAATTGATATGGATAATTTGCCCATACGGATGACTGCATACAGCCAGTGTTTCCGTTCGGAGGCTGGATCTGCTGGAAAAGATACCAAAGGTATGATAAGGCAGCATCAATTTTCTAAAGTAGAGATGGTAAGTGTTACCTCCGCTGGTATGTCAGAGCAGGAACATGAGCGTATGCTATCTTGCGCTGAGGAAGTGTTGAAGCGTCTTGGTTTGCACTATCGGGTGATGTTGCTTTGCTCTGGTGATACTGGTTTTGGAGCTAGAAAGACCTATGATATTGAGGTATGGCTTCCATCACAAAATACTTATAGGGAAATTTCAAGCTGTTCAAATTGTGGTGACTTTCAAGCTAGGCGGATGAAAGCGAGAAGTAAAATTCGTGGAGAGAAGGAAACCAACTTTGTTCATACTCTAAACGGCTCTGGTCTTGCTATTGGTCGTACTATTGTCGCTATACTGGAAAATTACCAACAAGCGGATGGAAGTATTATAGTACCAGAAGCTCTGCGACCGTATATGGGAGGAGTGGAGGTTATAGGAAAATAGGCAGTAGGCATTAGTAGCTAGTGAAAGTCTGTGAATGGGAAATATATCAAGTTATAAAGATTTAGATGTCTGGAAAAGAGCACGTATATTAGTTAAGAATATTTATATTTTGACTAAGCAATATCCAAAAGAAGAGTTGTTTGCTTTAGTTAGCCAGACCAGACGTGCCGCTATTTCTATTCCAGCTAATATAGCAGAAGGTTTTTCACGACACGGCACTAAGGATTATATAGCTTTTATTTCAGTTGCTATAGGTTCTTTGGCTGAGCTTGAAACTTTATTGATTCTTGCAGAAGATATAGGTTATATAGAATGCTCAAAAATGCTTTTTGAAATAAATCAGTTGCAAAAAATGTTACATAGCTTACGAAAGTCTTTGAAAGAAAAAATTTGATGAACGAAACCACTACACCATTGCCTAATGCCGATTGCCTAATGCCAAGAATACTTATAAGCAATGATGATGGTATAAATTCTGATGGCATAAAGGTTTTGGAAAAAATAGCTCGTGCTATATCTGATGATGTGTGGGTAGTCGCTCCTGAGAGTGAGCAAAGCGGAGCGGCACATTCTCTTACTCTGCATCTGCCGGTGCGTGTTCGTAAGTTGGAAGAGAAACGTTATGCTGTGGGTGGTACTCCGACAGATTGCGTATTGCTCGCTATAAAGCAAATTGTAGCGAAGGAGGATGGTAAGCCGGTTGATTTAGTTTTATCCGGTGTAAATCATGGTTCCAATGTTGGTGATGACGTGACTTATTCAGGAACAATCGCGGCGGCAATGGAAGGTACTGTACTCAATATTCCTTCCATCGCTCTTAGCCTTAACCATGATGGTTCTTATGACATGAAGTGGTCGGTGGTGGAAAAATTCGCGGCGGAGATAATAAAAAAGCTTATTTCCACAAAATGGGATAAAAACATACTAATGAATATAAATTTTCCTTATTGTTCTGAGAATAAGGTTAAAGGTGTAAAAATATGCGCGCAGGGAAAGCGGTTGGTAAATATTCAGCTCAGTGAGCGAGCGGATCCCAAAGGTAGACCATATTTCTGGCTGGGTGGAGAACGAGATAATACGCCAGAAAAACCAGATGTTGATATTGATTATTTGCAGAATGATTATATCACCATAACGCCGATATGTATGGATATGACAGATTATAAATCTCTTGGTGAACTAAAAAATCTTTGGGGATGTACCATCTAATTCCCAAATCTGTTATGAACTGGCATGCGTAAGAGCAGGTTGTTCGTTATGCGCCGTAAAATCAACTCTTTCGGAGTCGATTCCTACAGTAACTTGGGTAATTCCTACCGTAAGTTGCTATAGTTGGCTGGTACAACCCCTTTATTTTATGGTTGATTGTATCATAAGTTAAGGCTATTGCTCTTATATCGTATGTTGTATAATAAAAATCATAAATAAAATGGGGTATATGTTATGGCTGGAAGTGTTAACAAAGTAATACTTATTGGTAATCTTGGACGTGATCCAGAGATACGCTCAACGCAAGATGGGCGGGAAATAGCAAACCTTGCCATAGCTACTTCTGAAAGCTGGAAAGATAGGAATACCGGAGAACGTAGAGAAAAAACTGAATGGCACCGTGTCGTTGTTTTTAATGAAGGCTTAGTTGGCGTTATAAAAAATTATATCAAAAAAGGCTCGAAGGTTTATATAGAAGGACAATTGCAAACCCGTAAATGGACTGATAAAGATGGTCAAGAAAAATACTCAACTGAAGTAGTGCTTCAGGGATTTAATGGCTCACTTACCATGCTTGATAGTAAAGGTGGAGATAGCGGAGCGTCTAGCAGTGGCTCTTATAATCAGGATTATTCTAGTGGGCAACAACAATACGGTGGACAGAAAGAGCCAATAGCTGAATTGATGGATGACGAAATTCCGTTTTAATGATATTATAAACCATATCATCATAATTGAGTTTTATAGGGGAAATAAAGACAATTTGCTATATTAAATGCTCTGCAAACTCTGTCAATATATCTTTATAAAGCTGTCTTTTGAATGGCACTATAAGGTTAGGTAGTTCTCGTGCTTCCGCCCATTGCCATTCATCAAACTCTGGATGTTCTGTATTAATATCAATGTCAGAGTCACTACCCGAAAAACGCAAACAAAACCACTTTTGTTGTTGTCCACGAAATTTTCCATTCCATATTTTAGGCACTAACTCATCTGGTAGGTCATAATAATACCAATCCTTGCTAACAGCGATTATATAGGCTTTATCAGTTCCTGTTTCCTCCGCCATCTCTCTTATGACCGCTTTTTCAGGTTCTTCTCCATCATCAATGCCGCCTTGTGGCATTTGCCATGCCTCCGAGCGCATGTCTATGCGTTTACCAACAAACACTTTATTTTCATTATTGAGTAGAATTATACCAACCCCTTTTCTATATGGCAGGTCTTTATACATTATTAATTCCTTTTAGAAATTATAGCGGATACTGGTACTAGGTTAAAATCATGATTTTTAGTTCTATTTATCCATTTTTCTAAATATTTTATACTAATTGGGTATGAATCAATTAGCCCTATAGCGTAGCCTTTTTTCGCTGCCATTTGCTCTAGTAATAAAAGTTTAGCGTTAATTGATGATTCGCTTAACTCTTCATCAATTACGGTATCTATTATAGCATTAGAAGTGCTGTCCACCTCAATAAGTTCCTCTATACTTTGCTTCGCTGGCTTTTTACCAACTATCATCATTAAACCACGCATTGATAATATTTTTATCAGTGATTTCGCTAGGTCAATATTTTCCAAAAAAATCTCATTTTTAGGAGTCACAAATCCTACATAGCTAGAATTCTTCGCCATAATCTTTTTTATTTTAATTTCATTTTCCTGCTGGTCTTTAGAGACCAGAAGCCCAAGAGGACCAGGATCAGAAGCTGGATAATCAATAGATTCCATAGGTAAATCAAGCATTACCTCATGACCGCTTGTCCGTGCCATTGATAGCAAAACATCAATATTAGGAGAATAAGGCGAAAAACTAAGATTAATATTTTCCGGCAATCTAAGAGCATGATCCAAAGAATATTTATACTGACCAAGACCACTAACAATAATAGCTATCATCGGTTTTGAACTATCAATCTTCATGTTCTTCGCGTAATACTGCCATGGTTTTTTACCATCGCTTGATATTTTAGGTATTTTACCGAACTCTGTCTCAGTGAATAACTCTTCATTTATTTTTAACGGCTGATTTTTTGATTTTTCCAGAGGTGGTAAATCTTCATCCTTGTTATATGACGTTTCTATTTTTACAAGCTCTTCTGAATGCGCTTCTGAACCATCATCAATTATTTCTGAGTGACTAGAGACAGTATCTTCAGCTTTATTATCATCCTCTTCCTTTATTTTTGTCGTTTCTTTATTATCTTGTGGATTATTATTAGCGGTTTCAGAGATTTTATCACCTTTATCATCTATGTCTTCTACAGATGATATTATTTTTCCGCTTAACTGATCATTTTCTATATTTATCAATATTCTACGACCTGAGTCAAAAGCGTCCTTTGTCTCTTCCTTGCCTAAAACCCATATGAAAGTAAGTTGTCCCAGAAAAATACATACAAGAATTATCAGAATAGTTTTCCAAAACAATTTTTTCCAAAAATAAGCCGGAAGAGAGTTCATGTTTTTACCTCTACCCATAACCCTGACAATTTCCAAACACAATTTTAGTTTATTACAAAGACAATAGTATACATAGGAAATTACTATATTTATTTTTTAGACAAGACTTGTTCATAAACATTAATACCATGAATAAGATCTATGGCTCTTTGTAATTGAAAATCATCTACATTACTTTCATCATTGTCAGAAGATAGCTTTTCATCATCGGATTTCTTGTCATTTTTGTCCTTTTTCTTATCTTGTAGATTTTCCAACCTCTTCCGCAACTTATCCTCACTGCGTATCTTATCGTTTATTTTTATAGGTTCAATCTTCGCCGGTTTAACTTCTATATCTGGGATAATTCCTTTATTTTGTATTGAATGTCCAGAAGGCGTGTAATAACGAGCGGTGGTAAGCCTAATAGCACCATGATCAGGAATAGGTATAACAGTCTGCACAGAACCTTTACCAAAAGTCTTCGTTCCCATTATAATCGCTCTTTTATGGTCTTGAAGAGCACCAGAGACGATCTCTGAGGCTGAAGCTGAACCGTTATTTATCAAAACCACTACAGGAACATTATCGCCTACTATCTCATTTCCAGATTGCGCGCTGTAACGCTTAGTGTTTTGTGGATCTCTTTCTCTAGTTGAAACTACCTCTCCTTGTTTTAAGAAAGCATCAGCTACAGATACTGATTGTTCCAATAAACCTCCCGGATTATTGCGCAGATCCAGAATAACACCACGTAGCTTAGGCATTTTACTCTTAATTTTTTTGAATTCAGAGCGCATAAGCTTTGTAGTTTGCTCAGTAAATTGTGTAAGTCTTATATATACTATATCGTCTCCTTCAGGGCGAACACGCGCGGATTTTATTTTTATTATGTCTCTGGTTATCTCTATATCAAGCGGTTCTGATAGTTCCTCACGGAAAATAGTAAGTTTAACCTTTGTTCCTACCTTACCACGCATTTTGTCAACTGCTTCTGACAGGGTAAGTCCCATAACCGCAGAATCATCAATATAACTTATATAGTCACCAGCCTTGATTCCAGCCTTAAAAGCCGGAGTATCATCAATCGGCGCTATAACTCTAACCAACCCATTTTCCATAGTTACCTCAATGCCAAGACCACCAAACTCCCCTTTGGTCTGTACTTGCATTTCCTTAAATGATTTCTTGTTCATATAGCCAGAATGAGGGTCAAGCGATACCAACATACCATTTATAGCGGCTTCGATAAGTTCATCATCATTTACTTCCTCAACATGATCGGTTCTGATTCTGTCAAATACATCACCAAATAAACCAAGCAGTTGTAACGTCTCAGTCTTCTCGGCACGACAAGAAGTTGTAAACAGCAATATAGAAAAGCTTGCTATGAGCGTAGTTAAAAAACAGAATCTTACTTTAAGGCGCATGATTATAACCGATCTACGTAGGAAAATTATCAGGAAAATAAATAAGCCGTATTATTGGACGATTAAACAGAAAATTCAAGTATCTTATTGATAGTTTTTACTTAATTATTATTAATGAAAATTTATTACTGTTCTGATTATAAAAATGAGTATCAAAACCACTAACCATAAGTAGATAAGTAGGGTTTTGCGATGTATAGCAGGTGTAAACTAATAAATAATATATGGCATTATTCATACAAATAATTATATTCGTTATCCATGCGTCATGAGATTCTTAATTACCTGTTTTCTCCACTTACCGTAATCAAAGGTATTGGTAGTTCATCGTCGGATTCTATGCGTCGTCTTTTATTGCCAGTATCGGGGAGAATGTCGGCAAAAAGTAATCCGTTCGTTCGTGATTTACTATTCCATCTGCCGGTTGGCATAATAGATAGAAGATTCACCTGTCCGTTATCAGAGGTGGCTGATGGCGTCGTGGCTACATTCATTGTGACCGTGGATAATCACCAACCACCGGCAAGAACAAGAAGCCGCTATAGTAGGAAGCCGTACAAGGTAACGTGCTCAAATGATACTGGTTCCATCATTTTGGTGTTTTTTAACGCTAAAGAGGAATATATAAAGCAAATTCTTCCAGTAGGACAGCAAAGAGTTATCAGCGGTAGAACAGAGAAATTTGATTATCAAGCGCAAATGACTCATCCAGACATAATAACCACTATTGATAAGCTGGAGGAGGTAAAAAAAATTGAGCCGGTATATCCACTTACCGCTGGTCTTACCAATAAAAGAATAAGAGGAATAGTAAAAAAATCTCTTGAACATCTTCCAGAGCTTCCTGAATGGATAAAATCGGAAGAATTATCAGAATATGGGTGGAGTGGATGGAAAAATTCTTTGACTAAAGTTCATAACCCTGAGAATGCTGATGATATAGCGATAAATTCTCCAGCCAGAGCGCGACTTTCTTATGATGAAATGCTCGCTAACCAATTGCATCTAGCGATATTACGCTCCAATAGGAAAAAACAATCAGGAGAGATTATTAAAGATAGTGGTAAGCTTACCAGAGACCTAATTAACAAATTGCCTTTTTCTCTTACCAGAGGTCAAGAACAGGTTATAGATGATATTTCTGAGGATATGGCATCCGGCAACCGTATGGGTAGATTGTTGCAAGGAGATGTTGGCAGCGGAAAAACTATAGTAGCTCTTATCGCTATGTTAAAGGTGGTAGAGCAGGGTGGGCAATGCGCGCTTATGGTACCGACCGAGATAATAGCTAGACAGCATTTTAACACAATTTTAGAGCTTTTGGACAATGTAAATGTTAGAGTATCATTGCTTACTGGCAGCGTAAAAGGCAAAGAACGAGAGAGCACCTTGTCTGGTCTTGCTAGTGGAGGAATAAATATAATAGTTGGAACTCACGCTTTATTTCAAGAGAAGGTGGAATTCAAGAATCTAGTATTCATTGTAATTGATGAGCAGCATCGTTTTGGAGTAGGGCAGCGCACAGCTTTATCGGCGAAGGGGAACTCACCGCATATATTGCATATGACAGCAACACCGATACCACGCTCACTTACCATGACGATGTATGGTGATATGGATTGCTCAATGCTTCGTGAGAAACCGGCGCATCGCAAGAATATAGTAACCAGAGTAATACCACTATCCCGATATGACGAGATTATTGACAGGATACAAGCGGCTCTCGATAAGGATGATAAGATATATTGGATATGTCCTCTGATAGAGGATAATACACAGCAGGATAGCCTTGATATTAGCGGCAGTGATGATATAGCCGCCGCGAAGTTACGTTATACCGAATTTACAGCTCGTTTTGGCGGTGTTGTTGGTTTAGTTCATGGTAAAATGAAAGCAGATGAGCGAAACCAAACCATGAGAGAATTCGCTGAAGGGAAAAAACGGATATTGGTGGCGACCACAGTGGTTGAAGTAGGAGTTGATGTCCGCGACGCTACCATAATAGTAATAGAAAAAGCCGAGAGTTTTGGGCTTTCTCAGCTTCATCAGTTAAGAGGGCGTGTCGGAAGAGGTGATAAGGAAAGCTATTGTATATTATTATGTTCGGATAATCTAGCGCATGATGCTATATCTCGTCTTTCAATATTACGTAATAGTGATGATGGCTTTGCCATAGCGCAAGCGGATTTAGATATAAGGGGAGGTGGCGATTTAACTGGAACAAGACAAAGCGGTTTGCCACGCTTTATTTTTACCAATCTTTTTGAACAACATGAATTTCTGGAAAAAGCCAGAGATGATATAGCGGAATTTCTAGCTGGCAAAGATGCCATGAATAGCAAACGTGGTAAAAACCTTGAGATATTACTGCAACTTTTTGGCTATCGTTGATTATACTCGCTTTGGATAATTTTTACCGCAATCTGGCATAAGTATAAAAATTGTGAATAAATTTTTCTTTTATACAAAGCACTAAGCCGCTAACAGCGACTCAAAAAGTATTTTTCCATCAACACCACCAAGCAAATTTTCCGCGCAGCGTTCAGGGTGCGGCATCATGCCAAGAACATTACGGTTTTTATTGCATATCCCAGCTATGTTAAGTAGCGATCCATTTGGATTGCTTGCCTCGCTGTTAACACCATTTTTATCGCAATAAGTAAATACTATACGTTTTTCATCTTGCAATGATTTAATAGTTTCCTCATTAGCGAAATAATTGCCGTCATGATGCGCCACCGGAACTTTAATAACCTGTCCTTTATTATAGCGAGAAGTAAAAACAGTGCTATTATTTTCAACTTTCAGGTAAACATCTTTGCAAACAAATTTAAGGCTTTTATTTCTAAGCAATACACCATCAAGAAGACCAGATTCAGTAAGAACCTGAAAACCATTGCAAACACCAATAACTAGCCTGCCTTTATTAGCGTGCTTTATCACTTCTTGCATAATTGGAGATTTAGCGGCAACCGCTCCACTCCTTAAATAATCGCCATAGGAAAATCCACCCGGTAGCATAACTAAATCAACATCCGGTAGTTGACTATCTCCATGCCATACCATAACCGGATTAAGACCGGTAGCGTTAAGCACAGTCTGAGCGTCTCTGTCACAATTTGAACCGGGAAATACGATAACCGCTGATTTCATATTAATAACTATCCATAATAACTTAAACTACTCGCTAAGTTCATAGCTATAATTCTCAATAACGGTATTAGCAAGTAGCGAAGAGCATATTTTATCCACTGTTTGCTTTGCTGTTTGCTCATCGCAAGGTTTTAGGTCAACCTCTATATATTTACCCTGCCTAACTTCCTCAATACTGTCATATCCCATATTATGCAAAGCGCCAGCGATAGCCTTGCCTTGTGGGTCAAGAACACCATTTTTTAGGGTAATATGTATTTTTGCCTTCATTTCTTCTTCCTTGTCTTTGCGGTCAAGGTTTTCGTCTTAGTCTTCGTTGAGGATTTTTTGTTCTTTGTAGTCTTTGCTGCTTTCCTTTTCGCGGGAATTTTGGTGTTTACCTCAATCACATAGCTTCCCGCCGACTCATCATTAGGCATAACACCAAGCCTTCTTGCCACCTCTCTGTAAGCGTCCTCAATATCTCCCATATCTTGGCGGAATCTATCTTTATCTAGTTTTTTACCAGATTTTATATCCCATAAACGACAATTATCAGGACTTATCTCATCAGCAAGTATAATCATTTCCCGATCATTCTCGTAAAGACGACCAAATTCTAGTTTGAAATCAACTAACCTTATGCCAATTCCAGCGAATAGACCGGACAAGAAATCATTAATTCTGAAAGTGTACATACGTATCTCATCCATCTCTTGCGGGCTGCACAGACCAAAAGCGAAAATATGCTCCTCACTAATAAACGGATCATCAAGAGCGTCATTTTTGTAGCTATACTCAATTAGAGGATGACCGAGCGCTTTTCCTTCCTCAATATTGAAACGTTTAGCGAAGCTTCCCGCCACATAATTGCGGACTATCACCTCAATAGGAGCTATCTGTACCGCTCGTACCAACTGCTCACGCATATTAAGGCTACGGATAAAATGGGTAGGTATACCAATATCATGAAGTCTGAGCATTAGATACTCAGATATTTTGTTATTAAGCACACCCTTGCCATTAATAGTGCCTTTTTTCTTATTATTAAATGCCGTCGCGTCATCCTTGAAATGTTGGATAATTGTTCCGGGTTCTGGCCCCTCAAACAGTTTTTTTGCTTTTCCCTCGTAAATCGGTTTGCGTGGTGACATATTATAGATCTTTCTTTGTTTGCTAATCATATTCAACAGAGCCTAAATCAATTTTTAAGTATTCGCAATAGAACTGTAGTGACATTAGCTAAGGTTATTACATTGTTCAAAGCAAAAACTCTCTAATGCTTGCGGTAGATAATGGAATAGTCTATATATAGCTTATAATCAGCAGTTACAATAATTATAAAAATAAAATAATTTAGGAGAGTAAATGAGTAATTTTCAGGATAGAGAAAAGGCATTTGAGAATAAATTCGCCCATGATAAAGAGATGAATTTCAAAGCGATAGCGAAGCGTAATAAGCTTTTAGGGCTATGGGCGGCGGAAAAATTAGGGAAAACCGGACAAGACGCTGATGAATACGCTAAGGAAGTAGTTATCGCTGATTTTGAGGAAGTTGGGGATAATGACGTTATTAATAAAATAATCAGGGATTTTACCTCAGCGCGGGTAACAGCAAGTGAGAATGAGATAATATCAAAAATGAGCGAACTTTTGCCCGTTGCTAAAGCAAAAATTATGCAGGAAATAGAATAGGATACAAAAAGATAGGATAGGTGTTAAGTGAAATTATTTCTTAGTCTTCCTAAAACCGTATCTAAGGTTGGTCTTAACAGAGGAATTGATTTTTTCGCTGACATCTATCGTATCCCAAGTCGGGGAATTACCGCTACCCATTATTTTTTTTCTAAAAAATACAATAAGTTAGAAGAAATCCATCATGACCATTATAATGTGGGGATTCACAACAACAATAATAGTCTATCCTTAAAAAACTCTATGGATGATGTGTCTTTTACCTTCGCGGTTATTTCGCTATCCGCTATGGTCGCTAGGGCTGATGGCGGTATTTCTAAGGAGGAATATCTAGCTTTTCGTGACTCTTTTCCTTTAACCGGTGGCATATGTATAAAAATTCGTCAGCTATTTATGCTCGCCTGTAAAAGCAATATCCCTGTATCTAGTCATGTAAGGCAGATTAAATTATCATTCCCTCATAAGAAGGATCTATTTTTCGCTCTAGTTGAAAGATTGTTTCGGATAGCCGCCGCTGATAAACCTCTTAGTAAAGAGGAATCAAAGGTAATCGTAAAAATAGCGCGTATGTTAGACATCAGCCCGTCTGATTACAGCATGCTCTATGATCGTTACAGCAAGCCTTTACCACCACATGTGATTTTAGGAATAGAAAAACGCAGCCCTAAGGATATAATTAAAAAACATTATTATAGAATGATAAAACGCTATCATCCTGATAAATTTATAAATAATACATTGTCACCGGAAATAAAAATGCTGCTTACTCTCAAGACATCTGAAATATCGCAAGCTTATAACACCTTAATCCGCAAAGCGGCATAAAAATATGAGCTCTCCCTATCTAATAATTCGTAGGCATTTATATGAGGAACCATATCATACTCAGTTAGAAATTATTGTTTCCAATGGCATATTTAGTGGAAAAATAATTATTTATGTTGTGGTAGATGATATTAAAACTATAGGTCAGGATTTGCGTAAATTCCCACAAAAAATAGGAGATGAGTGTAAATTTGAGTGTGGTTTAACGAATCATTCAGATGAAGATAAATGGGCGTATTATTTTCTTCTTCGTGCTTACACAACTGATTTTTCTGGGCATTGCGCCATTCAGTTCATTATAGATCTAAACGAGAAAGAACCAGAGGAAGCTATGTGTAAATTCTCTATAGTTGCTGAGTCAGCTGCTATAAACCGTTTGGGGGAATTACTGGAACAATTCAGCGAATTAAACCATATGGAATTGCAATGGAACCTTGAAGGCGGAAAATTATATGAATCTCATCAATTTTCAGTTTAACCGTAGTAATGAGTGTTAATATATGCAAAGATATTCGCTGGTATTATCAATTATTCTTAATATTATTCTTATAACAATTACTATAATCTTGAATCAATCCAATAATTTATCTTACAAAAATACTCTATATATAGATAAGCAAAGGCTTGATGATATAAAAATCCTTGAAAAAATAATTGATGGAAAAGTATCGAAACAAGAAACTATACGAATATTAGAAAGTAATTTTAACAAAGGTGACTTTTTTTATAAAAATGAAGAAAACGGTATCGGTATAGGAAATATATTTTTAATATTTGATGAAAATAATCTTCTTTCAAAAATTGAATCCAATTCATTTGAAGGTTCTTAGTGAAAACTATTCAAAACCCCTCCCCTAATTTTGACAGTCGCGATGGACAAGCAATAGACATGCTGGTTTTGCATTATACGGGCATGAAATCAGCACATGAAGCATTAGAAAGGTTATGTAATCCCACAGCAAAAGTAAGCGCACATTACATGATTGATGAGGATGGAACAATTTATCAACTAGTGGATGAAAAAAATCGGGCATGGCACGCCGGAGTAAGTTCTTGGTGTGGTAATACCAACATAAATCAGCGTTCTATCGGTATAGAGATTGTAAATAAAGGCCATGAATTTGGTTATACGGTCTTTCCTGAAGAACAGATGCAATCAGTAATCGCCTTATGTAAAGATATTATTACAAGACACAATATCGTGCCACGTAACATAGTAGGGCATAGCGATATAGCTCCCACTCGTAAGCAAGATCCGGGTGAGCTATTTAATTGGAAATTACTCGCGGAAAATGGAATTGGGTTATTTCCAGATGATAGCTCTATATCAGAAGCTAAACCGCTACTAGAATCAGAGCTAGCGAAATACGGTTATGATATAGCCGATTTGCCACAAGCGATAACCGCCTTCCAACGTCATTTCCGACCGAATAATCTTTCAGGAATATGGGATGATGAATGCAGTAAAATACTTGCTGGACTACTGGATACAAATTGACTATATGGAATTTTTTTTACAAATAATATTACAAATCATACTTTATCCACTTTTATTAATAAAAGATAAAAATGATCACTATTATAGCTTGGACGATGTAGGTAATCGTAATAGAAAAGATAAATCTATTATTGGATCATTTTTCATATATTTTCTATTTGGCTGTATTGTTGGATGGTTGAGTTTGTTTTTATACCCAGAATTTTTGATTGAAGAACAGCAACTTAGAATTATAGCCTTGTTTTTTATTCCTCTTCTAACAGGGCTTATAATGATGATACTAGGTTTAGTATTTTCTAATAAGAAAAAAAACACGACAGAGTCAGATAAATTTATTTACACTTTTATTTTTGCCTTCGGTATATCCCTAGTAAGATTCTCATTGGCTGATTAGAGTCTTGTCATATTAGTTATTCTAATATAGCATACATCCATCAGATGGTCGGATGATCGCGGTTTTATATTTTTATAAAATCGAGGAAAGTCCGGACTCCACACGGCATGGTGCCGGATAACGTCCGGCGGGGGTGACCTTAGGGAAAGTGCAGCAGAAAATATACCGCCTGGGCGTAAGTCGGGGTAAGGGTGAAATGGTGTGGTAAGAGCGCACCGCGCGATCGGTAACGAAAGCGGCATGGTAAACCCCATCAGGAGCAAGACCAAATAGGAGTAACGCGTCGCCGTGCGCTATGTTATTCGGGTAGGTCGCTTGAGGCGCTGAGTAATCAGCGTCCCAGATGAATGATCATCATTTTCGGTATACACTGGAAATACAGAATCCGGCTTATAGACCATCTGATAATCTATTAAATTTGCCTCCGGTATTTCCTGTTAAAAATCCTATGAGGCTAACTCATGGCTGGAATGAACTTCTGGTCGTGCTTCTTGTTCCTTATTTCTCTAAAAATATTATTATAACAAAAACTATTTATTAGCACGATTACGCTTTATTATTTCCACTAGAGCATCGTAAGGAATCGCTCCAGAATAGAAATCATCACCAATTACCATAGCGGGAGTTCCTTGCGCACCTATTTCTGCCCCCAATTTACGGTTTCTTTCTAGTTCCTTATTAATATCAGGGTTAGAAATTTCAGCTTTCAGCTTAAGAGGATCTATACCAAGTTTTTTCGCTTCATTTAACATAAAGTCCTCACTAATTTGACCAGGTGAATCAAATATGGCCCTATGGAAATCAAAATATTTACTTTTATCTATATTATTTACGGCAAGAGCGGTGCGTGCGGCTTCTATAGAATTATTGCTTAATATAGGATATTCCTTAAACACGATACGGACTTTTTTGTCATTTTCTAGCAATTTTATAATATTACCTAGGGCCTTCTTACAATACCCACAATGATAATCAAAAAACTCTACAATCACAATATCAGCGTCTTTAGGACCTACTTCCGGAGAATTAGAATCATTAAATAAAAGATCTTTGTTTTTCTGAATAGCTTCCTTGCTTTGGTTAATAGACTCCATGCGTTCTTCTTTCTGCATCTTGTCTATCACCTCAGATAATATGCTCGTATCGTCAAGTAGAGCTTTTTTAACAAGAGCGGGAATTTCTTTTCTAGTAACCGGTGCATTCTCATCATCACTGGAGCTAGCGGACACAGTGCCAACTGACAATAAAATTGAGATTACTGAAAGAACGAATACACGAAAAGCTGACATAATAACTCCCTTATTTTTAATCAGAAAACACCTAATATTTTAACATTTTTTATAAAAAAGTATAGCTATATTATAAATTTTTATCATCCTTAAGCTCTTTTGCTTTATTTTTGAGGTCATGAGCTCTTCTATATGATGGGGAAGAGGCGGTTAGTCCAGATAATGCTCTGTTAACCATTTCTATAGCGTTTTCCTTTTCCTCATTAAGCAAAGCTTCCTCCGCCAAAGAAAGATAGGACATTGACATATTTCCTATACGACCATAGGCTGTGGCTAGCAATCTCCAGCTTTGCGGGTTATTATTCTCAATTGAAACGGACTTTTCCAAATGAGTTATGGCTTTTTTTGTAAGGAAATTATCCTCGTGCGCTAGTTCAACTCTTGCTAAATCAGCGAGTATAAGGGCATAATTAGGAAGTAATTCCACCGCCTTCTGATAAGCTGTCAGAGCTTGCTCTTTACGCCTGTTTTCAAATAAAATCTGTCCTTTTAGTTCATAAAGAAACGGATCATTAGGATAATCTTGTATTATACTATTTATCTCTATTATAGATTTTTCTAGGTCTGGAATCTTATAATAAGCTATCGCCCTTGCCATTCTTCCCGCTAAGCTCTTATCACTTTCGGGATATTTTCTAATGGTTTTCGTTGGTGTATTAAGAAAGGCGTATAGTTTCGCGAGCATTCTTTGATGTAAAATTTTATATTTAGCTGGATAACTCCCTTTTTTTATAACCGAATTTTTAATATGATTTTTTATAAATTCTATACGCTCACTAGTTAGAGGGTGAGTTACCATATATGGGTCTATTTGTCCAAATTTTTGCCGTTCATTATCCTTTAGTATATTAAATAATTTAAGCATACCGTTCGCGGATATTCCAAGCTTATCAAGGCTGTTTATCGCTGATTGATCAGCTGATTGCTCATTAGCTCTGCTATAAGAAAGAAAATCACGATAAATAGAACTTTGTCCTCCAGTAATCACCGCCGCCGCTGCTTCTGGTTTTTTAGATATTACCGCCGCTGCCGTTCCTAGAACCAGACTTAATATGTTAGCCATTCTGGTTTCTTTCATTTTTTGCGTGCTTCTTGTCAGGTGACCACCGGCGATATGCCCTACCTCATGCGCGATTACTCCGATTAATACATCAGGAGTATCAGATCTTATTATAAGTCCGGTATTTATAAAAATATTAGCTCCACCGGTGACATAAGCGTTTATAGAGTCATCTTGTACTATAAAAATGTTGGTAGCCTCACTATTGATGCCAGCAGCCTTAAATACTGGCTCTGAGTAACTCTTAAGAGTGCTTTCAATCTCAGCGTCACGAATAAGAACAACCGCCCATGAATTTTTTCCTACTAAGCATATTGGTATGAATAGTAATAGAAAGATATTTCGTAATACTGTTCGTATAACAGGCATTTTAGATAGTTAATTATAAAAGTTAGTCATCAAGGCTGATCATTTTTTGCCACCATCCTCTTCTTGGAGGATTGACCTTAGCATCATTATTCGTGTCTTTTTCCGAATTACTATCAGAATTCTTATTACTTGCCATTTCTACCACATTATCCTTTTTATAATCATGGTAAGGTTTATAGTCAGGAGTTGCTGGAACCGTCTGTTGACTAAGATCTGAGGCGAAAGCCGGAAGATTCATAGCGTCATCCGAGATTTTAGCATTGTCATTATTATTTTCAGAATTATCATTTGTATCGCCTAGCTTTTTATCAGTACCACGATCTCTCCATTTACGCCTACTTCTTCTTCTGTTGTTGCTATCAGTATCTTTATTGTTTTCAACGTCAGTATTAACTGGTTGCGGTTGTTCACCCTCCTTATTTCCATCTTCTTCTACACGAATTTCCTTATTGGAATATTTATCCTTATTTCCTCTATTTCTATTATTACGTCTACGACCACGTCTTTTATTATCGTTATTTTCTTTAATTTCGTTTTCCGATGTTTCATTTTCTAAATTATCATTATCATCTAAATCAGAGTCATCGTTACTTTCCTTAAAGCTATCTTTGCTATATTGTTTATTGCCTTTGCGGCGTTGCCTGCGCTGTTCGTTCCTATCGGATTTGCTGTTATTATCGTAAAGACGCATCTTTTCTATGCTAAATTCAGAATAACCAAGCTCGGGATTTATAGATATATTTATCTCTACATCATAATTATCCTCTATTTCTTGTATGATTTTCCTTTTACTGTTAAGCATATACATAGCGACATTTTGTGATGTATATACTTTAAGAGATGAAACGGCTTTACCTCCGGCTTCTTTTTCTATAGCTCTTACAAGTTGAATACCCATAGACTCGTTAGAGCGTATGATCCCACTACCAAGACAGTGTGGACATTGTGTGGTGTTTATTTCTGAGACACTAGAGCGTAGTCTTTGGCGAGACATCTCAAGCAGACCAAAAGGACTAATTCTTCCTAATTGTATCTTAGCTCTATCTTCACGCATAGCGTTCTTTAGAGCTTTTTCGATAGCCCTTCTGTTACGAGCCTCAACCATATCAATAAAATCTATTACCACAAGACCGGCAAGATCACGCAGACGTAATTGTTTAGCTATTTCTTCCGCTGCCTCAAGATTAGTCTTAAGTGCCGTTTCCTCAATATTTCTTTCACCAGTGGCTTTCCCAGAGTTCACGTCAATAGAGATCATAGCTTCTGTGGGATTAATGACTAGATAAGCGCCTGACCTCATTTTAACTACCGGATCATGCATAGCGATTAATTGCTCTTCTACATTATACTCATAGAAAATGGGAGTTTTTGAGTCATGATTCTTTATCTTAGGTAAATGGCTTGGAAGAAGTAATTTCATGAACTCACGAGCTGTTTTATACGCTTCCTTGCCTTCTATTACTATCTCGTCAATATCACTATTATACTGATCTCTTATCGCCCTTTTTACTACGTCACTCTCTTCATATATGAGAGCTGGAGCGTTTGATTTTAAGGTTTCCTCACGAATTGTATTCCATAGCTTTACCAGATAATCAAAATCACGTTTTATCTCAACACGTTTTCTCCCCATACCAGCGGTGCGGATAATAACACTCATTCCCTCAGCGAAGCGAAACTCATTGGAGATAGCTTTTAAGCGTTTGCGGTCTTCAGAATTAGATATTTTTCTTGATATGCCACCATCTTTAGGAGAGTTAGGCATTAACACACAATAACGACCGGCAAGAGACAAGAAAGTAGTGAGTGAAACACCTTTATTGCCTCTTTCTTCCTTGATTACCTGTACTAATACAACTTGACCACGACGAATTACTTCCTGAATTTTATAACGTCGTAAAAATATACTTTGCTTATGCTTGCTACTTCTTTCATCATCATTACTATCATTGTCTATGGTTTCAATCTCACTATCTTGAGCGTCACCATTATCAGACGTGTTGTCTATATTATCAGGATTATCAATAAGACGCTCCGTAGAATCTACTGATTCTATGTTAACGTTATCCTCACTATCACTACTACCCTCACTGTTGGTTTTATTATCGTAACCATTATCGTCGGAAGTTTTGTTATTTTCATTGTCAGAAGATTCATTACCATCATCATCTTCTGGTATTTCAATATGCTCAGAGCTTTTAATAGATTCTAACGCAATATATGAAGGTATCTTCTCCGCTATAGAATTATCATCATTATTTTCGTCACTATTATCGCTTTTAGAGTCTACTTTATCATCTTCATCATTTGATTTATCTTTTTCAGTCTCACATGTGGCAGCTTCTTGCTCTTCCCGTTCAGCTTCCTCAAGCAATTTTTGTTTATCAGAAAACGGTATTTGATAGTAATCCGTATGAATCTCAGAGAAAGGTAAAAAACCTTGCTTGCCACCACCATACTCCACAAAAGCCGCTTGCAATGATGGCTCAACCCTAGTTATTTTGGCTAGGTATATATTTCCTTTTAATTGTTTCTTTGTAGCGTTCGCTGAATCAAAATCATAAATTTGCTCTTTGTCAGCTATGACGACACGAGTTTCCTCAGAATGAAGGGCATCAATAAGTATACGTTTTGCCATAATGGCGACTCCTTAGTAAGAGCCTCACGGGTAGATCTGCTATAATTAGGTAAATAATTGTTTCTAATATGATTAGCTGCATTTTCTGAATTGCTACGTGTATATCCCAAATATCCCACGATATTCTCTCGTAACATTTTTTGAAGTAATAATTTTATACCAACAAATGACATACCAAACCGTAAGGTTGTGTTTATATAAAAAGACTAAAAAATTTCAAGGTAATGGCTTCTTTTCCTGAGAGCTTTCTTATCTTTGTTGAAGCGGTCAGTTGATTTTCCAATTACCATGTATTCCTTTGAGTTATGTTAGACTTAATATTATTAACTAACAGTAAACACGAGCATTATATAAGCTAAAAAACAATTATACAATGACTTGTTGGATTAATTTGGTTAATAATAATAAAATAAATTTTCTTTATAAAAAACATATAAAAAACTATTCAAAAATAGTATTTTTTATCATACAAAATTACTTTGAGCATTTGTGTGGTTTTTCTATAGAAATAATTTGGATATATCTTTAATATAATGAAAAAATATTTATATATCAACAGATTAGCCATTATTCCTTTTGTTTTCCTATTAATGACATTTAGTTCTTTTGCTTCTAATAGAGTTGAAATAAAGAAAAAAAGTGATATAGAACAAATAGTTATAGATATTAATGTAAAAAAACCCAATAAGATATTTACTTTAGCAAAACCAGAAAGATTGGTGATAGATGTCCCAACAATAAGAGGGTCACATAAAGGCTTTCTTCCGAAAGGTTACAATGGTAATTTAGTAAAAAAAATCCGCTTTGGACAATTTTCCGCTGATACTTCACGCTTTGTGTTTGATTTGACGAGTAAAATAGAAGTGGTTTCTGTTAAAGCGAAGTATGGGAAGTTATTCATAGAAGTAGCTAAAAAAGGTCACTCCTCAAAACCATTATTACCCCTAATAATGATAGATGCTGGTCATGGTGGTCAAGATCCAGGTGCTACTGGAAGAAAAGGAACTAGAGAAAAAGATGTTGTTCTTAGATACGCCAAATCGCTAAGGCGAAGTTTACTGCAGACAAAGAGATATAGGGTGAACCTTACTAGATATAATGATAAGTTCATACCGCTTAGAAAAAGAATAGACATAGCTCGTAAGGCAAAAGCGAGCTTGTTTATATCTCTTCACGCTGATTCGGCTAGTGATCGTTCAGCAAGAGGGCTTTCTGTGTATACGGTTTCTGATAAGGCTTCTGATAAAGAGGCGGAAGCTCTGGCTGAAAAAGAAAATAAATCTGATATTATCGGAGGTATTGATCTTTCCTCAGAAAGAAAAGATGTTACTGATATATTAATTTCACTCGCTCAGAGAGAAACAAAAAACAACTCAGCTTTATTCGCTGACTTTTTAGTTGTAAATCTGGCGAAGAAAGTAAAAATGCGTCCAAACCCTCATCGCTTTGCTGGTTTTGCTGTGCTTAAAGCTCCTGATATTCCATCTGTTCTAGTTGAGATAGGATTTTTATCTAACGATAGTGAAGAAAATAATATAAATTCTCAGTATTATCAAAAAAAGATTGTTGAAGGGATAGTAAAGGGTATAGATGCCTATTTTACTCATAAAAAATCCTTTCAAGAAGGAAGATTATGAATCTAGTCTCCTCCGTATTAAAAAATATCGGAAAGCTCATCAAAAAGCTGTTCTTGTTATTCATCTCATTTTTAAGCGTTTCTTTTTCAATAGGATTTCTTGGTATGATCACCGGTATTTTTATCGGTGGGATTATTTTTGATTATTACGCACAAGATTTACCTGATTATAAGCAGTTGGAAGCTTATGATCCTAAAACAGTAACCAGACTTTACAGTGAAGATGGCAGGCTGCTTGCTGAATATTCAACTGAAAAAAGAATATTTGTTCCTATATCGTCAATTCCCAAAGTTGTCACTCAAGCATTTCTTTCCGCTGAGGACAAAAATTTTTATAAAAATGCCGGTATAGATTTTGTTGGTCTTATAAGAGCCGCTCATGAAAATATAACAAATAATTTTTCTGCTTTTATAAATGGTAACGTGGATATAAAATTCTCCTCAGGTGGTTCTACTATTACTCAACAGGTCGTTAAGAATTTTCTTTTAACTAATGAAAAAACCATAGAGCGTAAAATAAAAGAATCAATTCTCGCTATGCGTATTAGTAGCGTTTATAGTAAGGACAAAATTTTAGAGCTTTATCTTAACGAGATATATCTTGGTCTGGGTTCTTACGGTGTCGCCGCTGCCGCTCAGAATTATTTTAACAAATCGCTTGATGAACTTACGATAGAGGAGGCGGCATTGCTCGCGGCCGAACCAAAATCGCCATCATTTTATGATCCACGCCGTAATTATGACGCTACCATAACTCGTCGTAATTGGGTGATTGGTAGGATGTTAGATGATGGTCATATTAATAAAGAACAGTATGATGAAGCCATAAAAACAGAAATTACTCTCCATGAGAGAGCTAAAAGCGAGATAGTAAAAGCTGATTTTTTCGCTGATGAAGTAAAGAGAGAACTCTCAGATATTTATGGCTCTGACTCAGTTTATGGCGGTGGTTTTGTGGTTAAAACGACTCTTGACTCTAAACTCCAAAAAATAGCTGATAATTCGTTGCGTAAGGCTTTAATGGAATATGATAGAAGGCATGGCTATAGAGGAATACTCGCTAATATAAAATATAAAGAAAGTGACTTTGTTAAGATAAAAGAAAAATATAAAGATAGCTTGCTAGAAAATCAGCATATAGCGGTTGTAAGTAATCTATATAAGGATAAAGCCGAAATTCTTGTTGATAATGAAAAAAAAGCTTTTATCCCAATTAAATTTATAAAATGGGCAAGAAAATCTCTAAAAAATGGTAAAGTTGGACAAGAAGTAAGAAAAATAAGTGATGTTTTAGCGCAAGGAGACGTGATTATAGTGTCTCCTGTTGTTAGTTCCTCAAAAGATAAAAAATCTAAAAACAGAATAGCGAAGAGAACAACATTATGGAGACTTGAGCAAATTCCAGAAATAAATGGAGCTATAGTGGTTATGGAACCAAATAATGGAAGAGTCCTCGCTATGTCAGGTGGCTATCTATATGGAATCAGTAAATTTAATAGAGCTACACAAGCAAAGCGTCAACCGGGTTCTTTGTTCAAACCATTTGTATATATGTCCGCTCTTGAGAGTGGATTTAATCCTTCAACTACAATTTGGGACTCTCCTATAGAAATATCACAAGGAAATGGTAAAGAATCATGGAAGCCGTCAAACTATCATGGCGGTTATCTTGGTCTTATTACTATGAGAGTGGGGCTTGAGAAATCCCGTAATACCATAACGGTACGTTTAGCGCAGATTCTAGGTTTAGATAGGATATTGGAGATAGGAAAACGCTTTGGGATTTATGACAATCCTCCAGCGCATTTTTCTATAGTTCTTGGCGCTGAGGAAACAAATTTATTACGGATAGTAAACGCTTACAGTATGATTGCTAACGGTGGTAAGCGAGTATCTCCATCATTTATTGAGAGAATAGACAACAGGCATGGACAAACAATATATCGTCGCGACTCAAGAAATTGTAATTCATGTTCCATTTCTGGTTTTATGAATTTTTCCGCGCGACCACCAGAATTTGTTGACACACGAGAGCAAATAGCCGATCCAAGAATAATATATCAGATAACCTCTATGCTTGAAGGCGTGGCAAAACGTGGCACGGCGGCAAGGTCTAATGTTATAGGTAAAACAGTGGCGGGGAAAACTGGAACTACCAATAGAAGCTTTGACACATGGTTTGTAGGCTTTTCTCCTGATTTAGTAGTAGGTGTATTCATAGGCTACGATAAGCCACGTACACTTGGTAAAAAAGAAACTGGTTCTTCAGTCGCTCTGCCGACTTTTATAAATTTCATGAAAGAAGCGCTTAAAGATACACCTAATAAAGAATTCATAATACCATCAGGGATAGAGTTGGTTGATGTTGATTTACATACAGGAACTCCCGCTATGCCTCCTTATTATTCTGATACAAAAATAATAAAAGAATCCTTTATTTTTGGACCACCGGTCTTTGTTCCTAAAAATGTTAGCATGATAAATGAGAGTAATCAGATTATTATAAATCCTGATGACGCTGGCGGCAATCCAATTGTAATAGACTCATATGAGAATTATGAAACTATATATGACAGTGAGGAAACTGATATTAATGGAAGACATAACAAAACAGACCATTATCCAGTTAATATAGATAATGGCCTGTATTAATTGAAAAACTATAGTAGCTTGTGATAAAAATTACCCAAGTTACTATCAAAACTGACTCCGAAAGAGTCGATTTTGCGCTGCGACTTGTCTCGTCGTAGCCCTTTAGGGCGAAGACGGAAGCAAGCGAGGTGCCTTTATTTTTATAGGGAAAAATAAAGGCAATTTACTGTATGATTTAGCACCATCCCATTTTTTCACAAATTCCAAGAGCGATAAGACCCAGAGTGGCTTTAGCCGCGGTAAGCATAAGAGAAATAGCGCCAACCTCCACTCCAGTCATAGCGGCAAGAACAGTGGCAAGACCGCTCATTGAATATCCAGAAGCGGCAAGAACAGCCGGAATAGACATTCCAGCACTTAGAATAATAGCTCCGCCAATAATAGCGGCTAGCCCTATATAAAATCCAGCGGTACAGCATCCACAACCAAATTTGGAGGTGAGCAAGCCTTCCTTAGCTCCAAGAGCGCATATTTCGGAACCTTCTTTTTCTAAAACCTCAATGTCATAACCGGTAAGTCGTTTCTTAATATCATCAGATAAATTATCAGCGATTGAAGGCGGTATCCCTTGTACGTTTCCGTCAGAAGCCATCATAAGCTTTTGCTTATCTCTTACCGCTTCCATAGCCTTCATTATTTCTTTTCCAATAAATTCAGCGTCAGCTATTTTTTCTTGTGATATGTTTTCAGCGGTTATTTCATCAGCCATTCTATTCTCCTATAAACCTATAAAGTTATAAATAAAACCAGCTTAAAGAGAACATAAAAGAAATGGCGAATCAAGGTGTTTTGTTCCAGCGTTTAACCAGATTATGCTCAATATCAAATAAATCCAATGTTCTTCCGATAGTATGCATAACCATATCATGAAGTGATATTGGGTTGTTATAAAATGCTGGAACAGGTGGGGCGATAATAGCTCCCATGTCAGATAATGTTAGCATATTGCGTAGATGCACAGAGTTAAGCGGTGTCTCACGTACCATAAGCACCAAGCGTCGCCGCTCCTTAAGCACAACATCAGCGGCGCGAGTCAGCAAATTGCTGCTTACACCGGTTGCGATCTCAGCCAAGCTGCGCATAGAGCAGGGTGCTATTATCATCCCATCAGTTTTGAACGAGCCACTTGATATGCTTGCCGCCAGATCAGTAACTTTATAATTATAACTGGCAAGCTCATGTAGTTGAGACAAGCTGTAAGATGTCTCTTCACTTATAGTTATCTGTGCGGTTTTACTAATTATTAGATGAGTTTCTATCTGTAGCTCTTTCAAGGTCTTAAGCAGTTCAATACCGTATATCGCTCCCGATGCTCCACTGATACCAATTACTATTCTTTTGTTTTGGATCGTCATAACTTTATCGCGACATCAAGGGCGGCATAGGTAAATATCGCCTTCGCTCCCGCGCGCTTTATCGAGGTTAGTTGCTCTAGCATAACAGGCTCACCATCAATCCAGCCATTTGCGGCGGCGGCTTTTATCATGGCATACTCACCACTTACCTGATAGGCGAACACAGGGATATTAAAACTTGATGACGCTCTTTGTATAATATCAAGATACGCTATGGCGGGCTTTACCATCACAATATCAGCGCCTTCAGCTATATCCATCTCAATCTCACGCATTGCTTCATCACTGTTAGCGTAATCCATCTGGTAGGTACGTTTATCAGATTTCCCAAGATTAACTCCCGAACCGACAGCGTCACGAAATGGAGCGTACATAGAAGAAGCGTATTTCGCACTGTATGATAGTATTATAGTATCAATAAAACCTTCCTCCTCCAACACTTCACGGATAGCACCTATGCGCCCATCCATCATATCAGAAGGTGCTAGCACGTCACAACCGGCTCTTGCCATGTTAAGCGCCTGTTTGCATAATGCCTCAATAGTTGCGTCATTATCTATTCTACCATTAACCATTATCCCGTCCTGCCCATGTGTGGTGTAAGGATCAAGAGCGACATCAGCGATAACTCCAATATCAGGAACAGCGTTTTTTAATTCCTTAATCGCTCGGCAAACCAGATTATCATCAAAAAAAGCCTGATCACCATATGGGCTTTTAAGCTCACCGGCTATTTTTGGAAACAGGGCGATAGCTTTAATTCCACAAGCGTAAGCGTCTCTTGCTGCTTTTACTAATAGGTTGGTAGTAACTCTATTCACATCAGGAAGTGATGGGATGGGGGTTGATGTATTTTTTCCGTCTTCAATAAAGACCGGCAGAATTAAGTCAGCGGGTAATAGCTTACTTTCAGCGACTAACTCCCGCGACCATACGTTCATACGAGTACGGCGCAGGCGGGTGTAGGGAAAAGTTGAACTAGAAGTCATAACCTATGCGTATAGCATAAAATCTACCATATCATATAGATTTTATTTTTGTTTTTGTTTTTCATTTACCACTTCTGGAGTTTGTCTTTGTGTGGCTCCAACGACCTCTGGCTTTAGTTTTTTTGTCTCAGTCATAATAATTACTTTTATATGTTATCAGGAACAGTAGTATATACGTTTTTATAAGGCTCTGTTAATGTTTGTCAACCAATGTTTTTCCATTGATTATTTGTATTATTTCCAGCTATTAATAGATCTAAATATTTATTAGAAGGGTTTTTTATGGTTGATTCACAAACACATAACCGTATATTTTCTGGCGTACAGCCAACTGGCAATTTGCATCTGGGCAATTATCTGGGGGCGATTTGCGCTTGGGTTGATATGCAACACCAATATGAAAGCTTGTTTTGTATCGTAGATTTGCATGCTATCACCGTTCCACAAGATCCAGTAAAATTAAGAGCGGCGGTTTGTGAGACAGCGGCGGCTTACATCGCTTGCGGTATAGATCCGGTAAAAAATATAATATTTCCGCAATCATCGGTAATAGAACATAGTGAGCTTGCTTGGATACTTTCCTGTAACACTCCTATCGGTTGGCTTAACCGGATGACTCAATTTAAGGATAAAGCTGGTAAAAATAAGGAAAAAGCACCGCTCGGTCTTTATTCTTATCCGGTACTTATGGCCGCTGATGTGCTGCTGTATAAAACTACCCATGTGCCAGTGGGTGAGGATCAGAAGCAGCATATTGAGCTGGCGCGCGACATCGCCGGAGCTTTTAACCGTAATTACAATACAGAATATTTCCCTTTTCCTGAGCCGATTATTCAGCAACAGGCGGCAAGAATCATGAGCTTGCGTGATGGAACAAAAAAAATGAGTAAATCTGATGAGTCGGAATATTCCCGTATCGCTCTTACCGATGACGCTGATACTATCGCTCTTAAAATTCGTAAAGCGAAGTCAGATATGGTAGAAGGTATGAGCTTTGATGAATCACGTCCTGAAGCAAGTAATCTGCTTGGGATTTACGCCGCCCTTAAAGGAATTAGTAATGAGAAAGCGGCTGATGAGTGCGCTAGCCTCAACTTTGCTGATTTCAAGAAAGAGCTTACTGAAGTCGCGGTTGAACATCTTGCTCCGATAAGCAAAAAAATGCGTGAGATACTTAATTCACCTGACTATATAGACCAAGTTTTAAGCGATGGGATGGCAAGAGCAAAGGTTATCGCCGCTAAAACCATGTCAGAAGTGCGTGACATGGTAGGTTTTTTAGATTTGAAATAAGATAATACTTGTTTTATTAGTGATATTAATTAAAATAACTTAATTAATATAGTTTTAGCACTAAGGGATAATTATGGGATTCGTGGATAGAGTACGCGAAGCGGAAAATAACAAAAATAACGATGATAAAAAATATCATGTAGAATTCGCTAAAAACAAAACCCCATTACCTGCTGCTTTGAGTAATGAAGCAAAAGAGCTTTTAAGAGGAGCAGTGCTAGAGGATAACACCGAAATACCCAACCGTTCAAAAAATTTGCCAGAATATACTCTGGTTTTTAATAAACTAATTGTGAATAAAAACGACAATAACGCTACAAAATTTTTCGTAAAAGATAAAGATAACAACAAGCTGGAAACTATACCAGTAATAGAAGAGAAATTAGGTATAAAACTAACCCCAAGTGTCCGCAGCGCTATCCTTGAAAGAAATGATGTTAAGGAAGACAGAGAGTTTAAGGCGGTATATGAGTTATCGCGAACTGACGCTGAAAAGCTATTTGAGCATGGTATACCTGTTGTGACATATCATAAAGAGTCAAATAGAGATAGTGTTGTAGTAAAAGACAACGTAACTCAAAAAAACAAAAAAGTGGAATCCGGAAGACCACTTGAAGGTATCAGAAAAAACGCTATAAAAGAGGCTCTTTCTGTTTCTCATTCTCTGAGCGTATGATCTAAGTTTTTACTGGTTAACACCTGTGGACAAATACAATAAAAAATACTTTGCTATAGCCAGCAAAAGGTACTAATTGTGTCACCTGCTATTTTAGCCCGATACATTTGATTTTTTATATCCTAAGGAGATTGTAAGTGAAACCATCAGTTAAGCCAAATAATCCATGTTTTTCCTCTGGTCCTTGCGCTAAACGTCCAAATTGGTCGCTGGACGTTCTTAAAGATACTACGCTCGGTCGTTCCCACCGTGCTAAAATTGGAAAATCTAAATTGGCTGAGGTAATTGAGCGCAGCAAAAAACTACTTAAAATGCCTGATGATTATATTCTTGGGATAGTGCCAGCTTCAGATACAGGAGCTTTTGAGATGGCGATGTGGTCAATGCTCGGCGCGCGTGGCGTTGATGTTTTCGCCTGGGAAAGCTTTGGTTCCGGCTGGGCATCAGATTGTAAGAGCCAGTTAAAACTAGGCGACCTTAATATATATAAGGCTGATTATGGAAAATTGCCTGATCTAAGCAAAGCGAATTGGGATAATGACGTAGTATTTACTTGGAACGGCACAACTTCGGGGGTTTGTGTGCCGGATGCTGACTGGATATCTGCGGATAGAAAAGGTCTTGCTATATGTGACGCGACATCGGCGGTTTTCGCTATGGATATGGATTGGAGTAAACTAGATGTTGTTACATGGTCATGGCAGAAAGCGCTAGGAGGAGAGGGGGCGCATGGTATGATCGCCCTATCACCAAGAGCTGTTGAGCGCTTAGAAAGCTATACACCAGCATGGCCACTACCAAAAATTTTCCGACTTACTAAGGGAGGCAAGTTGATTAAAGGAATTTTTGAGGGAGCTACCATCAACACTCCATCAATGCTTTGCGTTGAGGATGTTTTGGACGCTCTTAATTGGGCTGAGTCAGTTGGCGGGCTTGATGCTCTTATATCTCGTTCTAATGGTAATTTACAGGTAATAACCGATTGGATAGAAAAATCTAACTGGGCTAATTTTTTAGCTGAAGAGGAAAACACGCGTTCTTGTACTTCCATATGTATTAAAATAACTGATAGCTGGTTTGCCTCTTTAAGTGATGAAGAGCAGGCGCAAACCGCTAAGAAAATAGCCTCTCTTTTAGAAAAAGAAAGTGTCGCTTATGACATTGGAGCTTATCGTGACGCGCCTGCTGGTCTGCGTATCTGGGGCGGGGCGACTGTTGAGAAATCTGATATTAAAACTTTGACATCTTGGCTTGACTGGGCGTACTCTGAGGTAAAAAATATTGCCGCTAACGCTGCTTAGAGGATTATCCGTGCATCCTATAGCTAAAGCGATATTACTTATTTTATTTTTGTTCATAATAACTATAGTTATCGGACATTTTAGTAATAGTATAAGGTAGTGAGATACTAGTCTAAAAATAATTAAAAATATGAGTCTAATTAGAAAGAGAGATATAGAAAATGCCAAAAGTTTTGATCGCCGATAAATTATCACCACAAGCAATTGATGTATTCAAACAAAGAGGAGTGGAGGCTGATGTTAAGACTGGTCTTACGCCAGAGGAAATTATTAAAATAATTGGTGATTATGATGGTCTTGCTGTGCGTTCCGCTACCAAAGCTACCGCTGAACTGATTAAAGCTGGCAAAAATCTAAAAGTTATTGGACGTGCTGGTATAGGGGTTGATAATGTTGATATTCCAGCCGCTACCGCAAATGGCATTGTTGTAATGAATACACCATTTGGTAATTCAGTTACTACCGCCGAGCATACAATATCTCTTATGATGTCAGTAGCGCGCATGATTCCACAAGCGAATGCTTCTACTCATGCTGGAAAATGGGAAAAAAGCGCGTTTATGGGAGTTGAGCTTTCTGGCAAGACTCTAGGTTTAATCGGAGCTGGTAATATTGGTTCTATCGTGGCTGACCGTGCGCAAGGTCTTAAGATGAGTGTAATAGCTTACGATCCATTTTTATCTAACGAAAGAGCTACAGCCTTAAACATAAGGAAAGTAGAGCTTGATGAATTACTTGGTGAGGCTGATTTTATCACCCTACATACACCACTTACCGATAGCACTAAAAATATCTTAAACAAAGACACTTTGGCAAAATGCAAAAAAGGCGTGCGTATTATCAATTGCGCGCGTGGTGGTTTGGTAAATGAGGCTGATTTGAAAGAGGCGATTGAAAATGGTCATGTCGCGGGAGCCGCTCTTGACGTATTTGAGAAGGAGCCAGCTAAAGAAAATACCTTATTTGGCATGAAAGAGGTTATATGTACACCGCATCTTGGAGCTTCTACCACTGAGGCACAAGAAAATGTAGCGGTTCAGGTCGCTGAGCAAATGTCTGATTATTTGGTAAAAGGCGCTGTAACCAACGCTCTTAATATACCTTCAATGTCAGCGGAGGACGCTCTTAAGCTTAAACCTTATCTTAAACTGGTTGATCAACTTGGTAGCTTTGCCGGACAGCTTGCCGAGAGTGGCTTAAAAGAGGTAAAAATTGAGTATGAGGGAAAAGCTGGAAAATTAAATACTAAACCACTTAGCGCTGTCGCCTTAAAAGGTCTGCTTTCACCGTTGGTGGAGGGAGTGAATATGGTAAACGCGCCGGTAATAGCGCAAGAAAGAGGAATTAGCGTAAGCTCTACGAGTCATGATAAAACTGGAGACTATCAAACTCTGGTGCGTATCACTATTATTTGTGAGGAAAATACTATCACCATCGCCGGAACATTATTTGCCGATAAACCAAGAATAGTAGAAGTGGCGGGAATCAAGCTAGAAGCTGGTCTTGGTACTAAGAATCTATACGTTAATAATGATGATAAACCTGGTTTTATCGGGGATTTGGGTACTGTTCTTGGTTCAGCGGGAATAAATATAGCCTACTTCCATCTAGGGCGTAATGAAGAATTGAAGGAAGCTATAGCGCTTGTTGAGATAGATCAATCAATATCAGAAGAACTTCTCGCTAAGATAAATAATTTGTCTAGTGTTAGAAAAGCAAAAAGCATAACATTTTGACTATAAATATAAAAATGAGAAAAATTATAACTTATAACTTTTTTTTGACATTTTTCATAATGTGTATATCAGCGCTAATTATGGGAATTAGCTCCATTAGTTTATTTTTTTTATTTAAGGCAAATTTTGAGTTTATATATAAGCATGGAAGAGACGCTATCATGGATGGTGCTTTAAGGCAGTTATTAGAACTATGTTTTTATAGTATAATCAGTATGTTATCTTATATAGTTTTCAAGAGTTGTGAACGGGTATCAGTAGATAAAATATTAAAATAGATTATTAATATACTAGGATTGTGACCAAAAGCCTATATTATCATTATTAATCAATTGATTAAATGATAAACTTTATTCAATAAATAATTTATATAAGTTTTTTATAAATTAGGAGTTTGTTAAGCCTTTATATGTAAATATTATATATTGGAATTTAACTTTTTTTTATAAAAATCATGGAAAAAAAGATATTAATAGTAGAAGATAACGAGTTGAACTTGAAGCTTTTTCGTGATCTTTTGACCGCCCATAACTATAAAATTATAGAGACCAAAGATGGTATGGAGGCGATCTCTCTCGCTCGTAGTGAGAGTCCTGATTTAATACTTATGGATATACAACTTCCAGAAATTTCTGGTCTTGATATAACTAGGCGCTTGAAATCTGATGAGTCAGTTGCCGGAATTCCAATAGTCGCGGTTACCGCTTTCGCCATGAAAGATGATGAGGAGAAAATCCTCGCTGCTGGCTGTGAGGCGTATGTTTCTAAGCCTATTTCTATAGTGCCCTTTTTGAATACAGTAAGAAGGTTTTTGGGTGAAAAGGAACTATCTGATTAGTTATGACAGCACAAATTTTAGTAGTTGATGATATACCGGCCAATATTAAGCTGTTAGAGGCTAAACTTACCAGTGAGTATTATGATGTAATAGCTGCCGTTGACGGGTTTGAGGCAATAAAAAAAGTTAAGGCACATAAGCCTGACCTTATATTACTTGATGTTATGATGCCGGAAATGGATGGGTTTGAGGTATGTACAAAACTCAAAGCAGATCCAGAAATAAGTCATATACCGGTGGTAATGGTAACCGCTCTTTCAGAAAAATCAGATAGGCTAAAAGGTCTTGAAGCTGGTGCCGATGATTTTATTACCAAGCCAATTGATGATACCGTATTGCTTGCCCGTGTAAAATCTTTGATAAGAATAAAAACATTACTTGATGAGTTGCGCTTGCGTGATGCGACAGGTGTACAAATGGGAGCGGCATCAGGTAGTGATAATAATTTTATAGAGGATGTTTCTGGTTCAAAAATTTTGTTAATTGATGATGATGAGATTCAGTCAAAGAGTATTTTATCAAAGCTAGAAGAAACATATGAAGCTCATCTAGAGGATAATGTTGATAATGCTGTATCGGTAGCTGTGGCAGGGAAATTTGATGTTATTTTAATTAGTACTTTATTAAATGATATGGATGGTCTGCGCTTGGCATCTCATATTAAAAGCACTGAGGAAACTAGAAACACGCCAATAATAGTATTAGTTGATGAAGACGAGAAACATATCATGCTTAAAGCCCTTGATATGGGAATTAGTGATTATTTAGTTGTTCCAATAGATAAAAATGAAATGGCGGTGAGGATAAAAACTCAAGTTAGGCGTAAACATTATCAGGACGCTCTTAAGGAGCAGTACAAACAAAGCGTATCTATGGCGCTTACAGATGGTCTTACTGGTTTATATAATCGTCACTATCTAAACACTCACTTAGAAAATATGGTAAGGCAAGCCAGTAAGAACGGTAAAAAACTTGCTCTTATGATAATGGATATGGATCATTTCAAACAAGTAAATGACAATTATGGGCATGATGCTGGTGATATGGTGCTTAAACAATTGGCGGATATAATATTAAACGCAGCCCGTTCTACCGATTTAGCCGCACGCTTTGGTGGAGAGGAATTTGTGGTTCTAATGCCAGAGACTGATGAAAACTCAGCGCTTGGTGTCGCCAGTCGTATGCGAGAAACAGTGGAGAAAACAAAATTTGCTATTGATGGCGATGGCAATACTATAGATAAAACAATCAGCATAGGGATAGCCAACCTTCTTGAAACTGGTGATAGCTCTAAAGGGCTATTAAAAAGGGCTGATGAGGCGTTATATTTGGCAAAAAATAGTGGAAGAAATCAGGTTAAGGTAGCGGTTAAACCGGTACCGTCCGGCTGGTAATATTTTTTATAAAACAAATTTAGCGACTACCGGAGCGTGGTCAGATGGCTTATCAAGAGAGCGTAATTTTTTCTCAACCCAGTATCTATCCAGCTTATCAACCGCTTGCGGTGATAGTAACAGATGATCTATCCTGAGGCCATTATCAGATGCAAAGGCATTAGCGCGATAATCCCACCAGCTATACTCGCTATTTCCATCCCACTTGCTAGCGCGACAAGCGTCATAAACACCAAGAGCCAGTATTTTTCTTAATCTACTTCTTACCTCATAGTGGGTAAGCACACTGTCTTTCCATTTCTCAGGAGAATGTACATCTCTGTCATCTGGCGCGATATTATAATCTCCACCAATAACAAAAGACTCACCATAACTAAGTAAAGTCTTGCTATGTTCGTATAAACTATCCAGAAAACCCAGCTTATAGATAAATTTATCGGAAGTTATTTCTTGACCATTCGGCACATACACTGAGGCAACCCTAAATACTCCACATGGTGTAGTAGTAACCGCTTCTATATATCTAGCTTGTTTATCAACTTCCTCAGCTTGAGATTTTTCAGGCAAACCACGCTCTACATCATCAAGCGGAAATTTTGAGAGAATAGCTACTCCGTTGTAACTTTTCTCACCATGAATCGCGATATTATAACCAACTTCCTCAATCTCCATAGCTGGAAACATATCGTCAGTACATTTTAATTCCTGTAGTAACACTATATCTGGACTGTCATTTTTTAGCCAGTCAAGCAGATGAGAAAGACGAGAACGCACGGAATTAACATTCCAACTAGCTATTGAAATGTTTTTTTTATCATTCATAAATTTATAGAAAAACTATTGCCACAGCCACATTTAGAGGTGGCATTCGGGTTTTTTATCTCAAAACCCGCTTGCGCTAAATCTTCAGTGTAATCAAGCACTGAATTTTTAAGAATACCTGCTGACACATCATCTATAACAACCTCAGCGCCAAAATTAGAGATTACAATATCACAATCCTCCGGCACGTTATCATCAAGGTCAAACTTATATTGAAAACCAGAACACCCTCCACCATCAACACTTACACGAAAACGTAAGGTAGGATTATTTTCCTTCTCTTTGAGATAATTTATCCGCTGAGCCGCCGCTTGTGTGATATTAAAGTCAGAATTTGTTTGTTGAGAGTTTTCCATGTAGTTATATATGGGATAAAAAACATTCTTTCGCAAGTGTGTTTTACTACTTCCTTATACCTCCAAAGGTTTTTTTAGCTTCTTCTTCGAATCTTTTTTGCCACTCTTTTGACCTTTGTCCTTCATTGCTAACTCCAATTTTATGTATAATATGGTCAATATTATTCTCATCAGGTTTAGGTGTTGACATAGATTGCCTATATTTAGCAATAACATTTCGCAATTTATCTTGTACAGTATCACCTAGTTTTTCCTCATTTACGAGAGTCTTGCCTTCTAGAAAATCTTTTATTTCAGTTTGTACAACTTCATTTCTTAAAGATGACTCCGTAAATTTGTTTCTTTGCTCTATATACCACTGTAATGCGTCCATCTCTTCTTCTGTAGGTTTCCCATCTTTCATGTTAATTATCCTTATAATTAAATTAGCTTAAATTAAAGTGTAGCAGCTTATTTTTTAATGAAAAGTTAAATTTTGTTAGTGTTTATTTTTTTTATTTCCTTGCAATAATGGATAATATTCTTTATTTTCAAGTAGATATGATAAAAAATACTAACAATTTTACTCTTTATGCCTGCAACCCATTAAAAACTCGTGGTCGGCTCTATAAAGAAGAGGAGAGTAGTTCCCGTTCACCGTTTCAGCGGGATAGGGATAGGATAATCCATTCTACCGCCTTTCGCCGCCTTGAATATAAAACACAAGTATTCGTAAACCATGAGGGAGATCACTATCGTAACCGTCTGACCCATAGCCTTGAGGTATCACAGCTTGCTCGTTCAATGAGCCGTTCGCTAGGGCTTGACGAGGATCTAGCGGAAGCTCTCGCTCTTGCTCATGATCTAGGGCACACACCATTTGGCCACGCTGGTGAGGATGCTCTAAGTGAGGCGATGCGACCATATGGTGGTTTTGATCATAATGCTCACACTATTCGTATACTCACCTCACTGGAAAAAAGATACGCGGAGTTTGACGGGCTGAATCTTACTTGGGAAACATTGGAAGGTGTAGCTAAACATAATGGGCCACTTACTGTAAAATTACGGGAGATTGAGGAATATAATAAACGCCACGATCTGGAACTTAACACCCATGCTAGCCTTGAGGCGCAAATCGCCTCACTCGCCGATGACATAGCTTATAATAATCATGATATAGATGATGGAATACGCGCTAAGCTTATAACAATTGAGCAACTTGAGGAAGTAAAGGAAATAGCGGAGATTTTTTATGAAGTTAAGAAAAAATATCCAGATATTGAAATAGAAAGATTAACTCATGAGGTAAATCGTCGCCTTATAAACCGCATGGTAACGGATTTAATTAAACAAACCCGTATTAACATAGCTGATAATAACATAAAAACTATTGATGATATTCGTATGTTAGGAAAGCCGCTGGCTTGTTTCTCTCCACAAATGCAACAAATAAATGCCTCACTCAAAAAATTCCTGATGGAAAATATGTATCGTCATTATAAGGTAAATCGTATGGCAAGTAAGGCGAAGAGGGTGGTAACAGACCTATTTGAGTTTTTTCTCGCTGAGCCGCAATGTCTTCCTGATTTATGGCACGATAAGATATTCGTTGATGGTGAATATAGAATAAAAAAAGAGGATAAAACCCGTATAGCTCAAATAGTATCCGACTTTATCGCCGGAATGACCGATCGCTTCGCGCTTGATGAATATAGAAGAATATTTGACGTGCAAGCCCGCAGTTGGCTAGGGAAATAAGCAATATAGCAAATATACACTAGTTATTTCGCGCGACCCAATCACTTAAGAATTTCTCCGCCTTTGCGTCTGGTTCTGGAAGCTCGTCACGATATATTACTTTTCCGTAGCTTTCAGGAGTGGCATAGGTTCTATTCAGGTAGTCCTCCTGCATTTTCCGGTATCCCTCAAAATCACAACGTATATAACAAAAGAAATCTTCTCCCTGCCTATTTTTACCGTAATAGGTCATAATAGCGTCACTCTTGCCAAATTTTACTTTTTCAGCAAAGGTTGGGATATAATTCTCTGCCATCTTATAGACTACATCTATGCCCTAGCTGGAGATTGTAGATTTGTAGCCAGAGCTGCTTCAGTCGGTTGCTGTGTTTGTTTTGACATTCCATTAATCTCTTTATTTATACCTAGATCTGTAGCGTGTTTAGTAAATAACTCATGGTTTTTTACCACCTCGCTATGTTCATCATCGATAGCTTTTAATAAAGCACCCTTTACTATTGGTTTTACTGTGTTAATAAAATGATCACCGGTACCTTCACCATCCTGACTCTTAAGCGCGACAATAGATTTTACCCCATAATCTTGCAGTACAGAGTTTATAGCGTTACTCAATCCATCTATAGAGCTGTCTTTAGCTTTTTCAATCCTATCTAAATGCTCATGATGTTTTTTATATTCAATATCCATAAATTTTTCCTCCCTATATTTAGGTTCATTATATTCATAATTATAATAAAGTAAATATTTGTTTAGTTTATGCTGTTAGCGTATTTATCATGGTCAAAGCCATAATAAGCTTTTATCTTATCTTTAACCTCTGTGCTGGGTTTTCCCTTGCCTTTCTCCACTACTACGGCAAAATGTGGTATATCTCCCTTATCAATACAATACATCATCTGCTGATGCAGGCTGGCGCTTGCTATAGCGTAAAAATATATATCGTCACCGTTTCTCTCATCCTGAGCGGGAATATAGTAGACATTGATTTTCTTCGCTTCCTCATACTTTTTTTTGTAATAAGGTAGGTTTTCCATCATGCTTTCTGAATTATCAGGCGGCATCGCTATTCCTTTTTTATTTACTTTTGACGCTCAAGATTATCAGGAACTCTATTTACCTGTACTTTAACCGTATGTTTAGATAAATCAGGAGTAGCTTTACCATATAATACACCATCCTTATCAATCTTTTCGTATTCCGCCTGCTCAGAGTTACGTTTATGTTCCTCAATTACTGCAAGCCTTACCGAAAGCTTAAACCAGCCAAGATCTGAAGTGTAAGTAAGGTTATCATTATCAGCTTCTATAATTTCATGAACATTACCAGCGGCTTTGAGATCACCAGCAACCATTGTTAATAAATCTAAATCACCGTCACCTGTCGCTATGATTTTAACTTCAGCGACCGGTGCTTTAATGGAAACTCCAGCCTCTGATTTTGCCTTACGAATAACATTAAGAACATCAACAGCGGAGATACCACTTTTTTCATGGTTTTCATTATGTGGATAATCAGTGGCAAGCGGCCAGTTGCCACGAGAATGCACAGAACCCGATTTCTCAAACTTATTATCAAAAATATGGCTATATAATTCTTCTGTAATATGCGGAACAAATGGCGCGAATAAGCGAAGTATAGCATCCAAACAATGATAAAGCGTATAAAGAGCTGACTGCTGAGCCGAGCTGTTTATATCACCCTCACCATAAGCCCGTGTCTTTACTAACTCCAGATAATTATCACAAAAATCATTCCAGAAAAAATCCTCTATGGCAACCCGTGCGTCACAATACTCAAATTTTTCAAATAATTCTGTGGACTTAGCAACCGCTTTATTCAGCCTTGATAATATCCATAAATCCAGAGACTCATTTATTACACCATTTTTAGCGTCAGCGGCGGCAGTGGATGGAGTTCCATCTAGCTTACTAAGATTCATAGAAGCGAATTTGCAGGCGTTCCATAATTTATTCACTAGCTTACGTCCGATTTTAAGTAAGTCTTCAGAAAAAGCTGTATCAGTACCAAGACGTGAGGTAGATGCCCAATAGCGCACCGAGTCTGTTCCTTTTTCTTCAATCAAGGCAACAGGAGTTACTACATTACCTTTGGATTTACTCATTTTTGTTTTATCAGATGCTAAGCACCAGCCAGATATAACTATGTTTTTCCAAGGGATAGCGTCAGCGTGTAGATGCGCTTTAGCTATAGTATAAAAAGCCCACGTACGAATAATCTCATGTGCCTGCGGACGCATATCGGCAGGGAATAATTTCTGGTATCTGTCACCACCACCAATAGCCCGTGCGTTAATTTGTGGGCTTATAGATGATGTCGCCCAAGTGTCTAGTATGTCAGCGTCACCCTTAACCTCATCTTTACCATAGCCTTCCGGTAGGTCAACCAGCGGATCAATAGGTAATTGTTTGGCATCAGGGAATAATATCTTACCTTCTTCGCCACTACGCTTGGAATACCATACTGGAATCGGCACACCAAAGAAACGTTGACGAGAAATACACCAATCTTCCTTTAAGCCCTCAATCCATTGATTGAGACGTATCTTCATATACTCAGGATACCAGTTTACCTCCGCGCCTTTTTTAAGCAATTCTTCTTTCTTATCAGTAAGTCGGATAAACCATTGATAAGTAGGGATTATCTCAATCGGTGTTCCGCTACGCTCAGCGCATTTTACGGTATGAGTCATCGGTGTTTGTTTAAGCAACTTGCCTTCCGTTTGTAACAGCTCAATGATTTTAGCGTTAGCTTGCTTGGGTTTTAGTCCCTGCGTGTCATCCCGCACTTGTTGTGGGATCTGTATAGCGGTTTGCCCAGAAGCAGCAAACGAATCCACAAATAGCTGGTTATTAAAATCAAGCTTTCCTTCTTTGGTAAGCAAGGCACGTAGCGGTAATTTATATTTCCGCCACCACTCCTTATCAGTGTCATCACCGAAGGTACAGCACATAACTAAGCCTGTACCCTTGTCACGCTCTACCGCCTCGTCAGCAATCATCGGCACTTTAACACCAAATAGCGGAGTTATAGCGAATTTTCCTTCATACTTAGCGGCGTTCTCATCTTCAGGATGATACATCACCGCCACACATGCGCCAAGTAATTCAGGACGAGTAGTCATGATAATTATACTTTCGCCCCCGCTACGCGACATACTGTCGCTCACATGGGGCATAGCTGAAGGCTCGCTCGGTCTGCTGACCTCGCCTTCTAACCCAAAAACTATCTCATTCATGACACCGGACATTTCTTTATTCTCAATCTCGGCGGAGGCGATGGCGGTGCCGTCCACCCAGTCCCAGTAAGTCGGGCGGAAATCACGATAAATTTCACCTTTTTTCAGCAAATCAATAAAAGATTCTTGCGATAATTTACGCACGTCATCATTTATTGTTTGATATTCCTGTCGCCAATCAACACTAAGGGCGGTGCTTTTGAATAATTTACGAAAATCTTCCTCAGCGTCACGCACCACATCTTTACACATAGCGACAAAATCAGCACGTGGCATAGAGCTACCACGAACTTTCTTTATTTTCTCAACTAGCCGCTCAGTGGGCAGACCATTATCATCAAACCCCATCGGGTAAAAAACATCCTTACCCGCCATGCGTTGATAACGGGCGATAAAATCCGCCTGTGTGTAGCTAAAGATATGCCCCATATGCAGTACGCCGGATACGGTCGGCGGAGGAGTATCTATAACAAAAGTTTCCTCACGTGGCTTATCATCTCGCCAGTGATAAGTTCCTTTTTCTACCCAATAATCCTGCCAATATTTTTCTTTTTTCTTGTGATCGTAATTTTGTTCTAATTGCTTCATGGTATGTATTTTCTTGGTTTAGTAATATGAGTTTATCATATAAGTCACTATAAGCCCCATATTTCTTTAATGCAGCAAGAAATTACTTATATTTACAATATCGTTATAATACTTTTTTGCTTTGCCTATAAAAACTTTGTCCGCTGTCACAAGTGGCAGTTGTTTATATTTCGCTAGTGCTAGATATAAACAATCAGGGAAGCTATGAGGTATAGAAAGAGTTAACTCCTTTGCTTCTTCCCATATTTCACTATTTTTGACTAGAATAATAGATTCTTTTTTTATATGCTTTTCCCATTCGTTGAGTGCCATATACGTAAGATTTCTGGATAATGCCCCCATACGGTATCTTTTTGTAATAGCGGATACTACTTCTAAATTCACTATTGATGGCGCATACATATTGTTATGTTTAGAAAGTAGTAACTCAGCTTGTTCAGAAAATTCTTCCGGCAATATCCATTTAACAGCGACACTTGCGTCAATAATCATTCATCCTCACCATCACGCATAGAACGAATGAATTCCGCGCTACTTGGCAATATTCCACATTCCTTTTGTACTTTATCACGCAAATCTCTGGAGCTTTCCACAAGCTGCTGTCGTTCGTTCTGTACAAACCCTGTAAGCATTTCTCGTAGCTCAGCCTCTAAGCTTCTGCCATTGCGTTTGGCACGTAATTTCATACTGTCAACTACCCAGCTTTCCAGATTACGGACTCTAATCTCAGCCATATTCTAACCTATAAATTAACATTAGGGACAACTGTCTAATTGTAGTCAAATTATAGATATATGTCAATATAACGGTATTATATTAAGTTTTTTAATATTCCAAACACTCCCCACAGAAAACATAGTGCTCCCATCGCGTTTAAGATAAATATCATATTGTTATGTAATTGTGTGCGTAGCATATAAACAGTAAAAATAAGAGAAATACCAATAATAAGCAGATTCCATTCTCTAGTTATTCCTATCATATCAAAAACTATAAATAGAAAAGAACCAGCGAAACAGATTACGGCAAATAACAAAATGGTTATTTTTGTTGCAATAAATATAGAAAGCTGTTGCATAAGCATAGCCCCGAAAACTATTAGACCTACTAGCCGCCAATTACTAGTGTATAAGTTAGAAAATTCATCGATAAGTATAAATAATCCAATAGTTTTTAATAATATCGCTACAAATATAATAGGCTCTATAATAGACATTTTTCTACTTTCGCGAAGAAATTTAATTCCTATAGCGTATAACACAATACCATTACCAAGGGTAGAGATTACCCTTGCCACTCCGTTTATATCTCGCCATAACGTAGAAATATGAGCTGAGATACCAGAAAATATAGATATTCCAGCAAGTCCAAGTAATGAAAAATACATAATATTCGTTATATCAATGCCCTTTTTATTTTTTTCTTACTTTCTGGTTTATCGATCATAATTTTTTACGCGTCACTTGTTATATGATGTTATACAGGTTGCAATACATATCAGTTATAATTCAGTATATTGAAAAATATATATATTATAAATTTATGATAACTTCTTCATGGTATGTATTTCTTTTTGATTTTGAATGCTCCGGCGCTTATGGCGGAGAATATTATTCCTATTATTATAAGAGAAATCGGCCAGCCAACTGAATTGACAAAATTTTTGGCGGTGAAATACCCGATATAACCAAGTGTTGACAATACTGATATTATCAAAACACTAGTGCTTTTTATAGTTATGCTGAAATACAAGGCAAGGAATAAAAACCCTATATAAAATATCTCAAATGGCGAGTCTTGTAATATCTCAAACCCTCCCCATAAAAAGCATAATGAGCCTATTATGTTTGAGATAAATATTATATTATCATATAGGTGCGCGCGCAGCCCATAGACAGTAGAAACAAGAGAAGCCCCAATAATAGCGGTTCCGTAATCAGCATAATCCAATTGATAAAATATTCCCAATACTCCACTATAAAACACATATATACTAATAACATAAAGCATTTGCGCGATACGCCTGTAAGCATCTTTGTACATACCATGAGATATAAGTAATATAGAAAGCCCAACGATAAACATTGTCCATTCTTCCACTACTCCTAACATATCAAATGCTATGAATAGGAAAGAGCCAGCGAACCAAAACATCGTAAATAATAATATGGGAACTCTTATAGAAATAAAGGTCAAAAGCTGCTGCGTGAGCATAATCCCAAAAACTAGCAAGCTCGCCAGCCGCCAGTTATTAGTGTCATAATTAAAATACTCATTAATAAGAACAAAAAGCCCGCCAGTCTCAAATAAAGCCGCTACAAACATAATAGGAGCCACGAAAGCCGCTTTGCTTTTATCACGGGAAAAAATTATACCCATAACATATAAGGCGATACCACTACCAAGAGTAATAATTACCCTTGCCGCACTATTCATGCCCTCCCAAAACATTGAGGCGTAAACCGCAACACCAGAAAATATGAATATTCCGCCAAGCAAAGAAAAAATCATCATAGCAATGCCCATACCATCTTTTTTCTTATTTTCCGGTGTGGGAGCTATAGCCTCTTGTATCTCACTAATAGAAATTGAGTATTTTTTTATCAATTCTGATATTTGAGATAACGCTTCCTGCCTGCTATCCATAACTATTCTCCATCAGCTATAATCCAGCCTAATAAATATGTATTATTTATGCTATAGCTATAATTTTTACCATTATTTGGATAAATACGAAACACTCTACCATCCTTATTTATAGCCAATCCATTACGTCCTCCGTAATATCCTCCAAAAGGAAAAAATCCGCTTCTATAATTATATCTATAGTTATCAGCGAATTGATAGCCATCAGGAGATACAGGACTGTTATCAAGTTTAATAGACTCTAATTCAGGAATATCAAATTTTTTCCATATTCCAACTTCACCATCTTCAGGGGGCATATTAAAATTTATTTCACGACTGACTAGAGTCTTAGCGTCAAAAATATAAAGCTTTTTATTATTGCATACGTTATTTTTATTATATTTATATTCAGCTGCAATTTTACCATTTACGGTCTTAAAATTAACCTCTGGCTCCTTTCTACAGCCACTATATTCTTGTACGCTAAAAACTAGGTTGTATTTGGGAGGTGCGACAGTCCATCTAGGAATAGCGGTCGCTATATAGAAAAATATAATAAGTATAATTGGAAGCCCAATACCAGCGGCAAGGGCTGGATTTTCTTTTATAAATTTCATATACACTCCTGAATGTTATGATTTATTTTTTGGCATTAGCCCGTAATTAGTTATAAGCTCTTCAGCTATTTGTATGGTATTAAGCGCTGCTCCTTTACGTAGATTGTCAGAGACTATCCACATAGCAAGACCGTTTTTTACTGTTGTATCTAGGCGAAGACGTGAGATAAATACATCATCCTCACCAGCACATTCCAGTGGTGTACAATAGCCACCATCTTTAGGCTCGTCATATAGGGTAACGCCTTTAGCGTTCTGTAGGGCTTCCCATGCTTGTTCCAAACTTATCGGATTTTCAAACTCTAAAAATACCGCTTCCGAATGACCGACAAAAACCGGAACACGCACACAGGTAGCGATAACTTCTATGTCTTTATCCAATATTTTCTTGGTTTCATTAACCATTTTCATTTCTTCTTTGGTCGCTCCACTTTCAACAAAAGAGTCAATATGCGGAATTACATTAAAAGAAATCTGCTTGGTAAATTTTTTAGCTTCTTGCTTTTCATTCATATATATGGATTTAGTCTGGTCGTATAACTCATCCATCGCTGGTTTTCCAGCGCCACTAACCGATTGATAGGTGGATACCACAATACGCTTGATTTTAGCTAGTTCATGCAATGGTTTTAACGCCACCAACATCTGCATAGTAGAGCAGTTAGGGTTAGCTATAATATTATTTTTACGGAAATCCTTAAGAGCGTCAGCGTTTACCTCTGGTATTACCAGTGGAATATCAGGATTCATCCGAAAATAGGAGGTGTTATCAATTACCACACAACCAGCCTTAGCGGCGGTTGGCGCGTATATTTTTGATACCTCAGAACCCGGTGAGAACAGGGCAATATCAGTATCAGAAAAATCATAATCCTCTAATGCTTTTATTTTTAGAGTTTTTATATCGCCAAAACTAACCTCTTTACCTAGTGACCTTTTAGAGGCGAGGGCGACAACCTCACTTACTGGAAAATTACGCTCGGAAAGTATAGAAAGCATAGCCCTTCCTACATTTCCCGTAGCGCCTACAACTGCGACTTTATATTTCATAATACTTTAACTTATCTAAATATTGATTTTACCTATATCACGCATAGCATGAACAACACGAACAATCTCCACAACAAGCTCAAACTCCCTATATAAAATCAAATAATTTTTTATAGGGAAATAGCGCATCTCTAGCGAAATATCAGGACGTGCTCATCCTAGCTTCGGATTCTTGCTGATCAATATACATTTTTCAGCTATATCATCAAGTAACTTATCCGCTGATTTTATATTTTTTTCAGCGATATACGACCATATTTCTAACAAATCAGTATGTGCTTTATTAGAATATAAAATTCTAGCCATAATTACGAATAGCTTTTAATTATTCTTTTTTCTGAAATTACGAGCTTCCTTTTTTATTTTTCTTATATCAAACTCACCAGCTAAGCCGCTATCTATTCCTTCTTGCCATAATGCTCGTAACTCTTCAGTATTGTGATCTTCGAATTTATACTTATTTTTCCAGTCACGTAACGCCTCACGTATAACTTCACTGCTGGAGGCGTAATAACCACTTTCTACCGCTTTGTGAACTAAAAACGCCAAATCAGGAGTAAGCGCTATACTGATTTTTTCTACAGACGACATAAATATTCCTACTTATTATTTATTATTACTAAAAAGTACGATTTAATCATACTATAATTAACTAAAAAATACTATAAAAATCACCGCAGAAAGCAATAATTTTATCATACGAAGCGAGCGTAAAATTTAATAAAAATATGTAATATTTTTATTTGTAACGAGTATGATTGTTGTAATTGCTTAAAATTAAGTTATGTATACTATATAGACTTGTAGCTTATATATCTAAACTGAATGACAGAGCTCGTAGTAAATTAATAGGATTTAGATAAAGAAAATGACCAGCCCAATGATAGCAACCAATAATATTGAAAATAACAAAGAAAAGCTAGAACAACAGGTAGATTCCAAAGAGATATTCGGAATAGATTTTAGCGATGACTTAAAAGCTTTTTCCTCTAAAACAGAGCATGTACCAGAAATTGATCCTGATTATTATTTTGAACCGGAGGTTACTTCCGCCATTCTTGCCGGATTTTGCTATAATCGGCGGGTTTTGGTGCAAGGATTTCACGGAACCGGAAAATCAACCCATATTGAGCAGGTGGCGGCTCGTCTTAACTGGCCATGTATTCGGATTAATCTTGATAGTCATATCAGTCGCACCGATTTAATCGGTAGAGATATAATAACTTTGAAGGATGGTAAGCAGATCACCAGTTTTCAGGAGGGTATATTGCCATGGTCTCTTAACCGCCCGATGGCACTAGTATTTGATGAGTATGACGCTGGAAGACCGGACGTTATGTTTGTAATTCAAAGAGTATTAGAAGCACATGGAAAACTTACCTTATTAGATCAGAACAAGGTTATAACCCCAAATCCATGTTTTCGGATATTTGCTACCTCAAATACCATCGGGCTTGGTGATTCCACCGGACTTTATCACGGAACACAAGCAATTAATCAAGGGCAGATGGACAGGTGGAATGTGGTCGCTACCTTAAATTATCTTGAGCCGGAAGAGGAGCTTAAAATAATAAATAGCCATGCTGAGAAACTACCGGCGAAACAAAAATCCTTGCTTAAAAATATGGTGGAGATGGCAAACCTAACGAGGACAGGTTTTATAAATGGTGATCTGTCTACCGTAATGTCGGTGCGCACCGTAATTAACTGGGCTGAGAACACCGCTATTTTTGGCGATGTTCATAAGGCTTTTCGTCTTACCTTTTTCAATAAATGTGATGAGAGTGAGCAACCACTTATTAATGAATATTATCAACGCTGTTTTAACAAAGAGCTTCTTGAACGTAAGTCACCATAGCATGACCAGTAGGTCATGCGAGCCATCAGCCCGCGAAGCGGTATCCCATGTGAAAGACAGTAGTCTTTCGCGGGGATGGATATAAAAACAAAATACTGTATAGGTAAGTAAAATACATATAAATGCCAGCAAAACCCAAAACACCTCCTGATATATTACAAAACGCTATTGAGGACGCGACCAGAGCCTTAGCGCGGAAAGATAATCTTCAGGTTGAGTTCTCTAATATGAACAGCCGGAGTGATTCTGATAATAAAATTACCCTACCACCAATTTTTTCTAATTATAACCATGATGATCTGGCGAGAATAAGAGGAAAAGCCGATAGCAAGGCTATGTTCCTTCGCTATCATGATAAGAAATTGCATAATTCTATAATCAAAGAATATCCACAGCAGGCTGAATTGTTTAATCGCTTTGAGGAAATAAGGACACAGTCTTTAGGTGGTAGTAAAATGTCAGGAGTACGCCACAATATAGAAAGTTTTTTTAACAATGAATATAGAGATTTCCTAACAGATGAAAAACTCCCTCTCGCTGAGGAAATAATATTACAGGCGAGAAAGCATATCCAAAATATGGATCTTCCAGAAAAACTTGCCATATACGCTGGAAATCCCAGCACAAGCGTAAAGAAAATTATACCGTTACTTGCCGATATGCGAGCTTGCATTGACAATCAGAAGGAATACGCGCGAATAATAGGACAGCTTGTTGATGTTGTTACCACGTCCGCTAGCACCAATGATAGTAAAGAAGATAAAAATAAAAAACCTAGTGATGACAGTGATAATAATAAAAAAACACCAGATAGCGGTGAACAGGAAAATGAGATAGTTTTTTCCTCAGGTGATAGTGTAAGTAGCAAAGAACAAACTAAGATCCAATTATCATCGCCACAAATAGAGCAAGCTGTAGAGCAGCAAGGTAAAGAAGAGAATGCGGCAACGCATAACAGTCCATATCCTTATAATTTTGACGCGAAATCACTGGTAAATCCTTACCATGCCTATACCACTAAATTTGATGAGATAACTAGCGCCACCAAGCTAGCCACTCCAGCAGAGATTGAGAAATTACGCGCGCAACTTGATGAAAGACTTACTCGTTTTCATACAGTGACATCACGTCTTGCTAATCGCTTACAGCGTTTGTTATTGGCAAAACAAGCAAGAAAATGGTTGTTTGATGAAGAAGATGGAATAATTGACAGTAAAAAACTGTCCCGTGTCATTATAAAACCCAATTATAACCATATATATAAGTTAGAAGAGGAAACGGATTTTCGTGATACCGTAGTCACTTTGCTTATTGATAATTCCGGCTCAATGCGTGGTAGACCAATTACCATAGCCGCGCTTTCGGCGGATATTATAGCCAAAACATTGGAGCGTTGTGGTATAAAAGTAGAGATACTTGGTTTTACCACTAAAGAATGGAAGGGCGGAAATTCCTACAAAAAATGGGTAAATGATAATAAGCCATCAAAACCGGGTAGGCTTAACGACCTTATGCATATCATTTACAAATCAGCCGATAGCTCATGGCGGAAATCTCGGAAGAATCTTGGACTTATGCTAAAGGAAGGATTGTTGAAAGAAAATATAGATGGAGAGGCGATATTATGGGCGTGTGAGCGTTTGCTGACTAGGAATGAGCAAAGACGAATTCTGATGGTTATATCCGACGGCGCGCCGGTTGATGACAGCACTCTATCTTGCAACACTGGTAGTTATCTGGATAGCCATCTTAGAGAAGTTATAGAGTATGTGGAAACTAAATTACCGATAGAATTGGTTGCTATTGGCATTGGGCATGACGTAACCAGATATTACAAAAAAGCTATCACCATTTCTGATATAGAAAAACTCGGTGAGACAATGACTGAGCAGCTATTAGATTTATTTAGATAATAGTCACAAATCTCTAAATAATTTTTGGGGATGGTGGAGATTTACTTCAAAAAAAAATTAAATTACTATATATTCTGGAAAGTCCATACGAGAATGCAATACACGAAAAATAGAAATTATATTGCCTTCAATAGCGTAAATAATCGTGTGTTTGTTTACGTTCCAAGCTTTATAATTTTCTCCTATATCATTTCGTGCGTGCCCTAAATACGGGACTTCCTGAATGGTCTTCAAAGCTTTTCTAATGGCATCCGAGTAATTTTTACGCTGTCTTTTACCGTAATTCTCATGTGTATACTGTAAAATATCAATAATGTCCGACTGCGCGATAGGAGCTATTTCTAATCTATACTTACTTTGGAATGACATCAGGATTACTGATCGCTTTACCACTCTCAGCGTTTCTTATAGCAGTCTGTTCAATATTATCCATAAGCTCATCAGTAAATAATATTCCTTTCCCAAGCGCGGTTTGCTCAGCCCCAATCCTGATAGCGGCTCTAAAATTATCCTGACGTTCTTCAGCTTCTCTTTTTGCCCGTATGGCAGCCCTAACGACCTCAGTCTCGTTAGCGAAGTAGCCTTTTTCAACTTGCGATTTAATATAGTTCTCGTCTACCTTCGGAAATCCTATATTCATAATAAGACCTTTTTATGAACCAATTATGTATTGATTATATGTGTATATAATATCAATTCTGACAGTTAAAAGCAAGCCGAAAACCTAACGTTAAAGAGTATAAGCGTAGCAGAGTTGCTTTTTAAGCGAGGATTAAGCAGCCTCAGCGGCAGCCATTTTACGCTTAATTTGACGTTTTAACTTAGCGGCTTTTTCAGTCATTTTATTTGCTGAATGGCTAAGTAGGTAGCCATCAAGACCACCATTATGCTCAATGCTACGCAAAGTAGCGGCTGTTACCCTTAGTGGAACATTTACGCCGAGAACTTCGCTTTTTAAGGTAACATGCTGTAAGTTAGGCATAAAACGAGTACGAGTTTTACGGTTAGAATGAGAAACATTATTCCCTGATTGAGAACCTGTTCCTGTTATGTCACAACGTTTAGACATGATGTTACCTTTTGATTTGTAGAGATTTTAGAGTTAAACAGGCGGGCTTTATATATCTATATATCTTTTAAGTCAAGATATTCCTCTATCAAATTGGTTGTTTCCTCACTTTCCCATTTAACCACTGATTGCTTGCGTAACACTATCATTCCAGTCTTATCTATAAATATAGTGGTTGGCAGAGCATCAATTTTAAGAGCCTTAAATGCTTTCATATAAACATCATAAAATACGTCAAGATTATCTATTTTATTGTCTTTCAAGAATTTTTCTACTTTATCAACATTTTTTCCATCTAGGGAAATCGCAATAACCTTAAACCCTTTACCTTTATATTTTTCTTGAGTTTTACTTACTTCCGGTAATTCCTTTACACATGGCGGACACCAAGTAGCCCAAAAATGCAGAGCGGTAAGCTTGTTACCGCTAGGGTCGAATTTATGTTCTTTATTACTTTTGTCAGTATAACTTATATCCGGCATTACATCTATTACGGATTCAGCTTTTGCTATGTCGGTAAAAAATAGGCTATTAGCTAAAACAGTGATAGCGATAATAACCGGTAACAAAATAAATATAACTCTCCTACTTGCCAAAGAGTGAAGAAACGATGTAAATCTTTGCGTAAACATAAAGGAGCTTCCTATGGTTGATTCAACAGATAACACAAAAAATAAAGTTTCCTCAGCGAACCAGATGTGGGGTGGGCAATTTTCCTATCCACCTGACAAACTCATGGCTAAGATTAATGTATCCGTAGATTTTGATAAGATACTCTACAGGCAAGATATAAAAGGGTCAATAGCCCATGCTAAAATGTTAGCTACTCAAGGAATAATAGATAGTAAAGACTCAGTGGAAATTATAGCTGGTCTTTCAGAGATCGCGCTAGATATAGAAAATGGTGATTTTGAATTCAAAGAAGAGCTGGAAGATATTCATATGAATATAGAGGCAGCCTTAAAAGAAAGAATAGGGGATGCTGCTGGTAGGCTCCATACCGCTCGTTCGCGCAATGATCAGGTGGCGACCGATTTTCGGCTTTATATAAGAGATGCTATGGATTCCTTAGATAACCATATAAAAGAACTCCAAACATCGCTTCTTGATAAGGCAGAAGAAAATACAGATAGCGTAATGCCGGGATTTACTCATTTACAAGTGGCACAGCCGGTAATTTTCGCTCATCATTTGCTGGCTTATGTGGAGATGCTTCAAAGAGACAGGCATAGACTTAAAGACGCTAGAAACAGACTCAATGAGTCTCCACTTGGTGCTGCGGCGCTCGCTGGAACCTCATTTCCTATAGACCGTTTTATGACAGCTAAGGAACTTGGTTTTGGCAGGCCTATGGCAAATTCACTAGACGCTGTATCGGATCGTGATTTCGCTATGGAATATTTATCAACTTCTGCCATTTGCGCCTTACATTTATCACGTCTTGCTGAGGAAATGGTTATGTGGTCAAGCGCGCAATTCGCCTTTATTAGTTTTTCAGACGCTTATTCTACTGGAAGTTCTATAATGCCACAAAAGCGTAATCCTGACGCTGCTGAGCTTATCAGAGGGAAAAGTGGGAGGATGCTTGGTAACATGATAGCGTTGTTTACTACTATGAAATCACTGCCTCTTGCTTATAATAAAGATACGCAGGAGGATAAAGAACCAGTATTTGATACGGCGAGTAATATCAGCTTATGTGTTCAAGCTATGAGTGGTATGGTTAGGGATTTAACCGTAAATAAAGAAAATATGAAAAAAGCGGCGGGAGCTGCGTATTCCACCGCCACTGATCTTGCTGACTGGTTGGTTAGGGAATTGAAAATGCCGTTCCGTAATGCCCATCATGTTACCGCGAGGATTGTAAAATTAGCGTCTGATAGAAAAATCGCTTTGGAAGAATTGCCGCTTGCTGAAATGCAGACTATAGAACCACATATAAATGAAAATATATTTGATTTTTTAAGTGTGGAAAATTCAGTTAATAGCAGAAAAAGTTATGGAGGGACTTCTCCTTATAACGTAAAACAAGCGATAGCTGAGGCAAGAAGCAGGATAGTCTAAACAATATTATTCTATTATCATAATAGTAAGGAGATAATATGCGTTCTTTTGTAATTATAATATCAGCTATGATTCTAGTGCAATTAACAGCTTCATGCGGTATAAAAGGAAACCTAAAAACACCAGACCAAATTGAACGGGAAGCTAGTAAAAAATAAAAAAGCCACAAACTTAAGTTCATGGCTTTTTTCAGTTATATGCTTTTATAGTTAAGGGTTTTAGCTACGCCGAAACCTTTTCTCCCATGTCAATACATCGCTGCATTTCCTCTTTTATTAGCAGCTTTTGTTTCTTAAGCTCGGTTATCACACCAAAGTCGGGAGACGGATGGTTCATTTCCTCAGTAATTTGTTCTTTAATTTGCGCGTGTTTTTCAGATAATGATTCTATATGTGACTGAATAGACATAACAGTATTAACCCTTTCTTTAGAATTGAATTTACGGTCAATAATTCTGCTGATTTTATAAGAACATAGTAATATGTAAGCTTATTATATCATGCTTCCCATAATCTACTGATGTTGCTTTTTTATCGCAGTTTCACCAAATAATTTATAGTGAACGTCATACATTATACAAAAAAATTGACTATATTTTCAAGATAAAAGATGTTAACAGCTTTTTATTTTTCTTGCGATCAATGCGCTGTGGTATAAATAATCCATAGTAACTTGCGGTAAGAATTACCCAAGTTACTATCAAAACCTGCTCCAAAAGAGTCAGTTTTGCGCCGCGAAGCGAGCGAGATGCCTTTATTTTTATGGGTAAAAATAAAGGCAATTTACTATAGTTAAATCAGTGTGATTTATAAATTTGTCTTTTATTGATGGCAATTATCTATACAAAGATTTTTAATAAAATTGATGGTATTTTCAGTAATGGTCGGGGAGGTAGGATTGATAAATGACCTACTGGTCATTCACCCTACGGGTGGCTATGCCGTCTAATTTTGCTTGCTGCAAAATTGTCGAACCTAACGGTTCTTATCCTATCAAATAACCGCAACATTACTAAAAAAGGGCGTAAAGCCCTTCTTTAGTAATGGTCGGAGCGGCTGTACGTCTTTAGAACCAATGAGGGGTTAAAGTTGGTTATTTTACAATTGCCTATCAGGATTCCTAATCAGATAGTAAAGGCAGCTTTTTCTATTTGAGTTATATTCCTATCATGCCCACTGAATAATAAAGCCATTTTATTGCAGAAATAATCAGTATAACTCCCAGAAATAAGATAAAGATCAACTTTTCTGTCCTTAGATATTTTATGTGCAAGTAAATTAAAACTGCCCAATAGCCAATAAGTAGCATTATGAAAGATAAGCCATGAACACGTAGAGCAGAACCATCAAAAAAAGTGATTGTATGTAGAAAAGAAAACGGCATAGCCAATAAGGCATATAGAGTATGACCAATAATCATCTCGGCGATATCAGGCCAATGATTCCAGTGAAAATAAAAAGAGGTGGTGGATATAGCAATTGCCATCAACCAAAGAAGTATTATTGATAAAAATTTCTTCATATATATGAGCACCTTAAATGTTCGAACATGGTCGGGGAGATAGGATTCGAACCTACGACCCTCTGGTCCCAAACCAGATGCGCTACCAGGCTGCGCTACTCCCCGACTAAACACTCCTAACAACAAATATCCATTTGTGGTTAGGCATAATACATATTCAATATACATCAAATAGAGGCGTTATATAAGCTTTTTATTGACGAATATCCTATTAAAGATGTACTAACAGTTTACAACACGATAAGCAATAATATCATATCAATGAATTATGCGAATCACCTTCTTAAACATCAATAATTAACTGTCAACTAAAAATTATGATTAAAGGTATATATACAGCGTTAATTACCCCATTTACCTCTGAAAACACTATAGATGAGAAAAAATTTGGTGATTTTATAGAATGGCAGATAGAGGAGGGGGTGCACGGTCTTGTCCCATGCGGGACTACTGGTGAGTCGCCTACTCTTACTCATGACGAGCATAACAGAGTCATAGAGCTATGTGTTGAGGCGGCGGCGGGCAGAGCGCATATTATGGCGGGAACTGGCTCAAACTCAACAGATGAGGCTATAATGACCACTCAGCACGCCAAAAAAGTTGGCGCTGATAGCGTGCTTGTAGTCGCCCCATATTATAATAAACCAAATCAAGAAGGTATTTATCAGCATTTTAAGGCTATTAATGACGCTGTGGAAATACCGATAATAATATATAATGTTCCTAGTCGTAGCGTGGTTAATATATCAGATGATACTATAGCTCGTCTCGCTCATCTTCCTAATGTCGTTGGAGTTAAGGATGCTACCGGCGATCTAGCCCGTCCTTATCTTTTGAGAAATAAATTGAAAGATTTAGATAAAGATTTTTTTATGTTTTCTGGTGAGGACATGACAGCGGTCGCGTTTAACGCTTCTGGAGGACATGGTTGTATCTCAGTATCGGCTAATATTGTTCCCAGCCTTTGCGCAAAAATACAAAATAAATGTTTTTCCGGTGATTATTATTCAGCATTAGAACTACAAGATAAATTAACAGAATTAAATGACGCGATGTTTAGAGAGACAAGCCCTTGTCCCGTAAAGTATGCTGCATCATTAATAGGTAAATCTTCGCCATACTTAAGATTGCCATTAGTTGAAGTTACGGAAACAACTAAAAATGAAATTAAAAAAATATTAATCAATTTAGACTTGCTATAAAAGAATTTTTCATCTTTATTAGCGCAGTGATTGGAATGATTCCATGACAGGAAAAAATAAAGCGGCAAAAAAAAATACTGGAAATAGTATAGCGTTAAATCGTAAAGCTCGTTTTGAATTTTCTGTTGAGGAAGAGTTTGAAGCTGGCATTGTGCTAACGGGGACTGAAGTTAAGTCGCTACGTGCGGGCAAGGCTCAGATAATGGATGCCTATGCTGGTGAAAAAAATGGTGAGATATGGTTATTTAACTCATATATCGCTGAATATTCCGGTGGGAATCGTTTTAATCATGAGCCACGTAGACCACGTAAGTTGCTACTGCATAAAAAACAGATACGCAAACTACTTGGTAAACTTAAGGTTAAAGGAGTTACATTGGTGCCAATGTCTCTCTACCTTAATAGTCGTGGTTTAATTAAAATAAAATTGGCACTAGCGACGGGTAAAAAACAATATGAAAAACGTGATGCTATAAAACAACGTGATTGGCAGCGCGATAAAGCAAGAATTATAAGAAATAAAAACGGGTAATTATAGGTATTTATATGTTAGAAGCTATTACAGATTTTTGGAAACCAGTAAAAAAGAATCCTCTCCCAGAAAAACTTAAACTGACTGATATGCAGATAGGTAGTGTAATAGGGTTTGGGTATGTTCCACAATCTGAGCTAAGTGGAAAGAAGATAAAGGTAAAGACTATTAATAGTTACCGTTTCGGCGATGATACCTTAACATCTTTCGTTTTGGATAGCCAAAAAGGTAATATTATTTCTATTATAATAGCGGAAGCTCAAGGTGAGCAGTATTTGGCCATATCGCATAAAATATCTGAGGAAAATAAAAACAAGCTGTTTGATAAAGTGGCGATAGATAAAATAATTAGTGATAGTGAGGAAAGTAAATTTTCCTGTAATAACAATATAGAAGAGTTAAAAGGTTGGCTTGTATCTGACTATAAACGTGAAATACAGGGTATGAAAGGGCATATCTATAACGCTGATTTTAGAAAAGGGCGTGATAACTCGGTGCCAGGTAAAGAATTTGAGTATACTTTGCTGGGTAGTAGCAGTAATGAACACGCCATAGAAATTGAGAAATATAAAGATGGTAAAATTGATATTTACGCTACCATATATCGTAGAACTTCCGATATAGCTGAAGTGGTGCATGAGGCAGATAAGCACTATGAAACAAGTGATTCAGATCTTAATTTAATTGTAAAGAATGATATTAGTAATGATGTTGAGGGTGGTAAGAAAATTGAGGATAATAAAGAAGATAATTTAGATATTATTAAGGAAAAAGTTGCTGTTAATGATTTGGTTGAAGAGGAAATAGTAGCTAGTGAAATAAAACCTAATTCGTTAGTTAATGTTGAAAAAAAGATAGACGAAGATATAAAAGAAGAGAAGATTAATAATAATGAAGACAATAATAAGATAATAACAAAAAATAACAACGAGGAGAAAAGTAATATGACAACCGTTCTTAGCAAAGAAGAAGTGAAGCCATCACTAACAAATGGTCAGGTAAGCCCTAGCTTTTCAAGTAGTAATAGTAATGAAAAAACAAAGGAACTTGTAAAAGAAAATAGAGTTATCTCTTCTGATGGTGGTGATTCGGTTGAATGTGAGTTACGTGTGGCTAATCAGATAATAGATGAAGCGATTCGTAATGAAATGCGTCTTTCAGATGTTGTTCGGCGTATAATAGAGCTTCCTGTCTCTCATCAGGAATCTGTGCATCTTCCAATAGCTCTGGCTGATGAGGATTACGCTCTGCTTGCTATACGTTATGGAATACCAGCTTCCAACCGTAACGCGATTAAGTCACGTATCGTTCAGGAACTTGGAGATTTTTCTGGTAGTAACAAAAAAGCCTAGTTATTTATCCTCTGTCTCTGCTGGAATATTTTTTATCCTGTAAGTCGCAAAGATGTACGGGTTATAGATAGTTCTTCGTCTATACTCTTGTTCTACTTCGCTATGACTTATAGAGTCGTGTCTTATGGAATGGTTGGTTTGGTATATTTTGTTCTTATAACAGTTCCAAATTTCTTCCGGTCATTTACTGATACTCTTCTAGCTTATCAGTTATGTCAGTAAAACCATCTCTTGTGGTTGCCGTATCTTCTATATCCTCGGTTCTTTCCTCAATTGGTTCAGGATTATTAGTGGTAGTATTAGAGTATATAGCGGATGGTTCTTGTGGAATTAACTCAACACCAGCTGCTATTTGCTGTGTTCTAAGCAATATATCCCTAGCTACGGGAGCCGCCGCCGCTGAGCCACCACCACCATGTTCAATTACAACGCTACAAGCGAATTTTGGCTTATCAATAGGAGCGAATCCAACAAAAAGAGCGTGATGTCTTGATTCCCAGTCTATTAAATTTTGGTCTTGCCCACGCTTAGTAATTTTACGAACTTGCGCGGTACCTGTTTTGCCAGCCATCTTAAAACGAGGATCAATAATACGTTTATAGTAAGCTGTTCCTCTGCGATCATTATTTACTGAGATCATTGCCTTTCTATTTAATTCAAGTAAATCTTCGCTAACATTCATAGCAGGAAATACAGGGTTCTCTTGTCCTTCATCTACAAAAAGACGTGGCTCTACCTTCATACCGCTGGCCATACGCGCTACCATCACCATAAGTTGTAGAGGAGTCGCTAAAGAATAACCCTGTCCAATAGCGTAATTTATAGTATCACCACCACTCCACCTTTGATTATGTGCCTTTTTTTTCCAGTGTGGAGTTGGAACATTACCATCTTTTTCTCCTACTAATCCAATATTATGCAATTCTCCAAGCCCAAAGCGGTGTGCCATATCAACAATTTTTTCAACACCAAGCTTTTGCGCTACAGTATAGAAAAAAGTATCGCATGATTGCTGTATCGCCTCATGATAGTTAACTGTTCCATGACCACCTACCTTCCAGCAATTAAAACGATGCCTGCCTAAAAAGAAATGACCGGGACAGTATACAGTGCTGTATGAGTTTATTATACCAGCTTCTAAAGCCGCAAGCCCAACAATCATCTTGAATGTAGAAGCAGGAGGATATTGACCAGCGATAGACTTATTAAGCAAAGGAGATTTTTTATTACTGGTAAGCTGTTTCCAATACTCGTTACTTATACCTGAACTAAATATATTGGGATCAAAGGCAGGCATAGAAAGCATAGTAAGTATATTGCCAGTATCTATATCCATTACTAAAACACTCGCGCTTTCATCCTTTATCAATTCAGCGGCATATTCTTGTAGATCTTTATCAATAGTAAGAGATATATTGTCACCGGCTATACTTTCGGTTTTACTTATTTCTCGGACTGGCATTCCATGAACATTAACTTCTAGCTGTCTGATACCAGCCTTACCACGTAATCTATCTTCAAGCATTTTTTCCACGCCATTCTTACCGATTTTGAAGTCTGGCAATCTAAGCAAAGGAAGGTCATTCTCTGATAACTCATTTTTATTTACCGCACTTACATAGCCAAGAAGGTGAGCTGCTTTTTCAAATAAAGGGTAATAACGTATCTGCCCTATATCAATCATTACACCAGTTAGTTCCATTATATTAAGCTCAATTAATGACACTTCATCCCACTCCAGACTAGATTTAACTAGGATAGGAGGAGCGATGCTAGATACTTTTATTCCTTCAATTTCTTCTATTTTTTTATCTGCTATTTCAATTAATTTCTTAAGCTTTTCTATAGTATACTTAAGTGTGTCCTGACTTATGGCGCTGTAATCAATAAATAGCCGGTAATTAATGTTGGTAATGGCCATTGGTTTGCCATTTCTATCTAATATTTTACCTCTAGGCGGAGCTATAAGCTGCAATTTTATACGGTTATTTTCTGATAAGGTAGCGTATTTTTCAGCATTGATGAATTGCAGATAGTAAAGTCGTGCCGCAAGAGCGGAAAAAGCTGCAAGCTGAACACCACCTAAAAATATGGAACGTCTTGTAAAGACAAGTTGCTTTTCACTCTTCCTAGCCATTAATCAGAACTCTGCGTTTTTGATTAATACTTTTTGTCAATCCATCAAATAATTTATGAAAAATAGGATAAAAACATATTGTAATGAGAACTTGCAGAATAACTGGTAATATAGCGCTAATATAGTTTCCTGAAAATGACATTATTACCCATTTTATCGCGGAAATTATTATTAATAAAATAGCGAAATATCCCCAAATACCAATGAAACTATTATCCCCGATTGACCTTCTATTGTTGCTATAAATTATTGTGACAAATATAATATATAGTAACGATGATATACCAATTAAGTTTCCAATCATAGCGTCATGCAGTAAACCAATAACGAAAATAAAAGTAAAAGGAATATATCTATTCTTATAACGTTCCCAATAAAAAATTGAAATCAGTGGAAAAAGAGGAGTTATATAATTCGCTCCCCATAATGGAATAGGAGTGACTGATATTAATAATAGTAGCAAAGTAATAAATGAAGGCACCAAAAACAGTATAAACAAATTTAAGCGTTTTACGAGTTTGTTCATTATAACCTAAATTAAAGCGAGTTTTCAATAATACTCACATATTCTATATTAGCGCCGTTTATAAATGGTTGAACCACTATCTTATTTTTTCTAATTTCAGTGATTACACCAACTGCTATTCCATACGGAAATATACCACCATCACCAGAAGTTATAATACGTTCACCAACTTTCAATTTACTATCAGTAGATATATAGGATAATGTGGGAAGCTTGCTATTGTTGCCTACCATTATTGATTTCTCACGACTTGATTCTCCCATAACTGGGACACGTGAGTTAATATCATCAATCAGCAATATACGAGAATTATTATCCGCGACCTCTATAGTACGACCAACAAGACCGGCTTCACTTATAACAGCTAAATTTTTCTTTATTCCCTGATTGTCACCACCTTCAATAAGAGCGGAGCGAACATAAGGACCACTAGTATCGGTAACAATCCTAGCGGTTATATAGTTGTTTTTATCATCTGGAAGAGCGTTCATTAACATACGAAGATTATGATTTTCCGCTTCCAGATTTTTGGCTAATGTTTGCCATTGCAACAGCTGTGAATTAGCGTTTTTAAGATAAATATTCTCAGCGCGTAAATTCACCATTTCACTCATCCATATACCAATATTAGAGATACTGCTAGCTGGCTTGCTTATAACCGATATAACAGGAGATAAAACATCAATAATTGCCGACCGAAAACGTAATACAGAAGGGTTCTCAGCCTTATTCATGGTTATAAGAACAAGAGATGCTACCATCAACAAAGCAAGCGAAAACCTAACCGATCCCCTAGAGGTGGCTACAGCCGCTATGTTGCTATTACGACCTTTCTTAATTGACATTTTTAATGTTTTTCAATTGGTTAAATGATAAAAATAATATACAGAACAAACTATTATAGAATATATTTTTACGATATAATTCTACTATCGCAACTTAATTCTTATATAACTATAAAATATTTTTCTGAATATTCAGTTAATAGGCTTAAGGCTATGCTATATGCTAGCGATTAGCGGCTGGAATCCATAATATATCAGCTTTTCCATTATTGTTACTAGCTCTGGCTAGTACAAAAAGCAGATCAGAAAGACGATTAAGGTATTTTATTACTTCATTATTTATCGTTTCAACTTTAGATAATTCACAAGAAATTCGCTCAGCCCTCCTTACAACACATCGTGCCATGTGTAAATAGGCCGCCGCTTGGCCTCCAGCCGGTAACACAAAAGAAGTAAGAGGTGATATATTAGCGTTAATACTATCTATTTCATGTTCCAGACGCTCTGTTTGTGACGGTGCTATCCGCAAAGCCTTATCATTATTGTTGTTATGTGGAGTAGAAAGATCTGCGCCTAAATCAAAAAGATCATTTTGCACCATAAAAAGGTTTTTGTCGTATTTTTCATCTATATAAAGCCTTGCCATCCCGATTGATGAATTGGCCTCATCAACAGTACCATAAGCTTTTACACGTAAGTCAAATTTCGCGCGCCTAGAACCATCGGCTAAACCTGTTTGTCCATCATCACCGGTTTTTGTATATATTTTATTTATTTTAACCATATAAAGCCTATCTCATAAGATAGATAATTACTACAAGAAGCAACACCAAGCCCTGCAACGATACACGAGCTGTCATCAATTTATTTCCATATTTACGGTTAAGTTTTCCGCCGCTACCCATCATAAATATCCCAGAAATTAATACGATAAAAACCGCAAAAACAAGGATAGCTAACAATAAATTCATAAACATGATAATTAACTAGCCTTCAAATAACTAAAAGATGTCCTGTTACGAGGTCAGACAGTAGATATAAACTAAATATAATTACTACTAAACATTCTTATATGCTACTGGCAGACCAGTGTTTTTATCAATCGCAAGGCTACCATCCTCAAAAGCTGCCGCCATGTAACGACCAACACCGCTCTTAATGAAAAGAACCGGTTTTACCTGTTTACCATTTATCTTACGTAGTGCTGTTACCTTCCCACGTGACTCAGGATTATTCTTACTTGCTTTTCCACTCATATCTTATACCCTTCAATAAGTATTATAAATAACGTAAGCCATTATATTTTTTATGATTTTATAATAATTACAATGCCAAGTTCATAAAAAATTAGCTATTTTCTAATAAATTCAGTGCGTGATTCTAGTAATATAGAGTAAACAAGCAAGTGTTTTTATTATAAAACTCATTATATTATGCTATAATGGGCTTTCATTTAATGGTTTTTTCAAAAAATACATCTAATATGCTGAAAATAAAGAATATATATATCTTAATCCCATCAATTGTAATAATATTCATGGGAGTTTCGCTATATCTATTGAATAAAAAAACAGATAGCGGAACTTTTAACAATGAAAATGAAATAGCTTTTGAATCTATTGATAAATCAAATGATTATGATGATTATATAAGCTATGGTGTGTCGGCAAACTATCTTTCAAGTCGTTTTTTGCGTTCAAAAGGAGACATAGAAGGAGCTATTAAAGCCTTAAATCAAGTTTATTTTTATGACAAAAATAATATATCCATAGCCAATCAGTTAATGGGATTATACTTATTAAATGGTGAGATTAAACAAGCTATAAAAATTGCTTATCATATATATAAATATGACGATAAAAACACCATTGCCTCTCTATTAATCGCTTTAGAAGAAATAAACAAAAATAACCCGCAAAAAGCTGAGAAGATTTTAAGTAACAGCTTTAGTGAGGAAAAAGAACAATTATGGCTTCCTTTAATATATGCGTGGCTAGATGTTGAGCAGAATAAATTAAAAAAACCTCTGACTATTGATAACCTTAGCGCCAGCGCGAAAAAAGTTTTATCAATAGTAAATTACCATCTGGCTCTTATTAATAGCAGTGCTGGTTTTAACACAGAAGCTACTGAAAATTTTATAAAATCTGTTAACGAAACTTCAAGGCCAGCGGATAGAGTTATAAAAGTTCTTATCAATTTTTATGATAACAATCATGATAAGAAGCTGAAAAAAATTGTAGATTTTTATAAGAAAAAATATCCTAATCTCGCCGAACAAAAAATAAAACCAATAAAAAATATGCGTGATGGCGTGGCGGAAGTAATGCTCACTATGGGTTCGGTAATGCTCGCCGCCAATATTGTTGATGATTCTATTTTATATCTTCGTATAGCGACATATCTGAAACCTGATATGGATATAGCTACCGTTTTATTGTCTCAGTCATACAGTAAATCACAGCAATATGAAATTTCAAATAAACTGCTTTCCAAAATACAAAAGGACAGTCCGTTATATGTGGAATCACAGCTATACATAGCTATAAATTTTAGAAAACAAGATAAAGATAATCTTGCGCTTGAGCATATCAATGGCTTTCTCGAGTCATATCCTGATAATATTGACGCTTATATAGCGAAAGGTGATCTATTGCGTGGAAAAGAAAATTTTGCTGACGCTATAGATTCCTATAAAAAAGCTATTATTTTATCAGGTAATGACAGCAATAATTGGTCATTGTTATTTTCTATAGCCACCTCATACGATAAGTTAGGAAAATGGTATGATGCTGAAAGAAATCTTAAGTTGGCTCTTAAAATAAATCCTGAGCAGCCGGACGTTCTTAATTATCTTGGTTATAGTCTGTTAATGCGTAATGAGAAATTAAAAGACGCTAAAAATCTTATTCATAAAGCTGTATTAAAACGTCCTAATGATCCACAGATTTTAGACAGCATGGGCTGGGCTTTATACATGCTTGGTGATTATAAAAACTCTATTACCTATCTTGAAAAAGCTATCAATATTATGCCAGCGGACAAAACTATAAATGAACATTTGGGAGATGTTTATTGGCGGCTTAATCGTAAGATAGAAGCTCGCTTCCAATGGGATAGAAGTCTTGTATATAGTGAGGATGAAGTAAATAACAAAAATATTATTGAAAAAATCAAGAATGGATTGCCAGAAAGTAATCCATCAGCGGACTCTATAGCTGAAAAAAAGAAGGTTACTGCCGCTAATACGGTGATAATTAAATAATAAACCTCTGTAGTAATTATGGTTACCTCAAATAGTATTTTCGCTCCGGCTAAAGTTAATTTATCATTGAAAATTGTTGGAAAAAGAGAGGACAACTATCATTTACTAAAAAGTATAGTGGTATTTGTTAATTATGGTGATGAGCTTTTATTTGAGGACAGCGATAATTTAAGCCTTAATATAATAGGAGAATTTAGAGATAAATTATTAAAGTTTCCAATTGAGAATAACCTTGTAATAAAATCCGCTAAAGCATTACAGAAATATACAAAAAAACCTGTAGGAGCAAAAATTACTCTAATCAAAAATTTACCGATAGCGTCAGGAATAGGAGGGGGGTCAGCCAATGCGGCAGCCACAATCAGAGCTTTGTCTGACCTATGGAAAATTAATATTGATAAAAGCTCTCTATTAAAAATAGCGTTAGAGTTAGGTAGTGATGTGCCTATATGCTATTACAGAAAAGCTTGTTTGATGGAAGGTATTGGAGAAAAAATTAGTTTTTTGCAACTGAAAGAAAAAATATATATAGTGTTGATAACACCTGATATTTCTGTATCAACCGCTGAGATATTTGGTAACATAAACAAAAGTATGTATGGTCAGTTCCCTGATAAACAAAATTATACGGATATTATTGAACCAGAATTATTAATAGATGAAAAGTTATATGGTAATGTTCTACAGCAAGTCACTATCGCTAAATTCCCTATTATTGGCGATATAATAGAAAGCATATCAAAAACTACAGGATGCTTTCTTTCTCGTATGTCAGGAAGTGGCGCTACATGTTTTGGTTTATACAAAAATAAACAAAACGCTGATAACGCCGCCTTAGAACTAAAGAGAAAATACAGCGGCTCTTGGTGTGTCAGCGCGTCAATCCAAGAATAACTATAAATTTAGGGTATGGTTCACAGTACCACATCGCTATTTTAGCAAAAAGATCGTCAGGTTACACCTATAAAATCTCAAAAAATAGTGTTTCTAAATATACAATCTAGCATAGATCAGAATATTTATAACAAAAGCAATATGTCTATCACTCACCTGCCATATTGATACATCTTGAGCTGCTGTTCCTGATGCCATTTGTTAATTTGCTCTATACGCCAACGCAGACCAGCGTCTACCATAACATAAATATTATCAACTAGATATTTTATCCCATAAGCATTCGGATGATAATTATCCCCTAAAGTAAATCTTTCATTCCCCTCAATGCCTTTGAGCATATACGGATATACTGGCGTACTTTCTGAAATAAATTTCATCAATTTTTTTAAAAGTTTAACATACAACTCACTACGATATGCTGAAGGTTTAGCATTAACTCCTATCAATATAACATATATACCTTTTTTCTTGATCTGTTTTATAAGATTCAACATATTATATTTATATTCATTAATATTATAATTACGCTCTATATCAGTCTGCCCAATCTGCAATATAATGACATCAGGGGCTTTTCCCATTATGCCATCTATTTCTTGTAATGCTGTAAGCAAAGTTACTTTGTTTTCACCAACCGCTTCAACATTAACGTTAAATCCAACTGTTCTTAGTTTCCGTTCCAACTGTACGGCAAAAGAATTTTCTGGTCTTACATAATTACCAACGGTGAGTTCATCACCATATATTACTACTTTCAAAGCTCCGGGATTCGCGACATTATAGGTTGATAATTGCGCTGAACCATTACTAGCGTAAAACATCACGACAACAGTGATAAAATATATAGTTATGCGGTTTATTATGTACATTAATCTCATAAATCAATCATAAAAATAGATAAGACTATAGCACATTATATTATAATATAGCTTATACTTCAATTAGATGTTTACTTATTTATTCCCATAGCATGCCTCATAAACATCTTTTTTAATATCGGCATTTTCCCTATAGTAAGTAACCCAAATCTACGAACAAGTTTTATAGGTAAAATATTGTTAGAAAAAGATTTATTTAATATATCAGTAATAGCTATCATTGAGCTATTATCAAAAATCCTTCTATTTTCATAGATTTTAAGAATATCACAATCACCAATATCACCACCTATTAATATCTGTTCTTTGATAAGATTAGATAATTCTTGTACATCACGAAATCCTACATTAACTCCTTGACCAGCTATAGGATGAATCCCATGAGCGGCATCTCCAATAACGACACATCTATTTGCTATATATGATTTAGCGTGTGAGGCAGAAAGTGGATAAGAGAAGCGATTGCCAACATTTTTTATACTTCCTAAATATTTACCGACCCGCTCAGATATTTCAGTTATAAATTCATCATTATCCAGTTTTATATAGCAATTCACTCTGTCACTAGGCTCTACCCAGACTAAAGAAGAGAAGTTACCTTGCATGGGAAGTACGGCAAATGGACCAACTGGGAAAAATTTTTCTTGAGCAAGACCGTGATGAGGTAACTCATGTTCAATAGTACACACAATAGCCGTTTGCTTATAATCAGATGTATAATATTTTATTCCTAATGATTTCGCTGTTTTTGAATTTCTACCATCGGCTACTACCAATAGTTTAGCGTTTAATACTGAATTACCTGTGCCATATATAACTGCTTCACTTTTATGATTATCAGCCTTATCAATTATAAAATTCTCAATTATTTCTATATTGTCATATGTTCTTAAAGACTCATATAAACCATGTCTTATATAATTATTTTCAACTATAAACCCAAACGGCTCTGTAGATACTTCCGCATGATCATAATGTATAAAATATGGGCTATCACCATCGGTTACTATAATATCTAATATCGGCTCAGCGTATTTTGTGATATTACTCCAAACCCCAATATCATCTAATATAAGCTTAGAGCCAAGAGCTATAGCGCTTACTCTTCCATCTGCCTCTGGTCTATTATTAAATTTTATATTATTTTTTTCTAATATAGCTATCTTTAATCCATAGCGAGCAAGAGAAATCGCTATGCTCATGCCAATAAGGCCAGCTCCAACCACTACTATGTCATAATTTTTAGCCATGACTAATATATATAATAGGAATTATATATCTGTATAGTGTTAATTATACTGAGAAATTAAGGACTGATTTAGCATAACCGCTATACGAGAGTCACGCTCCTTAAGAGCGGCAAGTTCCGTTTTGCTCATAATACTCTGTAGTGATATATTTATGAACTCAAAAAATATCACAACTATATTATCAAGATGCTTCTGTATCTTATCAACAATCTCATTAGTAATCCTATAGGCTATGCTGCTAGTTTTACGATATAACAAACGAACATTTCTATGATACTCACTCAACGACATAAATATTCTACGAAGAGCTGATTCTATACGTTTCTTGCTAAATTTACTGGCACTTCTGTTTTTTTGACTTTCCGCTATTAATAAAAACTCCTCAGCCAGAACATCAGATGAATCTGCTATTTCGTTAACCAACGGTTCAACAAGTTCCAGATGCTTTGCCGGATTACTAGTTCTAGAATCCTCAACGGTTAGCAATAACTCATCAGCGTAATCGTATAAAGAGCTTATGTCGTCATATTTGGATTTATAATCATCCATACTATATTCTTTAGTATTTATAGTAACCATATAAATATCCTAAGTTAGGTCTCACCTACTATGTTTGTTCAATAAACTTAACACTAATGATAAACTGTTAATAGGCTTCCGTGTATTACATTTTTATGACAATTTATTGGTATAACAGTAAGATATATAGTAAAATATGTCATAATTATTATGACAATAAAAAAAGCCCAACTAAAATATAGTCGGACTTTTTTGTTAATAAACAGCATGTTAGCTTGTTTCGACCTAAGCGGCTACTCTATCATCCTTAGAGCTACGAGAAGATGACCTAGAACTACTGTTGCCGGAAGCCCCAGACATTTTTATATCTCCGGTCAGCTCACCACCACGCTCAATTTCAATTTCCCCATAAGAGATAGTGCCACGCACTATACCAGTTGAGTAAATAACTAAGCGACCACGAACTACGAGTTCTCCCTCAAACAAACCGCTTATTTCAGCATCCTCAATTTGTGCCGCCCCTTTGAAAGAACCACATTCAGCTATCTCAACCGTATGAACATCATTAAGGGTAGCGTCAACTTTACCTTCTATCACTAAGCGATCGCAGGTAGCGATTTCACCTTTAAGCAAAATATCATTGCCAACAGTTAGTACTCTCTTACTTCCACCAGACTTTGCTCCAAGCATAGAAGAGGACTTAGCAGAATCACTTTTGCTATTATTAGATGTTGATGCTAGTGGCGCAGCAGGCGAAGCGGCCGGGCGGAAGGAGCTAGCGGTTGGTGGTGGCGAAGCCGGACGAGCGGTTGGCTGAGGAGCCGCTTGCTGCGTGCTGCTACTTCCGGAAGACGAACCCCCGGTAGAAGAGTTGCTAGAAAAGTTAGAAGATGTTGTAGATTCTTTTTCATCCTGAGAGTTTTTCATATTTTCATCCTGTATTTGGTTTTGGTCACTGTCGGCATCAAATAAGCCTTCTTCTTTACGGCGGAACATGTGGTTATTCTCCTAATAATACTTCATGTTATTTTGCATTTAATAAACAGAAAAAGCCGCTAATAGAGTTTCATCTAGTTTTATCAAAAACAATAATTCTTTTATTAGCGAATTATTTCATGCAGACTATAAGAATTTTTTTTATGAAGCTACAAAAAATTACAATTTTTACACAGTTATTTTTATCTCAATTTTTTTCGTTTAAAAAATACATCACTTGCAAGCTTTCTAAATACAGGATTTGTAAGAATTATATTAAGTAAAAAATTTGGCGCGAAGTTTTCATAAGCGAATCGCATGCTTTGTTTAAGGTAAAATTTTGGATAAATCTTCGCCATAATTTTTTCTGGATTATCCCCGTTTTTATGCAGGTAATAAGCTATACTATTACCAAGAACTTTTCCGTAATGCATAGCGGTATGAATTCCACCAGCGGTAAGTGGAGAGACAATTCCAGCGGAGTCTCCTAGTAATATTACGTTACCACGCGCAAATGGAGAAACCAGTCCACCAACCGGTATACGTCCACCACGCCGAGCGACAATTTCCGTTCCATCAAAATCAATTATATTTTTCATTCTTTTAGTAAATTGTTTAATGTCCGGCTGCTTCGGCATACGACAAGCAAGTCCCACTTGCGTAATACCAACACTAGGAATTACCCATCCCAAATAACCATAGGCTGATTGTTGATCTAAAAAACAATAAAAACTATTTTCTGGTAAATCCAACCCTTTATATTCGGCTTCCGCGCCAAGCAAAAATTTTGTGTTTTTACCAAGAGAAAAATCCTCCGCTACTTTAGAACGTGGACCATCAGCGCCAATTAAAAACTTACAGAAAAAACTTCCGTTATTTACTTCTATCTCATCATTTTTATGAGCAGCGTTTTCATATGGCGTATCATATAAAATAGTAGCTCCAGCCTTTTCAGCCTCGTCAGATAAATATTTCATTAAGGCAGGGGTGTCGGTGGTCAGAAAGAAATAATCGTCAGTGGTAAGGTCAATATGTTTAAGGTTCGGAGCGAAAAGTTTTACGTCAGTTATTTTGCGGATTACCTCATCTGGTAAAGAAAATTCCTCAGCGCACTCACCAACGATAATACCGGTAGTGTGCATACCTTGACCAGCGACTTTTTTGCGCTCTAATAAGGTAACGGAAATACCATTTTCTGCCAAGACTTTAGCGCATATCAGCCCACCAAAGCCACCACCGGCTATTACTACGTCAGTTTTTATAGTCATGCCCAAAAACTACGCCGATACTTTCTGATAAATCTCTCCGCCACCTTCTTTGAATTTTTCTGCCATTTCCTGCATAGCTTCTTCTCCCTCTACCTCATTGAGGGAGAGGGTAGGGGTGAGGGTGTTTACAATAGTTTCCGCGACACCTTCAAGATTATTCAGAACATCATTGTTCCAGAAGCGCAAAACTTTCCAGCCATTCTGCTCTAACATCTCGCTACGTTCTTTATCTTCTTTCATCTTCTCAGGCGCGGCATGTTGCCCACCATCCAGCTCAATAGCAAGTTTATATTTGGTAGAGGCAAAATCCAATATCACGCCACTTTCAGGATGTTGGCGACGGAATTTCACGCCAAGCAACTGTCTGTCACGTAATAGCGACCATAAAAGCTTCTCGGTATCAGTAGCACTCTTACGGAGTTCACGCGAGCGTGCGATTAACCATTCCTTCTGTTCTCTTATGAAGCTATCTTTCCTCCTCACCCAACCCTCTCCTCCAGTGGAGGAGAGGACTTTATCAGAGTCTTGATTTTTAACAAACTCTCTTACATCCTGACTAATTTTCATACTACAAAATTTAGGACCACACATAGAGCAAAAATGCGCTACCTTAGCGCCATCAGCAGGCAAGGTCTCATCATGGAAGTCTTTAGCGGTTTCAGGATCTAAAGATAGATTAAATTGATCTTGCCAGCGGAAATCAAAACGGGATTGTGACAACGCGTCATCACGCATGTAAGCCGATGGATGACCTTTAGCGAGATCGGCGGCGTGCGCCGCTATTTTATAGGTTATTACACCCGTTTTTACGTCATCTCTATCTGGCAAACCAAGATGTTCTTTTGGAGTGACATAACAAAGCATTGCTGTACCAAACCAACCAATCATCGCCGCCCCTATACCACTGGTTATATGATCATATCCGGGCGCTATATCGGTGGTGAGTGGTCCAAGCGTATAAAATGGTGCTTCATGACACAACTCAAGCTGTTTATCCATATTTTCTTTAATCAAGTGCATTGGCACATGACCCGGTCCTTCTATCATTACCTGACAGTCATGCTCCCAGGCGATCTTAGTAAGCTCACCAAGAGTTTTTAGTTCAGCAAACTGCGCTTCATCATTAGCGTCATGGATAGAACCCGGACGAAGCCCATCACCCAGTGAGAAACTCACGTCATAGGCACGCATGATTTCACAAATATCCTCAAAATGAGTATAAAGAAAACTTTCCTTATGATGACTCATGCACCATTTCGCCATGATGCTGCCACCACGTGATACTATACCAGTCTTACGACTTTCGGTCATTGGTATAAACGGCAAGCGTACACCGGCATGGATAGTAAAATAATCAACCCCTTGCTCACACTGCTCAATTAAAGTGTCACGATAAACTTCCCAGTTAAGTTCTTCCGCGATACCACCAACTTTTTCTAGCGCTTGATAAATCGGTACCGTTCCAATCGGCACAGGGGAGTTACGGATAATCCATTCACGGATGTTATGGATATTTTTTCCGGTAGATAAATCCATAACATTATCCGCACCCCAGCGTATTGCCCATACCATTTTTTCTACTTCCTCAGCAACAGAGGAGGTAACAGCAGAGTTGCCGATATTAGCATTAATTTTTACCTTGAAATTACGCCCGATAATCATCGGTTCCGCTTCTGGATGGTTTATATTAGAAGGAATTATCGCCCGACCAGCGGCTATTTCTTGCCTTACAAATTCAGGAGTTATAAACTCTGGTATTTTCGCGCCAAATCCTTCACCACGCTGGTATGGTTTTTTTCCGTCATCGCGAGCGAAGCGTGGCGATCCATTCTGGATTGCCGCGTCGCCTTCGGCTCCTCGCAATGACAATCTTCCCTCATTCTCACGGGTGGCGATATATTCCATTTCCTTCGTAATGATACCAGCTCGGGCATATGTAAGTTGTGTAACGGATTTACCGGATTTTGCTCTAATAGGTGTTCTGTTCACATTGGGGAATTCTTCAACTGCTGCCCCTGACGCTGAGCCTATTAAACCGTTATCCTCTGGCCTCACGTCACGCCCGATATATTCTTCCGCGTCACCACGTTCTTTTATCCATTGCGCACGCAGTTTTGGCAGTCCTTCATAAATGTCAATTTTAGCGTTTGGATCGCTATACGCACCGGAAGTGTCGTAAACAGTCACCGACTCCTTACCGTCTTTTATCATTATTTCACGCATTGCCACACCATCAACATAAACTTTACGGGAGGAGGGCAGGGAACCTGTAGTCACGGAGAATTTTTCGTTTGTTTTCATAATTGGAATCTTTTTGTTTAATGGTTTTACAAATACATAAGGAAAATAAACAACTCTATAGCTATTTACCAGCTAATTTTATAAGAAATAAATTCTTTGACTCTGTTTATCGTCATGATTATAGTATGTCCGTAAACATAAAGTTACAAAAAGGACATAGTTATGGGTATACAGGAAGACTTTTTGGATGACAAAATCACACTTGAGGAAATTGAGCCACTGTTACAGCCGGGTTGTAAATTTGAGCATAAGACAGAGAGAAAACAGACCATAGAAGCTGGAAAACCAATCCAGCACTGGAAGCGCAGATGTACACGTATTGTGGATTGTGATGATTCCGCAAATAACAGGGATTGGTTCTGCCGCGAATGGGAAAAGACAGACGATTACTAATTTATATCGCTTTCGGTGAAGATTTTTTATAGTAGTTTTTGTTGTTGATTGTTTACGCGAAGCCGACCATTCATCTTCACCGGAAAAGTCTCAAGTAGAACAAAATGCTCTCATGCGGATAATGGTGAATAAGTTATTCGAAGAACTTGGTGCTGAACAACCAGATTTCTTAAAAGACAAGGATAGAGAGAAAACCATATAACCAATACTGTCTTGCCTACCGAGCAATGCTCAAACAATGAATATTAGACATTAATTAATAATAGATTTTACCTTATCTATAGCCTGTTCTAATTTACTTACGTCTGCGCCACCACCTTGTGCCATTTCTGGTCTGCCACCGCCACCTTTGCCGCCGAGTTCGGCAACTGCCGACTGCACCAATGTTACTGCGCTTATTTTAGCTGATGTTTCCTTTTCTACTGCCACCACTACCGAAACTTTACCCTCAACCATTGTGGAAACCACGGCGATTTGTGCTTGCTTGATAAATCCTTCAGCAACGGAGCGTAACTCCTTAGGATCTAAACCATCAAAATTTTTAGCTATGAAACTATAATTTCCAACCTGTTCCGATTTTGCTTCCATTCCGCCACTGCCACCACCTAAGGCTAGCTGTTTTTTAGCGTCGGCTAATTCTTTCTCCAGTTTTTTGCGTTCCGCGCTTAATTGCTCAACACGTGTTGGCACTTCTGAGATAGCGACCTTCAGTGAGCCAGCCAATTCCCGTAGAGTATTTTCCTGCTCGCTTAAATATTTGAACGCATTATCATGAGTTACTGCCTCAATACGGCGTATACCAGCGGCTACCGCTCCTTCAGATACTATCTTAAATAAACCAATATCACCGGTGGCGTGAACATGGGTTCCTCCACAAAGTTCTACTGAGTAATTATCTTCACCCATAGAAAGTACCCGTACCTCATCACCATATTTTTCACCGAATAACGCCATAGCGCCAGCGTTTATAGCTTCATCCGGTGTCATCACTTTGGTGGATACAGGTGTATTCTGCCAGATAATCTTATTTACGCGCTTTTCAACTTCTGCTATTTCCGCACGCGAGACCGGTTTATTGTGGCTAATATCAAAACGAAGACCTTCCTCATGCACTAAAGAACCTTTTTGCGTTACATGTTCTCCCAACACATCACGTAAAGCCTTGTGCAATAAATGGGTTGCCGAGTGATTGGCACGTATAGAGTTACGATAAGTAGAGTTTATAGCGGCAAAAACCTTATCTCCAACATGAATATTCCCTGAGATAATAGCGCATTGGTGAACATGCATGTCTGAAATTGGCTTTACGGTATTTCCAACTTCTATCACTAATCCAGAGTCATTACGCATAACCCCCTGATCACCAATCTGCCCGCCGGACTCACCATAAAACGGGGTGTGATTGAGTATAATAGACACTTTATCACCAGAATTCGCGCTTTGAACTTCTATGCCATCTTTAACAATAGCAAGAATTTCCGCTTCCGCGCTATCTTGTTCATAACCAAGAAATTCTGTCGCGCCCAATTTTTCTTTAATCTCAAACCATAAGTTACCAACAGATTTCTCTCCCGATCCGCTCCATGCGGCACGTGCCATCTCTCGCTGTTTATCCATAGCTTTATCAAAGCCATCAACATCCACCTCCAAACCACGATTACGCAAAATATCCTGCGTTAAATCTAGAGGAAATCCATAAGTGTCATAAAGCTTAAAAGCCGAGTCTCCGGCTAGTTTTTGTCCTTTAGATAGAGCTTCTGTTTCCTCATCAAGCAATTTAAGCCCGCGCTCTAATGTTTGCTTAAAACGTTCTTCCTCAGCTTTTAGGTTTTCGCTGATAGTTGCTTCCGCTCTTTTTAACTCAGGATAGTGCTCACCCATCTCACTAATAAGGGTAGGAACCAGCTTATACATCAAAGGTTCTTTACATCCAAGCTGATGGGCATGGCGCATGGCACGACGCATTATCCGACGCAACACATAACCACGTCCCTCGTTACTAGGCAGCACGCCATCAGCGATAAGGAAGCATGACGAACGGAGATGATCCGCTATAACCCGATGGGAGGTTTCGTGATTCGTATTTTGAGATTCGTGTTTGGAAGCATTTATTATATTTTTGAACAAATCAATATCATAATTATCATGCACGCCCTGAACAACAGCGGAAATACGCTCTAATCCCATGCCCGTATCTATGGATGGCTTAGGTAAATCCACACGACTTCCATCTGCCATTTGCTCATATTGCATGAACACCAGATTCCAAATCTCTATATAACGATCACCATCTTCATTAGCTGTTCCAGGAAGTCCGCCCTCTATATGCTCACCATGGTCGTAGAATATTTCAGAACAAGGACCGCAAGGACCAGTATCACCCATTGACCAGAAATTATCATTAGTCGCTATCTTAATTATTTTGCTATCAGGAAATCCTGTAACTTTCTTCCAAATATTAAACGCCTCATCATCAATGTGGTAAACCGTTATATATAGCTTATCCTTGCTCAAACCAAAATCTTTGGTTAGTAAATCCCAAGCTAGATTTATAGCGTCATCCTTAAAATAATCACCAAAAGAAAAATTACCCAGCATCTCAAAAAACGTATGATGACGAGCAGTGTAACCAACATTATCAAGGTCATTATGCTTTCCACCGGCACGCACGCATTTCTGTGAGGAAGTGGCACGGCTAAACGCTAGCTTCTCAGCGCCAGTAAACACATTCTTGAATTGATTCATGCCAGCGTTGGCAAACATAAGAGTAGGGTCATTATGAGGTACCAGCGAACCAGAAGGACATATCTCATGTCCATTACGCTTAAAAAAGTCAAGAAAGCAGGAGCGTATATCAGATACGGTTTTCATAAGATAATAGTTCCATAATAAAAGGGGCTAAGCAGCGTCTTCAGTCTCACGTTCAGTTTCATCACCCTTCATTACATCCGAGATTACACCGGCGCTTTGTCGTATCTTCAACTCAATATCATCAGCGACCTTTGGATTATCCCTAAGGAACTGCTTTACATTCTCACGACCTTGTCCAATTCTCTGATCGTTATAGGAGAACCATGAACCAGATTTCTCAATTATCCCAGCCTTTACTCCTAAATCTATAAGCTCACCGGTTTTTGAGATACCCTCTCCATACATAATGTCAAACTCAATAACTCTAAAAGGAGGAGCTACTTTGTTTTTAACGACTTTCACCTTAGTTTGGTTTCCGGTGATTTCCTCTTTATCTTTAACAGCTCCTATACGTCTTATATCAAGGCGAACGGAGGCATAAAATTTAAGCGCGTTACCCCCAGTTGTTGTTTCAGGACTTCCAAACATTACCCCAATTTTCTGACGAATTTGGTTGATAAATATAACAGTGCAATGAGTACGAGATATAGAGCCGGTAAGTTTACGCAAAGCCTGACTCATAAGGCGGGCCTGCAGCCCCATATGCGAATCTCCCATCTCACCATCAAGCTCGGCTTTTGGCACTAAAGCGGCTACAGAATCCACCACCACCACATCAACAGCGCCACTGCGTACTAAAGTATCAGCTATCTCCAAAGCTTGTTCACCGGTATCAGGTTGCGATATAAGAAGTTCATCTATATTCACGCCTAGTTTTTTAGCGTAAATAGGATCAAGAGCGTGCTCAGCGTCAACAAACGCGCATACACCGCCTTTTTTCTGCGCTTCCGCTGCTATATGCAGGGTGAGGGTAGTTTTACCAGAGCTTTCTGGTCCAAATATCTCAATAATACGTCCGCGTGGCACACCACCAATGCCAAGTGCTATATCAAGCCCTAAAGAACCAGTAGAAATAGCCTCTATAGCTTCTGTTTTATTATCACCTAGCTTCATTATAGAGCCTTTACCAAAAGTTTTCTCAATTTGGCTTAGCGCTGTCTCTAAGGCTTTATTCTTATCCATCTTATTCCTCAAATCTAAAAATGTTAGTGAATTAATATCTAGGCTAATTTACACGCTTTATTACACTGTGCAAATAATAATTGTATGAATATTAATATGTATAGTTATTTGTAATAACTAATAAGATAAGTTTTGGCAAAAATGACATAAATCTTTATTTGGTATCAGGGTTTTTTATAGGAATCGTAAAGCTAAATACCGCTCCAGTATTCTCTTTAACATTATCAACCCATATTTCGCCACCATGAGCGTTAACAATTCCTCGGCATATAGCAAGACCAAGACTGCCATCACTGCTGGTTCCACTATAAAATTTATCAAAAATTTTCTCTTTATCTTTTTCTTTTATCCCTTTTCCATTATCATGCACGCTGATTTTAATATTTTCCTTATCCGTTGACGCGGCAATAGTCACGGTAGTTCCTTTTTCGGTATGCATCGCAGCGTTTTCAAGCAAATTTATAAGAACTTGTTCAATTAAAAGACCGTCAATATGGAGTAAAGGAAGACCATTTTCAATATCGGTAATGACCTTATGGTCTGACATTTTCTGCTCAACTCGCATAAGAGCTGAACCGATAAGCTCCTCAATAAAATAAAGTTCTTTGTTAAGTTTCACTGAGCCTGATTCAAGGCTAGTAACATCAAGCAGATTTGTCACTATCTTAGCTAGTCTCGCCCCTTCCTCATGGATTACCCGAATAAGCTCCATTTTATATTCATTAGTAGCTTTTTCTCCTTCGAGAAGTAAAGCGCTCGCCGAACTGGTAATAGAAGCAAGAGGAGTTCTAAGATCATGAGATACTGATGATAACAGTATGTTTCTTAATTTCTCACTTTCAGCTTCTATGGTAGTTTTTTCTACCATTTCCGCTGATTGCGCTCTTTCTATAGCAAGTGCTATTATATTTGATAGAGCTTCTATTAACTCTATCTTATCACTAGAATAGCTTTTAATATCCTCATCATGCGGCATTAACCCAATCACTCCCATAACTCCAGCGGAAGCTACAAGAGGAACATAAAAAGAGTTAGCGCTTGGCATTGTATTAGTTCCAAGCCCAGCATTTTGCTTATGAGAAAATGTCCATCTGGCGACACTCTCCTCACGAACCGGATCAGCTCCATGTAAATCAGAATGAGTTTCGGCTATTACGGTTTGTAATTCATCTTTTTCATCAGCGAGCCATAGAAATATATTACTATCCAGAACTTCTGCCATATGTTGAGCGGCTATCTGTGCCAGAGTAACTTTTCCACGATTAGCGGTAAGTTCACGACTCATCGCGAATAAAATAGAGGTATGTTTTTCTCTCTTACGAGCTGCGATTGTCTGAATACGCAACTTTGAGGTTTGAGTGCCTATGATCATTCCAGTAAACAATAATACAGCAAAAGTGATGAAATATTTTTCATCAATCACTTTAAGAGTGTTGTAGGGTGGTATAAAAAATAAATTAAAAAATATAGCTGAAAGAAATGTCGCAAGTAAGGAAGGCATTCTCCCGTATCGTAATGAAACTCCAACAATGCCTATAAGATATAGCATTACTAAGTTTATTGGCTCTACATAGCCTCTAATTGGTAACATTAGTAATGTCCAAGTTAATATTACTAGCGCTGATATAGAATAATATTGCCATGGCGTACGCTTTTTCCAGAATGGAAATAATAAAGCTTTACGATCTTCAGAGTCCCCTGTTACCACGTATACATCTATCTCTCCGGAACCACGTATTATCTCATCGGCAAGAGTTCCAAGAATAAAGGTAAGAAGTCTTGATTTATTTGGTTTTCCAACAATTATTTTAGTTATACCATTTTCACGGGCATAAGTCAGAATATCATCTGATGCTTTGCTATGCCCCTGAACAATTTCGGTCTTAGCACCCATACGATTAGCAAGCCGCAGGGTTTTCTCGACAGATTCTTTACCCTCTTTATTAAGGCGAAAATGCCGCTCATTTTCTATATAAATAACCGTCCATTGTGACTTTAGACCACTAGACATACGTTTTGCCGCGCGCACCAATTTTGTGGAAATAGCGTCAGGACCTATACACACCAATATCCTCTCAGCTCCGCTCCAACCTTTAGCTCCTGTCCCTTGATCTTTATATACATCCATCAAAGCGTCAACCCTCTCGGCGGTTCTACGTAGAGCCATCTCCCTTAACGCTATCAGATTGCTTTTTTTGAAAAAATTTTGCGCCGCTCGTTTTTTAGCCTCTGGCGCTATATAAACCTTTCCTTCACTAAGACGCTTAAGTAATTCTTCGGAAGGTATATCAACTAGCGATATTTCATCAGCCTTATCAAAAATAATATCAGGGACGGTTTCTTTTACCCACACACCGGTTATACGAGCGACTACATCATTAAGGCTTTCAAGGTGCTGAACATTTATCGTAGTGTAAACATTTATTCCAGCATCCAACAACTCATCAACATCGTGCCAACGTTTGGGATGTCTGGAATTAGGGGCGTTAGTGTGAGCTAATTCATCAAGAAGAATAAGCTGTGGTTTGCGAGCTATCGCCGCGTCAATATCAAATTCTTTAATTAAAGTTCCTTTATATTCTATTTCCCGACAAGGAATTATCGGAAGCCCATCAAGAAGTTTTTGTGTCTCTGGTCTGCCATGCGTCTCTACTAAGCCGATTACGACATCAATTCCCTCATTTAGAGCGGTCTTACCAGATGAAAGCATGGAGTAAGTCTTACCAACGCCAGCACACGCGCCAAAAAATATTTTAAGCTTGCCACGAGTGCTTTCTTTTTGTTGCTTTTCATGCTCCTCAGCCTTTATACGGCTGAGTAGTTCATCAGGGCTGGGGCGACGTGACTCATCATTATTCATGAGCGATATATTAGCTAATTATTTCAGATAAACAAGAAGTAAAGTTGGATGTTCAATTACCAACCTGTATGATTGTAATTTACCTATGTCCTTGAGCGGTTATTAGTTCTGCCTTGGACTTTGCTTCCTTTATACCATCAATTTTAGTTGAAGGCGAAGTGTATCTTGCGTATTTTTCTACAACAGTGTTTATAGTTTCCTGTGATGCTTGCTCATCTTCCGGTTGTTGGTTGTTTATGTTGGTGAGGAGGTTTTTTAAATTTCCTAATGTTACATTTTGATTATTTTTAATTTTCTTAAAAAATTTATGAGATGAGCCTACTTCACTAAAGAATTTATCTTCTGATTCCCCTTTTTGTATCCGTAGTTGAGTTATAGACTCATCTAGCTTTTTGTTTCCTTGTATAACGTCATCCATTAACTCTGAAAACGGCTTTGATTTATCCGCAATTCCAGACATAACCAGCATTACGTTAGAGGCAGTCTCCTTATCAGTTGTTAGGGCGTTAGCGGTGCGTTTTATTATATCTATTGGTGCTATGCCGTTTTTATAGCTGCCATTCGTTAAATTTTTGACCACACTGTAATCAAAACCATGCTTTTCTTTAAATCCATCTGCTGTAGTGTTATTTATAATCAGAGATTTTTTAAAGAAATCGGCTATAATCTCACCTTTATGTTCAGATCTTTCAATGCCTTTTAATTTGTCTCTAGCTTTGTTCAAAAGTTCATCAACATCTTTCTCCGGTACTTTTAGTAGCAATTTTGTTATTCTATAAGAAAGCTTACTATCATCCGTTAAAACTTTTGCTATCCTCTCAGCGCTTCCTAACCTAACATTATATAGTGAACCACTAGGATTATCTTTGTCATATTTTCTCAATTTATTTACATGAGTAGCTTCAGTTCCATATTCTCTAGCAAAGGAATAATCACTATGCCCTACTGCGTCCAAGGCTTGTGTGAAAAACCCAGCCAAAATTCTGTTTTTTTCATGAATATCATCTGTTTTTTTTATAAGCGACTCTACTGTATATACTATTGCTGGCAGGTTTTTATTATTTCCTTTGGAGATTGTTCTAAGCCTATTAAGGCTATCCTTAGATATGTTATGACTGTCAGCTATTTTTTTTAAGGTAGCGTGTATAGGTTTTTTGTCTTCATTTTCTCCAGCATTATATCCGTTAACCACTTCATCGGTAATGCCTAATATTTGGGCTAGCTCCTTACTATCACCAACATTCCACTCTTTCTTAACGAACTTCAATAATCCACTAAAAGATTTTTTACCATGCTCGGTGTTATCATAATCTATAACTAAATCCTCAAAGGATTTTTTCTTCCATAGTGGCAATAATCTATCTACTACTTCTTCGCTTTTATCAGGTGTTATACTAACATTATCTATTAATATGTCCTTAAGTATCCTGCGCGACGGGGCTATTTCACCACTTGTATTACGTTTTAATAATTCGGACGGAATCTTTGATTTTTGTTTGTCACTTAAAACTGACATTACAGCATTTGGTGCTTGCGCTAATTCTTTAATGCCCAGTTTTTGCTTTATAAAAGATTCTAAATTTTCCTGATGATCAACATCTTCTAATCTATTCTTTGTTTCATTTTTATGATTAGCACTTTTATCTCTTTCTGGAATTAATCTATCTATTACAAGTAAAACATCCCTGTCAGATAACCCTCCTTTTTCTAATAAAGTTTGTTCTAAGTATTTCCTATCACTTTTATCTATGTAGCGTTTTTTTATATCTACATTAAATGGTTCAACTCTTAGGTTGTTTGTCTCACTGTTAAAATAATTGGTAGTCGTAATGCTCGCCTTAAAAATTTTCATAGCGTGTTTTGCATCTATATTGTCACTTGCTAATATAGACGATACTAACCTTATGTCAGGAGCTTGCGTGCCATGTAAAACGCCATTGGTAATTTCTGCGTTAAATTTATTTCGAAATATGTCTTTTAACTGGGTTTCGTTTGGAAAATTTTTATAATCCCTATAATCAACACCAGCGGCATCATATAGGCTATTTATAAAAGCTAACCTATATGTATCTTCGGTAATTTTGGAAGCCATGATTAGAAATTCTATACTTTAAATTTTTTTGTATAATTAAAATAAATTAATTATTTCAATCAGTAAAGCCCTAATTGAGACAATTTTATCCTCTATACCTTTCCATTCATGGGTAAATACTAGTTTTTGGTCGCCACGCAGCTTTAGGCGGCGGGGATTAAGCTCTATATGGCGGATTAAAGCCTCCGGATTTGATACATAATTATTATAAAAACTGATGACCGCTCCCTTAGCTCCGGTATCAATACGCTCAATACCAGCTTTTTTACATAATAATTTGAGTTTAAGAGTGGTAATCAAGTGCCGTACCTCCTCAGGAACATCTCCAAAACGGTCTATTAGCTCGGCGGTAAACTCTTCTATTTCCTCATCAGATTGCATCCCTGCCGCTCTGCGATACAAACCAAGCCGTAAACTTAAGTCATCAATATAGCTTTCCGGTATCAACACCGATATTCCAAGATTGATAACAGGCGTAAAATCCTGCTCACCATCACCATTTTCTACATTCTTTTGATTCTCGGCGCGCAAAGCGGCGACCGTTTCCTCCAGCATTTGCTGATAAAGCTCTATGCCGACTTCTTTAATATGTCCTGATTGTTCCTCCCCAACCAGATTGCCGAACCCACGAATATCCATATCATGACTAGCTAGAGAAAATCCCGCGCCAAGCGTATCGAGCGTTTGCATCACCTCCAGCCGTTTAGTGGAGTTTTTTGTAAGCTCACGGTGGTGTGGCAGCATGAAATAAGCGTAAGCCCGTATCTTACCTCGCCCAACCCGCCCACGCATCTGGTATAGTTGCGCCAGCCCGAACAAATGGGCGTTATGGACGATAATGGTGTTGGCTTCTGGAATATCAAGCCCCGACTCTATAATAGCGGTTGAGATTAATATGTCATATTTACCGTCATAAAAATCATTCATTATCTGATCCAGCTCACTGGCGGGCAGACCACCATGCGCGACCACTATGCGTGCTTCCGGTACTAATTCGGTTATTTTTAATTTAAGTTCGGCAATATATTTAATTCTTGGCGTTACGACAAAACACCTGCCAGCACGGTGCATCTCCCGCATTATCGCTTCTCTGATGATGACCAGATCAAACGGCATGACAAAACTGCGTATAGCCAGCCGGTCAATCGGTGGAGTGGTAATAAGACTTAAATCACGCACGCCGGTAAGCGCCATCTGCAACGTTCTTGGAATAGGGGTGGCGGAAAGTGTTAGCACATGAACTTCTGATTTTAATTCTTTCAGTTTTTCTTTCTGTCCCACTCCAAAATGCTGTTCCTCATCAACAATTACCAATCCCAGATTTTTGAACTTTATGCTTTTAGCGAGTAAAGCGTGAGTGCCAATAACAATATCAACCTTGCCTTCAGCTAGTTTTTCCTTCGTATCTTTTTGTTCTTTAGCCGAAACCATACGTGATAGCTGGCGAACAGTTACATCAAAACCAGAAAAACGCTCTCTAAAATTACGAAAATGTTGGCGGGCTAGCAACGTAGTTGGACAAATAACCGCCACCTGCGTTTTTTGCTCTTCATTGCACGCTGTAACAAAAGCCGCTCTGAGCGCTACCTCCGTTTTTCCAAAACCAACATCGCCACATACCAGCCTGTCCATCGGTTTTCCGGATCTTAAATCATCTATTACTTCTGCTATCGCTCGTGCCTGATCATCTGTTTCTACGTATGGAAAACCAGAACAAAAACTATCATAAGCATTTACTGAAGCGTCAAATATCTTACCTTTTTTAATAAGCCTCTTTGCAGCGATACTAAGCAGAGCCTCAGCGGCTATTTTTATTCTCTGTTTTAATTTCGCTTTGCGGTTCTGCCATGACGCGCCGCCAAGCTTATCAAGATTTATTCCTTCATCATCAAGCCCAAATTTAGAGATTATCTCAATGTTCTCAACCGGCAGAAACAGCTTGTCATCCCCAGCGTAAACCAGCTTCAGGCAGTCATGCACCGCGCCTGACGCTTCTATGGCGACTAGCCCTTCAAACCTACCAATCCCATGTTCTTTATGGACAATTAGATCGCCTTCATTAAAATTAGAGGCTTCACTCATAAATACTTCAGAGCTTTTCTTCTTCCTCGCTTTTCTGACTATCCGGTCACCGAAAATATCCTGTTCACTGAAAATATAAAATTTTTCAGTCTCAAAACCTTTTTCTATAGGTAAAACACACAGCCCAATCGTTTTGCCTTTTATATTTTTTTTGCTCTTCCACTCATCAAGGCGCACGGTATGGAAATCGTTTTCCATTAACAATGTTTGCACACGCTCTCTTGAACCGGATGACATGCAGGCGATAATTACCGGTTTTCCTTGTGCTTGCTGCCTTTCTAATTGATGAAATGGAGTGTTATCCACCTGTCCTTGCGTGAAACGAAGAACAGGACGAAGTTCTAATGATATATTGTTTTTGTCTGATTCTTTAGAAATATTGTTGTCATTGCCGTTTATGATAACGTTTGAATCAAACGAGCTAAAATTCAGGTGATTGCGAATTGAGAGTAGTTTATTAAGTGCGTCCTTCATTATAAATAATTGCGCTGGAGGCGGTGGGTTATATTTATCTTCTCCCGCGAAATTATTTTTTCTACTTATGCTATCCGCTGTTTTCCTCGCCTCGTAATAATCTATTATCGTTTCGCTTCGTTCTTCTATAGCGGTCTTTACGTCATCATCTGATATAATTAGGCTATCTTTGCAGTAATCAAAAATAGTCTGGGTGTTTTCATAAAATAAAGGAAGCCAGTGTTCCATACCGCTATACGTCATGCCTTCCGATATAGCGTCATATAGCGGGTCTTTGCCGCTTACCGCTCCGAACAACTCACGATAATTATTACGGAATCTCGCGATATTTTCCTCATTTAGCAAAACCTCACTTATTGGGTAAATATCAATTCCAGCAACTGAGTCGCTGCTTATCTGAGTCATAGGGTCAAATAACCGTATTTCCTCAACCTCATCACCAAACATGTCAATACGTATTCCTTGCTCCATGCCAGAGGGAATAATATCAATAATCCCGCCACGAAAGGCGAACTCACCGGTTTCCATTGCTTTGCCACTACGGCGGTATCCGTATTTGATAAGAGAATTGCTGAGTTCACTTTGATTTAAGTTGTTTCCCTTATGAATAGAAAAATGGGCAGACACAACCATATCGGCAGGCGGTAATTTTTGTAGCGCGGCGTTCACGCTTATCAATAACACTCTTTTTGTTGGTTTATCTTTACTATTATTTCTGTTTGCCAGATGGTTTAATATTTTTATCTGCTTTGCCATCACTACATTTTTAGGTGACACCCGATCGTAAGGCATACAGTCCCACGCTGGAAATACTAATATCTCGGTATCAGGAGCAAAAAACCGGATAGAACTTTCCATAGTCTCCAGTTCACGGTCATTGGTGGTAATATACAGAATGTCACTGGTGGCGGGAAGAGGGGATACATCTCCATTTAACAAACGGGCGATGACCATTCCTCTTGCGCTTGTGGGAGTTGAAGACAGATTAGCTGATAATATATTATTCATGCAGGGCGTTATAAACATCTATAAAGACTGTTGCAACAGATGAGTTTTATATGTCTGCAAACAGGCTATAGAAAGTTAGCCTCTGCCTTTCTTTTTCTGAGTTTTGGCAAGTAGTTCTGGATGTTCGCTTGCTATAACTTCACAAGCTTCTTTTACTGAAGATTTTATTTCTTCTAATTTGCCATGATTTTTAACTCAACCACTACCGACGACAGTCGGTAGTGGTTGAGTACCTTCACTTTGTTCAATAATCCCTTCTTCTAAAATTTCGAGTAATTGTGTTGATTGCTCTCTGAGTGTATTATTAGATGATAATTCCTCATCACTTAGATAATTATTGGCAACGCTTATCGTTGCGCCAGAAAGAGAAGATAACCCCTCATTCGCGGTAAAATAATCATGGTAACTCCAGTCTTCTGGCGGTTCTTTTGTTATAGCAGGCATTTTATTTCTCCCATGTCCTAAGAAATTCTCTGGCTTTCTCGTCCGGCTCCGGAATATTATCGCGATAAATTATCTTACCGTAACTTTCTGGGTTTCTGTGACGCTTGCCTAAAAAATCCTCTTTCATTTTCTTATATCCATCCATATCGCAACGTATGTAGCAAAAAAAAGACTCTCCCAGCAAATTTTTCCCGTAATAGGTAACGACGCTCTCGCCGCTACCAAACTTTACTTTTTCCGCGAAATTTATATGACTCATATGTCTTTATGGTTCTTGTTTAGTTTTTCTTGTTATTTTATGCTTTTTGTTGAGCTCCAGCAATTCTTTGGTTTATTTTCGGAGGTCTAGTCGGAATTGAACGCTCTTCAAATTCTTTCTTAATTCCAGCAACTTTGACCATTCTATCCTCCGCGTCGGCAATTTCTGTTTGTGCGTCCTTTACAACATTTTTACTTGTTAACATAGAATGAACTATATCCGGATTAGAAGCGACATTTTCTGTAATCAAACGAAAAACACGGTTATCTCCTTCCGTCTCATAGAGTTTATCTTTATAGAATTTATCTTTAGGTATGCTAATTTTATGACGTTTATGAGAAATAAAATAATAAACGTCGCTATCCAGTAATTTTTCTAACATTTTAATCTGTTTTTTCTCTATAGCGACTTTTACCATCTTAAAAGGTAATTCTAAATCATTATCACTAGTAGCTAACTGATAAATAGCTGAACTTTCTTTTTCACCACGATCGGTGAATGCCGATATGAAATCAATATTTCCGGTTTTTATGGCCTCCAAAAGAGAATTTTCTAGTCCGATTATATCACTATAATTATAATTATTTTCAATAGTATTAGGTGACCGCATACATGGAGAGAAAGCATCATGCTCGCCACCAAATAAACTACTTGCATTTAAATCTTGTTGCCTAACAACTGTACCAGTTGTAGAACTAGCGGTATACGTATATTTTTCTTCTAAGAAATTTTTCAAAGCTTCTGGGATGGTGCCACTTTTAGCAGCCGCAGACAAATCTTCCAGCAATTGTTTGCCGAAATTACTTTTAATGTAGTGTATTTGTTCGCCCATGTTCGCGCCATCAGCCGGAACACCAGCTTTCCTATCCTCCTTGTCCCTCATATAACTTTCCTTTTGTTGCAAATTCAGAACCGGTAAATTCTAACTATTTATTAACTATTGTCAATGGGTTTTGTGTCCGTGCTCTCTGAGCCTTTCAAGGATTGGGCGGTACGAATTATCGGTCGGAGGCATCTTTTCTATCAGCCAATCCCAGATGTCCGCGTCGTTTTCATCCAGTAGCTTCTCGTAAATATCTATTTCATTATCACCCATATCTGCCAGATGCTCATCAGCGAAACCACCTAATATTAGGTCTGTTTCCTTCCAGCCACGATGCCAACTGCGATAGCGCAGGCGTTTTATTCTAGTCTCTCTATCCATTTGTCTATATAATACAATATGATATTTAGTTAATATTTTATTTATCTTAATAAACTAAGCTAATACAGCGGATTGTACTAGAAATATATGTAAGAACAAGGTTCATTTTTATGATGAATGATTATAGTGGTGATAGCGCGGTAATTACTATCTGTCAGAATAGCAGAGCGAAGACCGTAACCATAAGCGCTGTGAATGAGATAGCGACAAATATAATAGGTTTTAATGAGCTTGAGCTTATTGGAAGAAAACTCACTGAGATATTGCCGCCACGTATTAAAACTTTACTTGATGAATATGTGGAATATGATTCCGAGATTAATGATGTAGGAACTGTATTAAGCAAAGTTCAGAGCTTCAGTGTAATCGGAAAAAATGATAAAGAAAAAGCTTATCGCCTTAAAGTAGTGCGCACCCAATCACTCGGAAATTCAATATATTTTCTGCTTATATTGCAAGATAGTTTAGGCGCAAGAAAAAATGAAGCCTTGAGAAAAACAATTCGAGAAAATTTTAGAGGTCATGAATCTTTAGATATAGATACAGATCTTCCAGATCGGGAGTCATTGATAAAAGATATAAATATCATGAAAAGATATGCTGGAAGCAACAATATATTCTCATGCTTCGCGGTGTTACAGATAGATCGCTATAATGAATTACTTACGAATAATGGCAATAAAACCTGTAATGAGATTATGAAATATATAGCGAAGCTTGCAAGACGCAGCGTACGTCCAGATGATGTAGTCGGTCACGCTGGAGATGGTCGTATTGGTATATTACTAGTTGACATAGCTAAAGGTTCCGAAAGAATGGTACTTAATCGTTTGCGCTGGCAAGTAGCATCTAACCCGTATATTGGTGATGAAAAAGAAACTATAGGTATCAGTATTACTATATCATTCGCTAATATAAGTGATGATTCGAACGGCAATGAACTAATTAAAAAATGTGAACATAGCTTGGATAATCTTGGTGATAACGCGCACAATACCCTTATAGAGTCAGCCGCCTAACTATATTCCTTAATATTTATTGACTAATTTTTGTAATATATTATCCTAAGCCAAATAGTCAATAACATCTCTACCATAATCTTATGTCTGATATATATGATAGTAATAGAGAAAGAACAACACGACCAACCCGTGCAGGAGGAAATGTGGAAAGAAAAACAGGAAAAGAAATAGCGGAGGAAACTGTCGCGGAATCCTTAAGAAGATCAAACGAAGGGAGAGGATTACCATCTGACGCTTCCGCTCAAGATTTAGTTGATGATATAATGAGGGAATATAACATTAAGTTACATGAAAAATTTCCAGAACTAGAAAATGGCGGAAACCCAAACTCCTCATTACCAAATAAAGGTGGACAAATAGAAAGATAATTCTATACACTTTACTTGCCGATGACTTTTAGCTAATTAAAATAGTCTAACGCAACCAATCAATAGTATCTTTATGGTCGGCCATAAAATCGCCAACATCTCTCATGATTAAATCAAGTTCGCCATTTGGTTTTTCTAAAGCACAGGTAAGAGCCTCTGACTTTAAGCTGAGTCTACACCAGCTACCATTATTACGTTGACAGGCGATAGCTTTATAATTTTTTGATATATTCTTACTATTAAGTTCAAATTTCTCACTAAAATTCCGACAAATAGACTTTGATTTACTGATATATGGCTTACCAACATATATCTCACCACTTGCCAGTGAGCTATTCCATTTATGAGATTTATCAACTCCTACATAATCCATAACATAGTTAAATATTTTATTATAGTAGGCTAGTTGTTCTCCAGTGAGATAGCTACGCGGACTTTCGCTATCATTACTAGCAAAAGAAGGTTTGCAAACAATCACACTTATTATAAATAACAACAGATATTTCATAAAAACATCACTTACTATCTATTTTATCCTTAAGAGCAAAAAGTATATTATCCAGTTTTCCTGATGATTTTTTTATGCCGAAATCATCAACTTTCTTGCTTCCTTCCATAACTATTTTTTCAGCTATCTTACCATTATCAAGCAATATTTTCTCAATAGTTTCCGCAAGATTATTATAATCTCCTCTTGGATAAAGTATCCCATTAATGTTATCCGATATAATGGCTGCCAACCCATCAACTTCTGAGGCTATAACCAAAACGCCATGCGCCCAAGCCTCTAAGACCACTATTCCAAATGTCTCATTGTATGATGGAACGCATAAAATATCAATTTTATTAAAGAATTCTGCTTTTTCATCTTGATAAACCCAGCCCTGAAACTCTATATCATCACTTACCGCAAGCTTATTTGCCATTGACTGTAGCTTAAGTTTTTCCTCGCCATCTCCAGCGATTATCGTCTTTATGTCATAATTCTTTTTCTTTAATATAGAAGTAGCGTTTACTATTTGATCCGCTCCTTTTTCAGGAGATAATCTACCTAAAAAACCAATTGTTAATGGCGTATTTATACAATAATTTTGAATATTTTTTTTCCCACTAAGATCTATCATGTTATTCATTACCACACAGCGATCTTCTGGATATTTATTTTTTACGAAGTGCCTTCTCATATCCTCAGTAAGAGTAATGAGCGCTGAAGCTTTTTTACTATAGCGAACGGTATTGCTGTGGCTTACTCCTATTAAAGGTGTATCATTCCCAGTAAGTGCCATACGACAGGTAAAAATCGCTCTACCATTATGGGCTAATACAATATCCGGCTTATGCTTATTAAATAATTTCTTTAAGCTACACCAAGCGAAAACATCGTAAAAACCATGAACTCTCTGCGTAATTATATTAAATGATAACTCTTTCAGCTTATCTATATAAGGAGCGTTGGGAAGAACTAGGCAAGTAACATCATGTCCACACATAATCAAGGCTTTGCAGTAATCAATGTATGATTGTTCCAAACCACCGACATTATCGGTAAAAAGAGCATGAAAAATTTTTAGCTTGTTCTTTTTTACACTCATTCTTTATTCTTAATTTTATAGCTATAGAAAATGACAGATAAGCGATTTTATAAATCAGATGGTTTCAATAATATATATCAAACATAAAATAAATAGACTACTCCACGCGAATATCAGCCATGACTTGTTCTTTTCGTCACGCCTGTGACTTATTTCCCTCACCGTTTGCGGATGTAGTTTTATCCCATCCTTATCACTAAGTATTTTTAATGTATTTTCTATGTTAAATAAAATATTAGGGAATTTCCGTATTATTTCTCGTGAACTCATTCCCACATCCCTTATTCTTGCTTTCATTCCAAAATTATCTTTTGTCCAATCATCTATTAAGGGTGTCGCCAACTCCCACATATTAAGATTAGGATTTAACATTCTACCAACTCCTTCAGCTACCATCATAGTTTTTTGCATCAGCAATAATTGTGGCTGAACCTCCATTTCAAATTCAGCGGCGATAGCGAACATCTGACCTAGAAGAGCGGCTATTGATATTTCATTAAGCGGTTTTCCCATAATAGGATGAGCGACCGCCATACAGGCTTGTCTGAAAGCGTCACGTGATTTATTAGCTGGAACGTACCCAGCGTCAAAATGCATATCGGCTACCGCCTGATAATCAGCCTGCATGAATCCGTAAAGTATTTCAGCGATATAAATTCGTGACCCAATATCGAGCCTACCCATAATCCCAAAATCTATCGCGACTAAATCTCCATTTTTATCAAGAAATAAATTACCGGGATGTAAATCAGCGTGGAAAAAACCGTCTTTGAAAACTTGTGAGAAAAGGCTACGAGCGGCTTTTGCTAGTATCTCATTATTATCAAAACCACTATTTTTAATCCTCTCCATATCACTAAATGGTATACCATCTACCCAATCCATTACTAACACACGACGACTAGTTTTTTGCCAGTCAATATCCGGTACGCTTAATCCTTTCTCATGTTTCGCTATATTATTCGCCATCTCGGTTGCCGCCGCCGCCTCAAAGCGTAGATCAAGCTCAAAAAATACTGTTTCCTTAAATATTCTTACTACCTCAACCGGCTTTAAGCGTCTTAAACCGTGAACACGCTTTTCCACGATTCTCGCTGCCCAAAAAAATAACTCAAGATCGCGAGCAAAGGCTTTTTCTATATTAGGACGTAAAATTTTAACCGCGACCGTCTTTCTATCTTTGGTTATAGCCTTATGCACCTGCGCTATAGAAGCGGCAGCTACTGGATTTTCATCAAATTTGGTAAAAATTTCCGTAAGTGGAAGCCCAAATTCCTCCTCAACTGTTCTCTTTGCTACATCGCTTGGAAAAGCTGGCAACTTATCCCTAAGTCCAGAAAGATCATTAGCTATATCCTCACCTATAAGGTCAGAACGAGTAGAAAGAGCTTGTCCAAGTTTAATAAATGTTGGACCTAACCGCTCAATGGCGCGCGCTAATCTTTCACCTTTACGTTTATCCAGCTTTTTGCTAGTAAATATTCTGCATACAACAGAAAGAATAGGGGATATTTCCAAATCATCTATCAAAAATAAAGCGTCTTCCTTAGCTAGAATCCTAGCTATATTAAAAAGACGAAAACTATTACGTAAACCAGTGAACATTAAGCGCTAAACCTTCCATCCGGAGTGAATAGCCACTATCCCTTGCGACAGATTATGATACTTTACATTAGCAAAACCAGCTTGCTCAATCATTTCCTTAAATTCTTCCTGTTTCGGGAACATACGAATACTTTCTACCAGATATTCATATCCTTGCCGATCTCCCGTCACCACTTCGCCAATTTTTGGAATAATATTAAATGAATAAAAATCATATATTTTTTGTAAAATATCACCCTGTAATTCGCTAAATTCAAGACAGAGGAATCGTCCACCAATCTTAAGCGCTCGGTATGCCTCACTCAGAGCTTTATCAATATGAGTAACGTTTCTAATACCAAAAGCTATGGTATAAGCGTCATAAACATTATCCTCAATTGGCAAATTTTCAGCGTCAGCGCACAACCAATCAATATTTTTATATATATTACGATCTATCGCTCGCTTTTTACCTTCACCAAGCATTTTCTCATTAATATCACATATGGTAATATTACAATCAGCTTTTTGTAATATCCGAAAACTAATATCACCAGTGCCACCAGCCATATCTAATATCTTCATGCCGTCTTGAGGATTTAGCAATCTTACCATCTCATTCTTCCAAATACGGTGAAGTCCGCTACTCATCAAATCATTCATTAGATCGTATTTCGTCGCTACACTATCAAACACACCCTTTACTAAATGGTGTTTTTCGTCTTCTGCTACCTTCCTATATCCAAAATCAGCACTACCAGCCATACACCCATAACCAATTGATAATTATATAAATATATTTATTTTTATACAAATAAGAATGATATACTTGTTTCATTAATCGTTATGTTTTAGACTGTTTTCATGATTTACTCAATAACATATACCCCCTTAGGGGCAGATAATAGAAAGCTACAGCTATGCTGGAGACAACAACCGCTGCGCCAAAACGTTCGGCGCGGAATAAGGGAGCGAGCGAAAAACCGGTTTTCGCCGCCCTTGACTTGGGAACCAATAATTGCCGACTTCTAATAGCGTCATTACATGGGTTGCCTAGAATTGATACATCAATCGGGGACAGTCCGGTGCAGGTATTTGACAGCTTCTCACGTATAATAAGACTAGGTGAGGGAGTAAGTAAAAGTGGTAATATATCGGAAGAGGCTATAGACCGAGCGGTATCGGCTCTTAAGGCTTGCAGGAAGAAGTTGAACCGTTATGACTTGACTTCATCACGATTTGTAGCGACTGAGGCTTGTAGAAGAGCGAAAAACCGTGCCTTATTTTTAGAGCGTGTACTTAACGAAACTGGAATAAAAATAGATATAATATCAACTGAGGATGAAGCAAAGCTGGCTTTTTCTGGCTGTGCTTCTTTGTTGAACAAAAAATATGAAAAAGCTCTAGTTTTTGATATTGGTGGCGGCAGTACCGAGCTTATGTGGGTAGATGTAAAAAATGGTAAAATAATAGATGACTGGTTGTCGGTAAATTTTGGAGTGATGAATTTATCTGACAAATTCGGTGGCTCTGATTTCGCTGATATAACCTTCAAGGATATGGTAAAGACAATTTCCGATAAGCTTCAGGAATTTGACAAAAAAAACAATATAAGTGAGGCGATAAGAAATGGTGGTGTGCAAATGCTCTCAACCTCTGGAACAGTTACAACTCTCGCCGCTGTCCATCTTGACCTACCACGTTATGACCGCTCACGGATAGATGGAACAACATTATCAGTATATGATATAAGAAGAGCTACTGAAAAATTACTAGATATGAAATCATCTGAACGCTTTAATCATCCTTGTATTGGTTTTGACAGAGCGGATTTTATTCTCTCGGGCTGCGCTATATTTGAGGCGATAAGCGATTTATGGTCTATTGATAACATAACTATCGCTGATAGGGGGGTGCGTGAGGGTATAATTTTGTCATTAGCGCGAGAATGGCAGACAGCGAATGGCTAACTCAAATAAAAATTCTGGTAGTAGAGGACTTACCACACGAGTAAAAACTGCTCGTGGTAGAAAACCATCCTCAACCAGATGGCTGCAACGCCAATTAAATGATCCATACGTGACAAAAGCGAAAAAAGAAGGATATCGCTCACGTGCCGCTTATAAATTGATAGAGCTTGACGATAAATTTCATTTCTTAAAACCAACAAAAACAGTGCTTGATTTAGGAGCGGCGCCGGGTGGTTGGACACAGGTGGCGGCAGATAGGGTAAAATCAACGACAAAAAAGCCTTTAGTAATAGGAGTTGATATTCTGGCAATGGATGAGGTAGCAGCGGCAACCACTATAAAGTTGGATTTTATGGCGGATAACGCACCAAAGACAATAACTGAGTTAATACCGGCAGGTGTTGATATAGTGCTATCTGATATGGCTCCTAATACTATAGGGCATAAAGCCACTGACCATATACGGATAATCGCTATGGTAGAATCAGCATATTATTTCGCGCGCGAGATACTTAAAAAAGATGGAGTCTTTATCGCTAAAGTCTTTCAAGGCGGAGCGGATAAAGAACTATTAACGCAAATGCGTAAGGATTTTACCAGTGTAAAACACGCTAAACCTAAAGCCAGCCGCTCCGACTCCTCCGAAATGTACGTAGTGGCTATGGGTTTCAGTGGATTAAGCGGTAAGCTACGCTAATTTCATTGAATAATTCACCACATTTGAGATCGTTTCTAAACTTAATAATAGTTTCTTTTAATTTTAGTATCTTTGCTATGTGCATGTTTTATTAATGGTGATCCCGAGAGGATTCGAACCTCCGACCTACGGATTAGGAATCCGTTGCTCTATCCTGCTGAGCTACGGGATCACACCAAAACTTTCACTTTTATAAGTGAGTGAATAATACAAATAATATATGAATATCAAGAAAACTAGCTTTTTTTATACTCACCACCATTAAGCCAGCTACGGTGGTTTTCAGGTTTGCCTAGATAATATCCCTGAAGGTAATCAACTCCCATGTCCATCAGTATCTTAGCTGACTCACCATTCTCAACAAACTCCGCTACTGTTTTAAGCCCAAAACCTTGCGCGAATTCTAGGAGTGTCTTGACAAAAAAGCGGTTATCGGAGCTTTCCGCTAAGTCTTTGATAAATACACCATCAATTTTTACCATATCAACCGATAAAGCTTTCAACTGTCTGAATGAGGTGTAGCCAGAACCAAAATCATCAAGCGCAACATGACAACCTAAATCCTGAAGCGAGGCGACAAAAAAAGCCGTACTTCGTAAATCTTGCTGAACAGCGGTTTCAGTGATTTCTACTGTAATACGTGAAGCGATTTCAGGAGTTTGTTTTACTTTTCTTTCAAACTCAGTAAGCCAAACTTGATTTTCAGTGGTCATGTTAGAGACATTAAAAGCAAGTTTTACATTATTATTTTCTCTAAGTTCGTCAACGACCATTCCCATAACCATAGTATCAACTACATCAATAAGTCCCATTTTCTCAGCGACAGGGATAAGCGCGCCCGCTGAACTTATTTTGCCAGTTTTATCTACTATCCTAAGTAATGCCTCATAGTGTGATATACTACCATCTTTAGCATTTACTACTGGTTGATAAGCTAGCCTCGCCCTATCTTCTTTAATCGCGTTAAAGAAGTAATTAGCAAGACCCATCTGTTGACGACACTGACTCGCCTCATGGCGGGTTGATTCATATGTACGTTGTGATGAGCTTTGCATACTATTTATCGTGACATAAGCTTTGTCCAGCGCGTCACTGGCATCAGCCGTTTCTAAAGGAAAGGAGACACTACCAAGAATACCCATAACATACAAGGACGCGGTTTCAAAATTATCACGCCCAAAATTCTGAACCATACTATTAATGCGAGCCATCATACGAGAAGTGTCATCAGGATAGCTATAGGATAGTATTATACCAATCTGATCTCTCTGCAATCTGTATATTGTGTCTTCCTCTCCAAGTATATCGTCTATCATTTTTATAATATCATGAATAACTATCTCAGAAGTATCATGACCATAAGCGTTTATTATCATAGATAAATTACTGATGGATAATAATATAAGCGCGCCGGAATTATTATTAGAGATAACATTATGTATAGAAGTCTCCAGTATATTCATGAACTCAGCCGAACAAAAATTAGAGCTAGAATATATTGATGGTGGTATCATCATCTCAGGGATATTTTCTTCATTAATAGAAGCATCGCCTACTATATGATGATTGTTGGTGGAATCACTATCCGAATCAATATGATTATCCCTAGATCTGTCTTCTCTGAAAGCCATGCTAAACCGTGCTTTTCCCTGATATACTAAGCATTTATATAGATATTTATATTTTTATTATTATTTTATATTAATAATTTAAGTATAGCTATAAATGGTAAACAGAATATTACTTAAAAAGGCAAAATATAAGAAAATCTTTTAGATTAATACACTGATAAATAAAGATAAAAAAACAATTAATCCAAATATGGAGTTTGATAAAAATACCTTCCTAGCTGAATCTGGCTTATTTATATCCAGATAATATATCTGCCATATACCATGAAAAACAGCTGGCAATAGAGTTAATATTGATAAATATTTTCCAGTTGCTAGTACAAATCCGACAATAGCTAGTAGATAACATAAGCTAACAAATTTCTTGGTGTCATTTCCTAATCGTAGCGCTGTAGAGCGAATACCTATTTTAACATCATCATCCTTATCTTGATGAGCGTATATAGTGTCATAACCAATAGTAATCAGAACTCCTGATATATAAATTACTACCGCCGGAAGCTCTACATAACCACGCACAGCCGCCCAACCCATAAATGCTCCCCAATTAAATACTAATCCTAGAAACAATTGCGGCCACCAACTTATTCTTTTCATAAAAGGATAACAGACAATCGGAATTAGTGCTAAAGCCCCCCATATCATAACAACAACACCTAATTGAAGTGCGATAAGCACTGATACGGAAAGTAACATAATCAGTAAAGCGATAGCCTGAGAAATCTGTAATTCACCACTGGCAAGCGGTCTATTTCTGGTTCTTTCCACATATTTATCAAGATTACGATCTATAATATCGTTTACAATACAGCCAGCCGAACGCATGGCGATAGACCCTATAAAAAACAGGAAAAGATAGTATAAATTGATATTCCCTCGTGAGGCGACAACCATAGACCATGCGCATGGCCAAAATAACAACCATATTCCAACAGGTTGGTGAAGCCGCATTAAACGTAAATATGGATTGGATAGTTGCATAATATGTATATAATTATAAAATAATAATAACCAATAAAAAATACCATGTAATTATGGCACGTGAGATTAGATTATATACAAAATATCCATTAATTCAGGATAGTGAAATAACCTTAGAAGAAGGACAATCACATTACCTAGCTAACGTTATGCGCCTTAAATCTGGTGACAATGTAAGTCTTTTTAATGGAAAAGATGGTCAGTGGCTCGCTAAGATAACACTGATAAATAAAAAACACACAAGAATCGTTCCACTTAACAAAACACATGAACAAACCTACTCTCCTGATTTATGGCTAGTTTTTGCTCCAATAAAAGGTAAAACCGAACTTGTAGCGGAAAAAGCTACTGAACTTGGCGTATCAAAAATCCTGCCAGTAATTACTGAGCATACGATTGTTCGCTCTCTTAATAGCGATAAGATAGAAGCGCACATTATAGGTGCCGCGCAACAATGTGAAATGCTTAATATACCAGAGCTTGAAATAGTTGATAATATTACCTACTTATTAGATAAATGGGATAAAGAAAGAATCCTGTTATATGGTGATGAAAGCGGAGGAGGGGAGCCTCTACTGGAAACTTTAATTAATATAAAACAGCATAATATACATAGAGGAATAAATACGGGAAAAAGCACGGTGTTAATCGGTCCTGAAGGTGGGTTTTCAGAAAGCGAGTTTATGATATTAAGAAAGCATAGTTTTGCTAAAGGAATCAGCATGGGGCCACGAGTAATGAAAGCTGACACGGCAGCGGTTGCCGCTTTGTCTTGCGTTCAGTCAGTGTTAGGGGATTGGGACAAAAAACCACGTTTTATAAGCGAACAAATAAATAAGAATAACGAAAAAACAACAGAAGAATAGCAAGAAAAACATGACCACAAGCACGGAAACTATTAGCGATCAATTCTCCAGTATAACTAATAAACCTATACTAGAAATCTTAAGGGATTTTTGTAAGAATCATAATAATGAGATAGATGAGTGGTTCACTAAGCTATACTTAGAAGCGCCACCGTTTTTTTATAGTTCAGTTGATTTACGTCATAGTGGCAACAGGCTAGTTCCAATAGATACAAATATATTTCCCGCTGGTTTTAATAACCTCTCACCAGTCGCGAGAAAGCGTGCTACCATATGCGTTAATGATTTTTTGTCAGAAAATTATCCTGATGCTAAAAATATAATAATAATACCAGAAAACCATACCAGAAATCTCGCTTATTTTGATAATCTTCTAGCTCTTTCACAAATCATTGAAAATACTGGGGCGAATGTCAAAATAGGAAGCCTTGCCGCCGGTAAAGGAGAGGTAAGAAAATTTATCTCGGCGGAGGGAAAAGAAATAATTCAGCATCCCATATTAAAAAAACATTTTGAAGTTATCGGTGAAGATGGCTTTAAGCCGGATTTGATAATCATGAATAATGATATGACGGCGGGAATACCAGAAATACTACAAAATGTAATACAGCCAATAATTCCTTCAACTAATATGGGGTGGTTCAGGAGACGAAAATCAACGCACTTTAGCGAATATGATAAATTAATAACTGAATTCTGTGATAAATTCTCTATAGATAAATGGTTGCTTTCCGCCAAATCTCATCAATGCGGTCTTGTTAATTTTAAGAATAAAGAATCTTTGCGGTGCCTAGCGAAATCCGTCGATGAAATACTTTCTTATAGTAAAGAAAAATATAAAAAATATGGAATAGAACAAGAGCCATATGTTTATATAAAGGCTGATTCCGGTACTTACGGTATGGGCATAATGAGTGTATATTCAGCTAATGAAGTTCTGGAATTAAATAAAAAAGAGCGCAATAAAATGCAAACTATAAAGGAAGGAGTAAAAGTAAGCGAGGTTATCATTCAAGAAGGTATTCCTACTATAGACAAGGTAGATGGTGTGCCGGCTGAGCCCTTAATATACTTGATTAATGGTGTAGCGGTTGGCGGTATGTACCGGATTAATGATAGGCGCGACTCACATGGTAATTTGAACGCTAGCGGTATGCGATTTACCGGTATGTGTGATGAGAGCGAGGAAGAATGTGGGAAATGGAAAAAAATACCAAATTGTAGCTTCCGCTCACATGGTATAATAGCCTCTATCGCCGCGCTCGCCGCAGCGAGAGAAACCTATTAACACTGGAAGTGATATATATAAATGCCCGTAATCCAAGATTCTATCAAAGAAAAACTTGTATCAGAACTTACCCCAACCCATCTGGAAGTATTTGATGAAAGCCACAAACACGCTGGACATGTTGGTGCGCCACAAGGAAGTAGTGAGACTCATATAGGAATAATAGTAGTATCAGATAAGTTTATAGGAATGCCACGTCTTGCTCGTTCACGCCTTGTCCATAAAATAATAGAAAATGAGATAAAGCAAATTCACGCTATAACATTGCTAAAGACCCTAACTATAAAAGAGTATGATGCGTAGGGCAGTTTACTTATAACAAGTAATTGCTATAATTCCGTTATTCTCCTATTCCTCAATTCTTCTTACTACGCCTTCCGCGCTTAATTTTTGGATAGAGATAATTATCTATAATATAACGTTTAAGAAATAAAATATTTTCCTCTTTAACATTAGTTGAAAAATAACGCATCAATATGTAACGCTCTGAATCTAGTATCTCTTGAAAAAATCTTCTTTCCTTACGTGAATAAAGCAAAACACCGCTTACGGAGTTCTCATAAAGCATATAATTTTTCATTTCACGTACAAGAGTAAGGCTTAAAAAAGGGGAAGAGAGGGCAAGCAGATCGTCATTATCATTTGACGCTACCGGAAGGAACACAAGATTGTGACACCGCCCTATATATTGCATGCTATATGTATATACTAAACTACATATGGTGTCAAGATGCTATAAAAACGCCTAATATTCCGTAATGATTTATACTTAATCACGAATAAAAATTATCCAAAATGCATACAAATCAACCAACAGCTCTTTCTACGCTTTGCACTACTTCTTTACCACGCAGATTAGCTATTATAGTATTAAGATGCCTTATATCACGCACCTCTATGTCAATCATCAGTTCAAAAAAATCACTAGAACGGTTTGTGATCTTGAAATTACTGATATTTCCATTTTCTCGGGCGATAACATTGGTAACAGTGGCAAGTGACGCTTGCTCATTACTCACATTCATTTTAACACGCCCTATATGAATCGCGTCTTCTTGGTCTTTTTCCCAAGCGACATCTATCCATCTTTCAGGAGCGTCAGAATAATTTTCTAAAGTCTCACAATCCATCGTATGTATGGTTATTCCCTTGCCGGTAGTTACAATTCCAACGATTTTATCTCCCGGTATAGGATGACAACAACCAGCGAAGTGAATTGCCATTCCCGATATAACACCTCTTATCGGAATCGCCTCTCTTGTTTTATTTTTTTTCTTAAATGGCTTATATAAATTTGATAAAACTGAGGTTACACCATTAGTATGTACCGGTTTTCTCTCACCAATAACTACATCAACAACCTGTTGACGGCTAATCATCCCCTCTCCAATATCAGCCATCAGGTCATCAACTGTTTTCCTATTAAACTGCGGAAGATGAGGCTCTATCAATTTCTCCGTTAACTCCTCTCCTTCTTGCCTTAAACTCTTTGCCATAATAGCTTTACCAAGCGCTATATATTCATTACGCTGGGCTGTGCGTAGATATTTCCGTATCTCGCTTCTGGCTTTTCCAGTTACGACAAACCGCTCCCAACTTGCTGATGGAGTCTGTGTTTTGCTGGTTATAATATCAACTTGATCGCCATTTTTAAGTTTGGTTCTAAGCGGGACTATCCTGCTATTTATTTTCGCGCCAACACAGGTGTCGCCAACACCGGAATGCACCGCGTAAGCGAAATCAACAGGTGTCGCTCCTCTTGGAAATGAAAGTATATCACCTTTAGGAGTAAAACAAAAAACCTGATCCTGATACATCTCTAGCTTAGTATTTTCTAAAAACTCCTCTGGATTATCAGATTGCTCAAGTATTTCCAGTAACTCACGTACCCAGCGGAGATTTTTTCCATCCTTACCGACTTTTTTGCCTTGCTTATAAGCCCAGTGCGCCGCCAAACCATACTCAGCCACTTCATCCATATCAAAAGTTCGTATCTGAATTTCCACACGTTGCTGCGCCGGACCAAGAATTGTTGTATGTATTGATTGATAGCCATTTGACTTTGGCGTTGATATATAATCCTTAAACCTACCGGGTATCGTATGCCATTTGGCATGTATAGCTCCTAGTGCTTGGTAACATTCAGCTATACTACCTACCGAGATACGAAACGCTACAATATCAGAAAGCTGTTCAAAGCTTATCTTCTTGTTCTCCATTTTTTTCCATATAGAAAACGGTCTTTTTTCGCGTCCCCGCACACGGCAATTCACAAGTCCGGCTTTCGCTATTTCCTCCCGTAATGTTTCCTTAGTTTTCTCAACTTCGGATACACCTTCTTCTCGTAAAAACTCCATACGTTTTATTATAGAATCCCTTGCCTCAGGATAAAGCTCAGCGAAAGCAAGATCCTGTAATTCTTCTTTTATAGAACGTATTCCTATACGCTCCGCTAGCGCGGCGTATATCTCAAGAGTTTCTCTGGATATTCTTTTACGCTTATCGGGATTTTTTATATATGATAAAGTCTCCATATTATGCAGACGATCAGCGAGCTTTACCAAAAGCACCCTTAAATCTTTACTCATAGCTATTAGAAGCTTACGGAAATTCTCAGCTTGCTTTATGTTTTCTGATTTTCCCTCAAGTCGTGATAGCTTAGTGACCCCATCAACAAGCTCTCTTACCTCTTTACCAAAATTCTTTTCCACCGCTTCTAGGGTAACTTCAGTATCCTCAACCGTATCGTGAAGCAGGGCGGTAACTATGGAAGCGGCATCAAGTTTGTATTTTGTTAACTTATACGCCACTTCAACTGGATGAGAGAAGTAAAGATCGCCAGACGCACGCTTTTGCGTACCATGTGCTTTCATTGAAAAAACGTATGCCCTATTTATAAGATCTTCATCTATATTAGGATCATATGATTTGATTTTTTCTACTAATTCTGCTTGTCTAATCATGTATAAATTCTAGCGTAAACAATATAATATTACAATAATATTGACTGACAATTTATCTATATTTACTTGTGTTACTAACCATACAAATAACCATAAATTAAAAATAATTTAGAACTATATCGTAACCAATAAATAATAAAAAATTAATACAAATTAAACTAACTCGCTAATTCTAATGATATGTTGCTATTCTGCAACTTTATTTAATCGTTTCTTAATTTGTTTTTGTTTAACTTTGCCTAATGAGCATCAGAAGATGCCTTGTGTCTTCAATGTGTCGCGAATATGGAATTAACTAAACGCGGTTAGATAATAGATAGTAGGCGATAATAGCAATGTCCAGTCGTTCAATAGTAATTATAATTTCGGTGGTGGTCATAGGCTTTACTTTAATGTCTATACGCAATTATCTGACTAGTAATCCGGTCATTGGTGATAATGAGCCACGACCTCAGATAAGAAGAATCATGATAGCTAAGAACAATATTGCAAGTGGTAGCTTTATTAAAGTGCAACGGGATTTTGACTGGCGGGAATATTCCGAAATTGAGGAGAGTAAAGCACGAGAAAGCAATCAAGGTAAGATACCAAAAGAAAGTTATTTATATGAAGGCACGTTCAATCTTGGAAGCTTTGAGGGAGCAGTTGTCCGTCGTTCTATTTCAGCTGGTGATCCTATAGTTGCCTCAATGCTTATGAGATCGGGAGAAGGTGGCTTTATGTCGGCTGTTCTTGGAGCCGGCAAAAGAGCTGTTACTATTTCGGTAAATCCAGTTTCGGGTAACGCTGGTTTTGTGTCACCAGGCGACAATGTAGATTTGCTTATAACTTATAGTACCAGAAAACCAGTAAATGGCATGGAGTCAGTAATAACTGAAACTTTTCTTAAAAATATAAGAGTTCTCGCTGTTGATCAGGCTCTGGAAAATCCTGAGAATAAGGCTATCGTAGCAAAAACTATAACTGTTGAGGTGTCTTCTGAAGAAGCAGAGAAAATATCAGTTGCAGCGGAAATGGGGAAAATATCCTTAGCTCTGGTGAGTACAGCTATCCCTGATGAAAACATACTGTTTAAGAAAAATGTGGATAGTAGAAGCAAGAAAGATAATTTGAATGAAGTTAAGAATGATAAAGTAAAACATACTCTTTATACTTCAGATGGAGATGTAAGCAATCTCATGGCAGAAAAAGAATCGGCAATAAGCAAAGTACGTATTATTAGAGGTAAAGATATTGAGGTTCTAGAATTTTATCAAGGTGTGAAATGAAGAAAATACATATAGTTATAGCACTGATTATCAGCTTCTTTTTATCTACTGCTCCAGTAAATGCTGAAACCACTGTTTACATTGAAATAAATAAAGGAAAAGTAATAAAACTGCCAAGAAAAGCTGCTTCAGTTGTAGTGGCTAATCCTGATACTGCCGATGTACAAGTGCTATCACCTAGTACTATTTTTGTTTATGGCAGAAAAACTGGAGAGACTTCTATTTCTGTCGTTGATGCTGACGATAAAGTGATTTTACAGAGAGTTGTTAATATTACGCATAATTTTAATAGCATGGAGAAGATGATAAAAAAAATTTCACCAGACTCTGATATTGAACTAAAAACCACTAATGAGGGGCTTGTTGTAAGTGGTTACGCCCCGTCTATTAAGGACTCTCAGAATGTAATAAGCGTTGTAGAGTCTTTTATTGGAGAAGGTGGAAAGCTTGTAAACATGATAAATACCGCTGGTGGGGATCAGGTTAATTTACAGGTTAAAATCGTGGAAATGTCGCGTAGTGATCTTAAAACTCTTGGAATAAACTTACAATCATCGGTTACTGGAGGTGGTATACTATCCCAAGTGGTTACAGGCTCTCTTGACGCTACGTCATTAGTTGGTAGAGCAGTAAGTGGTAATGCTAATATACTTACCAGCCTTACCAGTGGCAATAACACCATAAGTTCATTAATAGACCTTCTTGAGACACAGGGACTCGCGACTGTTCTAGCTGAGCCAAGTCTTACCACCGTGACTGGAAAACCAGCTAGTTTCTTAGCTGGAGGTCAATATCCTATTCCTGTTGCTGGCAGTGAAGGGACTATAACTGTTGAATATCAGCCTTTTGGCGTAAGCTTGAACTTCACTCCTGTAGTAATGTCTAATGATAGAATAAGTATTTTAGTAACTCCTGAGGTAAGTACTTTGAATTTCTCTAACCCTATACAAGTTAACGGTTTTAACTATCCTATACTTGACACCAGAAAAGCCAATGCCACAGTGGAGCTTGGCAGTGGACAAACATTTGTTCTTGCCGGACTGTTGCGTAACGATACCAGTAACAATTTAAGCAAAGTTCCCGGTGTTGGTGATATTCCAGTACTTGGCGCTTTATTCCGTTCACAACGATTTCAATCAAGCCAAACTGAGCTAGTCATTCTAGTAACTCCATACATAGTTCGTCCAATATCAAATCCAGAATCAGTTCAAACACCTCTGGATGGCTTTAATCCACCAACTGATACTGAACGCTTGCTTTTTGGCAGTATTCACAGACAAGAAAAAATGCCAAAACAAGAACAGGAAAATATTGAAAGTCTATATGGCGAGGAAGAATATAAATTAAATGGTGAAAGCGGATTTATTCTGGAGTAATGGCATGAGCGTAATTAAAAAAAACAATATTATTATTTTATTAGCGATGTTATCTTCTCTATTATCTGGGTGTATGCCTGAACTTGATATGCAGGGACATAACCCTAAGGAATATTATAAAAAATATCCAATAAAAAATCATGTTTTAAGTGAAAATAGTCTCTTAATATTACAATTTAGTAACAAGTATAAGTTCTTAAGGAATGAAGATGAAGCAGAGTTAGTTAAAACTATCAATGACATAAGAATAAATGCTGTGAGTGACATAGAGATACGTTACTCAAGAGAACTTCCTTATCGCTATAAAAGAGTGGCTTATGTAAATTCTTTGCTAAAGAAATCTGGTCATTATGAAAATATTAGATCATTTGCTGATAGTTCGGTTCCATATAATCAAATTATAATAGAAATAAATCATCTATCAGTTTTGCCTCCTAAATGTCCGGATTGGAGAAAATCACCTGTTACAAATTACACCAATACTCCCGCCGCTAATTGGAGATGCGCAAGTACGGTAAATTTAGGTCTTATGATTGATAATCCAAGAGATTTAATACATGGGCAAAACAATAATATTAGCAACTCAAGCAGAGCGGCTGAAGCTATAAAAAACTATTATACAACGGAGGATTCCTCTGAGTCTTCTAGCACTTCATCATCCTCTTCAAAAGAATAAATTAGGTAACTTATTTTAGAGTGCGATTAGCTATGGAAAAAGATAATACAAATATTAAGTTTCTAGCGTTTGTAAAAGACGATAGTGATATAAAGATATTATCCGAGTTTGCCAGTGAGAACGGTTTAGGCGAGAATTCTGTTCAAAAAGGTGATATTGGCGCGGCTATATCCTATTTGAATAACAAACAACCACCAGAAACATTGTTAATAGAGATAGAATCCGCTGACTCCGCTCCAAAACAATTTGATGAGTTGGCTAATTTTTGCAGTCCAGAAACTAAAGTAATAGTAGTTGGAAAAATAAATGAGTATAGCTTCTATTGTTGGTTAAAGGATATAGGAATATCTAACTATCTACTTATGCCTCTTAAAAAAGAGACCGTTGCTAATATTTATAACAAAGCTGTTAAAAAACCACAAGAAGGCAATAATGAGGTAAAAGAACCAACAAAAATATTTTCTATAATTGGCGTGCGTGGAGGAGTTGGCGCTTCTACTGTAGCGCTTAATCTTGCTGGTATATTCGCTAAAAATTCTGGAAAAAAAGTAGCGTTAGTTGATTTAGACGCGTATAAGGGTACACTTTCACTAATGATAGATATAGAACCTTCTCATGGTTTGCGTGATGCTCTTGAAAGACCTGATAGGATAGATCCTTTATTTATTGACAGGGTTATGAGTAAAACTCACGAAAATTTATGGGTATTAAGCGCGGAAGAACCCTTGCAAGAACAAATAAATATAGCGGACGCGACAGCTGATTCCTTGATTAAAGAATTGTCCAATAAATACGATATTATAATAATGGATATACCGAGATATATGGATAAATTCTGTCACGGGTGCTTAAAATATTCTGATAGTGTTATATTAGTTGCAGAGTTATCTCTACAATCAATTCGTGATAGTTTACGTTTTAGTGATTTTATCGCTGATATATTAAAAATGCCGAGACCAATGGTAATAGCTAACAGGGTAGGTGCTGGCGCTAAAAATGAAATCGGAACCGCTGATTTTGAAAAAGGCATAATGGCAAAGCTTGAGGAAAAAATTAGCTATCATCCTGATATATTTATGTCTATAGGTTCCGACATACCTGCAGTCCACCATGCCAAACATAATGTGGTGAAACCTCTATATTCGATAGCTAAAAAATTAATACCAACTCTAAAGGAAGAAGACATAAAAGTCGAAAAAGGCTTATTTGACTTCATGAAAAAGAAAGAAAATAAAGACAAAGAATAAATAATTATGAACATAAAATATAAAATCATATATAAAAAAAAACTTAGTATTACCCCTAAAGTAAAGAGGTATTCTAATGTTTGGTAGACGCGGTATAAGCTCAACAGAAGCATCTCCTCAATCTCCGGCTATAAATAAAGAGAAGGAAACTCAAGCTGAGAATAACCAAAATACTGCTGGTAACTCGTCACCGGCGGTTGTTGTCTCTCCACAAACAGCGAGTCCTGTTAAAGAAGCCGCTTCAGAACCTGTTAATAATTTAGATAAATTACAACCAAAAGAAGATCTGCTCGCTGGCTCAAGTGATAGCAGTCTGGACGCTCCAAAACCACCAAGTAAAGAAGCTCAGGAATTAGCGGCGACTAAAGATAAGATATATAACCTTCTGCTTGAGCAAATTGATATTACTACTTCTTCAAGATTACCACGTAGTGAGCTTAAACGGCAAATTATAGAGTTAATCGGTGAGATAGTAATGGAGCAAAGATTGCCACTTAACTACGCCGAACAACAATTACTAGCCAATCAAATTGTTGATGATATGCTTGGTTTTGGACCTTTGGAACCTCTGCTTAGAGATTCTTTGATTACTGATATAATGGTAAATGGTCCATACCAAATTTATGTTGAGAGAAAAGGTAAGCTTGAGTTAACAGACGTAAAGTTTCGTGATAATGAGCATGTAATGTCTGTAGCTACTCGTATCGTAACAGGGATAGGTAGAAGAGTTGATGAGTCAAGCCCTATCTGTGACGCTCGCTTACCAGATGGAAGCCGTGTTAACGTTATCGCTCAACCTCTCGCGATTCGTGGGACATCAATCTCTATTCGTAAATTTTCTGAGAAAAAAATAACATTAGACGCTATGGTTAATACGAGTAGCGTCTCTCCAAATCTTTGTAAATTGCTTAAAATATGTGGAGCTATTCGCCTGAATGTTATTATTTCTGGTGGTACTGGTTCTGGTAAAACTACCATGCTTAACGCTCTTTCCCGCATGATAAGTAACGGTGAAAGGATTGTAACTATTGAGGATGCCGCCGAGCTGCAACTACAACAACCACACGTAGTCCCACTAGAGACAAGAACAGCGAATTTAGAAGGAGATGGCGAGATTACTATGCGAGATTTGGTAAAAAACGCCCTTAGGATGCGTCCTGACCGAATTATTCTTGGTGAGGTGCGTGGAGCGGAAGCTTTTGACCTTCTGCAAGCCATGAATACAGGTCATGATGGTTCAATGGGAACATTGCACGCGAATAGTCCTCGTGAGGCTCTAACTCGTATGGAAAATCTAGTTAGTATGGCAGGTGGTAATCTTACTAGCAAAGCTTTACGTACTCAGATAGCTGGCGCTGTTAATCTTATTGTGCAAATAAGTCGTATGCGTGATGGAGTAAGACGAGTTACTCATGTTACCGAGATAATAGGTATGGAAGGTGATGTTATAGTCACCCAAGATCTTTATACTTACAATTTTCAAGGTGAAGGTGATGATGGAAAACTAGTTGGTGAATTTAGGTCTTCTGGAATAAGACCACATTTTTCGCAAAAAGCATCTTACTTCGGGCTGGATAAACAACTTATAGAAGCCATGTCTACGGAACCTCAATAATAACGTATGGTAACTAATAATGCTTACTAACGCTGTAATTTTTATCTGTGTGATCCTATTGATAGCGTTAGTTTCAGCTAAAAAGATAGCTGATAGTCGCGAGCTAAGGCGACGTATTGATAGAATGAGAATGAAAAGTTCCGCCGCGCCTAAAGTAATGCGAGAACTTTCATTACGCAGAAAAAATCTTGAAAGTAAGGGACTATCTTCCATCTTACTTAAGCCACTTCCTAATTCTAAACGTATAGCTATTTTACTTGATAACGCAGGAATAAAAATAACTCCCAAGCAGTTTATTTTGCGCAGATTTGTTACAGTATTACTTATCATAGCTGGGGCTGCAATATTCAAATTTTCGGTATTAATGTCCATTCCAGTAGCCTTAATTGCGGGAATATGGCTACCGTTTAAGATAATAAAAATGAAAATGGAAAAACGTTCCAGAGAGTTCTTGAGAGCTTTTCCTGAAGCGATAGATCTTATCGTAAGAGGGTTAAGATCAGGTCTGCCCGTCTCGGATTCTATAGTACAAGTATCAACTGAGCTTCCAGACCCCATAGGTAGTGTGTTTGCTACTGTAGCAAATAAAATGAAGTTGGGTATATCACTAGAAAAATCTCTTTTAGAAACCGCGAAAGAACTTAACTTAAGAGAGTTTCATTTTTTTACCACAAGTATAATATTACAACGTGAGACTGGTGGCAATCTTTCAGAGATTCTTAATAACCTTTCTGATGTATTGCGTTCTCGCTTTATGATGAAAATGAAGATCAAGGCAATTACTTCAGAAGCTAGGGCATCAGCCGTTATTATTGGCTCACTTCCTTTTGTGGTCGCCGCCGCTGTAATGTTTGTAAGCCCCAACTATCTAAAACCTTTAATAGAGGAGGAGGGAGGAAACCAAGCGCTAGCGGTAGCGTTTGGCATGCTTTCTTTTGGAATATGGTCGATGAACCGAATGTCAAGATTTGAGATATGATATGATCCAGCAAACCGAACGACTAGATCCCATATCCGCTTTTATTAAGGTAAACCTACCAGCTGGTATTAGTGTAGATGATTTTTATATAGGTATTACTTTCCTTATAATAGCAATTTCTATCGTCCTAATTGATAATATGTTAGGAAATAGAAAAAATAGACTTATGGCACGCATCAAAGCGATACATGCTCGTCGTAAGGAATTATATAAGCAGGAAATGTCGCCCAAAAAGCGTAAAAAACCTGAAAGTAGCATAAATTTTATGCGTAAAGTCTCTATGAAATTTGAGTTAGTCAAAAAATTTCAATTAGAACAAGCAGAAGCTACTTTAGTACAAGCTGGATTTAGAACTAAAGACGCGCTACTTATATTCGCTTTTATAACTCTAGTATTACCTTTTATTTTAGGTCCTCTTGGAGTCATATTAATGGAGCTGTCAACACCGGTGACCTTTACTGGTAAGCTTCTTGGCTGGTTATGGCCTTTGCTTGGTCTATATTTCGGTCTTAAACTCCCTTGGATATTTATAAGAAGAAAAAAAGCAAAACGTTATCTCGCTATCCAAAGAGCCTTGTCAGATACTCTTGACCTAATGACTGTATGCGCTGAAGCTGGACTTAGCATAACAGCGTCAATGGATAGAGTCGCAAGAGAATTAGGAACAGCATATCCTGAAATGGCGGAAGAATTAACTCTAACATCTGTGGAGATAAATTTTTATCCAGAACGTAATAAGGCTCTCACTAATTTTGCTGAACGTTGTGATATGAAAGAAATACGTGGTATTGTTACTGTTCTAATTCAGACCGAAAAATACGGTACTCCAATAGCTCAGGCATTAAGGGTATTATCGGCAGAGTTCCGGCAGACTAGAATGATGAGAGCTGAAAATAAAGCAGCGCGTCTTCCCGCACTCATGACACTCCCCATGATATTATTTATTTTGCCTACAGTTTTTATAATAATCATGGCACCGGCGGTAATCAATGCCAAAAAGAATTTGTATGGGAGTGAGTTTTCAAAATAAATTCACAAATACTATCTACGCCTCAGAGTGTTTTTGTTCATTATATCTAATCAGAAAACTATTTAAACATTTCTCTAACTGCGATTTATGTCTAAGCAAGTCATTGTCATGAACTCCAACAAGCTTTTTATTTATCTCTTTTAGTCCTTGTTCACAGGCATGCGCTAACATATCAAGAGGATTTTCTAAAACTGGTAACAATACTGAATCGCTATCATCATGCTTGTAATGCTGATGAAACTTACGAGGACCTCTTACCTCAGCAAGAGCTAGCGAAATTCGGGTAACTATGTTCTTAAAACGCTGTTGCCAATACATTCTTTCAGTATCATTCTTGGTAGAAAATCTACTTTCTAATAGTCTGGCGCAAATATCTTCCATTAACAGCAATGATTCGTTTAATGAACTCGTTATACGGTAAGTTGAAGAATTCGCGGGTTTTTCAGCCACAATATCCATATTATACCTCCTTGTTAAGGCATACCGCCACCAATAATCCAGCAATATCCAATACTCTACTACAAAACTAGAAAAAATTCTAGATATATGATTATTAAAATCAACTTTATTATCTTTATTTTATGGAATTTATTTTGATATATGTTATCTAACTAACAAAATTTTAGAAAATTCAATTTAGGAGAAAAAAGTGGTAGATATTATAAGTGTTTACGCTCGTGAGATAGTTGATAGTCGTGGCAACCCAACAGTTGAGGTTGACGTTGAGTTAGAAGATGGATCTTTTGGTCGCGCGGGAGTGCCATCGGGAGCTTCTACAGGTTCATTGGAAGCATTAGAATTGCGTGATGGCAATAAAAAAATATATAAAGGTAAAGGGGTCAGTAAAGCGGTTAATAACGTAAATAACATAATAGCGGATGCTATTATCGGGTTTGACGCTAGGGAACAAATAAAAATAGACCAAACTCTTCTTGAGTTAGACGGAACAAAGAATAAAGCTAAATTAGGAGCGAATGCTGTTCTTGGTGTGTCACTGGCTATAGCTAAAGCCGCCGCGCAATCTTGCGCCTTACCTTTTTATCGCTACGTCGGTGGTTGTGGAACTCATATAATGCCTGTACCACTTATGAATATTATCAATGGTGGTCAACACGCTAATAATAAACTTGATATACAGGAATTTATGATAATGCCTGTTTCAGCGAATAGTATGACAGAAGCTATTCGTATGGGAGCTGAGATATTCCATGAATTGAAACATCGTCTCAGCGAAGAGGGATATAATGTCTCTGTCGGTGATGAGGGAGGTTTCGCGCCCAATTTCTCAAAGTCTGAGGAAGCCTTATCATTTATAATGAAAGCGATAGAAAGCGCAGGATATAGAGCTGGAGAAGACATAGTTTTAGCCCTTGATGTAGCAGCTAGTGAATTTTTCCATGATGGTAAATATATAATGGAAGGAGAGGGGAAAAATTTAGATTGCGGTAAAATGCTTAAATATTATGAAAAGCTAGTAAATAGCTATCCTATCGTATCAATTGAAGATCCAATGGCTGAGGATGACCATGTTGGCTGGAAAGAAATGACGGCTTTATTTGGTGATAAAATCCAATTAGTTGGAGATGATTTATTCGTTACCAATCCGGTTATCCTATCAGAAGGGATAGAGCAGGGCATGGCAAACGCTCTACTGGTAAAACCTAATCAAATCGGTACACTTACCGAGACCATGCAAGCGGTACAGCTAGCTCACCGCTCAGGATATAGAGCTATTCTTTCTCATCGTTCAGGCGAGACAGAGGATACAACTATAGCGCATCTTGCGGTAGCGAGTAATTGTGGACAGATTAAAACCGGATCATTGTCACGTACTGACAGGCTGGCTAAATATAATGAACTTATCCGTATAGAGGAAGAACTAGGAATCTGCGCTCATTACGCTGGAAACGCTATTTTGATGGATTAGACACGGCACTTACATTGCTCTGATGTTCATCAAATCTCTTACGCATGGAGCAACAAATATATTCCATGTTTTGCTGGTTTTTTTGTAATACCTTGCTTATGCAGTCAAATAACATGAGATCTGTCTTAGTAGGAATATAGTTTTTATCTATTTTATACATATAAGAGACATTTACGGCTTTTACGGCAAGCTGTACTGCTTCCTCAAGAGCACTTTTCCGGTTAAATATTAATCTCAGAAGTTTTTTCATAACACACCATTCTCATTTTTCATTTTATCAAAATATTAATGAAAACGGCATCAGGCAAATATTTGCGCTGATGCCGGGGTGTTAAGAAGTCACTCAATCATGACCGCGAGCGGTTATTATATAACGCCACCACCCCGACGCAATGCGAGGTGACAGTTTGATAACGGCAGATGTCTCTGCCGGATTGAGAGAGGTTCTTAAGCCCCAGACCGGAACTCCCAGTCATACGCCGATGATAGCACGTGCTATAATTATTGGTCAAATATAAACAAAAGCTATGATAACTAACATTCAATTAGAATAAATTTCAATGGTGAACACTAAGTCACCTTTAGCTCAGAGGTAAGAGTTCTTAAATAATTTTCTACTTCACTAGAGCATAAATTTAGTCTGCTTTCATCACTAGAGCGACAAACAACACTAGTTCCAAGACGGCTATTTTCTATAAAAGGATAGCTGCCTATTTCAACATCAGGAAAATTATTTTGTATGCTGGTTAATTCTTTTGCTAAGGTTCCTTCTGTAATGAATGAGGAGATTGTCTTGGACAGAACTATCTTTCCTCCCTTTAATACTCCTTTGATACTATCAAACATAGCGCGCATAATGCTCGGTACACCTGCCATTACATATATATTATCAATAATAAAACCGGGAGCGGCACTTACCGGATTATGTAAAAGGGTAGCCCCTTCAGGCATATGTGCCATTTTAAGACGAGCCTCGTTAAGATTATCTTTCCCGTAATAATTAAGTAAAATTTCTTCCGCATCTTTATTCAAAATATATTTTTTATCAAAAGCCTTAGCTATACTAAGACTTGTTATATCATCATGAGTAGGACCTATCCCACCAGTGGTAAACACATAATCATATTTTTCGCTATAATCCTTTACCGTATCTATAATCATTTGCTCATCATCAGGAATTATCCTTACTTCTGATAGGGTTATTCCTTGTTTGTTAAGAGAGTCAGCAAGAAAATTTATGTTTTTGTCCTGAGTACGCCCCGATAATATCTCGTTTCCAATCACTATCATTGCTGCTTTTGTTGTTTGCATAAAAATATATTCCTGATAAATTCCTTAATTAGAATAGAAATAGCATAAAACCGACTTTTGCGTATAGTAATTATATAGCAACTGAAATGGTAAAAATAGAGGGTTAATTTATTGTGGGTGAAAATAGGGAAATAACAATACATTCCGAAGAAGATTTTGTTGGAATGAGAAAGGCTGGTCGCCTTGCTGCTGAAGTATTAGATATGATCGCAGAGCATGTTGTAAGCGGAGCGACTACCCAGCAGCTTAACGATTTATGCCACAAAATGATAATAGATAATGGAGCTATTCCAGCGCCTCTTAATTATCGTGGATTTCCTAAATCAATTTGCACATCTATAAATCATGTGGTGTGTCATGGTATTCCCGGTGAGCAAAAATTAAAAAATGGTGACATAGTAAATATAGACGTAACCGTAATTCTTGATGGCTGGCATGGTGATACTAGCCGTATATATTGGGTAGGCGATCCACCAATCAAGGCAAAACGGCTCACAAAAATCACCTATGACGCTATGATGTTAGGAATTGAACAAGTAAAACCGGGTGTTCACCTAAGCCATATAGGAAAAACCATACAGGATTACGCTGAAGGTCATGGCTATTCGGTAGTACGAGATTATTGTGGACATGGTATCGGCAAAGTATTCCACTCCGCTCCTAGCGTACTACATTACTATGATGAGAACTACTCTGTAGTTCTGCGTGAAGGTATGTTCTTTACTATAGAACCAATGATAAATGTTGGTGACTATCGTACTATACTAAACAAGTATGACGGTTGGACTGTTACAACTCGTGACAAGCAACTATCAGCGCAATTTGAACATACCATTGCTGTTACAAAAAATGGCTATGAGATATTCACCTCATCACCAAAAGGACTCAACTGTCCACCTTATTGAAACCAACTCCAAAAGAGTTAATTTTTCACTGCTGAGCTAAGCGATAAGCACGACCAGCAGGTCGTGCGAGCCTTCAGTTATGCTCCATGCGAGGGACAGTAGTCCCGTAGCGGGAGCAAAACAACTTTATTTTTTAGGAAAAAAATAAGGACAATTTACCATAAATAAAAAAACACCCGTTACTATTGTAATAACGGGTGTCTTTACATGTATAAAAATATAATTAAACGCTATAATACATCTCAAACTCAATCGGAGCCGGAGTATGCTCTAAGCGATACACTTCCTGCATTTTAAGATCTATATAAGCATCTATTAAATCGTCTGTGAATACTTCTCCCTTTTTCAAGAACGCACGGTCACTATCAAGATTTTCTAGGGCTTCCCGTAACGAGCCACAAACGGTTGGTACATCTTTTAGTTCTTCAGGAGGAAGATCATATAGATTCTTATCCATAGCGTCACCAGGATGAATTTTATTTTCAATACCGTCAAGTCCAGCCATAAGTAACGCTGAAAAAGCTAAATAAGGATTAGCTGACGGGTCAGGAAAACGAGTTTCAATACGCTTTCCTTTTGGTGACGCTACATACGGAATACGGATAGAAGCCGAACGGTTACGAGCTGAGTAAGCAAGCAACACTGGAGCCTCAAATCCGGGTATTAAACGCTTATAACTATTGGTAGAAGGATTAGTAAAGGCGTTCAACGCTTTCGCGTGCTTTATAATACCACCTATATAATATAAGCAAGTTTCTGAAAGGTCAGCGTAACCATTCCCAGCGAATAAAGGCTTGCCATCTTTCCATATTGATTGATGAACATGCATCCCAGAACCATTATCACCAGATATTGGTTTAGGCATAAAAGTAGCGGTTTTACCATATGAATGCGCTATATTATGCACAGTATATTTATATTTTTGAACATTATCAGCAGTTCCCAACAATGTGGAGAATAATGTGCCAAGCTCACACTGCGCCGGAGCTACTTCATGGTGATGAAGAACTGGCTCAACTCCAATCATTTTTAGTGTTGATAGCATTTCACCGCGAAGATCCGCTAAAGAATCAACCGGTTGAACAGGGAAATAACCACCTTTGGTAGCGGGACGATGTCCCATATTACCGGCATGATATTCTCTATCATTATTAGCTGGAAGCTCCTCGCTATCCAAACGATGGAAACTATAATTACCGCTAGTTTTGAAACGCACATCATCAAAAACAAAAAATTCCGGCTCAGGTCCAAAATAAGCTGTATCGCCAATACCAGTATACGCTAAGTATGACTCAGCTCGCTTCGCCACCGAACGTGGGTCACGACTATATGATTGCCCAGTTGATGGCTCAACAATATCACACACAATCACCAATGTCGGTTGAGCGGTAAATGGGTCAATAAATGCTGTACTAGCATCTGGCATAAGTATCATATCGGACTCATTAATTGACTTCCATCCAGCTATTGAAGAACCATCAAACATGATACCATCCTCAAAACTACTCTCATCTATTTGCGAAGCGACATAACATGTGTGCTGCCATTTTCCTTTCGGATCGGTAAAACGGAAATCGACAAATTCAATGTCATTCTCTTTTATTAAATTAAAAACATTCTCAGACATGCTAACCTCTTATATATTATTTTTGCTTATCAATTAATGAACATTTGCCAATCAAGCAATAGAGAGCCAAACAGGAACGCAGTTATAACAGTGTATTATTGTTTGTAAAGTGAGTAATAACATAGCTGACCAATACATATTTATAGAAATATATTAATGAACTAATTAATAGTGCTATCGCCTCTTTCACCGGTTCTTATCCTGATAGCGTCCTCAATCGGTATAATAAATATCTTACCATCCCCAATACGTCCCGTATGGGCGGCGTTAGTAATAGCGTCAATTGTTTTTTCAACCATACTATCTTCTACCACCACCTCAATTTTTACCTTAGGTAAGAAGTCAACCACATATTCAGCGCCACGATAAAGCTCTGTATGGCCTTTTTGACGACCAAACCCACGAGCCTCGCTAACCGTAATTCCTTGTAATCCTACCTCCTGAAGAGCATCCTTAACATCATCAAGCTTGAAAGGTTTTATAATAGCTTCTATTTTTTTCATAATATCCCTAAATATCAATTGGTTTGATTGGATTGTATGGCACTAAAACAACGAGGGCAATCATATTACTGACAAATAATATTGCAAGTTGATTTTATTGATTTTTTAAGCTTAAATGGTAAATAAACTTCAATAATCTTGCAATTTAACAAAATATACTGAATGACTAGAACCCTAAAAATATTAGCTATTGATGATGACCATGAAAGTATTGATAGAGCTGTGTATGCTCCTCTTAAAAGAGAGTTATCTAGGAAAGATATAGATTTAGAATATAAGATTGTTGAAAATTATGACGCGGCTATTGGTGAGCTAAGAGCAGGCTTTCGCCCTGATGCTATTACCAATGACTATATGATGAGAGAATATAAAGGAATTGGAACGGGTCCTAACGGATTTAAGCATTTAGAAAAAATTTTACTCCATATAGATGGAAACATACCTAATTTTACTCCAAAACCATTTATGATGACCGCCTCAACCAATGAGGCAAAAGTTCAGATAAATAGAAGCTCTATTTTAAGAGCTCACAACACAGAAATTGCCGATAAGAGTGATATTGATAGAACTATTATATCTCATTTAGAATCACCGGATATTTTCCCTATAACAGAAGATACTCCATTTTCTATATTTTTACGAGAAAAGCTGGGTGAGGATATTATAGCTCCGCTGCATCGCTATAGTGATTATAAAGACGAAGAGCCTCAAGCTAAAACAAATTCTGATAATAGCATTTTACAGAAATATGATCTTAGTGATAATGGAAAGATGATTAAATCACTGTCGCCTGATATAGATGATGAAATTGAGGGAAAGACACATAGGGTTGATTGCCTGAAATCTAATGATATGCCGATAAATGGTTATGTCGCTTTTAATGAGGATGACGTAAACAAGCTTTTAAGGGAAGATAAAGAGCCAGTTCTTTTTATGGACGATTATGACGTAAAAAAACATAGCATGCTATTGCCTAAACTGTCAGGTATAGTATGTCTTGGTACAGGCGGTAGTCATTTGCTGGATAAGGGTATCCCCACTATTAGCAAATCAGATAGAGAGGTTTGGAATTCTGACACAGGTGAGGCAATCAATTATTATCGTATTGAACAGATTGACGGTAAGTCAGCTTTGGTTAATAACTCTCATGCTGTAAAGCGAGCTGTATTTAATTGGCAGCAAGAGGGGGAGAACGTAAATAACCCACCGCAGCCGGAATATGATAACCCACAAAAAAACAAAATAATTTTATTTAAGGCTGGTGACAAAGTTACACTTGCCAGAAACGCCGCCTATCAAGGACATCTAAAAATAGAGTATCCTGATGTCACGCCCATCGTTAAAGAAGTAGAAAAAATTGCTTCCAGTCTTCCTTTCAAATCTCCCCATTTTTTAGCTACTTTGAATTCAGCTAGTGATATGAATCAAGGTTATGACGAAATAACTAAAATTATGAAATCAGGAGCAGAAGGAATTGGTTTAATACGTACAGAAAATATGTATAACAATGAGGCATTAGAGAACATTAAAGAAGGGATTTTAAGTAATGACTCTCATGGGTTTGTTCATCTTGGGCCAATAGGAAATTTTAGGGATAATGGTCTGAGCGGAGCAATCCATAATACTATAGAGAATTTAAGTGATAGAGAGCCTTTGCGTATTCGTTTGTTTGATTTTCCACCAGATGAATTCTTCTCTAAGAATGAACTGAAAAAACTCAAAGAGAGGGTGGGCGATGACGTGCAAGGAACACCACTCGCCCTAAAAACAAAAGGACTTTATGAGAATCAGCTAAATAGTATTTTTAACTCTACAAAATCAAAAAATCTTGAGCGTGAACAACCGATAAATTTACAAATCATGGCTCCTCACATCAATAATGCTGATGAAATGGAGCAATTTATTGAAATGGTTGAGAAGGAAGCCAAGAGAAAAGATTTTCCACGTGTTAATTATAAAATTGGCGCGATGATAGAAACCAAATCCATAACCGATCACAAGGAATTGGCAAAGCTGGCAAAGATGGTGGATTTTGTAAGTTTTGGTACAAATGATTTAACGCAGGAAATTACTGAGGTTAAGCGTCCCTTTGAAGGTGGTGGCATAAATCCATATGAAAAACTGGATGATAGAGTAAAAGATGTTATGCGCGAAAGCATAAAAATTTTACGAGAAAATAACCCGAACATTATTATAGGTTGTTGTGGCTCGCAAATGAAAGACTTGGATTCTTTGACTTTTGCGGCAAAGGATCTTGAGCTTGATGACGTATCCATGCCGTCTGACGCTAAACATCTTGTCGGCAGAAGATTACAACTTTATCAACGGCTTGAGCAAGAGCACAATGCGACTAAAATGGTTGGTAGTAACATAGATAAAGTAAATAGCGTAACGGCTACACCTAAACAGCGCGGCTAATAGACAAATCCGGTGAATATGTCCCATAAGCCTTGACTTGACTACAGTCAAGGCGTAAGAGTATTAAACATTTTACTTATATGCTTATAACGTATTAAATTAGAAAGATTTTCAATGTCCAAAATAGTGGATGATAGTATACTTAATAAGTTTAATATCATACTTGGCAATCAACTTATCGCTATCAATCAGCATTTTCTACATGCCCGCATATTGAAATATATGGGTTTTATGAAGCTGGCTGATTATGAATATAAGGAATCAATTCAGCAGATGAAGTACGCTGACGCTCTGGTTGAAAAGATATTGCTACTTGGAGGCATACCAAACCTACAGGAAATTGGTGAGTACAAAGTTGGCAAAGACTCAGAAGATATACTAAGGTGTGATTTACAAACTATAGAAAAAACAAAAAATGACCTAATTAATTTCATAGAGCTACAAAATAGCGCTAATCATAATCATGGATTGGATATTTTGAAAAATATTTTAATAAACGCCAATGAACGGGCTAATTTTATTAAGTCGCAATTAAAAGATATTGAGGAATATGGAGTAAAACAGTATCTGGCAAGTTAGTTCACGAGTATAAACATTATTTAATATTGTATAATCATATAAATTCTGCTTTATATCATTGCCGATAAATATTCTATCAAGGAGACTTTTTATGATTCGCAACCTGTTAGTTACACTTACTGTAATTTTTATGATTTTTGGAGTAACCGCTATGGCAAAATCTAAGTCTGCGAAGGCAGCAGATAATCAATTAGAAAACACCCTTTACATGGATCTTAAATATGGTCGGGTAGTAATAGAAATGCGCCATGATCTTGCGCCAAAACATGTAAAACGTATTAAAGAACTTGTTCGTCAAGGATTTTATGATGGTGTGGTATTCCATCGTGTAATAGATGGATTTATGGCGCAAACTGGTGATCCAACCGGCACTGGAACCGGCGGTTCTGGCAAAAAGCTAAAAGCCGAGTTCAGCAAAGAGCCTCACTTGCGTGGCGCGGTTTCTATGGCAAGAGCTATGGATGTAAACAGCGCCGATAGTCAATTCTTTATTTGTCTTGCCACCGCTAACCATCTTGATGGTCAGTATACCTATTGGGGAAGAGTAACCAAAGGCATGGAATATGTTGATATGATTAAAAAAGGTGATCAATATAATAACGGTATGGTAACAGATCCTGATAAAATAATAAAAATGCAGGTCGCCGCTGACGTTAAAGAGTAATAATCTAGGCTGATACAATTACTATGAAGCGTATTTCTTCTATCTCCGGTATAATATCGGATTACGATATTTTTTTTCTTGATTTATGGGGAGTAATACATGACGGAACTCATCTATATCCAAAGATATACGAGAGTCTAGTAGAACTTAAAAAATTAAACAAAGAAGTTATATTTATCTCAAATGCTCCAAGAAGAGCGATAAATGTTATAAATGTCCTTCATAATCTCGGAATAGATGAAAGTCTTTATAAAGAGGTAGTTTCCTCTGGTGAAGTGGGGTTTCGGTGGCTAAAGAATGGATACTCTAACTGGGGTAAGCGGTATTACCTTATTTCAGCTCTAAAAGATGTCGCCACCCTTGATGGCTTAGATTTTGACAGAGTTGATAAACTACAAGAAGCTAATTTTATACTTAATCTGGGTTTTGGTTCAGAAGAACAAACAACTGAGGATTATCATAATATTCTAAAAGAAGCTGCCAACTTATCATTGCCTATGCTCTGCCTAAATCCCGACCTTGAGGTAGTAAAAATAAACGGCGATAGATTTCCATGTGCTGGCGCTATCGCCAAAGAATATATAAATTTTGGTGGTGAAGTTAAATGGTTTGGTAAGCCATATATAGATATTTATAATTATTGCCATGATTTACTAGGCAGACCAGACAAAAACAAAATACTAGCAGTCGGCGATAGTTTAGAGACTGACATACCCGGTGCAAAAAATTTCGATATAGATTCTGTGCTAGTAACCGGTGGTATATTAAAAAATAAAAGCATAGAAGAAATAAATAATGAGTGCAAGAAATTGAATTTAACTCCAAAATATATCACATCAGGTTTTGGTTTTACATCATAGCGCTTGGCTATACTTCTAACGGCTCATTTCCCTTATCCATGAAGCTGGATTAACCGGCTTATTATTATGCCTCAACTCCATATAAAGCTCTCTATTACTTAATTGTTTGCCCATCTCACCAATTGGCTCTCCTTCCATCAAAAATTCACCGCTGGTAGTGGATATATTATCAAGCCCAGCTATAAGCGTATGATAATTATTTTTATGTTTTAGTATAACCATATTACCATATTCCATAAATTTTCCAGAGAAAATTACCTCTCCATCGTAAGGTGAAGTAACTTGAGCGTCCGGTCTAGTTAATATAATAATACCTTTGCTCTTACCGTTCTTCTTTTCGCTACCATATTTCTGTATTAAACGACCGGCTGCCGGAACACGAATTTTACCTTTAGCGTCCGTAAAGGAGCGAAGACTAGAATCACCAGTACTATACTCAGCTTGTTTTCTTAACTCCTCTTTCTTGCGTTCTTCTTCTTTTTCTAAGGATACGATAAGATTTTTAAGATTTTTTGCTTTTTTCGCTAATTTATTTAGTCTTATATCTATTTTTGTTTTCTCGGCTTTTATCTCATTTTGTAATTTTTTATATTTAGACATCTGTTCCGCTAACAGTTTTTTCTGCTTATTAAGCCGTGAATTTTCTTCTTCCGCTTCTTCTTGTTTTTTCTCCACATCGTTTTTTAATTTGTTAAGCTCTATCATTTCACTATTTATCTTGATAGATTCATTACGAATTGTCTTCGTCATTATTTTTAAGGCTCTCGCGGCTTTTATATTATTATCCATATCACCCGGCATAAATATCACCGCTTCTTTTGGTGTTTGACTTAATTTAATAGCCGAACGCACCATTAAACTTAGCTCTTTTCTACGTTTATTAAGCCTCTCGGTTTTTTCCTCTATGTCTAAATTAAGAACTCTAATTTTCTCCTCAATAGCCGATAACCTAGCTTCACTCGCTTGAAGGGAAGCCGCTATTTTTACCATTCTTTTTGAGATGATATTCTTCTGACTCTCAAGGTTCTCTATTTTTTTACCTAACTTGTCGGACTCCGCTTTGCTTCTACTTATCTCATCATTGGTTTTTTTTAGATCATCGTGCAAAGCGGCGGAAGCCGGTAAGTTTTCCGTCAATAAAAAACAACAACACATAAACGTGAATAATATTAATCTGTATTTTCTACGCATAATTTATAAGTAATGACTTACCTGTCATTTCAGTAGGTTTTTGAATAGCAAGTAATTGTAGAATAGTCGGAGCTATATCCGCAAGCACTCCATCAGAAATTTTTATATTTTTATTTCTAAAATTTTTTCCAGCTATAATCAAAGGAACAATATTAAGAGTATGTGATGTATGAGGTTGATTAGCTTGCGCGTCAAACATTTTTTCAGCATTCCCATGATCGGCGGTAATTAGTATAACGCCACCTAATTTATTTACAGCGTCAAACAACTTTCCTATACATTCATCAACAGCCTCAACCGCCTTAATAGCGGCTTCTAAATTACCCGTATGACCAACCATATCAGCGTTAGCGTAATTAACGACAATAAAGTCAAATTTATCAGAATTCATCTCATTAATAAGTCTATCTGTAACCTCATATGCTGACATTTCTGGTTTTAAGTCATAAGTAGCTACAGTAGGGGATGGAATAAGCACATGCTCCTCACCGACGAACTTTTCTTCCCTGCCGCCATTAAAGAAAAAAGTAACATGAGCATATTTCTCAGTTTCCGCTATGTGTAATTGTTTAAGACCTTGCTTGGAGACAATCTCACTTAAAATACCACATAGATCTTCATGAGGAAAAATCGCTGGTATCAAATCATTAAGCTCTTTAGAATATTCAGACATGCCAAGAGCGGAAGAAAATTTAATCTGTTTCTTTCTTGTAAAATCTGAAAAACTATCCTGAAGTAGCGCCGATAAAATTTGCCGCGCGCGATCCGCTCTAAAATTACACATAAGTAAACCATCACCATCTTTTATTCCCGCATAACCCTTGATAGCGAATGGCTCTATAAACTCATCTGATACATTATTATCATAATTTTTTTCAATAGTGCTTATATATGAATCCTTAAACTTGCTAGGGCTTACCATCTCGTCATAAGCTTTTTCTATACGTGACCACCGATTATCCCTATCCATAGCGTAATAACGACCTGATATTGTGGCAATAGATATAGCTGGATAGTTTTTTAGAGAAGATGGATAGTCAATATTAGAATCATCTTCTATTTCCATTAGCTCACTAAGCTTTTTTATAACTGGGAAAATATCATCAGCTAGCTGTTTATTCTGCTCTTTTACTATAGATAAAAAGCAATGTAACGCCTCGCCATACTCACCGACATTAATAAATTCTATTATTTCATCAACTTCATCATCATTAAGTATACTCTCTGAATATTTTAACAATAACGCCATATCATCCTCTATTATAGAGTAATGCAGACGCATAATAAATTCATGAGCGCTACGAGGAGGGCAGTCACGACCATCAAGAAATAAATGTAATTTTACGTCAAGACCGCTAGCTACAAAAATTCTCGCTATCTCTAATATATGAGCATAGTGAGAGTGAACGCCTCCGTCAGAAAATAAACCAAGCAAATGAACAGTAGCATTATTCCTCTTCACACTATCAATAAAATTAATAAGCGACGGATTATTATTTATAGAACCATCATCTATTGCCTTGTCTATTTTTACCAAATCTTGCAGAACAACCCGTCCGCTCCCTATATTCATATGCCCAACTTCTGAATTTCCGACCTGACCTTCAGGCAAACCAACATAATTCTCAGAAGCGTTTATAAGTGATTTTGGAAATTCTTGGCTTATTTTATCAAAATTAGGAGTATTGGCTAAATTTATAGCGTTGTTATTATCATCGGTAGAATATCCCCAACCGTCAAGAATAGTAAGAACCACCGGTTTTGGACGTTCATAACTCATAATAATTCAACCATTTTGAAGCCATGCCTCATTTAAGAATCAGCATTATCTGATTTATCGGAAGAGGCGTTTACACCATCTATAATACTTTTTAATGTTGCCTTATTTGGTCTTTTACCAGCCATCACATAATAAACCATTTTGGTAAGATTGGTTATATGATCTCCCAAACGCTCAAGATTCTTAGCGGCGAATACTACTTGCGTGCAAGGCATAACCCTATCAGCCGACTTACCCATTTCCTCCTGCATCATATCTATTATAGATTTATAAATAGCGTCTATGTCTTTATCCATTTTCCAAATAATAGCGGACTTCTCCACATCATTATCAGCGAACGCCGAAAGCGCGCCAGTAAGCATCTCTACAATAATATCAGACATTTCCTCAAGTTTTACTATAGCATCTTCCGGCACAAGCCCTGCTATACGCATACTTCTTTTGATTGTATTTTTCGCTAAATCACCAGCATGCTCAAGCATACCAGTTATCTTTATTATTGAGATAACAAACCGTAAATCAATAGCCATCGGGCTTTGCAGCGCTAAAACTGTTATCGCTTCTTCCTCTATTTGTTTATCAAGCTTATTGATATGTTTATCAGCTAGCTTAGCGTCAGCGATCTTATCCTCATTTATTTCCCTAAATGATTTCTTCGCGTCAATTATAAGATCTTGAACTTCCTTTCCCATATCCATAGTAAGAGAAAGTAAATGATTCAACTGTTCATCATAAGAACGCAGAGTATGTTTTCCAAGAGTCATATATATAGTCCGGTTACTGGTTATCCTTTATTATACATACAACATATAGTAGTAGTTGTTTATCATTTTTTCCAGATAAATATTATCCGTATCACAACTATATTCTACTCTCTATGATAAGGATGATTAGATATAAGACAGTAACAGCGATATATCTGTTCAGCGAGTAACGCTCTTACTAACATATGCGGCCATGTAACCCTACCAAATGACCAGATCAAATTTACTTTCCCTAATGTTTCTTCAGTAAGCCCATCCGCTCCACCAATTATAAAAGCGACAGACGATATACCACGTTGCTGTATATCTGAGATATTAGTGGCGAATTGCTGGCTGGAAAGTAATTTTCCTGATTCATCAAGAGCCACTATATATTCATAGCCAGAGCACGCGTTTACAAGAACCTCATTCTCCTTATCTTTTTGTTTACCGCCAGAATTTTTTATATTGAACTCATTGCATTCAATTTTCCAGTTAGTGCGTTTTATATATTCGTGGAAAATTTGATATTCAGGAGAATTTTTCTTGAGTTTACCAATCGCGTTTATAGCTATTTTCATCGCTAAATAATAAAATAATCAATTATATGGCTGATCAACGGAGTAGGTATTTTTATCATCTGTATATAAATCTTTGTCATCCGTATACTCATTATCAAAATATATATACATAATATTGGCTGGTTTATCATCAACTCGTTTTTTCGCTTCCAAAGTATCGTTTTGCATTATTTGCCGTGAGAATGTTGGAAACACACTAGCGAAAGTATTATTATAACGGACACTAAAACGATTAGCGAAAGTAGGGCTGGCTATAACATTAGCCGCTATAGTGCCGCCCTTTTTAAGCCGCGCCTTCACATCAAGCAAAAATTCTCTGGTCGTACATTCCATAGGAATAGATATTCTATTAGTATAAACATCTATAAATATAATATCATATTTATTTTTTGTGTTGTGAACAAAGGCTCTCGCTGAGCTAGCGATAAATTTTTTATTATCGGTTAGTTTCCTATTTAAGAAATATTTTTCAGATACATCCTTAAGATCTGGGTCAATATCAACAAAAGTATAGTTATTGGTTTTATCATCTATACCTATGGCGAAGCCACCAGCTCCAACTACTAAAATATCAAGAGGTTTCTTCGCAATTTCGGTTGCTGGTTTTATTATATTATCCTCAGCGTAAGCGAAATACTCAAAACGGTACTTATGGTCTTTGCTTATCTGTGAGGAAGTAGAACGATTTATATGCAAAACCTTCCTTTCCTCTTCCGGCACATCTTCCACTCGCACCATATTGTAAGCGTTGTTTGAGTATATATCAAACTCTCTCATAGTCTCTGTCTTATTAAGACCATAAACCGTTAGAAATACTATTACGCACAATATCGTCTCAAAACTAAATATACTCCTTACTAACAGCAAAATAAGAATACATAATAGCGATATAGTAACAATAACCGTATTATGCACGCCAACATAACTCATAAGCACTATTGTGGAAAACACTGAGCCAAGAAATGAACCAGTCGTTGAGAAAAACAACATTTTACCGGTTATCTCACTTAGTTTTTCGCGCGAGAAATAGTTACTTACCAACGGAACGGTTTGCCCTAGCAGGAAAACTGGAAAAGATAAAAATAATACCGAATATAAAGATGTCTGAAACAGACGGTTAGTAAAACCAACCTTCTCAAGAACCGAAAAAAATATTTCCTGAAACACATAAGAAAGACCTATAGTTAGAACTATAAGCGATGACACCACATTCTTAAGTAAAAGTTTTCTTATAGACAGTTTTTCTTTTTTCTTGTGCTTTGATTTGGCGTAGGCTTTCTTAAAGGCGTTACCACCAATATGGTAACCAAAAGCAAGTGGCATAAGCACAGCGCTAATTATAATAGATACTACTTCCGTACCACTGCCAACAAAAGGAACTAAACTCCTTATCGCAAGTAGTTCAGTCGCCAGTACCGCGTAACCTTCTATTAAAATTACCAAAAAAAGAAGCTGAGTTTTATTCATAATGAGAAATTATTATAAATTAATTTACAGTTGATTAACTAAAAGGCGATTTCTCTGCTGGAATCCAGCGCCGACCACATTTTTTCTAAATTATAACGCTCACGTATGTCAGCTTTGAATATATGAACGATAACATCACCAGCGTCAACAAGTATCCACTCACCACTTTCTTTTCCTTCTGTGGGAACTGTTTCATAACCAGCTTTTTTAAGAGCGGTAACTATGTAATCAGCGAGAGCCGCGACATGCCTTGACGATATACCAGTAGCCACCACCATACGATCAGCCACATCGGTTTTACCTTTCAAATCAACTGATACAACATCCTCAGCTTTATTGACATCTAACTCTTTACAGATAATTTTTTCTATTTCATCAACTGAAAGATTAGGAAAACTTTGCTTTCTATTAATAATATTTCTCCATTTATAAAAATAACATACACTCTAATTATGTACAAAAAAAGCCATTTTTCCAAGCTTTTTTCTTATATCCGTAGATGAATTATCATCTTTTTTTAGACGAATCAAATAAAGTTGTGGCAAATTTTCCTTATAGTCTATCTTATTAGTTTTATTAAGAAATTTCTTCATATAACTATACGATTTGCCAGAGGTACAACTAAATGAATAAGGAAAACGGTCAAAAACCACTATCGGAACTAAAGCCGCTATATCTTTCCATCTTTGCCAATTATGGAAACCAGCGAGATTATCCGCTCCCATTATCCAAACAAAAATAGTTCCCTTATATGCCTTTTGTAGCTTATCTATGGTCTGGTAGGTATATCGTATATTTTTTCTTCTCTCAAAATCAGAAACTATAATACGCTTACTATCTCTTGTTACCTTAAGCGCCGAACTAAAACGCTCTTTATATGATGCCATATCTTTTGTTGATTTAAGTGGATTTTGTGGGCTTACCAGCCACCACAAGCAATCAATACCAAGTTTTTTAAGAGCATACTCACTTATATGCAAATGTCCCACATGCGCTGGATTAAATGATCCTCCAAGCAGACCGACAACACGATTTTTAGTATAAACTGGCTTCAACTTCTAAACTTCTTCATTTATCAAAAAATCAAGGACGAACCTGCCCGTTACCATGTACCACATATTTATAAGTGGTAAGATGTTGCGCGCCAACAGGTCCCCTAGCGTGTAATTTACCGGTTGATATGCCAATCTCCGCGCCAAAACCGAATTCTCCGCCATCAGCGAATTGGGTGGAAGTATTATGCATTACTATTGAGCTATTTACCTCACGCATAAACTTTCTCGCGGCATTTTTATCGTCGCTTATGATGGCGTCCGTATGATGAGAGCCATATTTATTTACATGAGCTATAGCTTCGTCAATACCACCAACTATCCTTAACGATATAATAGGAGCAAGATATTCGGTATACCAATCATCGTCATTTGCTAGATTTATCCGAGAATCTATCTTGGCTGATTCCACGTCACCACGTACTTCACAACCGACCTTATCCAATACGTCAACTATGGCTGGAATTACCTCTTTTGCTATATCCCTATCAACCACCAATGATTCCGTAGCGCCACAAATACCAGCACGACGCATTTTAGCGTTAAGCACAACATCACACGCCATTTTTATATCAGCATTTTTATGAACATAGATATGGCAATTACCATCAAGGTGTAAAATAGTCGGAATCCGGCTTTCATCTCGTATCCGCTTGGTAAGTGATTTACCGCCACGAGGTATAATAACATCTATATACTCATTCATAACCAACATCTCACCAACCGCTGCCCGATCACGAGTAGGCACAAGTTGAATAGCGTCCTGCGATAACCCAGCTTCTCTTAGTCCCTCATGAATAAATCTGGCTATAGCTTGTGATGAGTATATACACTCAGAACCAGCTCGTAATATAGCGGTGTTACCAGATTTTATACATAAAGCGGCAGCATCCGCCGTAACGTTCGGGCGTGATTCATATATCATCCCGATAACTCCAATCGGTACACTTATCTTCTGCAATATAAGCCCGTTAGGTCTTTCCCATTCTTCTAAAACCCTATTTACCGGATCTGGAATAGTGCATATCGTCTCAAGCCCTGCCGCCATAGACTCAATCCGCCCCTCATCAAGACGTAAGCGGTCAATCATCGCGTCACTAAGCTGTTTCTTATCAGCGTAATCTAAGTCTTTCTTATTCTCATCTACTATATAATCAATATTGTCACGCAACATAATAGCGGCTTTAGCCAGCGCCATGTCCTTTTGTTCATTGGAAGCGTTGGCAAGCTGGTCGCTAGCAGTACGTGCCCTGCGCCCAATATCAAGCATCATTTCATGTATTTCGTTATTTAATTCAGTAGGTCTGGTTTGCATAACAATTACGATAATAATATATCAAGATTTAATTTTTATATATATTTTAATAGCTTAATCCGCAAATAATTGCAATATTTAATTGCTATATTAATTGTCATAAAATTGTAAATTGCAACAGAGGTATCAAAAGCTTAATATATTGAATATGCAAAATTTATTCACAGATACACCACGAAACAACATTACAGATTTTGCTGCCAACGATAGAACTGTTACGCGTGATGATCATACAAATTTTATCATTAACCTTCACTTAAATACCAGTAGTATTTACAAAAATATTAAAGATCCAACATCTATTGAATATGACTCAAGAGCTTTTAATATAGCTCTTAATGATGGTTCTATAAAAAGGAAATTAATATCAGAATTGCAAAACCACAACATTGATATTGTTGATGGAGATATCTATTATGGATATTTTTCTCTTACTGCTGACATAGGCAAAAATCAAATACTGCACATATCATTTCCAAAAAATTCTATAAAAAATCACCAAAGATTTAACGAGCCAGAAATATTACAACCACTCGCTACTTTATATAAAGACGATGAATTAAAAATAGAAATACTGCCAAAAGTAAGAACTGAAGGGGTTGTAAAAGTCAAATAATTCGGTGTCAGATTTTGTAATCTGTTTCATGTTATATTTTTTCCAATAAGATGAGAAGGAGTTTTTCCATTTGCGGCGGAGTGAGGTCTTGCGTAGTTGTAGTAAGTCATATACTCGAACACTTCATTTTTGAGCTGGTCTAGCGAGTCGAATACCATTTCACGCAGCAAATCTTCTTCTATTGTTTTCCAGAATCTCTCTATTTTTCCGTTAGTTTTGGTCTGTAAGGTTTAGTTCGGCGATGTTTTATTTTAAGTTCAAAAAGCAGACGCATAAAAAAGGATTTTTCTTAATAGTTGCTGGATCGTTACTACCACTGCCAAACTCTGAACCATTATCCGTTAGTATCTCAACAAAATCAAAACCAAACTCTTTCTTGAATAAATTAAGTAGCTTCATTGTAGAAAACATCACATTTAGCGATGTAACTTCAGGAATAACCTCACACCACGCTAGAGAAGTTTTATGGTCAATCAGCCCCACCAGATAATAACGTTTATTATCACCGGAAATCATGCCTTTGGGTAGGTAATGGCAATATATGCCCTAGCTCACCGGCTTTTTCTTTGATAATCTTGCGTTTTTCTTCCATCATTCTTGGCTGCAATCTGTTAAATCCATGTTTTTTGCTTATATTATAAATAGTGCTAGGACAAGGACGAGTTTCATGTTCAGAAATCTGTAAATCAGCATGTATCTCAAAACGATTCAAACCTTTTTGCCGTAAGCCTATAATCTGTTGTTCTATATGAGGTAAAATTCTCCTAGTTTTATATTTAGCACCGCGTTTTTGAGGCAATAATTCTAATTTAGAACCACTACTTTTGTAACGATTATAGTATTTTATGAAATTCTGACGGGTTAGATTATGAAATTTATAAAATTCACTGACAAAACAAAATCTTGTGTGTCGCTTTGCCTTAATTAATTCATATTCCGAACATAAAAACTCCATCCGCTTTATTGTGCTTGACTCAAGAACTCTGTCCTTGCCACTGCGTAATTCTTGTTTGCTCATGCGTTGCCTCATTTATAAAGTTTGACTCAATTAGTGACTTTACAAAATCTGACACCGAATTATTTGACTTTTACAGGGGTGACAGATAATCATATTAATTCTCTGGTTTCCTCACTTGCTAAAAAAGGTTTGCTTTTCTCCGATGCAAAAGATAAAAATATAGGTCTCATGTCTGTTGATAATAAGGAAATTCCAGTAGTTATAGGCTCTGGCGCTGTTGTAAAAGTGAATGGTAACAATATAGAAAGTTTTGGAGATAATAGTAAATTAGGGAAAAATTACTCTATAAGATTATTTAATATACGTATGGACAGTATTTATGAAAGACTATCCGGTTGTGATAAATCGTTAAATCTTGAAAGCAATAAAAAGATATTAGACTTCTTTATACAAAACCAAAATTATACCAGACATGAGTGGGGAGATCGTGAAAAGCCAGAAACATGGGCACAAAATAAATATGTAGAAAAGCTAGGGCTTAAAAAACAAGATGGCAATGAAAAATATTACCCCAAAGGCATAATTAACCATGCGACAATAAATCAGCTAAATAAAAACAAAGATCAAAAACCAGAAAAAACCAAAAAGTTTGTTGGAACAGTAACAGATCATAACCTGCGTGAGCAAGACGCGACACGGATCGCCGCCTCCACAATAAGAGAGATAATAAACGAAAAAGGTGGCAACACCGATGATTTCAGAAGTTTTCTAAAGGATAGAGAAAATAGTAAAAACGATATTACTCGCCGCTAACCTCTTCAGCTTCCTCATTATCAGCAGCCTCTGCCTCTGGTACTGATACCACTGAAACTACCTTTTCACCATCAGCGGTGCGCAGTATAGTAACACCTTGCGTGTTACGACCAGCAACCCGTATTCCATCAAGCGGGCAGCGTATCACAGTAGCATGATCTGTCATCAACATAATTTCTCCGCTTTGTCCAACCGGTTGGCTAGATACCACCTTACCGTTACGCTTGGAAGTCACGATATTTACCATACCCGAACCACCACGCCCTATAGTACGATACTCATAAGCAGAGGTACGTTTTCCATAACCATTTTCGGTGACGGTAAGTATAAATTCCTCCGCCGCCTCTAACTCAGCGAAACGCTCATCAGAGATGGTTATATCCGCCACAGATTCACCATCATTACTAGCATTATCTACGTTATCATCTGTATCAGAATCATCGCCACCTATCGCTTTGCGTTTTACGGCGGCCATTCTTAGGTACGCTTGTCTTTCCTCAGCGCTAGTCTCTATACCACCGATAATGCTCATAGAAACAACCTCATCGCCAGAAGTAAGCTTCATACCTCTTACACCGTCGGAAGTTCTGCTTTTGAACACCCGAACAGCATTTACCGGAAAACGAATGGCTTTTCCTGATTTTGACGCTAGGAATACATTATCATTTTCCGAGCAAACCCGAACAGCCACCAAGCTATCATCCTCATCCATGCGAATGGCGATTTTACCATTAGCGCGAATATCATGGAAATCAGATAAATCATTCCTACGCGCGTTACCTTTGGCGGTCGCGAAAAATATGTTCATTTCATCCCACTGGCTCTCATCCTCAGGAAGTGGCATAAAAGTGGTTATAGTCTCACCATCGGCAAGCGGGAAAAGATTGACCAGTGCCTTACCGCGTGTGTTAGCGGCTCCAAGCGGCAATTTATATACTTTAAGCTTATACACCTTACCAAGAGACGAGAAGAACAGTACTGGAGTATGGGTATTTACAACCAACAACTCAGTTGTAAGATCCTCATCACGTACACTCATCGCTGATTTACCCTTGCCACCACGCCGCTGCGCCCTGTACTCAGAAAGGGCAGTACGTTTTATATAACCACCAGAAGTTACGGTCACCACCATATCCTCTTTCTGAATTAAATCCTCAATATCAGCCTCAAACTCAGAAAACTCTATTTCAGTGCGACGAGGGGTGGCAAATTGCTCCTTAGCGGCAAGTAATTCTTGCCTTAAAATTCCATAAAGCTTTTCTCTATCGCTAAGAATAGAAAGATACTCGGTTATCTCAGCGGAAAGCTCTTGCATTTCGCCATCAATTTTTTCCCTCTCAAGACCAGTAAGACGTTGCAGGCGTAATTCTAAAATTCCTCGCGCTTGCGCTTCAGTAAATTTAATACGACCACCAATTACCTTATTTCCAGAATCATCAACCAGTTGCAACAACGGCAGAACATCTCCAGCGTCCCAATCACGGCGCATTAACTCCTCACGAGCGATATTAGGGTCAGCGGACGCTCTAATTACCGCTATCACCTCATCAATATTAGCGACAGCAATGGCAAGACCGATCAATAAATGCGCCCGATCACGCGCTTTACCAAGCAGGAAGTTGGTACGTCTGGTGATTACTTCCTCACGGAAATTAACAAAAGAAGTAATTATATCCTTTAGATTCATCACCGCCGGACGACCATTATCAAGCGCCAGCATATTAACACCAAAACTAGTTTGCAGCGGAGTATAGGTAAATAATTGACTAAGAACCACATCTGGAACAGCGTCTTTCTTTATCTCAACCACCACCCGTACACCTGATTTATCCGATTCATCGCGCAAATCAGAAATACCTTCTATCTTCTTATCATTTACCAGCTCAGCGATACGTTTTATCATATTCGCCTTATTTACCTGATACGGCACCTCAGTGATTATAATAGCGTAACGACCAGCGCGAATCTCCTCTATCTCAGTTTTTCCGCGCATAATCACCGAACCACGACCAGTGGAAAGCCCGCTACGCGCGCCACTCACGCCAAGAATAATACCACCAGTTGGAAAATCGGGGGCAGGGCAGGCTTCAAGCAACTCATCCATAGTCACTTCCTGATTATCCAGATAGAGCATACAAGCGTCCACCACCTCACCAAGATTATGCGGCGGAATATTGGTTGCCATACCAACCGCGATACCGCCAGCGCCATTTACCAAAATATTTGGATAGGAAGCTGGAAGCACTACGGGTTCTTTTTCAGATCCGTCGTAATTTTCCTGATAATCAACAGTGTTTTTATCAATGTCAGTAAGCAAACCATGCGCCGCTTTAGAAAGACGTGACTCGGTGTAACGCATAGCCGCTGGCGAGTCACCATCCATAGAGCCAAAATTACCCTGACCATCAACCAGCTCAAGGCGCATTGAGAAAGGTTGTGCCATCCGCACCAAAGCATCATAAATCGCGCTATCACCATGCGGGTGGTATTTACCCATCACATCACCAACGATACGGGCGGATTTTTTATATGGCTTGTTATGCTCACAGCCAAGTTCCAACATTCCATAAAGAATACGCCGATGCACCGGTTTAAGCCCATCACGAACATCAGGAATCGCCCGACTCACGATCACGCTCATAGCGTAATCAAGATAGGATTTCTTCATTTCCTCTTCAATGGAAATTGGAACTAAATCAGAGGTTTTTTGGCTGCTGCTATCGGTCATTTTCTTGCTTTTGCTAAAGGTTAAATATCACACATATTTTTCTAGCATATTTAAGCGATGAAGCAAGGAAATAAAAGAGCTATTCAAACAATGCCACCACTCTTTTTGCTAGCTAGCCACAACCACGTATAAGAAAGAATTTCGTATGATTAAAAAACCGCTCACCCCTTGCGGGGGAGTACGCGAAATCAAGTAAAAACGCAGATTGAGCGTATGGGGGTAGAATAGCTATGGCAATCGCATTTGGATACAATGTCACCCCGCACGTGGTTAGCGGGACCTGGTGGGTTGCAGAGCAATCCAGTGAAAAGCTCTGCTTTTCACAACCGGATGCCGTCATAAAGACGGCATGACAGTGTCGTGTTCAGTGCCTGATACCCAAATGTAATCGCCATGGGTAGAATAGTAGACAGCCATATACGCTCCCCACCAAAAATTGAATCATTACTCTACTCCCCCGCAAGGGGGGAGTAGAGTAATGGCTAGCTAATTATTCATTTCCCTTTGTCTTTATTTTTAGTAACAGGTATTACGTCAGCACTCAACAACAAAATATATAAAAAATATCTATAAAATATTATCTGTTTTCTTCATTAGATGAACTGTTAATGGATGATTTATGCCGGCTAACTCTGTAATTAGTCTTATAAAATCATCAAAGCGATACATATAATTCCCATTTTTGGGCAACGTAACAAGAATTTCATCATCTTTATTAAGCAAATAAACGAGAAAAATATCCTCTTTTACCTTAGCGATTTCTTCCCATCTAACTTTTACATAAAATTTCTTTAAGCTATTATGTTTAATACCATCTCTATATACAACAACAGGAGTCGCAACAATGATAGGCAATGCAATAAGCAAAGCAAGAAACATTAAAACAGTTATATCATTATAAAATATTACTGGATAATCAAAATAACCCTTCAATAAATTTATCAAAAATGAAAAGTCTTCTCTAAAATCTTCCTTATGTTTTAAGAACAAAAGAAAATACAGTACAAACAATCCAACCAAAGCAGAACTATATCCTGCAAAAAATCTGTAATAAAATTTATCAACCGGTTTTCCAAATTTTTTACCATCTAGTTTTCCCATGACAAACCTTATAAAGATTTTCTATAGTTAATTCAATAAATCAACTATAGAAAAATACTGTAATATAGACAAGAGTTTTCCCTTAATATTATGACAATGCAGACTTGTACGGGTAGCCATCTATCCAACTGATTCTACTCATAATATTCTGAAAAATAAGCCTCATTCAAAAGCTCTATGCGCTTGCTTATAATATCCCCAACTACATCTTTCATGGAGCTGTTTATATCAATAGCGATAGACCCACTACCAACAATCAGCTTAGTCTTAGGCAAACTGCCATCAACACTACCAGATAAAGAATAAGCTAAATTAACCGCTGTTCCAAGTATTTTCGCTATTTTTTTTTCTTTATTTCCAATAAGGCTTAAATAAACCGGTTCATCCTTCAGCCGAAAACGATAGCGATAATATAAGGCAAGGGCAAGGGTAACTCTTTCTGTATGAGTAATGCTAGTAAAAGAACCATAAATTATCCGTTGAAAAGCCCATTGCGCGCGATATTCAGGGTGAATATGCAGGGCAATATCCGAAAATAAACAAAAAGCTAGGCGAAGCCTTTTTTCTTTATCCGACTCATCTGGAAATAAGGGTTGTATCCACTCAAATAATTCCTGCGCGTAAGAAATACTACGACCATTACGTGAAGCGAAAGCTCGCCCTGAAAACAACAAATTATCGTCACTGCGCTGTGAAGCGGGTAATTTTTTATATAAATACCCCTCTCTGATACCACTTGCTGAAAAAACAATCTTTTTTGCTTTACTTAATTCTGTAAGACGAAGCAAAATCATCGCCGCGCCATGTAAAGACGCTATACGTTTTGTAGAACAACCAGAAAACTTACTCAAACGATTAAGTGGAGTATCTATTATCGCTTTTATAAAAGGAATAAAATCTTTTGTATTTACCTCATATTCATGAAGAATTTTCAGAGGATAATTATTTTCTTGCATATGTATTTTAGCAAGCGCCCGAAAACTTCCACCAATCAAATATATATTTTTTATCTTTTTATCACTTATCCAATTTTCGTGTCTCAGATTATCATCTACTATCTTTTTAAGCCGAGATACATCACCACCACTTTCATCTTGCATCCGTAAACTACCAAGTGGCAAGCTTATATGTTTTTCTGATACATCACCGGTAACACCTACCAATTCTAGGCTACCACCACCAAGATCAGCGATTACACCTTCCGGTTTATGTATAGAAGAACATACAGCGAAAGCCCCAAGCTTAGCTTCCTCCTTACCAGATATAATATCAACCTTTACGTTATACTCGCTCTCAAGCCAGCTTACAAACTCTGCCCCATCACTAGCATCACGAACAGCGGCGGTCGCTACTATGTATAAAGTAACTATTCGCATATTCCTACCAAGTGTTATAAATCGGTGCAAGGAATCCTTAGCCATATCCACACCTTCAGGATTCAATTTTCCGGTTATAGAAAGACCTTTACCAAGAGCGCATAACACTTTCTCGTTATATATTGGTATAGGGGAACGCTTTTGCTCATCATAAACCACAATCCGAATGGAATTAGAGCCAATATCAATTATCCCAACCCGCTTATCCTTAGCTGCTTTGTTCATTATTAATTATTCTTCGCTTTAGCCGTTTTATTTAATTTGGCTGTTTTAAGCGAAGTTCCTCGTCCTGACAAGCTCGGATTATTAAGAAAATAATTATGGGCGGTAAAACTATCTTTTTTATTAGACACACGCTTATAACTGCCATCAGATTGCAAAATCCAGCTTTGACCTTCATCCTTTATATTAGCCATCATTATCTGACCAAGTATCTGCTCATGAACCGTCGGATTTTCTATCGGAACCATCACCTCAACCCGCTTATCAAAATTTCTTGGCATCCAATCCGCTGAACCAATAAAAACTTTAGTTTCAGGGGAAGACATCTCATGACCATCAGCGAAACAATATATACGTGAATGCTCTAAAAAACGCCCGACAATACTTTTTACTGTTATATTTTCAGAAAGCCCCTTAACTTTTGGACGCAAGCAGCATATACCGCGTACTATCAACTCAATTTTAACACCTGCCTGAGAAGCTTGGTAAAGAGCGTCTATTACCTTTTTGTCAACCAAAGAGTTCATCTTTGCCCAAATTGCTCCGCTCTTACCTTTTTTTACATTTTCTATTTCCTTATCAATCATAGAAATTATCTGATCACGCATATAGCTAGGAGCGATGATAAGTTTCTTAAATTCTCTTGGTGGAGCGTTACCAGTCACAAAATTAAATAAATAAGCCGCGTCATGACATAATTCTTTATCAGAAGTAAAAAATGATAAGTCAGTGTATGATTTAGCCGTAGTTGGATGATAATTACCAGTTCCAAAATGAGCGTAAGAAACTAAACAATCATTCTCCCTACGAGTAACAAGAGTAATTTTAGCATGCGTTTTAAGCGTTACAAATCCATAAACAACCTGCACTCCAGCATTTTCTAAATCTCTTGCCCATCTTATATTAGTTTCCTCGTCAAAACGAGCTTTTAACTCAACAAGAGCGGTTACCGACTTGCCAGCCTCAGCGGCGGCTATAAGCGCATGCGCGATAGGGGAGTCCTTGCTAGTACGATATAATGTCTGTTTAATGGAAACAACATTCGGATCCTCTACCGCTTGTTTTAAGAATTGGATAACAACATTAAACGTCTCAAACGGATGGTGGATAACTATATCCTTAGTGGCTATCGCCTTCATACAGTCGCCATGAAAATCATCTATTCTTTCTGGGAATCTAGCGTCAAAAGATGGGAAACGTAAATCCGAAGGGCTATAAGCAAGAAGTTCCCGTAAATTAGTAAGCCCTAACATTCCGTTTACCTCTATAACGTCCTCAAGGCGAACATGCATTTGCTCGGAAACAAAATTCACTAAATTTTTACTGGCCGGAGCGGCAAATTTGATCTGAATAACTCTTCCACGTCTGCGCTGTTTTATCGCTATCTCAAAATTCCTTACAAAATCTTGATCGTCATCATCGTCAACTTCTAGCTCACTATCTCTTATTATCCGAAACAAAGCGCTATCAACCACTGAGTGATTAGGCATAAGTATCGGTAAGAAATGTTCTATTACATCCTCTATCATGAGACAACGTATATTATCACCTGGCACTGAAACGAAACGAGGCAAACGAGCGGGTAGGGGAATTATAGTCATCCTCTCGCCAGAATCCTCATCGTCAGATTTTTTCTTCTTGGCTTTGCTGCCATCTATTAACTCAAAAACCAGAGCCAGATTAAGGTTTGGTAGAAAAGGAAAGGGATGTGCCGGATCTATGGCTATAGGAGTAAGCAACATAAATATATTCTCAAGAAAATATCGCTCTAACCAAACCAAATCATCTTTTGATAAATCATTAATCTTTACAATAGATATATTATTCTCTTTAAGTTCACCCCGCAGATTTACCCAACATTTATGCTGTCTTTCAATCATTACCTCAACCGCGTTATTAACAGCCTCTAACTCCTGCTGTGGTGTCATGCCGTCTTGGCTATGCTTGGTAACACCTTTTCTTATATAGTCTTTAAGACCGGCGACCCTTATCATATAAAATTCATCTAAGTTAGAAGCGGATATAGCAAGAAAATTAATCCGCTCCATTATTGGATTATTGGCATTTTCCGCTTCCTCTAGAACTCTAGTATTAAATTCCAGCCACGACATTTCCCGATTAATAAAACGGTTATCCGATTCCATAATATTTTTCATACAGTTAATTAGCTGATTTATATGTATTTATAACAAATATTGTTGTATAATCACTATACGATAAAAAATAAACATTTTACAGTTCTATATAATAAAATTAAGTTAATAATACCGTACATATAAAAATAAGATAAGACATGGAAGACAGAAAAAGACTTATAATTCTAAGGCACGGCCAAGCAGTAAACGCTGGTTTCAACGAGCATGACCATTCTCGTGAACTAACAAGCAGAGGTATAAAAGAAGCAACAGAGATGGGAGAATTACTCGCTAGCGGTGATTTCATTCCAGATAAGGTAATATGCTCAACCGCGCAGCGTACTCGTATGACGTTTGACAATATAGAAAAAGCCTTATCAGAACCTCTAAACGTTGATTATCTACCACAAATTTATAACGCTTCTGAACATGAGATTTTCAATCAGATAGTGACGATAACGGATGATATTAAAACATTAATGTTGATAGGGCATAATCCAGCATTATACCAAATATCTCTTACCCTTGCTAAAGATGGTGATAAAACAATGCACGACAATCTACATACAGGTTTTCCCACTTGTTCGCTGGCGATAATAGAATTTAATGGCAAATGGCAAGATATAATGTTATCTCGTAGTAAGATTCTATTATTCTCCACACCAAAATAATTTCCTACTACGGTTAATTAAGAAAAATAACTTAACTAGGAAACAGCCTAATTATTTCCATCATCAGGTAAATTAAAATTGTATTTTGCTTCCTTTCTTAATTTACCATCTTCTTTGAATTCTAATTTTTTATATTCTATCTCTTTTGGTAAATATTTTTCCTCTATCGCAAGTGATTTGTAATCAACCTGGGTAACTTTAGGAGCGGAAGATTGTTCTGATCCACTTGCGCTAGGGCTATGAGCATGGTCTTTTTTATCCATATATTGTTTTAATGCTTTCCTACCGTCAGCTACATTCCTAAACTGCCATATCTCATTTATCGCTCCTTCCATAATCAGAGAATACAACGCGGTCTCTATAGCCTGCCTTACTCCAAGTTGAGTAGGCTCGTTCATAGCAAATCCCGCTTCAGATTGGAATAAATCGCTTACAGCGAAATACCGTAAAAAATTAGCGTCAGCGGCAACCGAATATATAGTTTTAGAGCTATTTACCGAAAGCAGAACTTTCCCACTTTGGATACTTATCGCCCGTAAATATACGGTTACTAAATCACGACGATACTGAACAGAACCTCCAATACCAAGATATACCGCGCCGATACCACCTGAAATAATGTTAGAATCATAGGATACAATTCCACCTTCTATCATCATACCACCATAAATAAGGGGAGGTAATTTAGGTAATCTTTTTCCTCCAGCGCTCCGATATTTATTGCGCGTTAATTCTATAATCTGACGCTCTTGTAGAAGGTTTTTTAGACTCCCACGCTCCGCTACGGTAAACCATTTATTTTTCCCTGCGTTTAGCAAGGCGTTGACCAATATTGAATAGCCACCTTTGGTAACAGCGCTAGAATAATCCGTATACCGTCCATTATCTCTAAACTGACCGGTCTGATCAACAAAGTCATATACCACAACTGGAACAGGACTTACCGGTAGTGGAAGATTCGCTAGCACATCACCAGCTCGTGTTCGCGCGTTAATTTCTGAATCAGTAACAAAGCTATTCTCATACATATCTCTTTGTGTACAAGCACTTAACGCACACACCGATAATATTATAAAAATATATTTTCTTATAAGCATTTATACCCACCTTTATAGAGAAAGCCAAACTAAAATCTTACGCTAACTATAATATACTAAATATCTGGAACAGTGATAACGCTGGTTACATTCGCGGAATTTACTATAGTAATAACAATATTTCCATCACCCGGACGAACGAAGGATATTTGTCCACCGCTAGGAAGTTGAAAAATACCAGACGGATTCGCTGTATTAAATATATCATTGTATATTTTATTAGTTATCTGGCTTTCCAGCCCTCTTATAATAAGCTCACTTGAGTTTGGAGTTGGAGTTGTCCTTCTTGTAGCTGGCTTATCCACGCTATTCATCAAAGCGGATAGACCATTAGGGTTAGCATCAGAAAAAATAGCAGGATTTTTACCAACAAATGTGATAGGGCTAGCCTCTGCTGATGGTTCGCACAACATAGAAAACACACAAACTAAGCTCAAAAAAACACCTTCTCTAATGAAGGACTTATTTAGTAGACGATTAAACATATCTTTTCTAAACATATCTTTTCCCGCTAGGCAATTAATAACAATTATTTTTTATTCTTTTTATTAAATTCTTCAGTCTTTTTACCATTTTGTATAATTATTTTATGACTATAATCTCCATCTTGTTCTTCTGCCGAGTAATTATTTTCTCCGCTCTGATCAACGTAAATATCATTCCCTTCACCAACTTGATTCTGAATAGAGTAGTTATTCTCTCCACTCTGTATAACTGTTGAGCTATTAGAACTACCATTTTGTATAACAGTAGCTGCATTCCCATTAAATCTATTTTTATGTATCATTTCTCTAGCGCGCGCACGTTCGTTAATACTTGGATTGTCAAGAATTTGAGATTGGTAATCACTAACTCTTTCTCTTATCTTTATCTGCACAGTCTCATTCTCACCACCAACTGGCTTTGAACCAGATGGAAGCTGCCTTATATCAACACTATCAGATGCAAAGACAAAAGATGGTACTATGAACAGAAAAACAGAACATAAAAACTTACACAAACACATACATCTAAAACCTTCAAGATATTTTTGTCAAAAACAAAATATTAAATTTTAGTTACTTGTATATATAGATATATCATAAAAAGAGAGACATACCACAAAAAGTAACATGCCTCTCTTTCATTTTTTTACTATGACTAGTTTTGTACAACAGTACTTGTGTTACCGCTTCCTGGTTGAAGAACTGTAGAAACGTTTAGGTCACCAGTTTGTAATACGTCAGCGAAATTATTATCACCACCTTGACTGATATCAGCTACTCCAAAACTACCATTTTGAGTAACCTGTCCTTCGTTGTTATTACCAGTTTGACTGATTACCGCATGGTTCAAAGTAGCAGTATCTGGTGTTTGGAATATTTCCGCAAGATTTAGATCACCATCCTGTGATATTTCACCATAATTATCATCACCATTTTGAATGATACCAGCATAGTTATCACTACCAGCGTCTTGAGTAACATGAGCCACGTTAGCGTTACCATTTTGAACAGTGGTAGAATAGTTGTCATTACCACCAGCAGCACCTTGACTTACTGTGGCAAGACCAATAACACCTTGTTGTAGAATACGTGCTTCATGACCAGAGTTAGTTTGGCTAACAGAAGCCACTTCGCTTACACCGGTTTGAGATATATACACGGTATTGCTATCAGCAAACGCGCTACCAGCAAAAAGAGAAAGAGCAACCGCTGAAGTAAGAAGAAGTTTGGTTTTCATAATAAATTCCTTTCAAATTAAAAAATTAATAAACTAAGACAAAATGTCCTAACTCATACACTATTAACACCATTACTTTAAATAAGGGCATTAATCTCTTTATTCTTATTAAAAAATAAGAAAATTCCGTTTCATATTCATTCATTAAAATTGTTGAACTATAATAGCTCCATTGTTACCTATTTGATTAACTGTAGCTATATTCCCATCACCTATCTGTGATACGGAAGAAATATTTCCAAAACCAGCTTGCGTTACCAAAGCCACCCCATTGGTTCCTGTTTGTGAAATAATAGACTGATTACTATCTCCTGATTGAATTAACTGAATAATATTATTAACGTTTGATTGAAAAATAGCAGATTGATTTCCTGAACCAGATTGTTCCAGATTTATATTCCCATTTACAGCATATTGCTGTATCTCAGAAATATTGTTATCACCAGATTGACTAATAAATGCTTTAGAAAATTCTCCATTCTGCGAAACACTGTTACTATTGTTATTACCGCTCTGTATGAGATATATTTCCTCACCTTTTCCAGACTGCATTACATCAGTATTGTTGTTATTACCGGATTGAACGATCTCAACAATTCCATTCTCTCCAATCTGCATCACAGAGGTGACATTACCAGCAGCATACGCCTGATTTACAATTAAAATAAACCATAAAGATAACGAAAGCACAGCATTTCTAAAAATCATCAACATCCTGTTTTTTATACCCTAGCCAGCCCGTAAAACACTTAGTGTACACTGTTCACATTATCCAGCGTTTTAATTATTAATAAAAAAACAACAAACTTTAAGGTGAAGGCTATAGCAATTATTTTTCAGTGTCAATATAATTATAGTAGTTTTAAACACATAAAACCTATTATTTAATATGTATTTTTTGTATGTGTTTACATTGCCACAAAATTTATCTGTTAGTAAGCCCTCATTAATAATAGACACCCATTAACATTTTTTGATTATGGCACAAAATTTGCCTATATCATTCAAGTTGTCATCAGTAAAAAATATGAACTTAAAAATTGCCAGCTAACCTATTATAGTTTATCAAAATAAAATGCTCTTACGTAATATCATAGCTATATCTTCTATTATCATTTTATCCTCATGCTCGCATTTTGAGGAGGATAAAAATGTTGTTAAGGAGCAAGTAAAACATGACGCTAAGGATGTTCAGGGAAATATAGAAAAAAACGCTATCAGAGTAGCGAATAACGTGCGTGATGGCATTAAAAGAACTGGTGAAAAAGTAAGGGAGTGGTGGATAACCCCACTACCAAAAAAAGTTGAGAAGCCAGTACCTACCAGATATTGCTACCGTGTATTGCAGGATATTTTATGCTATCGCAATCAAATGCCGGGATGGGAAAGTAAATTGGTTGGCTATCAAGGAAATAATGCGATGCCGCCAAGAGAAGCACAAATGACAATGATGTCGCTCAGAGAAGAACGACTTACTTTACCAATAGAAGAAAGAATAGCAGAAGCGAAGCCAGAAGTTGTGATAAAAGATAAAAAACCAGATGATAAATTAATAAAAAAGAATATGTCTACAACTAATATACCTAGTGAGACTTTGCCAGATCCAATTATCTCTCCACAGATATAGTATATTTTTACCCATAATAGGTATAAAGTATAGCATCCTATTTTTATTGACCTATTAGTTAAAAAACGCTAGCTTTGCCTCTTCATTATTCCATATAAAACAGGCACTTTATGAAGCAGGCGGAAAATATAAAATCACAGACTGAGTCTGTAAACGAAACGCTAGGTGAAATATCCGGAGCGGAGATAATAGTAAAAACCTTGCTTAATGAGGGAGTTGAGGTCGCCTTTGGCTACCCTGGTGGTGCTGTTCTGCCGATTTATGACGCTCTGTTCAAACAAAATCAATTACGCCATATACTCGTTCGCCATGAGCAAGCAGCGACCCATGCGGCAGAAGGCTACGCCCGCTCAACTGGTAAAGTTGGTGTAGTGTTCGTTACCTCAGGTCCGGGTGCGACTAATGCCATCACCGGACTTACTGACGCTCTGCTTGATTCAATCCCTCTGGTCTGTATTACCGGACAAGTTCCAACTCATCTCATTGGCTCTGACGCTTTTCAAGAGGCGGATACTACGGGAATAACCCGCTCTTGTACAAAATATAACTATCTCGTTCGTTCCATAGAGGAACTACCAAAAATACTCCATGAGGCGTTCCATATAGCAAAAACTGGAAGACCGGGACCTGTGGTTATTGATATTCCTAAAAATATCATGAACCAAATGGGTATATATAATGAAAAACTAGAGATTAAACGCCCTTCATATAATCCAAAAACTATACCCGACAATGAGGCGATAGAAAAAGCGGTTGACCTTATGTTACAAGCTCACCGTCCAATTTTTTACGTCGGAGGAGGGGTGATAAACTCTGGCAGCGAAGCTTGTGAACTACTTACCGAACTAGTCCATATCACTGGTTTTCCATGTACCAACACACTTATGGGGCTTGGCGCTTTTGATGGTGATGACAAACAATTCGTCGGAATGTTAGGAATGCACGGTTCATTGGAAGCCAATATGTGTATGGCGAAATGTGACGTAATGATAAATATAGGCGCGCGCTTTGACGACCGTGTCACCGGTAGGTTAGACGCTTTCTCAAAAGACTCAATAAAAATCCATGCTGATATTGACCCTTCATCAATAAATAAAAATGTCCCTGTACACATTCCGATAGTTGGCGACGCTAAGTTAGTAATTGAAAAAATGCTGGAATTATGGAAACAAAAAAATACCAAGAAGACTGATGAGCAGAAAAGTATGTTGGCTGATTGGTGGCGGCAGATAGAAGAGTGGAGGGCAAAAAAAAGTTTTTCATATAAACAGGATGGAAAAACTATAAAACCACAGTATGTATTAGATCGCTTGAATGAAATTACAAAAACATATGATGCTTATATAACCACTGATGTCGGTCAGCATCAGATGTGGGCGGCGCAATTTCTAACTCAAAATAAACCGTTCCGTTGGATGACTTCCGGTGGTCTTGGCACAATGGGTTATGGTGTACCATCGGCGGTTGGCGCGCAAGTGGCTCATCCTGACGCACTTACTATATGCGTTACTGGTGAAGCGTCAGTAATGATGAATATCCAAGAATTATCTACCATCATGCAGTACCGCCTACCGCTTAAAATATTGATACTCAACAATCAATACATGGGAATGGTACGTCAATGGCAGGAGATGTTTCATGGCAACCGCTATAGTGAGTCATATATGGACTCTCTACCAGATTTTGTTAAACTAGCGGAAGCCTATGGAATGAAAGGCATGCGCTGCGACAAAGTTGAAGAAGTAGATGATTCCTTGCGAGAAATGATTGATTTTGATGGTGCGGTCATTATGGATATGTTGGTTGATAAAACTGAAAATGTATATCCAATGATTCCAGCGGGCGCGGCTCACTACGAGCTGTTGCTAAGCCCAGATGATAATGAGGTGAAGCTAAATAAGAATTTGGTATAATGCGCTATTTATATAAAAACTTGTTAATATAGAAAAAATGTAAAAATGAAAGATATAGTTTACGATATACCCACCGTTACCAATGTTACCAGAAGACATACTTTAGCGGTGCTTGTTGATAATGAATTCGGTGTTCTAGCACGGGTAATTGGGCTTTTTTCTGGTCGTGGCTACAATATTGAAAGCCTTACCGTAGCTGAGGTTGAGCATGACACAAAAATATCAAGAATAACCATTGTAACTTCTGGTACCGAAATGGTGGTAGAACAAATTAAAAAATTGTTAGACAAAATGGTTCCTGTCCACAAAGTTCATGACCTCACTGTTGAAGGCGAACATGTAGAACGAGAATTAGCTTTAATCAAGGTGGCTGGATGTGGAGAACAAAGGGTAGACGCGCTAAAAACCGCTGATATTTTTGGCGCTAGCGTAGTTGACTCCACTGATGAGAGTTTTGTGTTTGAGATAACCGGAACTTTAGAAAAAATTGACGAGTTTATCTTACTTATGCAGCCTACAGGACTTATTGAGATATGCCGCACCGGAGTCGCCGCCATGAGCAGAGGGAAAGAACCTGTCTAATATATTAATATTGTAATTAATTATTATTCATGTTATCATACCCAAGAAACATTAATTACATTTAATTAGTTAGCTAAAATTATGGTGCATTACTTACGTCCTGAAGCTTCAGCAAAGTCCGTCATAGAAGGCTTGAACTGTACGGACCATTATAGATCTGGAATAGTAGAAGTAAGGTTTGAAAGTCGTCAGATACCTCATGTAATAGAGGCTCTAAAGAAGTTTACAAAGATACCAGAAGATAACGAACAAAAACTTAAGAATATATACAACTCGGGATACAGAGGGGAAGTTTTACTCAAAACAACAACAGAAGAAATACAAAAATTACGGGATAAAGGATTCAATATAGACATCAAAACCAATGCACCAAGTACCAACGTAAAAGAAGCAAAAAAAGTGAAATCTGCCAGTAAATCTAAAACAAACGAACATCCAGTAACCGTCTAAATGTGGGCTTGCTCCAACTCCAACAATTTCTTCTTCATATCAAGCCCGCCGCCAAATCCGGTAAGGGAACCATCCTTACCAATGACTCTATGACAGGGAACGACTATAAGCAGTGGATTACGACCATTTGCCATGCCAACGGCTCTGGCTTTTTTAGCGTCACCCATTCCCTTCGCCTGCTGTCCATACGAAACAGTTCCACCATATGGTATTTTCTGCAACTGCCGCCATGATTTTATCTGAAACACTGTACCACGCATATCCAGCGGTAAATCAAACTCCTTACGCTGACCTAAGAAGTACTCATCCAACTGTTTTTCGGTTTTAAGCAAAATAGGGTGCTCGCTATTCTCACGAAAATTATCCTCATCATTACGAAAAAATCTTCTTGGATATATAGCGACAAGCTCTCTATCAGAAGAAATTATCTGTAGCTTACCAACAGGGGAATCATAAAATTTGTAGTATAAAATATCCGACATAACGGAACGACATTACATGTTATCTAAATATTCAGCAAGAAATTCTTTTGCTTTATCGTCTGGCTCCTGACCAGATTTTATATAAATAACCTCACCATAATCAGAAACATCACGACATGGCGTTCTAGTCATAAAATCACGCTTCATCTTGTGGTACTGTCTTTCATCACAACGAATATAAGCGTAAAAATCATTACCGTCACGCGAAGTAGCCTTATACAGAACTACACTGCTTTTAGACTTTTCTTTAACGACCGCCGCGAATCTACTCATATTCTTAACTCACAATAGCTGATGTTTTTAACTTTTGATGTGAAGGTTGTCCTGTCTGAGAAGAACCATTTACTTTTTCTGCAATTCCTAAATCACGCCCTTCAATTACCTTCGGATGTTGACGTGCCACATAAACACTTATATCCTTTTCGTCGGCCTTTTTAGCTATCGCCACTATTACTGAATCCATATTTTTCTCAATAGCAATGTCAAGAGCGTTTTCGTCATCATTATTTCTTACAAATAATTTATCTGGTTTAGTACGCTCAATGATTTTCAGAGCAGCTTTTTCATTGCCAACTTCAATAGCTTTATGTAAAGGGGTATTAAGCCTATTATCGGTTACTTTATCCGTTACCGCGAATATCTTCTCTTCCAACTCATCTTTCTTAAAACTCAGAACATCTGGTACTTTACTATCATTTTTTATATGATCAAAAAGCACTTTCCCCGTAGTCTTAACATCAGCTTCTCCGCTAACTACCTTTGCATAATCGGTGACATTAACCGGTTGAATAGTATTTACTATCACTGTTTGTTCCTTTTTATTATTACCTACAGAGCTATCTTGCTGGTCAGATTCTCTTGGAACAACCCTGCTTGTTTTTTCTTCAATTAATTCTTTTAGCTTTTCAAACTTTTCTTTTTCAGTGTAATCACTGCCATTTCTTCGCTCTTGCTTTTTTCGTATTTTTTCTTCCAACAATTCTATTACATGATTTCTTTTTTCATTAGTCGCATCATGCAGAGTATAAGAACGCCCATTTTCAGTAGTTCTCGTATTTACCTTACGAATACGCTTTTCTAAAAATTCTCCGATAATTTCTTCAGCGTTTTGCCTATCATCACAAGCAGGAAACCCTCCTTCCACCTGAGACGCTTCTTTTTTAGAGCGCATTTTATCTTTTTTTATTCCCGCACTTGCTGCCTTTAAGGTTGAATTTATTACATCATTAACGTCTGTATCAATATTACCTGTGCTTTTCATGTTTTCCGGATAGCTATCAGGCAATTTTGTTACTCCAAAAGACGCAGAAACCTGAATTGGAACTTTTCTACCTTTGCTATCAACACCAAACTCATCAGCCACACTATCTATAGCCATCTGTTTTAGTATTGGCTGCAACCTCTCTCTAGCCTTCTCTGGAGTAATCCCTTTCATTATTATGGCAAATTCATCTCCACCCGATAGCCTAGTAAATAAGTCCTTTTGTGTCGTTGGCCGCTGTCTTTTTTTATCTTCATTGGTATTATCATCACTATCACGTAAATTTTTAGACAGATAGCTCGCCAGATAATTAATCGCTTTATCACCACAACCATGATAGCTGACATTATTAATCGGCTTCAGATAGTTAAGATCCAGCATAACCACAGTTATCGGTTCATGTTCCTGCCCTTTATTTTCCAGTCTTGATTTGACAATATTTTTAAGAGCCACATGAAAAGCATTTTTGTTTAAGTATCCAGTAGATGGGTCTGTGAAAGCCTCTCTGCGTAAAGCCTCAATTTTTTTACCATCCCTTAAGATTCTAATATCTTTTGCGTCTAATTCATCCCTCAAACTATCAGAAATACTCTTAACTTCATCCGAAGCAGGAATTTCTCCTCTGATAATATTAGTTAGTTTCTCTTCTAGGTCTTTATTCTCAGGAAGTTTTTGATCACGCTTATACTCCGGTGGCAGCCATCCATCCAGTTTTGCTAAACTTTGTCCCGCTATATCAATATTCTGTTCCATTATAAACCATGACTTAAATAACTAATTATTAAATATAAAATTAAGCCATTCTAGCAGACTATAAAAACCGTAGTATTAAGGTTTTTTGACAATTATGTTACATGAGTTCATAGCTAAAAGCATTAATATTACACTATTTATCTTGTATAAATATATAGATATTTCAATACATTAATATAAGAAAGCTAATAATAGACCCGCTTCACACGATTACCAATATGGGTAAATACCTCATAGCCTATAGTTCCTGAGTCAGCGGCAAGGTCATTTACGCTATAGTTCTCATTTATAAATTCCACTACGGAATCATAATTAATCATAGAAATCGGTACTTCTGACAGATCAATTGCCACCATATCCATAGATACACGACCAATGACGGGGGCTTTATGTCCAGCTATATGTACTGTTCCTTTATTTCCTAAATTCCTAAAATAACCATCAGCATAGCCAAGAGCCGCTATCGCTATTTTCTTGCCTTTAGCAAGCGATACAGTAGCGCCATAGCCAATACTTTCATCCCTATCTAATTCTCTTATCTGTAAAATAGGAGCTGTCAAGGTAGCGACATGTCGCATCGGATTGCCACCAACAGACGGACTTATTCCATAAAGCGCACAACCAACCCTTGCCATATCAAAATGAAATTCTTTATCCAGAAAAATACCAGCGGAATTAGCAAGGCTAGTTTTGGTGTTATTAAAAAAACCTACAGCCTGTTTGAATCTTTGTAATTGCTCATTATTTTTAGGATGCTCAGGATTATCAGCACAAGCGAGATGCGACATTATGGTAACTGATGACTCCTCCCTAAACGTCTGAAGAGCGGGGTATGATAAATCACTCTGACTAAGCCCCAAACGAGTCATACCAGTATCAATATGAATAATTGGCTTAATATTCTGATTATTCTCTATTATCCATATAAAGTCATTTAACTGACTCAAAATATTCAACACTGGAATAAGATTATGTTTTATATATTCTTCTTTTTCTCCAGCAAGAATTCCTTGAAACACTCCTATATTAGCTAAAGGCAATATATTCCTAAGCTCTATCGCCTCATCAAGCGTCGCCACAAAAAAATCTTCACACCCTTCTTTCTGTAGCCTTAAACTTATCTCCCGCACACCTAAACCATAAGCATCAGCCTTTACCACCGCCGCTACATTATTTTTACTATGGCGCTCCTTAAGCAAATTATAATTAGCGGCAAGCGCTGAAAGATTAATATTAAGAGTAGCGCTCGGCATAATTGTTAATAGCCTTCTGACGCTAGATTTGAAAACTGTGTTAAATTAGCGTCAAACCGCAATTTCACATCTCCTATCGCTCCATTACGATGTTTCGCGACAATTACTTCCGCTACATTTAGAGCTTTATCCATGTCTTCCATCCATTTAGCATGCTCTGGAGTACCTTCCTTCGGCTGTTCACGTGATAAATAATATTCCTCACGATAGATAAACATCACCACATCCGCATCCTGCTCAATAGAACCTGATTCCCGCAAATCAGAAAGTAACGGGCGCTTATTCTCGCGTTGCTCAACAGCCCGCGAAAGCTGAGAAAGAGCGATTACTGGAATATCTAGCTCCTTAGCTATAGCCTTAAGCCCTTGTGTAATCTCTGATATTTCTTGAACACGATTATTTTGCGAGCTGGCTGAGCTACCACGTATTAACTGCAAATAATCAACCACCAAAACTTTCAGATTATGCATACGCTGCAAACGGCGCGCCCGAGTACGCAATGACGAAATAGAAAGAGCAGGGGTATCATCAATAAAAAATGGCATTTGTGCCATTTCATTACTCACATGAACCAAATGCGAAAATTCTTCAGCAGTAATTTTACCATTGAGTATATTATATGAATTAAGCTTACTAGCGCTAGATAACATTCTAGTTGAGAGTTGCTCGGCTGACATCTCCAGAGAGAAAAAACCAACACTCCCCGCCTTTTTAGAAGAAACTCCCTCCTTATCCGCTTCTTCTTTCAAAAACAGTCCCGCGTTATAGGCCATATTCACCGCTAACGCTGTCTTTCCCATAGAAGGCCTACCAGCAAGTATCAATAAATCAGAACGCTTAAGACCACCAAGCATTTTATCCAAATCCGTTAACTTAGTGGGAATCCCAACCAGCCTGTCCTCATGACGTATCGCATGATCTGCGCTTTCGATCGCTTTAATCACAGAATTACGGATAGGCATAAAACCTTTATCGCCAGTTCCTTGAATGGATATATTAAATAATTTCTGTTCAGCGTCCTCTAGCTGTGTCATCGCGGGAATATCAATGGAATGAAGATAAGCCTCATTTGCCATTTCTTCACCAATAAAAATCAACTGTCGCTTTAACGCCAAATCATAAATAGTCCTGCTATAATCCGATATATTTATTACCGTAATAGCCGCCGCCGCCAACTTCGCTAGATAAGCACCACCACCTATATCCGCCAGAGCCTCATCTTGATCAAAATAATGACGAAGAGTAACAGGGTTAGCAATCAACCCTTTATCATTAAATTTAATTATAGCCTCAAATATCCTCTGATGTAGAGGCTCGTAAAAATGCTCTGGCCTCAATTTGTCACTTACATGCTGTAAAGAATCATTATTTACTAACAAAACACCAAGTAAAGCCTGTTCAGCTTCAATATTTGACGGAGCCTGCCGATAATTTATCTTTTTGTCAGCATCATCAACTATTAAAACATCAGAACCATCAGCCAATAAATTTACCATAAAACAACACTATACACCGTTAAGTTTCTATCAAACTAATATAGAGAGGATAAACCAACTTATAACAGCGTGCAAACAGCTAGGCAATTTGTTTATTGGTCACATCATCGTTAGAATTAGTAAGTTCTTTCCGAAGTTGATAAACTAACACGTATATAAATATAAACTGTGCCGGTAACCAAAATAGAAAATTAACATTAGGATTTATGCCTTTTACTAAAAGAGCTACTAAATTAAAATTTAAAAAAGCAGCTATATATGACAATACAGATTTTATTCTCACGTACTTTATAAAATAAACTATTGGTATCACCATTAACATGAAACTGTGTAGATGTAACCATGGACTAAATACACAAGTAATAACTATTATTATAGAAAAACCTAACTCTTTAGTCTTATCATTCTTATGCTTTAATAAATTACCTAAAAAAATGACTATAACAATACTAAATAACCACAACACAGTACTAATATAATTAATGATACCTATGTTGTTTCCGCCTAAAAGGAATAAAAGAAACGCTCTAACATTACCCATTATAGGTAAATAACCATCCGTACCTACATTTTTAGAAGCCGTAAATATAACATCTACATACGACCACCATATCTCATAGCCAAATATAAAAGAACATAAAGCAATTGTTGCAACTGATGCAACTATAGTAGCTAACCATAACTTCTTTCCATTAATAATAAGAATGTATAAAACAGGAGCTATGAATAGCTGTGGCTTAAAAGCACAAGCCACAACCAATATTCCAGCTAAAAAATATTTTTTATTTTTGGAAAGAAGATAGTATCCCCAAATTCCTAGCATTATAAAAATACTTACTTGTCCATAATATACATTGAGAAACCAAGGCAAAAAACATATTGTCAGCAGCACAGTTATTAAAAAAATACCATTCCTATTTCTAATTACATCAGACCAAAATAACATTTTGGGAATAAATAACACCGCTACCACATTCGTTAACTGCCAAAGATAACAAGCAGTACTCAAAGAAAAAAAAGTAAAAGGATAAAAAAATAAAACACTTTGTGGAGGATAAAGATACGGAACCAGCCTTCTAACTGGAACATTAAGTAAATTAGAAAAATTCCGTTGCTGAAAATCTATATCATATACTTTACCAGCATTACCATCATCTATTAATAAACTTGAGCCATAATAATAAACGAAATCTATAAATGTATAAGAATTATCTCCATCCGCCGGTTCAAAAACCAAACCATGCGGCATAAAAAACCACACTACACTTACAAGAAGTATAGCTGATAATAAAAAATCCACCCATTTATATGACAGAATATCCCTTACAAATTTCATTCTTGTATATATTATTACCTCACTATGATTCCACACTAGATTGCATATAAAGTTTTCTGATCTGATAAATTATTATGTACAAAAGAACGAATTGAGTTGGTAACCACAACAACGAATTAAGATTAGATTTTAGAGAATTTATCAACAGCGCTAAAAAATTAAAGCAAAAAATAAAGGCTATATAGGTAAACACTGGTCTAAACTGCACATACTTTACTAGATAAGCAATAGGTATTAATAATAAAATAAAGCTATATATATGAATCCACGGATTAAAAAAGCAACTTATTGATACACATAAAGCAAATCCAAAATCTATCATTTTCGCTGATTTATTCTTAAATAAAAAACCTATTATAACAGATGCAATCATCCCAACTATCCATATTGCGATAGAAGCCAGATTTATATATGGGAAATATTCTCTTCCAAATATCAACAAAAATAACGCTCGGAAATTTCCCATACTCTCCACAGATGTTCCAGAGTGAATTCTTGATGATGCAAAAGATAAAGTTTTAATATACTCTATCCATACATCAAATCCGAATATTAGAGAACATGATATAATAGTTACAATAAAAGCTATCGTAATATTCAGCCACATCCTTACTCCATATACAGTTAGAAAGTACAAAATCGGTATTACGAATAGTTGAGGCTTAAACGCTGTAATCATTATTAATAAACTAGCCAGTAAAAACCTATCTTTTTGTATTAGTAAATACCCACCCCATAACCCTAATAAAATGACAATATTCACCTGACCATGATAAGTATTCAATAACCAAGGGAATGATAATATTATTAGGGAAACAGCAATATATAACATAGTTTTGTTATCGCTACTAACACCACAATAGCGTAACATCATAGGAAACATAAATGTAAGAATTATATTAAATATCCGCCAGATACAAAGCCCGCCACCTAAGGAAAAATAAGAAAGTGGGATAAAGAATAATAATGTCTGTGGAGGATATAGATAAGGAACAAGTTTTTCTACCGGATAATCCATTAATTGCGTAAAAATTTGCTGTTGTGCGTCCATATCATAAATTTTTATATAATCGTTAGATAAATATATCTTTCCAGCCACGTAATAATATAAAAAATCTACGAAAATCACCACATTATTACCAACATAAAATGGTGCACGCACGTCAATTATAAACCAAATACAAAATGAAACTATAAACAAACCTAACAGCAAATTTACTACTGTAAAAAATCTCTGATAATTCAATTTTTTTTCTAATTTATAAGACATATAATTATTGCTATTATTTGGATATTATAACCTTACAGCTATAATCAAGTACTATATTACGGATAATTAAGCCTATTAGGAATAGTTGAGTAAGAATCCAAAAGAATAAAGATAGTTGCAAACTAATATTAACTACTATAATAGCTGACATATTAAAGATAGTAGGCAATAAGAGAGAATGATCTAAAATTTTAAATTTTCCACTACTAGCTAAATAGACCATAGGAATAATCAATAAGATACATGCGTGTATATATAGCCAAGGGCTGAACAAGCAGCCAATAACTATAGAAAGCATAAAACCCATTTCTTTAACTTCCTTAGATTTACCTTTCAGTAATACACCCAGCAATAAAATCACCAACACGCTTAATCCCCACAAAGCTAGACTTGTTAAGTTAATTAACTCAATATCGCTACTACCAAAAAATAAAAATAAAAGTGACCTAATATTGACCATTCCATTTAGAGTCCGTCTCATCTCCTTTTCGCCATAAACCAGTATTTCTAAGTATGACCACCATATTTCCCAACCAAACACTAAAGAGCATAAAACAAAAGTAGTGATACCCGCCAATATGGTGCTCAACCAAAGACGACTCCCATTTATAATCATCAAATACAACACCGGAACTATAAATAGCTGTGGCTTAAAAGCACAAGCCACAACCAGTATTCCAGCCAAAAAATATCTTTTATTATTGACTAAAAGATAATATCCCCAAAGACCAAGAGTAACAAATATCATTACTTGCCCTTGATACATATTGTTAATCCATGGGTAATAAGTGGAAGTTAAAATAGAAAGAAAAACTATACTATTTTTATTGTGGGGTTTTACTCTATTAAGACAAATAGCCATAAACAGTATGGTCGCCATTATATTAACAATGCTCCATACCAAAAATGATTGATCTATATCTAGTAACGATAACGCAGAGAAAAATAATAATGTTTGTGGGGGATACAAAAACGGTAAATCGTTACTTATAGGAGTATTTACTATACCACACATACTGCTTTTCATAAAGCTAGGGTCATATAATCCCTGAGAATTACCAGACAAAACAACTTTAGAGGCGTTATAATACGAAAGAAAGTCTGTAGCAGTAACTGAACTAACCACACCCCCTTCTTCTACAATAGAAAAAGGGTAGGTAGGTGATACGATAAAGGTCATAATAAAGACTATTATGACTCCCATCAAATAATATACACAGTTATCTCTGTTTATCCTAAAAATCCTCAGCAATCCTACAGATAACCACTAAATTAAACTTATTAAAATCAAGTCAAAGAGGAACTACCCCTTAGTTCATCTCACTCTCTGTCCTAAGGATGTTCAATTTTATATTCGTACGAACTTCGGCGTGCAAAGAAATATTTATCAAATATTCCCCAATATGCTTAATAGCGGAAGTAATTATAATATGACTCTTTGGAATATCATAACCTTCCTCTTTAAGTAAATCAGCTATATCACGCACCGTAACAGAACCATACAGCTTTCCTTCCTGACTAGCTTGACGTACTAGATTAACAGACAAACCACCCAACTTAGAAGCCACATCCTGCGCTTCGGATTTTGATTTGGCATTCTGTTCCTCAATCAAATGACGACGTTCCTCGAAAATCTTCTTATTTTCAGCAGTAGCGCGCAAAGCCTTATTTTTCGGTATAAGAAAATTACGTCCATAACCATTAGCAACATTTACAGTATCACCTATACCACCTAAACGAGATACACTTTCCAATAAAATCACTTCCATCTTATAATTCCTTGATTATTATAGTATTTTCTGCTGTAATCCAGCCCTAGTTTAACGTAAATTAAAATATAATGCTAGTTTCTAAACTAACTTCTGCCAGATGACAAGTATTTGTTGAAGTTTTTTACATGGTGAACTAACCCAATAGCCGCTACAAACAAAGCTGGCCATAAAAACATCACTATCGGAAAATACACAATAAACATAAAAAATCTTCTGTTAGGTGAATTTCTTATATTATCATGAAACATCGCTATACCTTGACAAAAATAAGGCAGCAACAAAATAAGTAGAGAGGATTTCCCTAAAAAACTCATTGAGCGACTACCAATAATAGAGGCAAGGGCGCATATTCCCATTAAAGAAAGCAACCAGTAAGGAATAGAGAAGGTGGTTATCGCTAAATTTTTCCGTTTCGCCATATCATTTCTTAACAAGAACCAGTTAACCACCCAAGCTCCCGACAATAAAAGAAACGCCCACATCCATACGGAAAACCCACTTAACATAAGCGCCATATTGCCTACAGATATACGTAAATTTATATCACCTCCCTTAGCCAAAAGCTTAAGCTCATTCTGAACAGTCTTTTCTATAAAATCAGGAAGTGATACATCACCGTAAGCGAATATAGCAGTCATAATAGATAAGACAATACAGCCGTAAAGCGCGAGATTAAGCATTCCGATGCCAGTAGGTACCCATAATCGTAGCACAGTATCATTATTTAATATTTTTAAGTCGTAATGGCGTAGCAAAGTATGACATAAATAAAAACACGGTAAAACAAACATAGAAATATATAAAATACCGTAGCTTATATCGCTACCAATAATAATAGGGATAACGGATATAATACCGATCTTTAATATAGAATATGAAAAACCGCTAAGACCGAAGATAAATAGAGGAATTGTAGATAAAAAAAGAAAAATATAATCAAGATTATAGGTAATAACAGACAGATACACCGCTGAGGAGACTATAGATAACAACAAAACTATACGAGTCTGACTAAACATAAATGCCGATTTTTTGTATAACTATAACACCAGTCCGGCATCAAAAGCAGCAAAAAGCCAGAAATAAAACAACCAGAATAACTACCAAAACAGAGTTAAAGCAAAGCCCGCCTTGCCCTATTGCGCCACAAACGCAAGCAAAGCAAGATTGCGAGCCCTTTTTATAGCTTTTGCCAACTTACGTTGTTTCTTATACGACACCGATGTAATACGGCTAGGAAGTATCTTACCGCGCTCTGATATAAAACGTTGTAATAATTTCACGTCCTTATAGTCAATCTCTGGAGCACTCTCTCCGCTAAGAGGACATGTCTTCTTACGACGAAAAAATACTTTACGACCAATAGAGTTATTTTCCTGAATATTTTCCATTTTATTAATTATCCAAATAAATTAATTAGTTACTAAGCAACAGCGGTATCTTCACCACTACCGTAATCATCACGCGAACTAGAATTTCTCATCATGACCGAAGGTCCATCCTGTAAAGCGCTAACACGGATTGTAATAAAGCGCATTACATCCTCGTCATTACTAAAAACACGTTCTAATTCCTTAATAGCTGAGGCTGAGGCATCTATGGAAAGCATAACATAATGACCTTTACGGCTTTTATTTATCTTATAGGCGAGATTACGCAACCCCCAATACTCATCCTTTACTACCTTCCCACCTAAATCACTAATAACCTTCCCAGCGCTTTCAGTAAGTCTAGTTATATCATTACGTGACATATCCTGACGCGCTATAAAAGTACTTTCATATAATGGCATAAAATCTTAAGCTCCCGCACATTCCACTAAATAATTTCATTGAAAATCAGCCAATTATCACAATTAAGCCAACAATCAATCATACGTTTGATACAAAAAAGGAGAGTAAGCTATAGCTATTTTTCATATGATTGCAAGCAAAAAATTACAAAAAACACAATAAATTTTAATGATATACATACACAAATATCACTATAATTTATAATTAATTTTTATCATGAAAAAATACGATTTTTATATAACTATACAGTTGCTATAAGAGATAAACTACGTTAATAATTGCCCTTAATTTATAAAAAACCTATAATTAACTATGACAAAGGGCAGATATATGAAAAAGGCGTTACTATTTCCTGGACAAGGCTCACAGACGGTAGGAATGGGTAAAGAACTCGCTGACAATTTTCAGGTGGCTCGTGATGTTTTTAACGAAGTTGATGACGCTCTTTCTGAGGCTTTATCTGAAGTCATATTTTATGGACCACAAGATGTTCTAACTCTAACAGAAAACGCACAGCCAGCTATTATGGCTACTTCTATCGCCGCTTTCCGTGTAATGGAAAAAGAATTTGGGTTTGACATAAAATCACAGGCTGCTTTTGTTGCTGGACATTCTCTTGGTGAGTATTCCGCTCTTTGCGCTAATGGTGTATTAGAACTTGCTGAGACAGCCCGCCTTCTTAGAGTTCGTGGACTTTCCATGCAACGTTGTGTTTCACCGAATAACGGAGCTATGGCTGCTTTAATTGGCATAGAGCGTGATATGGCGGAAATAATCGCCGCAGAAGCCGCTGGTGATGAGATATGTAGCGTCGCTAATGACAACGCTCCCGGTCAAGTAGTAATTAGTGGAGCAAGAACCGCCGTAGAAAGAGCCCTTACCATAGCGAAGGATAAAGGAGCAAAACGCGCTTTAATGCTAGAGGTAAGCGCGCCGTTCCATTGCCCGTTAATGGCTCCTGCCGCCGGAGTTATGACAGACGCTTTATCAGCCGCGAAATTCGATAATCCGATAGTACCTGTTGTGACCAATGTCACCGCAAACGCGGTATCCGACCCTGAAATACTACGCAATCTTCTGGTAGATCAGGTGACAGGAGTTGTTCGTTGGCGTGAATCAATGGAATATCTTGTAAAAGAGGGAGTAACTCGTGTTATAGAAGTTGGCGCTGGTAAAGTTCTATCTGGTCTTATGAAAAGAATAAGTACCAAGATAGAAACTATAAATGTTGGAACGCCTTCTGACCTTGAGACTTTTTCAAAAGTTGAATAAAAAGCTTTACACATAATTCAATCTATATTTTTGTAATCACCAGTTTTTTAATAAACTCAATCTTATAAACTTAAATTGGGGCTGTTCATCATGTTCAATTTTACTGACAAAAAAATTCTTGTAACCGGTGCTAGTGGAGGAATTGGTAAATCTATAGCGCAGAATTTTTATAATCTTGGAGCGAATCTCGCTATATCAGGTAGTAATCAAGAAAAATTAGACTCTCTAACGAAATCTCTTGGTAATAGAGCCTCCGCTATATCTTGTGACCTATCACAATTATCAGAAGTTGATAACCTAATAAAAAACTCTGAGGAAAAACTTGGCGGTCTTGATGTATTAGTCTGTAACGCTGGCGTTACCAAAGATAATCTTGCTTTACGAATGAAAGATGACGAATGGCAAAAAGTAATAGATATTAATCTTACCGCTAGTTTTCGCCTAGCGCGCACCGCTATAAAAGGCATGTTAAAACGTCGTAGCGGTAGAATAATATTCATAACCTCCATAGTAGGTTGGACAGGAAATCCTGGACAAACCAATTATTGCGCCTCCAAAGCCGGACTAACCGGTATGAGCAAAGCGCTAGCGCAAGAAGTAGCCGCTCGTGGGATTACCGTAAATTGCGTTGCTCCGGGATTTATCGACACGCCAATGACCGATATATTAAATGATGATCAAAAGTCCCGTATTAGTCAGAACATACCTCTTGGTCGTATGGGAACACCAGAAGAAATATCCGCCGGTGTCATATATCTAGCAAGTGATGCCGCGTCCTATATCACCGGTCAAACACTACATATAAACGGTGGATTATATATGGGTTAGATTGCGATTATGTCTGATAGCTACGTATTACTTAATAAAAACTATGAATTTCTAAAAAATAGCAGAAAAAAATTGCTGATTAAAATATATCCAATTTCTGGCTCATATTTTCGGAATTAGAAAAAGCCACTACTAAAAACAATAATACAAGTCACACTCGTTAAAAAAATAGCAAATATAATTAGTTAAATATTTATTATAAAACAAAAATTTTAACAATTACCCACTTGTATACACTTTAATGTTGACGTTTTAGTTTTGGTGACTATTGTTTCCGACTCTAACGAAGATTAGAAATTAAATATAGTTGTTTTAGTTCATTATTTAAGATAGAAAGAAACAGAAATCGCTATATATTAATTACAGAATATATTGATTGTTAACTACACAAAGGAAAAGCATCATGAGTGATATTGCTGAACGAGTAAAAAAAATAGTTGTTGAACATCTTGGAGTTGATGAGTCAAAAGTTGTGCCAGAGGCAAGCTTCATTGATGACCTTGGTGCCGATAGTTTAGATACCGTTGAGCTAGTTATGGCGTTTGAGGAAGAATTCAACATTCAAATTCCTGATGACGCGGCGGAAAAAATCTTAAGTCTTCAAGATGCTATAAACTACATTAAACAAAACTCTCAAGCCGCGTAGTTTGTTATATGAGAAGAGTCGTAGTCACCGGACTTGGTCTTGTTACGCCTCTTGGTTGTGGCGTTAAACCGTCGTGGGAAGGGATTACTTCCTCCCGCTCTGGACTAGTTGGAATTACCCATTGTGATGTATCTGACCTTCCGGCGAAAGTCGCTGGTCAGGTAGTGCGTGGCACTGGTGATAATGAGTTTAACGCTGATAAGTATATTGAGCCAAAAGAACAAAAGAAAATGGATCATTTTATCCATTTTGCTTTTGGCGCGGCTCATGAGGCGGCTGAAGACGCTGGCATAACCTCTTTAGGTGACGAAGATAAACTTCGTACCGGCGTTATGATCGGCTCTGGAATTGGTGGTCTTCGGGTTATTGAGGAAACTGTGTTGATGATGAAGGATAGGGGAGCACGCCGTGTAAGCCCGTTCTTCATTCCAGCGGCTCTTATTAACCTAGCTTCCGGTCAAATTTCTATCAAATATGGCTTTAAGGGACCTAACCATTCGGTAGTTACCGCCTGTTCAACCGGTGCGCACGCCATTGGTGACGCTTCAAGGCTTATACAATTCGGTGACGCGGATATAATGCTCGCGGGTGGCGCGGAAGCGACTATTTGCCGAATCGGGCTCGCTGGTTTCGCCGCCGCGCGCGCGCTCTCTACCGGATATAATGAAACACCAACAAAAGCATCCCGTCCTTGGGATAAAGGACGTGATGGCTTTGTCATGGGTGAGGGAGCCGGAGTTGTAGTTCTTGAGGAATACGAACACGCTAAAAAGCGTGGCGCGAAAATATACGCTGAAATTGTTGGCTATGGTCTTTCTGGTGACGCTCATCATATAACAGCGCCAGCACCTGAGCATGAGGGAGCGGGAAGGGCGATGAAATCAGCTCTTGAACGCGCTAAAATGAATCCTGAGGATATTGATTATATAAACGCTCATGGCACATCAACTCCTCTTGGTGATGAGTTAGAATTACAAGCGGTAAAAAACTTGTTTGGTGAAGCTGCTTACAAGCTTTCTATGTCATCAACAAAATCAGCAATCGGTCATCTTCTCGGAGCGGCGGGAGCGGTTGAGTCAATATTTTCTATTCTCGCCATGCGTGATCAAATAGCGCCCCCAACCCTTAATCTTGACGAGCCATCTGAAGGTTGTGACCTTGATCTAGTAGCGCATAAAGCAAAGGAGCGTGAGATAAGAGCGGTACTTTCAAATTCATTTGGCTTTGGTGGGACTAATTCATCGCTTATTTTTAAGAAAATATAGCTATCAAATTGTGTTTTTGACTAATTTTTGGCCGTAGGTCAGTATAAAATGTAATAGGGTAAAATATAGAGTTATTCTATGATAAATGTTGAACATCTATTTTACGAATACCCTGAAAAACGAGCATTAGATAATATAACATTTAGCGTGCCTGAAGGTAGCATTACCGCTCTGGTGGGACCTAATGGTTCTGGAAAAACAACATTACTTCGTTGTATAGCAGCTCTAGAAGAGCCATTTTCCGGTAATATCACCATAGATAATATTGATGTTTCCGAACATCCTCGCAAAATCCACAAAAAACTAGGTTACCTATCAGATTTTTTTGGCTTATATGATGAGCTAACGGTTAGACAATGTTTGATTTTCATAGCCTCTCTACATCAATTGCCATCTAATGAAATAAAGAAACAGGTTGAATGGGTAAAAGAAATATTAGAGCTAACGCCATATATGGACAAAAAGGCGGGAACTCTTTCACGTGGTTGGCGGCAAAGGCTAGGCATCGCCCAAGCTATTATTCATACACCAAAATTACTTCTTCTTGATGAGCCTTCTTCTGGTCTTGATCCGGAGGCTAGGGTTACTATTTCAAAATTATTCCGTAAATTGCAAGATGCAGGAATAACCATTATAGTCTCATCGCATATTCTTGCGGAGCTAGAAGATTATTGTACTGATATGCTAATATTACGTGATGGCAAATTAGTGGAGCATAGCCTATCTTCATCTCACAAAGAATCTAATAATATCATTGAGATATTATTCTTAGATTCCGCCGATATATTTCTTCCAAGACTACAATCTATGGACACAGTGCTAAATCCAACCCTAGAAAAACAAACAATACAATTTAAGTTTTCTGGAGATAAAAGCGAACAATATTTGCTATTAAAAAATTTAATAGAGCAAGAAGCAAAAATAATCTCATTTCATTCAAAACATGGTAAATTGCAAGATATTTACATGTCATTCAGCACTGAAGGTACAACTTAATGAGACTAAATCCAGAAATACGGCGATATATTTGGCTAGAGTTTTCTCTACAAAGATTAGTAGTAATGCCTTTAGTAATCGCTGTTATTTTTTATATAGCCAGCAATGGACACAACACCGATCAAAAAATGATTACAGCGTCAATATTTATATTTACAGTTTTGATCGCTGCTTGGGGTGGGAATAAAGCAGCAGCGTCAATTACAGATGAAGTAAATGAAAATACTTGGGATTTTCAAAGATTATCATCCATATCTCCATTTAGCCTATCTTGTGGAAAGATTTTTGGTAGCGCTTTATATTGTTGGTATGGCGCTGTTATGGCACTAGTAGTATATATCTACGTAAATTTATCTCATATGCCACCTGATACAGTTTTTGCTAATAGCGTTATATTAATTTTCAGTGGTTTAATTTGTCACGCTACCGCCATAATCTCTTCTCTTCAAGTTGCGCAGGTGAAGTCTATAGGACGCAAAAAAATACAAGCTATATTCTCACACATAATTGGTCTTTTAATAGCCAGCATGTTTATATCTGGTATTGTTGATTATGAGCGTGATAATTATGAGCTCATTAAATGGTACGGTGAATCATATAACTACAATAAATTCATAGCATTTTTTTCAGTAATAGCATTTCTTTGGATATTTAGCGGCATATATTGGCAAATACGTAATCAGCTACGAATGAGTACCGGACCATGGCTTTGGATTGCTTTTGTGCTATTTATTATATTCTTCATCGCTGGTTTAGATACAAACTATTGGCGCTATAGCGAAGAAAGCCATATATTATTAAATTCCTATATTATCGGGATATTTTTTCTTTATTGCATGGTATTTATAGAGCCATGGAGTGGTTTACTTTATAGAAGGTTATCAGATAGCTGGAAAACTCGTAATGTTAAAAAATTTATGAGTCTATTTCCACGCTGGCTCGCCAATTTTCTGCTAGTATTAGTTTTAGCTTTCTTAGTGATATTTACTTATTTTAATAAATACATTATGTGCCTAAGTATACTGGCTTCTCTTGGTTTTATAATAAGGGATATAGCTATTCTTCACTATTTCAAACTATATCCAAACGCAAAAAGAGCTCATACGGCAGCCATATTTTATTTATTCATATTATATTCGCTTATACCTTTGCTACTTGCTAGTGTTGGTGCCAAACAAGCTGTGAATTTATTTATTATAGTTCCCAAAGAAGGTTTTATAACTATCTCCTTGCTTTCAGGATATTTACAAGCGGCATTTTTTGTATTCCTAGCGCTCAAAAGATGGAAAAAATACTGGCATTAATAAAAGGTAGGAAATCTTGAAAAAAATTATAATATTTTTAACCACGTTATTATTTGTCGCTCTATCAATAGCTATCTATTCTTGGAATTCTTATAATGCAGATGGAAATCTTGAGCAAGCAACTACGATAATTCTACCAAAGGGAATTAGTTTTATTGATGCTGTTGACCTTCTTCATGAAAAAGAGATTATCTCAATACCGCCAATTATTTTTAAGGCGGTAGCTTATCTAAAAGGTGATGCCGCGCGTATCAAGGCTGGTGAGTATATTTTTCATTCCTACATAGCACCATCCGAAGTTCTGAATATGCTGGTTAAAGGCGATGTGGTAATTCATAAAATAACTATAGCCGAAGGGCTTAACGTTAGAGAAATATCCGAGTTACTTAATTCCAATGATATACTCACCGGAGATATTCCAGAAAATCTGGAGGAGGGGAGTCTGCTACCGGAAACATATTATTTTTCTCGTGGTGATAGCCGTTCGTCAATAATAGAAAGAATGCAAAGAAAAATGATCGCGACCATAGATTCATTATGGGAGGAAAGAGCAAAAAAACTACCAATTAAAAACAAAAAGGAAGCCCTAACCCTTGCTTCAATAGTTGAGAAGGAAACTGGCGTTCCTGATGAAAGAGCCAGAGTCGCCGCCGTTTTTATCAATCGCCTAAGAAAAGGAATGAAACTACAATCCGATCCAACAACCATTTATGGGTTAGAAAAAAAGAATGGCAAACCGCTGGAGCGCGCTCTTATTATATCGGATCTTAAAGAACCAACTCCGTACAACACTTATACTATATATGGTCTTCCACCAGCTCCAATAACCAATCCCGGATATGAGGCGATAAAAGCGACCCTGAACCCACTTAAAACTAGCGAGCTATATTTTGTGGCGACTGGTGATGGCGGTCATAATTTTTCCAAAACACTTACAGAACATAACAGTAATGTCACCAAATATCGTATTAAAAAGAAAAACAAGAAATAATTACTATAATAACAGGTATTATATAAATGAGAAAAGTTGTCGCCTCAGGAATGATTGGAAATGGTCTGGAATGGTATGATTATGCTCTTTACGGACAAATGGCATGGTTACTTGCCAGATTATTCTTCCCAGAAGGAGATGAAGCCGTACAGCTTCTCGCGACATTCGGAGTATTCGCCGCTGGTTTTATCGTAAGACCACTTGGCGCTATATTATTCGGCTGGATGGGTGACAGATACGGACGCAAAACAGCAATGGTGGTCGCGGTTCTAATGATGGCGATTCCAACTGGCTGTATCGGACTGCTTCCTACATACAAAGATATAGGCTTATGGGCTCCGATACTTCTTACCATAATAAGGTTGTTGCAAGGATTGTCGCTAGGCGGGGAATTCGCTGGCTCTATTACCTATATAGTTGAACACGCTCCTGAAAATAAGCGTGGATGGGCTGGCTCCGCTTCTTTAGTAAGCTTAATTCTTGGTTTTTTACTAGGTTCATTGGTGGTTAACACCAGTATCAACCTAATGGGCAATGAGGTTTTTGAAAATTGGGGATGGCGTATTCCTTTCCTTGCCGGAATAGTAATTGGATTAGTAGGTTTTTATATCCGCCGTCATTGTGAGGAAAGTCCTGTATATGAAGAGGCAAAACAGGAAAATAATATATCGCAAACTCCAGTGCGTGAGGCTATAACAAAACACCCTTGGCAAATGCTGCAAGGCTTCACGATTTACATGACAGTTACCATGCCTTTTTATCTGGTTGCGGTATATTTCATAACATTCAGCCAGAAAATAGGGGTAAGCGAAGTAAAATCACTAAATTTCAATATATATAACATGCTTGCTATGCTGTTCTCTATGCCGCTTTCAGCATGGATCTCAGATTATATAGGACGCAAAAAAATAATGATAGTTTCTTGCGTAGCTATGTTTTTAGTAACACCGCTACTATTTACTCAATTTACCAATGGCAATTCTATTTTTATGATAGGTATGTCACAGTTTATTTTAGCCTTCATTCTTGGGATTTATATAGGACCAGTACCAGCCATGCTGGTTGAGATGTTCCCAACTAATATACGTTTTACCGGTATGGCAATCGCCTATAATCTAGCTGCGGCTCTTTTTGGTGGAACAGCGCCGATGATCTGCGAGTGGCTAATAAGAACGACCGACAGCTATTTTTCAATCGGTTGGTATGTAATGCTGTGTAATATATGTTCTTTGATAGCGCTTTATTATTATAAAGACCGCTTTAATCAGAAATTACATTAATATAGCGGATTGCGACTTGACTTTATGCCTATAGTCAATTAATCCAAATCTTCCCTTAAATCTTTTGTTATTTAAGGGTACTAAGAGTATCATGGTTGTTATTTTTATAGAGAAAAATATAGTCAAATAGCTATAGGTAAAAAATAGATTATGACGACCATATATATTATAATGTGGAGGAGTGGCCGAGCGGTCAATGGCAGCAGACTGTAAATCTGCCCTCGTACGAGTTCGCAGGTTCGAATCCTGCCTCCTCCACCAACCCCCATTTTCCAGCGCTTTATTATTACTTATTATTACTTATTACTCCTTGTTATTCCTTGGCATAATTAAAAAAGTGTGATGCTAGAATCTGCATAATTGCTTTATAAAACAATGCGATATACTGTATTTTTAAAAAAGGATTATAAAAGTGTCTAAAAACGCTGTGTAAAATGCGGTTTGAGCAGCATAAAAAGCAATGGCAAATTGCGTGGTCGTAAACGGTATCGTTGCAACTTGTGCTTACATCAATGGGTTGATAAGCGCGGCAAAAAAACCGACTATAAGCGTTACTATTTAGACTGGCTGCACAAACGCCGAACACTAGCAGAAATTGCTAGCATTCTTGATATTTCCATCCCCAAGCTCACCAAGGAATTTGATGCTCTTGAGTGGGCAGAAGGATTAATTTTTCCTGCCTCAAAAGAAGCGATTAACCTGCTCATGGATGCGTCTTTCTTCGGCAGAGAATATGGCTATTTCTGTGCGCATGATGGCAGCAGAATCATTTATTACCAAGAGATCAAAACCGAATCAGTGAAGCATTTGCGTGAAGCTTTGCATGAGCTTGTGCAGGCAGGATATTGCTTCAAATCAGTGACCATTGATGGGCGCAAAGGGTTTTATGAAAACATCAGAAAAACACTTGGTGGAGTACCAATTCAAATGTGTATTTTCCATCAAAAAGCGATTGTAAGGCGATATACTGGAAATAATCCAAAGCTCCGTCCTGCAAAGGATTTGAAGGAGTTGATGGAAAAATTATGCAATACCGAACCAGAAGATTTTGTGGCTCAATTTTACGCTCTGGCAGAGCAGCACAAAGGATTCCTGAATGCCAAAAAGGGTGGAAGATTTACGCACGGAAGGACGCGTTCTGCATATAATTCCGTGCAAGAAAATCTGCACAGGCTATTTACATACAAGGAATTTCCAGAACAGAATATTCCGCCAACAACCAACCATCTAGAAGGCTTCTTCTCTCACCTCAAGGAAAGAATAAATATCCACCGTGGGTTGAAACTCCATAGAAAGAAAAAAGCTATAAAAGCTTTCCTCAATTCTTTCTAAAAAGCATCACACTTTTTTAATTATGCCTATTCCTTGTTATACCGCTATTTATCTAGTTTTCTGGCAATAGTCTAAATCCAGTTATTTGCTATTCTTTATTATATTTGTTTTTTATTTGCGAATAAATTACGAATAAACACAGCACTACCCACTAACCATTCCTGAAGAGTATAAAAATCCCATATACATAACATATCCGACCAAAAATATAGCGCCTGTTATTTTGGATATTTTCTGCATTTTGTAAATAATAACAAATGTTATCAGGGCGATTATTAGGTTCAGAGGTATATCAAAAGACGCTATCTGCCCTGACATAGGGACTGGCTTAATAATTGAGGTAATGCCAAGTATACTAAGTACATTAAACAAATTACTTCCCAGAACATTTCCGATAATAACATCGGAATTTTTCTTGATTGATGCGGAAATTGCCGTTGCCAACTCTGGAAGTGACGTACCTACCGCTACCAAAGAAAGTCCGATTACCGCCTCCGATATCCCAAACTGACGAGCGATATTACTCGCTCCATCCACCAGCAAATCTGCTCCAAACATTAACATAGCGATACCAACCACACTCATTATAATGGATAAACCAATACCAGTTTTACTATCAAATTCCTGCGCTTCATGCTCATGAACAGTGTGCTGCTTCCCTGCGGCAAGCTCACGTTTCTCTTTAATCTCAGAACGATATGAATAAACCAGATAAGCGATAAGCGAGATAAGCATGAGTATGCCATAAATCCGTGATATTTCACCGCTATAGGTGAGAAGATATAGCAATAATCCAGAAAATAGCACAGCCAAAGCGTCACGCCTGACTGCCTTCGCCGGACATAATACCGGACATATTATAGCGGCAATACCAAGAATAAATAATATATTTGCGATATTACTACCAACCACGTTACCAAGCGCTATATCACTCTTCCCGTCAAGAGAAGCTTTTACCGACACTAAAAGCTCAGGCGCGGATGTTCCAAAACCAACTACCACCACACCGATAAGTATTGCTGAAATCCCAAGCTTCTCAGAAATAGCGACACTACCTCTTACCAAAGCCTCACCACCGATGAATAGTAGCAATAAACCACTAAATACAAATATATAATCCATAAAAATCCATTATAATGATGAGCTACAGCCATTTAAGAAATTTGAAAACAGCTAACTGAACAAAAGTCACACATAAAAGAAGCATACTAAATATCCAGAATGAATTCTCATTCTCACTACCTGGTATTCCTCCTATATTTACTCCAAGCAAACCAGTTAAAAAACCAAGAGGCAGAAAAATAGCGGCTATTACCGACAACATATACATGTTCTTATTAATCTTATCAGCCATTATATTCGCTAGCTCATCTTTTACTATCTGCGCTCTCTCCCGTATTGAATCAAGATCCTCCACGTAACGAATTACATGATTGAATGACTCTTGAAGGTGACGTTTATCAGAAGATTTAAGCCAACTAACATCACATGTAAGAAGCTGTCCGATAGCGTCACGCTGCGGAGCCATATACCGACGAAAAACTATCGCCTGCTTACGCACATTTACTATGGATTCACGGAATTTTCTTAAATCAGTATCTTCTGTATCCTCTATTTCCTCTTCAATATCATCAGTTATCTCATCTAATTCTGATAAAACCGGCTCCAATCGCTCAAATAATCGTGCCACCAACATAGACACAAACTGTCCAGCGTCTTTAGGACCTTCCCCTAATTTTATCTTTTCCTCAATATCCATTACCGCTTTAAGCTTCCGCCTGCGCGCGCTGATAATACGGTGTTTATCAATCCATAACCTTATGGATACCATATCCTCAGGATCAGCATTCTCATTAAGATTCACTCCTCGTAAAATTAGCAAAACACCATCACCAATTTGGAACATACGTGGCCTAGTTCCATCAGCCAGCAACGCTTTTACGATAAATGGGTCAAGATAGGACAATTCCTTTTCCATCCAATCAGCGGTATCACTGTGATTAACATCAAAATGAATCCAAGCTAAAGAATCATCCTTTATTTTATGGCTTATCTCATCTTCTGTAAGTGGAGTCCCACCACCATTTCCATCAAAGTTATACGCTAAAAGTATGTGTTCATTCATTTAATTATCTCTGCGTTACTTAATGATCCAGAATTTTTAATATACAGATCTTGCTGTGGGTAAGGAATGGTTATATTATTTTCCTTAAATTTTTTCCACATACTTATCATAACATCACTCTGCGGCTCATAACGACCAAGAGTTACGTCATCTACCCAGAAATGCAGCAAAAAACTAACATAGCTATCGGCAAACTCACGTAAAAAACACTCAGGCACAGGATCTTTTATACAACGTGGATGTTCTCTTGCCGCCTCTAATATCAACTCTTTGGCCTTTTCAATATCCGACTCATAGGAAACTCTGATATAGATTTCAACCCGACCTTTACTGTTACTATATGTCCAGTTAGTAACACGGTTGGTAATAAAATCCTCATTCGGAATCATTATCTCTTTGCCTTCAAAAGTCTCAACCAATGTATAACGCGCGCCGGTATGACGGATAAAACCATATGTTCCGTCATTCAGCTCTACCAAATCATCATTTTCTACAGACTTCTCAAACAAAAGGATAAGTCCACTTATAAAATTTGAGGTAATTTTTTGCAGACCAAAACCAATACCAATACCAACCGCGCCGCTGAATATGGTAAGAGTGGTAAGATCAATCCCCAAAATATCTAGCGCGAATATAAAGGTAACAAAATAAAGGGCTATCTGAAAAATTTTTATTATGAGTGATTTGTTACTAGCTCTTATTTTGCGGATTTTTTTAATCCGTTTTTCACCAAATTCGGAGAAAATACCGGCAACCCAAAATAATATAATGATAGTGACCGCTGATTTCAGTAAAGTATATAAGGAAATGCTATTCTTACCTATATTAAATGATAAAGACTCCGAATCCAAAAATTCCTTGATAAGCCTCAAATAATCATAATAAACCAGCGAGATAAAGCTTATGGTAATTATAGCCAACATCAATTTGGCGGCAGCGGCGCTTGGCTTAAAAAGTATAGTCCATATTCTATTCATAAATAGCCTCTACCTTTGCGATATTTGTTGTGGTTTTTATTAATCACCCAGCCAACATAAAAAAAGGTAAAAAACAAGGTAAAATTTCAACCTATAAACCATATTTTAATAAACCTTATAAAAATACATTATGAATCAATATATTATAAAGAAAACTACTTGTCACAGAATCTTAATACTACACAAAAAACTATATGCTAGTATAAATGAAATGTTAGCTAAATATATATTTGGGAGGATATATGGCAGACAATAAACCTGTAATAAGAACAGTTAATGAAAATATTATTAATGTTACAAATCCAGAAAGTAGGATTAATCAAGACGTGCCAGTAACTATTACACCAAATGGTGACAAACATATCATAATTTCTGGTAGTGGCCTGCAAAATTTTGATGTTGATAAACAAGCTATCGATGACCACGACAGAGCCGCTGCCATTGTAGTATTGAATAAAGATAATCAACAGAAAGCTATAGCTATTGGTGAATATAATAATTCAAGAGATAAAATAACCATATCGCACATACAGTATAATGATGGTTCTTTGGAAGAGCTTAAAAAACCTTCTGTCACAGAAGCTCTGGTTGGCTTATTAACACAAGAGCCACCAAAGAACGAGAGAGGAACGGTAGGAGTAAACAGAACTACCGGCACGTTACTAAGAGAGGGTGATAATGGAGCTAATTCTCTTGGAACAGTAGAAGGTCTAAACCAATTTATTAATCATAAAATAGAACAGCACGAGCAAAACAAAAATAATGCTAGAGCAGCCGCTGATTCTGTAGAAGTTCTTAGCAAATTAGCGTCAACGGACGCGGCTATCGTAACCAGTCAACCATACCAAGTTGCCGCTAAAACAAGTCAGGAAAATCAGCTAGGTTAGAAGTAATATTATACTTTAACATTCTGTCATTTCCACGAAGGCGGGAATCTCATATAGCGCCTTATAAAAATGTTATGGTTACTCACTAATAAGCTGAGGTATTATCCGACCTTTACCACGTTGTGGCAATTCTTCTGCCATTACATTCTCGCTACTGCCAGCAATCTCACTTTTCAGATGGGTTTTATAAACTGAGTTGGCGAAGAACGCCTCTTCTACGTAGGAAAGTGACATTTTTGAGTTATCATTAACAAACGCTGGGCGAGGGGAGTCATAGGGACGTACCATATAAATAAGCCCGCCCATCAATTCAGTTACCGCTCCGTTCTTATTTTCAATTACAGTACAGTTATGCTCGGTTTTTATTCCTGAAATCCATAATGGTGAGCCATTATTTTTTATCCTCACACCACCACCTTCAGTATTTAATTGCCTTGCCCACACCCCATTAGAACCAGAAATATCTATGAACCCACAGCAACTATTCTCTAAAAACACCTCTCCACCATTTTTATTACGTTTTAAGGTGGTAACACCAGCTCCTATAACGTCCTTAAGCACTAAAGCTCTTTTGCCTTTAAGCTCAACAGCGACTTGATTGCCCAGCCAACTATTGTCAAAAGCTATTTTTTCAATAACAAGCGGCTCTTTACCAGATTTCACATAGAAAAAACCACGCTCTCTAGATAAGGAAGCGGAACGTTGCTTTACCGCCCTGATAGTAGATCCCATACCGATAATGCGCTTAACAGTTCGCGGAATAGTTATATTAGAGCCTATACTATAAATACCGTGTGGAAAATATATCGTGGAAGCACCGCTATTAAAGGCTTTATTAATCGCCGCAGCCGCGTCACTATCCGGTGAGTCATGCTTTACCGCCACCCAATCTTTACTATCTGATTTAGCTACAACAGGTGAGTGCTTAACCGGCAATGACCAATCTTTACTAGACTTAGCTATCTTATCACTTCCTTGATATACAGCGTCAACAGAACTTCCCTTCACTAAAACATCACGCAAATTCAAACTACCTTTATTAATATAGGCTTCCTCATCAGCGTTAAAAGGTATAAGAGAACCTCCTGAAATTACTACCAGCCCTTTTTCTGTCTCATTAACAAGGGGAAGAGGGGAGTCAGAAATTTTTAAGCCATCCGCCGATATAACATTATCCCGATTCCTCAGCCCTATACTTCTTTGTTTAATAATATTTATATTCTCAAGGGTAATGCCATATTCCGTACTGGCGACATCTATACCAACATCAAAACCCACAATATCAACATTTTTAATAAGAGCCGGACCAGCCCACTTTCTGGTCATTAAAATAGCGGTATTTCCACTATCCTCTGGCGCTTTTATCGTAACATTTCTTATCGCCCCAAAATTATTCGCTAGGTAATCAATAGCAACCGCGCCCTTATTACCATTGCCCACATCTATAGTAAGATTTTCTATAAAATTATTATAAGCGTCATTACCTTCACCTTTATTAGTATAATCCTTGCCTCCGCTAGTCGGGCTACCATCAAGCAGTTTCGCGGTCGTAAAAATCACTGATTTTGGAAGGTCAGGGTTATTATAACCAACAGCGTTATCTTTTAATTTTATAATAGTTCCGTCACGTGATTGCCCAATAAGTATCATCCCACTGGCAAAACGTCCTTCTTTATAAAGCTTTATGAGCGGTGATGACACTAAATATATACCATCAGGAAGATAGACTATCTTATCCTGCCAAAATAAAGTTTTGGTATCGTCCCCACTTGCGGCGAGAGCCTTCTTAATAGCGTCCGTGTCATCACTAACACCGTCACCTTTAGCTCCAAAATCACGAACATTTATAACCCCAGAATCCTTAGGAAACTCAATACAGCTAGGATACAGACACTCAGCGACAGCGGGAGTCGCAACGTTAACTAGTATTTGAACTGATAAAAAAAATAATAAAAACAAACGAAACATCAAATTTTCCCTCAATATAATAATCTATACTCATTATGGATAAAAATTATCCAAAACGATTATTAGAGTATAGACAAACAACTTTTCTTCTTCTATAACCCATACCTCCTTCAGACAGTACAGTCTATAGCGAATATAGCGCATATATTATATGCCTCGATAGCTCAGTTGGTAGAGCAAGGGACTGAAAATCCCTGTGTCGCTGGTTCGATTCCGGCTCGAGGCACCACCCCATGTTTCTGATAGCTTCCCGTAAGTTCCCACATACTCCCTTTTTCTATTAAAACAATAACTTATCGTTGTTGCCTTTTTTGATTTCTTCCCGTAGATTCCCGTAATATTCTTTTTTTTACGAAAAAATTACGACTGGATTACGAAAATGGCTACGATAAATCGGCGCGGTAAAAAGTGGGTGGCGGAAGTTAGGTCTAAGGGATTTTACAAGTCACAAACTTTTGAGAGCAAAATAGAGGCGCAGGGCTGGGCACTGGAAGTTGAGGCGGGTCTAGGTAAGTTTGGCAAGGTGGTTAAAGGGAAAACTTTCGGCGACGCTTTGCGGCGATATGCTGATAAGATTTCACCAGCGAAGAAAGGGGCGAGGTGGGAAGCGGTGAGACTTAAAAAGCTAGAAAAAGATTTTCTGAGTGAGATTTCACTGGTAAATATTTCCGCTAGTGATTTTAGAAAATGGATAGAAAAGCGAAGTGGTGAGGTTTCGCCGTCAACCGTCAACCGTGAACTTAACCTTATATCATCAGTATTAAAGGAATGTCGGGCAAGATGGCGGTGGATGGAGCATAATCCACTGGCTGATGTTAAACGCCCGAAAGACCCACCACCACGTGATAGGCGATGGTCGCAAAAAGATATAGAGCGTATTCTTCTTGCTTTAGAATATGAGGAGGATTTAGAGATAAAAACCACTCGTCAACAAATAGCGGTAGCAGTTTTGCTCGCGCTTGAAACAGCTATGCGGCGTGGTGAGATATGGGGGCTTAGGTGGGATAACGTCCATTTGAAAGAACGCTATATTCATTTACCTGAAACAAAGAATGGAACAAAGCGTAATGTGCCATTATCTAGTAGGGCGGTTGTGTTGATAGAGAAGATGCAATCGGTTAAGAATAATACAGGTAAAGTATTTACCTGTTCAGAAACCTCAACTGAGACTATATTTAGGAGGATGCTGAATCTTGCCGGATTAAAGGATTTAAGATTTCATGATTTACGTCATGAGGCGATAACTAGGCTCGCTAAAAAACTGGATGTGCTGGACTTGGCGAGAATGGTCGGGCATCGTGACCCACGCAGCTTGATGATTTATTATAACGCTACCGCTTCGGAAATAGCTGGATTGCTTGATTAACCTTTGAATCTCTCCACCCATGCTATGACCTCACTTCTTTTCCACAACCTCCTGCCGCCATTGTCTCCAGTTGGCAAGCGAATAGGAGCGGGAAAACTTATTTGATTTATTATATGATTAGCCACTGTCTTTTTACTGCGGCGTAGGCAATTAGCTATATCCTCTAAATCCCAATACATACTGTCTCGGTTTCGCCGCAGCTCGGTAAGAATATCGCCAAGTAGTGCGGATACATCTGGTTTATTTAGTTCTGTCGTTTCCATTTCTATTGCCCTTTCCATATTCCAACTACAGCTATTATTGTTAAACATAAGAATAAAAAACCAACTAGTAACGCGCCTTCCATCTTCCTTTACCTCCTCGTTAAAAATTCTCCCCACTTTCACAGACCGGCAGGGGAGTCTCCGGCACAACGGCGTATGTTCAAAACGCCTTCTGTTTCGGCTATGCGGTTAATTCTTTAACTGTCCACATTACAGCTTCTTCTAAAGATGTAAGACCAAGTGAGCGATAACGCCCCTCTTTTACTTGAGAGAACAAATCCTCAAGCTCTGTTGCTTTTTGCTTAATTGCATCGTGAAGTTTTATTTCTTCCTCGTTCAATTTTCTGTAACGAGGACGAAAGCGGCTAGGCTTAATATTGCCTTCTTGACGCCCATCTGGTGTGCCTTCAAAAACATTATCTTGTATCATAAATTAACCTTTCTTAAATTTGCAATCAACTAACCCTGACTGCTTGGGTATTTTGTTATTAAATTGTTAATTTCATTGTCCATTTCACGCAGTAAATTACGCACTCTAGCTCTCTCAAAAATTTTTTTGAAAAGTTCCTGTTTATCAAGCCCAGCATCCTCTTCTTCCAATACTTTAAGCTTCTTTGCTATTTTCATTTGCTTAGGAAAGGAAAGCTTAAGATAGTTATATGTTAGTTTTTTGACATCAAGATTGTTCCAGCGTATTCTTGAACCAAGAATTGAAAAAACCACATAGTCTTCTTGCTGTTGAAAATCTGAGATATATCCTATTACGCCACGAATTGTGACTTCAAGTTCCTCGTTGAACATATCTACAGTGTCGTATGGTTTATAGTCTCTGTCGTTAACGCGAATCTCAAAAGTTTTAATTCCATTGATATAAGCTTCTGCAGGCTTTCTATCTATCTTCAATTCATGGTTCATAGCTCCCCCCGCCACCATAGGATTAGGAACACTAGGGCGAATATAATCCACACCAAAGGAACTACAGCTATGACTTTGATATAGTACCAGCAGTTAATGTAATGACGCTGGCTGGATTTTCTTAGGTCGTAACAAAAATAGCCTGCTACTGCCAATCCGATGAGGTAATAAATGAGGAGGAAGGTCATATTAGTTCTTTCTCAAACTCTATGCCTTTACCTGTTATCATAGTAGTACCCCTTGCCTGTAATCCTTAATAAAGCGGTCAACCTCACTCTCTAATTGCCTGGCGCGGTTAAGCGCATCTCCGTTTCTTGTTTTAAAATATTCCTTTTGACTGCCACGCATTTTTTCAACCAGCCACACAAATTCCTGCAAGGAAGTATCATGGGGACTTGCAGGATTATTGTCATGCTCAGATTTTGTGTATCCTGTGCTTTTATTTAAGACCATGTAGTGTTTTTTCATTGGCTGGATTCCTTATAATGTCTATGTGAGTGGCAATATTGACTATTAAAAGCACAACGTCTTTCGCACTGGCGCAATTTGCCATAGCCTAGATAGACTTTGGCTTCACACAGTGGACGCTCGGATTTAGGGAGGTTTTTATAGGTAAGTTCCTCAAGCCTATATGCTGCTTCAGATATGCAAGCGTTAGCTATTCCATCATCACTCTGTATATCTCTCGCCAGTATTCTTAGTGCGGATATTAGCGTCTTATCATCTGTCCTTTTCACCTCACACCTCCATTTAGCTGTAATAAATCATCTTGTGTCACTATGCTCTGTGGCAGCGGCTGGATGTCAGGAGCTACCAGTAGCGAAATCATCGCGGCAAACAGGGCGAGGGTTACGATAAGTGCGAGGGCGGCGAGGATGGGTTTCATTCCATCCCCCTTGCTATATCTTTAAGCATGCCGATGAAGTGGGCTTTAGCGGCGGCGGACTCGCGGCGTTTTATCTCGTCATTGAGATACCAGCGGGCTTTTTTTAGATCTTCCAGATCATTGCTGCCGGTTTTAAGCCCAGCTCGCCAAATATATTTTACCACGTTGCCGAGATTAAAGTTAAGATGGCGGGTTACGTCTATGCACTCTATGCCCTGCGGGTTGCTAGGGTAATGGGCTGGTTTATTGATTTTATCGGTCATACCCCCTCCACCAATGGTTGAAGGATACAAAGAAGAGCGATTAGTGATAACATCAGAGTGGTAAACGCTAGACATTCTAAGCAGTTAATTATGATTTCTTTTTTGCTCATAGCTTTACACCCATCTGTTTTAAGGTTGCTGGATTGGTTGGTGGGGTGGTTGTGGAAAAAATCCGATCAAAATCATCCTTAAAACGATTAGCGCTACTCATCGTGGTTGGAAGCTTATTTAATTGTGACTGCTCTTTTTGCATATAACCCTCTTTTTGCTGTTGATGGGAATATATAACCATATTGGTGATATTTATTTTACAAAAGGGGGAAGGTGGGGTAGGTTGGGGATGCAGGGTATAGGAGATTTTGTTTTGGGAATTTGACAAAATAAAGGCTTCCCAATATATTGGCAAGTGTTCAATCAAGCCAAAAATAGGAAGCCTATATGAGTAAAAATAACCGAAATGAAAATAATAATCAAGCAAACAATAATTCTTCAGGTTCAAGAGAAATCAGTAATAGTCGGGATAAACCATGTGGAACGCAGAAGATAACGGATACTCTGGAAACACCGAGAACTCCACCGAAAAAGAAATAAAGGAAGAGTTATACGCTCTTGATTTCGCCGTAAGTAAATCAGTGCGTTATCATTCAAAAAGACAACGTTTTTTTGATATTTTACATAATTCGTCAACTATAATCTCAGCGATTAGCGGCAGCTCAGCTTTTGTGGCGGTCTTATCAGACAATAGGGATTTAGCGTTATGGGTATCTTTGATTGTAGCGATAAGCTCGGCGCTTGACTCGGTTTTTTCTTTTTCCAAAAAAAGTAGGGTTCATAATGATCTACGTCGGAGGTTTTCAGATCTACTAAAAGAAATGATTTTATCTGAAGGTGATGAGCAGCTTAGACGTAGATGGCAAGCTGAACGCCTGAATATAGAAGCTGATGAGCCGCCATCTTTAACATTACTGGTTGATATATGCCATAATGAGGAAGTGATAGCCAGAGGGCATGAGGAAAAATATTTATTAGAAGGTATAGATAGGTGGCATTGGTGGCTAAGCGATATATTTTCCTTTGACCGCTATCACCAATATCTGGTTGATTTAAGGCGAGCAAAATTATAATTTTTTCTGTAATAGCTCTATCAAACAGATTATATTACTATTAAATTAAAACATAAATTCTAGCTGTGACAGTTATTTTCTACTCTCTTACGGATGACCATAAATTATATATTTGCTCACAAGCCGCCTCTATGTCTTTTTCTCTTTTCGCTATAGCTTGAACGCCACTATAGACCTTGTTGCTTCCTATGTCTATGGTCATACAATATTTAGGATAAGGTAGCCCTTCGTGAGCTAAGTTATTCCTGCAATAAATTTGTAAAGCCGCTGATATATATCCACCAGCCTCAACATTAAGAGGGTGGGTTTCATTAAAGTGCAGCTTGACACCTCCAACCAATTTTTTGCCTTTAGTGCCGTTTCCAGTAAGGATAATATCTGGCTTCACGCTAACCTTAACGCCCTTGATTTTTATGTGACCTGAAACATCCCCCAATCTTAGATCCGCTCCCATAAAATCTATATCATCAATCATATTTAAGAAATTATCTATCGCGTTAATGTTTTTAGATATTCTAGTAACGTTTTGTATGCTGCTAGTAGGCTTTTGCTCTAATATAAGCTTGCGTTTTTCCAATATTGAGAAGTCCTGCATATTATCGGCTATAAACAAAGAGATTGCTTCTGCCGCCTCCTTGTAATAGGATGTTATGTAATCTTTAGGAAATTTTTGGTCACGCAAAATCAATCTTTGACGATTTGCCTTGCTAACTAAATATTCACCAAGTTTATTTATAGAAATTCTAGGTTCTTTATTTATTTTTTTAACCATAACAACATCCTTTGAGGTAGAAAAATGGAAAGCATTGATGAGTTTTATTGGGATAAACAGCTTGGTAATGAAAAAACTTTAGTTATAAGCCCTCTTGTTTATAAAGACGATATAGAATATGACTGTGAGCCGTTTTCTGACGGCTTTGGCTTACATCTTATGCTTTTTGACAGGCTGCCTGTTGAGTCAGACACGGTAGACACATTTCCAAAGCCGAAGGTTTTAGCAAAATTTGTTTCAGAGGACGCTGTTCGTTCTTTCGTAAGAATCATGTCTTTTAATACCCCTTGTTAAATAAAGTTATTAATCATTTATTGTTACTCAAAAGCTCTATTATCTGTTTTTGGTTTTTCTCTAATTCTAGGCAGTGTCCTATCTTAAAAATTATATAAGGGATTGCGGCGCAGGCAATTCCCATAGCGGCGGCAGCGGCTTCCTGCGGCGCGCCGTTTGCCGAGAGAGTACCAAGTGTAGCTATTATACCACCTAAAACAGCGAATATAAGAGCTAAAAAAGCTTTGAATGAGCGCATATGTTTTCCTCTATCTTATTTCCTTAATACTTAATACCACCCAATTGCCAGAGGACAGGGTGGTTTTGCAATCAAAAAAAGACTTACGCATAGCACCAAACCCGTTTTTTGCTCTTAATGAAACGATCACACGGTATACGCCTTTTTTGAGGGTTTCTACCGGATAACTCCGACTAGGCTCAAGATCTGCCGAATCCGGATCATGCAATGATCTTCTAACAAATTCCCCGCAAACGTATTTAGCGCTATTTAGTTCGTCTGTAGCACTCATAACAGATGGCTCTTTATCTTGAATTAATGCTCCTATTATAATGAATATAGTTATTACTATCACTGGTATGAATATAATGTATAAAATAAAATTAACGAAGCCATGATTTCTTAATCTCACACCACAATGAACGCAAATTTTGGCGCGTCCACTTACTGGTTTGTTACAATCTTTGCATTTTATAAGTGTTCTTTCATCGCTAGAAAATATAGTGCATATCATCAACCATATAACGTATAAGATGGCGCTAAATATTGCTAGGAATAATAATTCAATCATATTCTCCCCTTACTTAAGCTAACTAATTTTGCTTCTTCGCCTATATACCCGACCGAGCCGATAACTTTTCCGAAGATACACCAATTTTTATTTTCTGGGTATATAGTGTCATATCCTTCTTCTATAGCAAACGGCACAAATCTTTCGGGGTTACGTTTGTATATTTTGAAGCTACATTCATACGTGCCATGATTTTCTATACAGATAATTACGGGATGATTGACTAGCTGGTCAGGGTTTTTACTGTCAACATCAACGATAACATAGGCTCCGTCTGGAGCTATTCTGCTCATAGAATTACCTTTAACCCGCAGGGCGTAAATATTTGGTAATTTGCTATTGAAGCTAATAAAATGATCGGAGGGCTGTTCAATAGCCTCCATAAGATTGCCGCCCGGCACATCACCAAGAACAACCACCCTTTTTTCTAAATCACCATCAATTAATTCGCTAGGAGAGCATTTTAACGCATTAGCTATAATACTCAAGTTGTCTTGATTGAGTCGTCTTTCGTTCTTTTCAAGTCGGTTTAATTGTTGTGCTGATATTCCTGTAATAGCCTCTAATGCGGCTAAAGACAGATTGTTCTGCAATCGTAATTCTTTGATTTTATTTGCCATAAGTTTAGTTATCACCTTTTTGGCGATATTGTAAATAACCATATAGGTGATTTTTATCCGCGTTCTAAGACCGCCTGCGTGAGCTGGCGGATGTAGCGCAGCTACAATCTTCCTGCTACAAATAATATATGAGTTACAGGAAACAAAATAACTGCATCTATCTATGTCACTATCACCTTGTTTTTGCGACTAAATACCGTCGTAAGATTATCAACGAAGGTGTTAGCGAATTTTTGAGGAATAGACTCTATGAAATAACGGAACATTATCCAGAAATAGATATTATGGAATATAATGATGATAAAGATCATATACATATTCTTGTGTCTATTCCTCCAAAGATGAGCGTAGGAGATGTTGTACGAATAATTAAGACGAATACAGCACGCAAAATCAAGGTAAAGTTTCCGTTTCTCAAAAAGGTGTATTGGGGTACAGATAGTATATGGTCGGGCAGTTATTTTGTTTCTACGGTGGGGATAAATGAAAAGATTATACAGCGTTATATAGAAAAACAAGGGCAGGAAGATTGTGGCCAAGCGAAGCTTGAACTAGAGTGAAACCGCCTGCGTAAGCTGGCGGAGATTCACCTTGACTACTTATAACCAATGTGGTGATAATGTCTCTCATGACGTTATTAGAGTATATCAATCATAAAAAAATTACCCAAGCTGCTTTTGCTCGTTATATAGGGGAATCTCCCCAAAACATTGAGCGATATGTTAATGGCAAGCGGCTGCCACGCAAAAAAACGATTGATAAAATCATAAGTGCGACAGATGGACTAGTTAGTTACCATGACTTCTATCTTACCCACAAAAAACCGCTTGTTATAAAAAATTAACCATCAAATAAGACTTCGCCTAAGAAAAGTCAATTAATAATTAAATTATATTAACTACACGCTAAGGCGAACTAAATAATGGATAAAGATAATAAAAATTCAGATGCGGTTATTTTGGTTTTGAAAGACCTCCTTCAATCACCTCCAGAATGGCTGCTGGATTTATTTTACCAGCTGGTGGATAGCCGTCTTCCGGTTGCTCTAGAATTTTTAGAAAAAAAGCGATTGGATCAATTTCGGGAAAAATGTGTGGAGATAGACCAGATTGCGCGCGAAGCAATCTGTCAGATATATCCTTCTTGTCCAATACCCCCTTCTGAATCAGGAGATTAACTATGATTGCGATAATTATAGTATTCGCCTTGTTGCTCATCAGCGTAGAAATTTTTAGCTCATCATCCATATGGAATTCTCCTGTAGTTGGGGTTGATGTTCCTAGTCAGAACAATAGCACTATAGGTGAAGAGAGGAGGCAGTGTAAATGACTGCCTCCTTAATCTACATTAACAATAATTCGTGAAAGGCAAGTTATGAGACAATTTTTTAATTTTCTAAAAGATTTTAAGGCTGGGCATTTAGACGCGCAACTTACCAATAAAATGGGTGAGTTGGTAGAATCAGTGAGTAGATTTTCTAAGCCCGGAAAACTGACTGTGGAAATCACTTTGAAGCCAAAAAGTGATGGTGAGGTGATGACCAGTGTTAAGTTTAAGATGAAAGCTCCTGAGCGTGACACTATGGAGTCAATTATGTTTGTAACTCCAGAAAATAACTTGGTGGACAGCAATCCGAAACAGCCGGACTTGTTACAGCCGATTAAGGAAATGAAAGAGCCGAGCGCGTCTCTTGTTAAATCACTCTAATCAATCAGTAAACTTAAAAATAAAGGATAATGTTATGACCAGTAATGTAATTGAGACATTTTTACAAAATGGCGGCGCGCAACCATATAAAATAGAAAATGGTGGTATTCCGGCGGTAATAATCGGCAGCGGACAGAAAATAGAAAATATAGAAAGATTTTTAGATAGTCCAGTTAGAATTGAGGAGACTAGGCAATTTGATGATTTACGTGGTTTTATTGAATATATAAAATTATTCAAAACGGCTAATACTGTAGCTTTTGCCAGCCGTGAGCGGATACAGGTTATTTTTGATTATCACCAAAAAGACTCACCAAAATGGTGCGCTCATACCATAGAATTTAGGTATAAAAGGTCTATTCGCTGGCAGTTATGGGAGAGGCATAACAATCAGTGGATGAAGCAAGATGTATTTGCTGACTTCCTAGATACGGGATTAAACGAAATCATAACCCCATCACAAAGTGAAGTGCTGGAAATCGTAAAAGATTTTAGAGCAACTATAAATGCTGAGGTTGATAGTGAGATAGGCAACTCTGGCACAGATTTTTGTTATCGGCAAACCATAAAAGGCGGCACAAAAAAAACCGATATTAGTATACCTGAGTACTTACAAGTACAGGTCGCGCCGTTTGATGGGTTGCACGTACTCAACCCGCTTATTGAAGATGAGACGAAGCAGATTCCTACCTATAGTTTTAGAGCAAAATTAAGCTGGCGAATGCAGGATTCTGGCGCGGCGGTTAAGCCGGATTTCAAGCTGAACTTACTTAATTTTGACTCAGCCATAGATGAGACGTTAGAGGCAGTGCGCGCGGCTACTTACGAGCTGACCGGCGTTGTCACTTATATCGGCGGGTAAGCGGTTACTCCACGCATGGCTCTTACGAGTAGAAGTAAGCCTGAATTAAGGCGTGGATATATTCGGGACTGGAAAGCCCCTAGAGTGGAAGGCTTGACGGGTGGAGAGAGTGCCACAAAAAATATAATTAACCCCTCCCGCAAAATCCAAAACCATGAAAGCAAGGTGATGTTATGAACGTAAGAGAATGTTTTATTATGTATCAACGGCAGGTGGCTAAGTACAGCGATTATATTTGTGAGCCTGATAAGTTACAGCCTCAAGAACAAGCTCTACTGATGCTTATAGAGCGCCAGCAAAATCAAATAGAGGAACTGGGGGCAAGGCTCCACAAGATAGAAACAAAGGGGGAGCTGTGAGGAGTATCGGGGAGCTGGTGCTTGCCAGCAATCTAAAATCATACAACATCCCGTTTGAGGAGGAATATAAATTTCATCCGGGGAGGCGGTGGCGGTTTGACTTCGCTTTTCCTGACAGGAAATTAGCGGTGGAAGTGGAAGGCGGGATTCATGGTTATGGCAGGCACAACCGACCGCAAGGTTATATCAATGACATGGAGAAATACAACGCCGCCACGTCTCTTGGTTGGAAGCTTCTACGCTTCACTACAAAGCAAGTAAAAGTAGGGCTTGCGGTACTGGAAATACGTAAAGAGCTTGGCTTATTGGAAGTGGGGGAGAGGATATGACTATTACCAGACTATGCCGCACACCGGTTTGCATATCACCAATTTGTGCGGCAGCCCCCGAAGAGGTCTTGAGCCTCAACGCACAGACAAGCCGTACGGAGGAAACAACAGGATACATAAATTACGCCAAAATAACAAGCGGGGAGCTGGATTTATGATTCTCCTATTCTTTTATCCCATTGTTATATTTCTTGGCTGGCTGGAAGTTGGCAAGATAACTGGTGATAAAACGTCACCGGTCGCTGAAATATTGGAATTTCCAAAGAAAGAGGGTGGCAATGGTTGAGGTGGTGTTAAAGAAAAAAAAGAAGAAGACAGTATTAACCGCCGAGCAAAAGCGAGCGATAAAGGCACTTTACAACGAGGAAGGATGGTCACGTTATAAAATAGCTAAGTTTCTTGGTGTACCGGAAACGTCGGTATCAGTGGCGGCGACTAGGGAAGAGACTCCGCCGCCTTATAGCGATAAAGGAACGATAATAAATAAATTATCAGATCTGCCGCCACCACAGGAAGTAGCCAGAATTCACTTAGGAAGCCGTCTTAAAGAAAAGAACGGCGGGTACGTGCTGGATGGTGTGCCAACTAGCTTTACCGGCGTAATGCAGGCTACCAATAGGCTGTTACAGCGCTCTGACATGGAGCAGATAATCAATAATCCATCGTGGAGGGTGTGAGTAATGAATATTTTAAGCAGAACTTACTTGCAGCTTGATACCCAGAGCGTTAATCACCTTAAGCACTGTGGCGAATTCAGGGTTGCCGCCTTTAGCGAGCGCTTTGTAAAGAGTGGCTCTACTAAGTCCAGTTTCTTTGGCTATTTTTGTCATGCCTTTAGCGCGGGCGATAACGCCAAGAACGTGGGCGATATATTCAGGGTCATCGCCACCTTCTTCAATGGCAGCTTCCAGAAAGCCCTCTATATCTTCCTGCGTTTTAAGATAATCCGCTATATCCCACTTTTTAAGTTTTATTTTTCCTTTTGCCATAATTTTCTCCTAAACCAATTTAGAAATATCAATCGCTTTTTTAATATCGCGTTGCTGTCCTCTCTTTGTGCCACCAGCCAAAATAACAATGAGTTCGCTACCACGCTCAACAAAGTATATCCTGTATCCCGCACCGTAAAAGATTCGCAATTCAAGCACACCTTCACCAACGGATTTATAGTCACCGTAATTACCAGATGCCGCACGGTAAATACGCTTATCTATCAAGGCTTTTGCTCTGTGGTCACGCAAGCCAGAAACCCACTTGGCAAACTCATCGGTTATTTTTACATCTTTCATTTGGATACTATACTCTACAAAGAATATACTGTCAACTATAATAGACAATTTAATTTGAGGAGGGTGTGAGCAATGAATCTACCTATTTGCCATAATCACTGTTTCGGGGCTGTAAGCGATAGTATTCAGCAGTACTTTAGCCGCTGCTTCCGGTTCACGCCGATTGGACTCCCAATATTTTACCGACTGCAAAGAAAAACCAAAGGTTTCGGCAAAGGTTTTTTGTGTCATTTTAAGCTTTTTACGGGTAGCCTTAACATTCACCTTTTTAGGAACATGGACACGGATACCCTCAACCGGTTTCCCTTGCGTGTAGTCAGCGGTTTCCCTTGCCCCACGCATCAAGCTTTCAAAAAGTTCTTTTTCCATAAATCATCCTCCTTTTTTTATTTCCTGCGCTATCGCATACAAAGCGTTACGCTGTTTATCCGTAATGTTATCACTTTTACTTTTCGCATAGACCGAGATGAGAGATACCGGCATCCCTTCGTTAAAGAAAAAATAGATTACCCTTACACCTCCGCTCTTACCTGTTCCAGAACGTTTGAAACGAAGCTTTCTAAAGCCACCGGTTCCTTGAATCACGTCACCCGCATCAGGAGACTCGGCGAGATAACTGATAAGTTCTTCTATCTCATCCCGAGTAAGAAGTCCCTTTGCCTGTTTGATAAACTCGTATGTTTCAATAACCGTCTGCATGGTTACCAATGTAAACTAAATGAATGGGTAAGTCAACAAAAAAGTTACCAATGTAAACTAAAGGGGAGGGCGATATGAAGCCCTTGACACGGAAAAATAATTTAGGCATAGTCGCTGTTGAGCGTAACAACTCACGAGAGCGCAAACCAGATGCGTTAATAGCTGGTTTTTTTGTGCCTGCTTTACGGCGGGAGTCCAGTAATACAATACCCGAAAGGGGAATAGCTGGGCAACTCTCTTGTGTTGTTGTTACCTCCCGCCACCACATTGGTCATAACAAGCCTTTTTGGTGGTGTTTATCAACGCCAAACAAGAGAGGCTATTATGACAAAATCTATAACATTTCACAACAATCAAATCTCTGTAACCAAGCTAAATGGCTCGGATTGGGTAAGGGGTATAGAAATCTTTTACTCCTTAGGTTGCAAGTTCCCGAAACAGTCATTAGCAAGTTTCTGCTATACACATGGCGAAGAGCTACAAGAGCTTGGAGCAATCAAAAGACTGAAAGTAAAAACTGGTGGCGGTCAGCAAGAATGTATTATGCTCAACCGTCATGGAGCTTGGGTGGCTGGTATGGTATCCAGAACACCCCTAGCCAAAGAGTTTCGCAAGTGGGTGTTGGATGTGTTGGAGGAACAAACGAACAAAGAGCCGCAAGACAAGCTCATAGAGCAGCGGAATCAACCAGCCATACCTTCGGATACCCAAAGAGACTTAGGCATGCTCTACGCCATGCTAATGAACTGTGGAGAGAATTTACGAGAAGCCACCCACTACTCGCAACAACTACCATTCTCAGAAGACGCTTTCCATCTGCAACAGCATCTAAGCAGAATGAATGGGCTATATCCAGAAATGGTTTCTTTTTCACGGATGATTACAAACAGGCTGTTACCGGAAGGAACACCAAAGCTACGCAAGACAGTTACCTACTGCCTGTAGCAAACGATAATTTCCAATTTAACCAATTAACGAATAGCGGGGGCTTTAGTGCCTCCGCTGATGGGGGTTGACTATGTGGAAGGATATATCAGAGGTGTTGCCGAGCGTTTTTCAACAGGCAGCAGATAATTTATCAGAAAATATTACGAATGGTGAAGGCAGCGGATTGCAACCGTATGTTCTTTCTTCCTCGCTGGATAGAACGCTTTCACCGCCACAAAAACAAGCGAGAAAAAGCGAGAAATCAGATGAGTAACAATAATTCATGGTTCAGACTTTACGCGGAATTTGCCTTTGACCCCAAGGTGCAGGCGCTCTCCGAAGCGTTACAACGCCGTTACATAATGTTACTTTGCATGAAGTGTAACGGTGATTTGAAAAAAGTAACGGAGAGTAACGCAAAATTAGCGTTATGCGTAACGGCAACTGCGTTACGCATAACGGAAGATGAAGCAAAAGTAACGCACGAAACGTTAGTTGAGTTTGGGTTAATTGAGGAAAATTGGGACATAAAAAAATGGAATAAACGACAATATATCAGCGACTTAAAAGACCCTACCCTAGCGGATAGACAAAGGCGTTTTAGAGAGAAAAAGCGTAACGGTAACGTAACAGAGCGTAACGGTAACGTAACGGAAAAAAAACGACCAGATACAGATACAGAAAAGAAAAAAGATATATCTAAAGATATATCCAAAAAGAAAAATTTCTTTTTTCAAATTCCCGAATGGATTGATTCAAAGACATGGAACGACTTCATGGAAGTCAGGGAAAAGAAAAAAGCAGTTCAATCAGAACGAGCGTTGAACTGCCTGATTAGCCAGCTTGATAAAATCAGAAAAAAAGGGCACGACCCTAATCAAATCATTGAAAAATCAATAGTAAACTCTTGGAAGGATGTTTTTGAACCTGACAAAAAGCCTGACAAAAAACCAACTTCAAACCGAGTAATTTTGTAGGAAAAACTCATGAAAGCATTTGAAAAAACAGAAGATTTTATTTATAGCCCCATTGAGTGCGTGGAGTCAGAGCAGGCATTGCTTGGGGCTGTAATTTCCAACAGCCGCTTGCTTGATGCCATCCCAGCAGACCTTAGCGAAAATCACTTTTACGAACCTCTTCATTCTGAGATTTTCAGGGAAATTAAGGATTTTCAAAACACAGAAAAAGCATGGGATTTATTAACAATAAGCCAGCATCTCAGCAAAGACGAAAGGCTTGAAAAGCTTGGCGGGGCAAGAGGATACCTGTTGAAACTTTATCAGTTTTCAGTAATGCCGGTAAGTGTTCCAGCCCTTGCCCGCCAGATTATTGACTACGCTAATCGCCGGAAAATAGTTGATATTTGCCGTCTTGCGATGATTAAAGCTGGACAGACTGAGTATGAGTCAACCGCCAGCGAAATAGCCGCCGACGCTTATGGAGAGCTAGAAAACCTATCGGTTTCCAACCGATTCAAGGTTAGCACCAGCAAGGAAGTATCAAGAAAAATAATTGATGAAATCAAGCAGAACAGAGGGGTTGATAGAGATATTACCGGTATTAGCAAGCTGGATGTTTCGCTGGATGGAGGGCTATTTACAGGCAAGCTTTACGGGATAGTTGGCAGGAAAAAGACAGGGAAAACAATGCTTGCGGGGACTATTTCCCACAACCTTCAAGAAATGGGAACTAGACACATGTACCTAGCTTTGGAAATGGGGAGCAAGGAAATACACCAGCGTAGCCTAGCACGTTCCGCAGGGTGTAAAGAGGCGGTTTTTAGGTTAGGAGTAAATGATTCTTTGTTGTTAAAAATGGAACAGTTCGCTGAGAACGAAAACACAGCAAAGCTTTATCTTGATGCCCCAAGTTTAACATTTACCGACCTTCGTCAACTTTTACCGCTTTACATAAAAAAGCATAAAATTAAGGGGTTTATTCTTGATTGCTGGCAGTTAGTCGGTGGAAAAAGAAAGGGACTGTCAACCGCTGAGCATCTGGATGAACTGGCGCAATGGCTAGCTGAGGTCGTAAAGAAATACGGGGTATGGGGATTGGTAACAGCACAAGAAAATCAAGACGGCAATACAAGGGGAGGAGAGGGCTTGCGCTTAGCTTGCGATCAACTCTATCGCCTCACCAAAGCAGAAACTGACAGTCCATACGCATGGCTTGAAATGATGGAAACGAGATACACACGCTGGCAGGATGTGGGAAGCGAGAATAATCCAGCCTTAAGAATAGCTGATGGTGGAACGCACTACGAACAAACAGGGATTATCGTATGACCGACGACCACATAGACCGCAGTTGTTTTTTGCCACGAGGAGTTGATTTTATCACTCCACAGCGCTTGGCAAAGGGCGATTTAAGGGTTAGTTACAACGATTCAGGTCAGATGCAGGAAGCGCAGGCAACCGTTAAAAATATTCTTAATTGGTTTTGGGAAAATGACTACATCACCCATGAGCAACATGATGACGCTTGTACGTTTCAAATTTGGCGAGACATGCATCAGGTAAGCATGGGAGTTAGAAAGCCGGTTAGTTCAGGAGAAGTTGAATCTTTAGGAGTTAAGCTTAGAGCCTACGGTTTTGTTCTCCTGCTGAAAAAACTAAGCAGGCATAATGTAAAGGCGATTGAATATGTCTTAGAAAATTTTGCGTCAGAACATAATATTTTTTTCGCAAAACGTGATAGGCGAGTTTATCAATCCGTTTTACAAGATTTATCAGAAAAAATAATCCCCGTCAGAGAGCAAATTAAATACCTAGAATCACTAGATGAAAGTGAGAGAGAGAAACTTTATGAGGAAAACTTACAAAAACTTGTTGCGCAAATTAAAAAACATGCGTAACATAGCCAACAGCATCGCAACCACAGTTGCGTCTAAAATTTGGAGCTGTCAATTTGTTTTGACGGCTTTTTTTATGTGTAAATATCATGGATAAGGAAATAAAATTAAACACAAAACGTAAACGTTTTGTTGAGGAATATGTAATTGATCTAAACGGAACACAAGCGGCAATAAGAGCTGGTTATAGTAAAAAAACCGCTAGAATAACAGCCTCCAAATTGCTAGCAAAAGCTAACATTCAAGAAGCTATAGCAAAATTACAAAACAAGATTTCTAACAAGCTAGAAATATCCGCTGAGAGAGTACTTAAAGAATACAGCCGTCTGGCTTTTTTGGATATTCGTAAAATATTTAATGATGATGGTAGCCTAAAATCAGTTCATGAGATTGATGATGATACTATTGCCGCCATATCGGGGCTTGAGGTTGAATCATTGTTTGACAATGAAGGCGGTAATAAAAGCAAAATAGGGAGCCTGCATAAGATTAAACTATCAGACAAGCGAGCTGCTTTAGATAGCATAGCACGGCATCTTGGTATGTTTAACGACAAGCTGGATGTAACCGCTAAGGTTGATTCTATAAATCATGATGTTGATTGGAGTGATTCAGAAAAAGCGGCAAGGGCTTATAAGGAATTAATGAAGAGTTTGTAGACATGATATTTCCACCAGATTATGGGCAGGAATACAAACGGCGCTATACATTACTAAGAAAGCTGAAATCGGATAAAAAACTACAAGCCGCGCTAAAGTCTCACTATAAAAACAACCCAGTGGATTGGATTAATGATTGGTGTGTTACATATGATCCGCGTAACAAGCCACCACTTCCTAAATTAATGCCTTTTATTCTATTCCCTAGACAGGTTGAGTTTGTAGAATTTTTGCAAGAGTGCGTTAAAGACGGTGAGTCGGGTCTTATAGAAAAATCTAGGGATATGGGGGCTACTTGGCTATGTTGTGCCTACAGTGTTTGGCTATGGATATATATTGATGGTGTTACGGTAGGGTGGGGGTCACGAAAAGGGATACTTGTAGACAGAAGAGGAGACCCTAGCAGCATTTTTGAAAAAATTAGAATGATAATAGAGCATTTGCCTAGCTTTATATTACCAGAAGATTTTTCCATAAAAAAGCATGCGGCGCAAATGAATATAAGGAATCCTATCAATGGTAGCGTAATAGCCGGTGAGTCGGGTGATGAAATTGGTAGGGGCGGACGTAGCACTATATATTTCAAAGATGAAAGTGCTCATTACGAAAGACCAGAAAAGATAGAAGCGGCACTAGGTGATAATACTGATGTGCAGATAGATATTTCATCAGTTTTAGATAATACGTTGTTTCAGCGCAGAAGAGAAGCCGGTGAGGAATGGAGTTTTGGTAAAAAAATAGAAAAAGGTGTTACCAGAGTATTTATTCTAGACTGGAGACATCATCCGGCAAAAGACCAAAAATGGTATGATCGTAGAAGAAAAAAAGCGGAAGATGAAGGTATGCTTCATATATTCGCGCAAGAAGTAGATAGAGATTATACAGCGACAAGGCAAGGTATTATTATACCTAGCTTGTGGGTTAAAGCCTCTATAGACGCTCATGTAAAGCTAGGGTTTAATGAAGATGGTATAAGGATAGCCGCTCAAGATATAGCGGATGAGGGAGGCGACCAAAACGCACTTGCCATAGCGCATGGTTCTGTTGTCATTCATACCGATGTTTGGGGCGAAGGTGACGCAGGGCAAACAACAAGGAGATCTATAGCTCAAGCCAAGCTTTATGGGGTTAAGGAACTTTATTACGATTCTATTGGTGTTGGTGCGGGCTTTAAGTCAGAAAGCAACCGCATGGTGGAAGAAAAGAGGCTTAATCCAAAAAAATTAAGGGTTATGGCTTGGAACGCAACGCACCGCCCTCTTGATCCAAAAAGTAATTTGATAACTGGCGACAGAGAGTCTCCAACCAATGAAGAATTTTTTCTGAATCTCAAAGCGCAGAGCTGGTGGCGACTTAGAGTAAGATTTGAAAAAACTTATAAAGCTATAACTCAAGGAGCTGTATATTCGCAGGAAGAGATGATTTCTTTACCGAGCGATTTGCCCAACCTTGAAAAATTATTATCTGAGCTAAGCCAAGCAATCCATAAAACCAGTCTATCAGGAAAGATGATGGTTGATAAAAAACCTGCTGGCGGACGTTCTCCAAATATAGCTGATGCTGTTGTCATGGCATTCAATCCAGAGCGAGAAATATCAATTTTAGATGTGTTATGAATGATAAGAATTTAATTGAATCTGCAAGAGGGGTGTTGCTTAATTCTCTATCGGCTTTTACCGGATTTTTTTCACCAAATGACACCATTGGAAGTCAACAAGTAGCACAAGCCGACACTATGCTTGATGGGCTACGCTGGTATCTCATAACAAACAATCGTCAGCTTTTATCACAAAGCTATGCTGAAATAGGGATAGTTCAAACTCTAATAGATCAACCGGTGGACGATGCTTTTAGAAACGAGATAAATATACATACCGATCAACTAAGCGATGATGAAATAGATAAGCTAAAAAACTATACAAAGCGTAACCACGTCTTAGAAGAATTATCGCAAGGACTTAAATGGGCTAGACTATTCGGTGGCGGTGCAGTTATTGTTATAAATGGCGATTCTCATGATAAAAAGCTTGACATAAAATCCATTAAGGAAGGCTCTAAATTAAGTTTTAGAGCTGTTGATATGTGGGAACTTTACCGAACTGACATAATAGAGCAGGGCGGCACAAAATTAGAAGAAGACCCTGAATATTACACATATTATGGCATGAGAATTCATAATAGCAGGGTTTTTCCACTAAAAGGTAAGCGTGCGCCATCACTTTTAAGACCTAACCTTCGTGGATGGGGAATGTCAGAGTTAGAAAGAGTGGTTGGTTCGCTTAACTCTTATATAAAAAATAAATCAGTTATATTTGAGCTTTTGGATGAAGCTAAAATAGATGTCTACAAAATAGATGGTTTTAATAACTCATTAATGACGACTGATGGAACTACTAAAGTAGCTGAGCGTATTCAAAACGCTAATATGATAAAAAATTATCAAAACGCCATCACTATGGATAAAGGCGACGAATACGATCAAAAACAAGTAACATTTTCTGGACTTGCCGAAATACTCACTCAAATAAGGCAAGGTGTAGCCGCAGACCTTAGAATGCCGCTTACAAAACTATTTGGGATAAGTTCAGCCGGATTTAACAGTGGTGAAGACGACATAGAAAATTATAATTCTATGATAGAAAGCGAGATTAGAGCTAAAGCGAAATATGTAAAAAATTCTAAGTTTAACCGAACTATGCAGGCTTATCAATCAGGATTAGCTCAGGTTGAGGAGGCTAAAAAATCTCTTAACAAAGATCATCTATTGCCCGTAGAGATAGATGACAAGGCTCCAGCCGTTCCGCCTTTAGGAGACGGAAGTAACGATTACACGGTAAAATCGTCTGCCGGTGACGGTGATAGTCTAAAGCCATAAACTTTTTATGAGATACTTATCACCAGTGGTATTGGACAGTTCTTTATATAAAGAACGTGAGGAAATTATAGCGTTATTTTTAGCTGGGTTATTCTACACACCATTGATTTTGGCATTAAAAAGTATGGGGTATGAGGCTATAGTAAATAGCAAGGAAGATGCAGTAATAAAAGCAATATTGAGCGGCAGCCTATTTTTAGATGGTAATATTATAACGGGTAAATTTAACTCTAAAATTAGTAAAACATTAGGGTCGCTTGGTGGTGCTTATGATAGAAAAAGTAAAGGGTGGCTCTTTAATAATTTGCCTTCACAAATTTCTTTTGCGGCAGCGGTGGCAGAGGATAAAAAAAGAAAAGCAAATAAGATCATCACCAGCATACTAGATGATTATAATATTGACTATTTGGTTGATAATTTACCGCTTGATGACTCTTATCAAAGAACCCTTAACAAGATAGACGGAAAGGTAGATAAAAGCCTAAATGGTATTGATGTAGCAGTAAAGCTATCCCCCGAAACGAAGCGAGTAATAGCTGATGATTATAAACATAACACACAGCTATATATAAATAATTTTGCTAAAGAAAACATAGCGAGTTTACGAGAAGTTATAGAAAAAAACGCTTTTTCTGGGAAAAGAGCCAAGAATTTGGAGCGAATAATAGTAGATAATTACTATGTTACTCAAGCTAAGGCGAGGTTTCTTGCGAGGCAGGAAACCAGCCTATTATTAAGTAAATATTCTGAGATTAGATACAAATCAGCAGGAATCACATCTTATCGCTGGTCAACCAGTCACGACAGCAGAACAAGACCGGATCATGCTGATTTAGATGGAAAGATAATAAACTTTAACTCACCTCCTATAGTAGACAAAAAAACTGGCAGAAGGGCGCACGCAGGCGAAGATTATGGCTGTAGATGTGTGAAGGTACCAATAATACATTGATTTGGAATAAATAAAAATGAGTGAACAAGAAAAGCAAAATGCTGGACGCTTCCCAAAACGCTATTTTTGCCGACACATGAAAAGCGGTGTTGTTGGCTATGATACTGAGAAAATATATGTGGATGATGACTGTATAAAACGCTCTTGCCCGTCTTTTGAGGGTAAACCAGTATACGTTAAACATCAAAAAGTGGATTTAGCCAAGCTTCAGGAAAAAGCCGACGGATACGTTATAAAATCTTTTTACAATGAAAAAGACGGGTGGTTCTGGGCTGAGTTCATCATTGTAAGCGATCAAGGTCATCAGGCTATTGACGATGGATGGAGCGTGTCTAACGCCTATATTCCTTTAGAAAAAAGCGGTGATGGGCAGCACTTGTCAGTTGACTATAAGGAAAAAATCCTAAGCGCAGAATTCACCCACTTAGCGATTGTCCCAAATCCTCGTTATGAAGAAGCCATAATTATGACACCAGAGCAATTTTCCGCCTATCAAGCGCAAAAAGAAAGTGAGTTGAGTGAATTAAGAAATAGTAAAACAGAAAAAGGAGATAACATTATGAGTTTACTTGGTAAAGTTTTTAAGAAAGAGCGGGTTGAGGTAAAAAACTCAATACCTGAAGATGCTAATCTTGATGATTACATCATTCAAATAGAAGGCAAAGAAAAACCTCTGAGCGAAATAATTAATGCCGTGAAAAAAAATATGGATGATGAGGAGTCAGCCAAAAAGGAAGAAGAAAAAAAAGATAAAGAAGAAACCTTTAACGAAGACACAGAAGTAAGTGTTGGTGATAGCAAAATGTCGGTTAAAGAGCTGGTTAATAAATATAACGCTATCAGAAGCAAAAAAAACGAGACAGACGATAGTGAAAAAGAAAAATCCGACAAGCAAGAAGACAAGAAAGACGAAGAAGAAAAATCTAACGCTAAATATGATGAACTTCGTAACGCTCATAAAAATGGAGAAACTTCAACTTTACCGATTCTCCACACACAATCACGTGGCTTAGCTCTGGGCAAGCAACGTTATAATTTGAATTAAACAAAATAAGGAGAATATAAGATGGTTCAGTCAATCAACCAGTTTAAGCAAGGAATGGAGCAAGGTGTCGTTACTTTGCTTGGAGGAGCTTCTAACGTAATAGCTGGCAGGGTATCAGTAAATCAAGCAACGCCTTTAGTGGCAGGTCAACCTGTTATGCTGGAAGATAGTGCCGGAGGAGTTCCTAGCTTTGTCGCTCTTTCTGGAAACTCTGACGTGCCTTTCGGGTTTGTCGTAAAGAATACCAAAGATGGCAATTATAAAACCGGAGCGGCTGTAGAAATAGCGATAAGCGGCACTTTTATGTATATGACATCTGGCGCGGCGATAGCGCGTGGAGCAAAAATAGAGGTCGTATCCTCTGCTAATAAAGTCATAACCAACGCTGGTAGCAACCCAGTTTCTGGATATTGCTTTGATAAAGCGACTGGTTCTGACCAGATAGTTCGTGTTCTGATTATAGCGCAATCCTATCAAACATCAGAAAATATATCAGATATTTCTGGTCTACAAACCGCTCTTGATGAAAGCCTTAAGACGGCTAGGGTTACCGCTACTTTGGCTGAAATCAATGCTGGAAAGGAAATTGTACCAGCTAAAGCCGGTAAAAAAATACGAGTAGTTGATTACACCGCTAGAGTCGTTGGAACATTCGCAGATAATACCAGCGTTGATTTAAGGTCAGGAACTTCAAGCACTAAAGTAACTGTCTTAGGAGTGGCTGGATTGGGTGATGGAAATATTCTGCAACCATCATCGGCGAATACAAATCTTGGGCTAGGGTTTGCCGCTGATTTAGAAAGCGGGGAAAACTTGAAAGCGTTAAATATTGGTTCTGCAGCAACTGGAGGTACCAGCATAACATTCACCGTAACATATGCTTACGTTTAATTTTTTGAAAGGAACAAAAAATGCAAAGATTTGAAATTTATAATGATAAAGGTGAGCAGATAAAGCTTACAGGTCAAGAACAAGCGAGAGCTAATTATTTAGAACGAGAAATTAGAAATAACAACGGTGGGTTAGAAGTTGATGTAACAACAATGACCGCTATTTCTAAAAGTATAGTTGAGCAGAAGTTTTTTACGTTAAACATAGCCGATTATATTCCTATAGAGGTCGGTAATGGGGCGTTTTCATCAAAAATAACCACTTATCGCAGTTTTGATTTAGGGGCTGGATTTTCTCAAGGACTTATTAATAGTGCTACAAAAAATACACGCTTGCAAAATGCTGACGTTGAATTTGACTCTGTTGATGTAGCTGTTAAAAATTGGGCAGCATCCATAGATTGGAATATATTTGAGTTAAGCCAAGCTTCACGCGCTAATAACCTAGTGAATTTAATTACCGCAAAAGAAAAAGCGCGCAAGAGAATGTGGGATTTGGGTATACAAGAGCTGGCTTTTGTTGGTTTACCTGAATATTCCGACGTAAAAGGACTACTTACTCAAGCTGAAGTTACCGCAAACACTTCACTTATAACCAAATATATTAGTGCAATGTCTGACTCGGAATACCAAACCTTTGTGGCAAGTATCATAGGTGCTTATAGGACTGTTTCTGAGCATACCTCTATGCCAAATCGCCTATATATTCCTGAGGAGGATTATAATGGGCTGGTAACACCGGTAAATACTAACTTCGCTATTGTAAGCAAGCTTGAGTATCTTGAAAAAGCGTTAAAGGCTGTAACTATGAAGCCGGATTTCAAGATACTACCACTAGCTTATGCTATGAAAGCTAATAACTCTAGTATTTCAGGTCTTAATAAAAATAGGTATGTTTTAATGAATTATGATCCTGAGACTATAAAAATGAATATTCCCGTTGATTACACCAATACCGCGCAAAATACAGTTAATGGCTTCCATTTTGAGAATGTTGGCTATGGTCAGTTTACTGGTGTTCAGGCTTATCGTCCTAAAGAGATTCTTTATTTTGATTTTGCATAAGAAAGGAATATAAAATGACCGTTAAAGTACAAAACAAAGGTGGACGTAATATCGTTCACAAAGAAGGTGTGCTAAAAACCGGAGCTTTTGCTATATTATCAGATGAGCTAGCGGAAAAGCTTATTTCTTTATACCCTGATGAAGTTGTTTCACTTGAGACTATTTTTAAGGAATTTGAAGAAAAATCCGAAGCCGATGAAAATCAGGAAAAAACCTTAGATAGCCTTTCTATAAATGAGCTTCGCGAAAAAGCCAAAGAATTGGGCATAAAAGTGCCTCACGGCTCAAAAGCCCATGATATAGTGAAGCTTATAGAAACAAAGCATAAATAATAGCCATGTACCCACATGATATAGGGGTGTCTGATTTTAAGGCGAGGTTTGATCGTGATTTTGAGTATGGCGACACTATTTCTTTAGTGAAAGATAGCGATATAGAAAGAGCGCTTGACGAAGCTCTGTTGTTTTTTAATAAAAGCCTATATCAGAGTGAAAATGCCATTAAGTCCGCTTTTTTATATTTAGCGGCGCATATTCTTGTTATTAATTTGCGAAACGCTAGCAATAGTCTTGAAGAAAGTGCATCTTTTCCAGTATCATCCCATAGCGCTGGAAGTGTTAGTGAGTCATTTTCTATACCGCAGAAGTACATAAATGATCCGATACTTTCTGGTTACACGCAGACTAACTATGGTATGAAATTCTTGGCTATTACTCTGCCAGCATTAACAGGGAATGTGGCAGCCATTTCAGGAGGAACCCAACCTTAATATGTCAGCTAGCTACAAAGCAGATTTTTCAGGTATCAACTTAATAAAGAAACGCCTAAAAGAAAATTATAGTGTAAGGGTTGGCGTTCTTGGTGATAAAAATCAGAGGGATGGCGAGTTAAGTAACTCTGATATAGGATTAAAACATGAATTAGGTGTGCCGGATGAAAACATACCTCGCCGTTCATTTTTAAGAGATCCGCTTACTAAGAATAAAAAACAACTTATAAAAACATTTGAAAGCGATCTGGCTAAGGAAGCCATTGAAAACTTTGACTTCAAATTACTGTACAAACTGATTGGAATTCAGGCGGAAGCAATAATACAAGAGGCTTTTGCAACCAGAGGCTTCGGAGAGTGGCTACCTAACTCACCACTTACAGTTAAATTAAAGGGTTCAGATAGTCCGCTAATTGATACTGCAGAACTGAGGAAAAGTATAAGTTCAGAAGTAGTAAGCAAATGAATTATATGAATAAAATTAATAAAATGCCTAAAATGAATAGAACGTTTGGCAAATGGATGTTACCAGTCACCCTTAATATAATCACTCAAAATATAGAAGATGGACTAGTTGTAGAGAGGGTTAGGAAAATAGATTTCAAAGGAATGATTCAACCATTAAGTGCGGAAAAGATGGAATCTAAGCCTGAAGGCTGGCGTTCTTGGCAGTGGCTACAAATTCATGCTGTCGCAGGAATCCTCAATTTAAGCACCAATGATATTATAGACTATGATGGTATAAAGTATAAAATAATGAGCGTTTACGACTATAGTCTAAACGGTTTTATAGAATATCATTGTGTGAGGGATTATGAACAGATTAGTGGAGCAACTTGTAGTTGAGATTTTAAGAAAACAACTTAATTTGGATGAAAATAGAGTCATAATAGGATTGCTAAACAAAAAAGCGCCTAGAGACGACAAAATGTATATAACCGTAAGCTCAGTCAGCGACATGGTTTATGGTAGTACTAATAAGATAATTGAAAAAGTAAAAATTGAAGATGGAACTATACAGTATTTTGAAAGACAAGAGACATCCAATGAAGAGCTTGTACAGATTGATGTCATGTCTTATTCCAAAGATGCTTTGCTTAGGCACAAGGAAGTGGTCACTGCTGTAAATTCGGTGTACTCCAAACAATTGCAGGAAAAATATAACTTTACTTTAGCAAAAGTATTCAATGCTATTAACGCCTCTCATTTAGAAGGCAGCGGCAAGCTTACGCGAATAGTTTACACATTAAAAGCTCTTACTTTTTTTAGAAAAGACATAGAACTTAATCCCAGTGATTCTTTTAACGAGTTTACTATAGGCGTTGATAACGCCGAAACTATTGAGACAGACAAAAGACTTATAGAACTTAAATTTTCTGGAGAGGAAACATGAGCCAAATAGATATTAGCAACATAATTAATGTTAGTATAACTAACACTCCTCAGGGCGTAGGGGTTCGTAATGTAAATAATTTACTTTTGCTTACTAATGAAAAGCCAAACAATTATGATGTCTATCGTAGTTATGTATCAGCTTCTGCCGTAGCTGAAGATTATGGTACCGATTCACTTACCACGAAAATGGCAACGGCTATTTTTGCTCAAACTCCTAATATATTAACTGGAAAAGGAAGACTTAATATAACCCCGATGAAATCTGCGGTAAGCGCGACATCAGGAAAATCCACTACAGTGAATTTAACCAGTGAATTATCGGCTATTACAGCCGTTGGTGATGGAGATTTGAGAGTTACCATAAATAGTGTAATTAATGATCTTGCAAACTTAGATTTCACAGGTGCAACTACTTTGGAAGATGTGGCGGCTGTCATGGGTAGCAGGCTCATAGATGCTGAAGTAAAAGCGCTTAACAATACATTAATATTTACCAGCAAGAAAGTTGGTAGCTCATCAGCGGTAACTATATCAGCTCTTAGCGGTGGTTCTGGTACTGATTTGGCAGGAGCAAGTTACTTTGATTCGGCAAACGCTACTGAAACGGTAGGGAGTAATAGTAGCGGTGAATCGGTATTAGAAGCCATAACTAGGATAGATGGCGGCGTGCCTTTTACTGGTGTAATGACTAGTTTGGATTTAGAAGACGCTGCTATCTCAACCATTGCCGCATTTATTCAAGCCAGAGACAATCTCTTTCTACATCACGCGGCATCAACTCAAGATATAGCGGGAATAGTAAAAACTATAAAAGACGCATCACAAAAGAAAACAAGGCTATTACTTTATACTAAATCTATAGCAGACGCTAATATTATGAAAGCCGCTTACGCGGGCAGAGCTTTCAGCGTTAATATGGATGGTTCTCAATTAGCGCAAACCATGCACTTAAAAAGCCTGTCTAACATAACTCCTGATACAGGTATAAGCCAGACTCTGTATGATTTAGCAAAAACTAATGGTTGCGACATTTATGTTGATTATGGAGTTCCAGCCATTTGCTCAACAGGTGGCAACGACTATTTTGATAACCAATACAGCAATCTTGCTATCAAATTCGCCCTTACTACCGCTGGATTTAATTTTTTAAGACAAACTAATACTAAAGTACCTCAAACAGAAGAGGGTATGAACGGACTTAAATCAGCCTATAGTGTGGTATGTGAACAATTCGTAAAAAACGGATTTATAGCTGGCGGGTCGTGGACTAGCTCAGAAACTTTTGGTGATCCGGAGATATTCAAAGAAAACATTTTAAGAAAAGGCTTTTATGTATATAGCCTACCTATAACCCAGCAAAACTCTACGGAAAGGGAAGCAAGAAAAGCTCCACTTGTACAAATAGCGCTAAAAAGATCTGGGGCAATTCATGAGTCAGACGTAATAGCTATAATTAATCCATAATAAAGAGGTAAATCATGAACATATACACCATAACTGGAAGTGATACGCTTACCATTTGGGGTCGTACTTTTGTAGATTTTGCAGATGGCGATAATTCAACGATCGTATTTCAGAATGATTTAGTGAAAATTAAAACTGGAAAAAATAAAAACACTATATTCTCAAGGGACGAATCCGGCAATAATTGTGAGGTGACTTTAAGAATATTAAGAGGTTCAGCAGATGACCGCTTTTTGCAAGGTAAGCTTAGTCAGATATTGGGAGATTTTCCATCAACTGAGCTAGGGGAAGGTCAATTAGTTAAACGTTTAGGTGATGGTCTAGGTAATGTTATTAGTGATGTGGTTACACTACAAGGTGGGGTTATAGCTCGTAATGTTGATACAAAAGACAATTCAGAAGGTGACTACACACAAGGCATAAGCATTTATAAGATATTCTTTGCTTCAGGTAAACGCTCTATTCAGTAAGAGGTAGATTATGGACTTAAAAATAAACATAGCTTCTTTTGAGGAAGGTTGGAATTTGCAACGAGCAGTTCTAAGCGCTGTAAAGAAAGAAGGATTTAATATAAATGAGATGCAAGGAGAGGATGCCCTGCAGAAGCTTATAGATATAGTCTTGACTATAAACTGCGATATAGAGGTAAATGAGGCTTTGTGGATTTGTTTGCGGCGTTGCACTTACAATGGAGAAAAAATCACTAAAGATAAATTTGAAGACGCGGAATCCAGAAAGGATTATATGATGGTGGCTTTCAAGTGTCTGGAGATGAATTTGGAGCCTTTTACAGACGGGTTGCTTTCAGTGTTCAAAGCCCTTTCCGGCAACCCGCAAATTATCCAAAAACTACAATAGAAAACGATATATCTTTCTGGGCAATAAAACTCGCTAAGGCTGGGTATTATTCTGGAAACCCTGATAAAGTCCGTTGCGCGCCACTTACAACCGTACTTGATATTATATCCTACGAGAAATTTGAAGAAGATTATTACAACAGTTATACCGAGTTAAATAAATGAAATTAGGTGAATTATTCTTTGAACTCAAAACCAAAGATACCAGTTTCAGCGCTCAAATAAAACAAGCGGAAAAAAATACACTATTATTCGCCGCTAAAGTGTCTGGGGCATATTATAGCTTAGATCGTTTGGTCGGAGGAACACTCCGAACGGGAACCGGTCTTGTGAATCTTGCTACTGAAGCTGGGGTATCAGCAAGCGCGATAAACGCGGTAGGCATAGCAGCCGCAAAGCTCAACGCCGGTCTTAGCTTAGGTGATGCAAATAATCAGTTAGCTGGATTTCTTGCAAATCTGCAACAAATAAGAACAACAGGGCAAGGAAACACAGAATTTCTTGGCAAAATATCTGAACTTTCAGGTGTTGGCACAGGAGCGTTAAATTTATTAGATGGGTCTGTGCTTGACGCTTTCATGAGAATAGCCGACGTTACCGAAAAGATGGATAGGCAAAAAGTGTCTCAGATCGTAAGATCTATGGGGCTAGGCATTGGCTGGGTTGATTTTATGATGAAACCTAGAGCGGAAAGAGAAAATTTACTGGCTGAATCTGGAACAATATCCGATAAGCAAATAAAAGCCGCTGATGAAGCTAATAGAGCCATAAAAAATACAAGTATAGCTCTTGAAGTATTGACTAATAAGATTTTAGCAGAGCTTGCTCCGGCGATTTCAGATGCCGCGAAATGGATAACTGAAAAAATTAATGAAGTAGACGCTAGTAAAATAGAAATATTTTTTAATGGCTGGATTGATGGAATTAAAGGTGTTGGAAAAACAGTCGCAGATAGTGCCGACTTAGCCCTGACATCTGGAATGCTTGGTATTTCCAAACTTCAAGATCTTATGAGTGGCAAAGATAGACAGGAAACAGCGCAATTATATAAGCATGCGGGAAAATTGATTGGAGATATTGGGAATACTGTAGGTCTTTTTCCTAACATGAAAGAATCTGTAGAGGATTTTGTCGCCCAGCATGGAGGTAAGGGCGGGACTAAACCAGTAATACTTTTGCCTATGACGGAAGAACAAGACAGGGCGATGAAGATGACTGATATTTTCGGTGACAACGCCAATATTCCGCTGCCATCACCAGATAAAACACTTAACATGAATAACGATATAAAAGTAACAGTACACTCTTCAAATATTGATGACGGCAAAAAAGTCGGTGAGAATATAGGGAAGGGCATTAGTGGACAAATAATGAAAGCCGCTGACCGTCAGAATATAGGACAATATTAATGGCTGAGGAAGAAAGCGGCAAAAAAGTATTTAATGATGTTAAGGACTCTTTTGGTAAATATATCGTTGCCCCTATAAGTCAGTTTGGTTTAGGAGGCTTTGTTTTTGACGGTGAAGAAGAGACTGTATTAAATTTACATGCCGACATTACCGACCATTTTACTGAAGGCAATTTTTCTGTTCAAGACCATATAGCCTTAAAGCCGAAAATAGTTAAGTTAAACACATTTGTAGGAGAGTTGGTTCATCATAATGAAATACAGGGCAGTGGAGACACGCAGAGAATAGCGCGCAAACTAACGACTATAAATAGTTATCTGCCGTCTTTAAGTGCCGCATCCAACCAAATAAAAAAAATATTAGATAAAAACGACAAGGAACAGATTTTTAACAATGTAACCGATAATGCGCTTAATATATACGGTATGATTAAAAACATAGCTCCTCCACTACCAAAACAGCAAGTGGCTTATCAATATCTCAAAGCTCTATACGAGCAAAAAATACCAGTTAGTTTGCAAACACCTTTTGAATTTTGCTCTTCTATGGCAATAGAAGATATAACTGCCATTCAGGATGAGCATAGTCGCTACATCAGTAATTTTATTATTACCTTAAAAGAGATACGAACAGTATCATTTAACATTTTATCATTCAGTAAAATTTTAGACGGTAGGGCTGGGCAACAGGCCACAAAAGAAGTTGATAGAGGTGTTATAAAGGGAATAGAATCCACTGTGAACTCTATCGTGGAGAGTTTCAAATGAGGCTTATAGATAAGATTACAGCAAATGCTGCACAGAAAATAACACTAAATTCGGATGATGGAGAAGAAATAAAATTATATCTACGTTATTTACCATCTGTTGAATCATGGAGTTATGAGCTTAATTATAAAAATTATACGGTAAAAGGCGAGAGGCTGGTACTTTCTCCTAATATTTTAAGAAAATATAAAAACCTCTTTTTATTTGGAATAGCAATCATATCGGAGGACGGGCTAGATCCCTCATATATAGACGATTTTGCTACAGGTAGAGTTAAGCTTTATTTGCTATCTAATGACGATAAAAATGTTTTAGAAAACGAAATTTATGAAAAAATTTAACCGCAATTACCGGCTTAGTGTACAGGTAATGGTTTATGACGGCGGTTCTTGGAAAGCAGACAGTGATAAATTAATATTTTCTTATCCGCTTACCGCTGAATTTTCTATAAAAAGGTCTATTGGCGGTGATTTTAATAGTATGGATATAAATCTATACAACCTAGATGAAACTGTAAGACGTAAAATTTATCAAAATAGGTTCACAGCATCTAAAGAAATATCTGATTTCAAATCTAGAATGACTTTAGTTGAATTGGAGGCTGGGTATGGCGATGATATAAAGTTGGTTCATAAAGGAAGGATTCTAGACGCAGCAAACATACGGCAGGGTGCGAATATAATCACTCATATCCATTCGGTAGATAATGGAATAGGAGTTGATTACACTAACACATATGAAACATTCAGCGTGCCTTCAAACAAGCGGTTAATAGAAGAATTAGCTAAAACAATACCTTTTCTGCAAGTAGGAGTGATAGCTGATGACAATATAAGATACGATAAAGCGGTATCAATTTCTGATAACACATATAGCGCAATCCAAAAATTAGCTGGTGATGATGCGTTCATAGATTTAGGAATTCTTAACGTATTAAAACCTAATCAAGTTATTAATGATGAATTGGTAAATATAGACTCTAGTACAGGTTTACTTAGAGCGCTGGTTGTTGGTGATTCTAATCTCGTAGTTAGTGTATTATTTGAGCCATCAGTAAGGATAGGGCAGGCAATAAGCTTAAGTAGCGAGATACAACCAGAATATAACGGTACTTATAAAATAATAGCCATCCAACATGATTGCGTTATTTCTGGCGCGGTAGGCGGGATCTGTCAAACAACATTACAGCTTAATTCGGTTCTCTCAGGGTTTAAGAAATTTGAGTATATAGGGAAAACATAAAAAAGGTTGAATTTATGAGACAAATAACCAACCCTGATATATTTTCTTTAATAGAGCGCGGGAAAAGAGCTGCTAGTCTTGCTCTAAACGCAGTTAATATAGGTATAATAAATAAATATGACGAGAGCGAGCAAACGGCTGAAATTCAGATTGTTATTAAAAAAGTAGAAAATATTGATTTCTCAGGAGTAAAAACGATAAAAGAGCACCCTCTCCTCTTGCGTTGCCCTGTAATGACATTGTTTGGCGGTAATTCTTTTATCAGCTTACCGATAAAGCAAGGTGATAGCTGCATAGTTTTATTCAATGACCGTGATATTGAAAATTGGTTGCTTAAAGGTGGGATGCAAGTACCAAATACTAATAGAGCCCATGATCTAAGCGACGCTATAGCTATTGTTGGTATTAAGGATCTGCAAAACTCTATAGCAGCAATAATAACGAACGGTATTAGAATACAATTCGCCGATAACTCAAAAATAGATCTAACGAATGATGCTATAGAATCAATCGCTGCTTTGTTTACTCATAATGGAGATATTCTTGTAAAAGGAGGATTATCTATTACCGGCACGATGAAGGGGCTGGCATCTGGCGGATTAGAAATAGATAGCGATATTACACAAGCAAATGGCAAAGTTCTAAAAGCAGGTAATGGGGCTACCGGAACATTTGATCAGGTGGTAGTTGAAAATGGTATAGTGGTAGGCGGGACTTAGTATATGAAGATAAGGGGCTTAGATCTAAACCATGACTGGCTTTTTGGCAGAGGTAAAAACGATTATTTGCTTGCTGACTCAGCTATCGCACTTAATATAAAAACTAGAATTTTAAGTTGGGTTGGCGATTGTTTCTTTGACATGACCGCAGGAATTGATTGGATAAATCGTCTAGGTAAAACAAAACAAAGAGAATTGTTGGAGCTTGATTTAAGGAGAATAATTTTAACCAGTGAAGGAGTGACGGGGATAATATCATTTAATTCACAGTTAATAGATAGAAGTTTTTCCGCTCAATATGAAGTCAGAACAGAAAATTCCACAACATTTTTAGACAATATAAAAGCAGGCGGGTTTAATGGTTGACAAAATAGATGCTGATGGACTTTCTGTAAAATCTCTATCTGAGATAAAAACATCGTTAGAAAATGGAATGAAAGGCATTTTTGGTAGCGATATAAATATAGAACAGAATTCCCCAGATGGGCAGCTAATAAATATATTCGCCCAAGCAGCGGTTGATATTAGGGAGTTAGCAGTCTCAATTAACAGCGGATTTGACCCTAACCAAGCTAGTGGCAGGGTGTTAGATGAACGAGTTACTCTTAATAACATTATAAGGAAAGCTGGAACATACACTATCCAGCCCATATCTATTACAGTTGACAGAAATGTTTATTTATCTGGTTTAGACGCTGATTTTAACAATCCTGATGGCGCAGGTTACACTATTCAAGATTCAGCAGGAAATAGATTTATATTAATTGATAGCGTGACTCTTGTGGCAGGAACTACTTCTAAAAATTTTAGAGCTGAAAATATAGGGCAAACGCTTACCACAATAAATACTATAACAACACCGGTCACATCAGTGTTAGGCGTTACAGCAATAAACAACCCTAGTTCAGCTATAACTATAGGTGAAGATGAAGAGACAGACGCGGCATTGCGACTTCGTAGAGAAAGATCTGTAGCGATTAATTCTAGTGGCTATTTGAACGGATTAAACGGACTTTTACTTTCCATTGATGGGGTAACTGATGTCAAGATACACGAGAACCCGACAGGAAGTGTTGATAGTAATTCTATACCCGCACATGGAGTTTGGGTAGTAATTGACGGTGGGGCTAATTCTGACATAGCTAATGCTATTTATCAGAAAAAATCGTATGGATGTGCGTTAAAAGGTAGTGTTTCCGTAAATATAGACACTGAGTCAGGAGAGGTATTCATCGCTAAATTTGATAGACCTACAGCAGAAAATATTTATATTAGATTTGATATACAGCCTGTGTTATCAGGAGCAGTGTTTGATCAGGCTCTTATAAAAAATTCTGTAATAGACAGCCTTTCTTTTAACATCGGAGAATATTCGGAAACTTCTAGCCTTACAGCTATCGCTTTAGCCTCTATAAACGAGAACGGAGGCGGTGGTGTTCCAGTGAATATGGAAATATCAAAAAACGGCACTAACTGGTTTGATTATTTAATTCCTAGCACTCCAGATAAACAATTTGTCGCCGATGTCTCAAGAATAACCATAACCGAATTGTAAAATAATGGCTGATATTGGCAATATTGTAAGCGGATATATAAATCTGCTAATAATACAATATGCGACCAAACCAAAAGCGCGAGCTATTATAGAGCTGTTTGTTAGCGAGTTACTAGCAAATGGAATATTACAAGACATTAGAGACGCTTATAATGTTGATACGGCGACGGGCAGACAACTAGATATTCTAGGCAAATATGTCGGTGTAGATAGATTTTACAAAAATCAGGACTTAAAAAATTATTTTGCTGTTACTAATTACGATGAAGAAATTATAGATGTTAATAAATTTGGGTTTGTTAATTATTCAAATTCGGACGATGCAATATCAAACGGAACTTTAGATTATAATGATGTTATTCAGGCTAATTTTAGATTGAACGATGATAGTTATAGAATCTTAATTAAGCTGAAAATAATACAAAATCATTCTAATCATTCGCATAAATCAATAGATGATTCCATTTATAACTTTTTTGGCAGCACCGTAATTCCTAGTAGCGACGGGAAAATGGATGTTTATTACTTTATCCCTAAGGAATTAGAAGAAGTTATAAAAGCCGCCATTTTTAAGCAGGTAATGCCGAGACCTATGGGGGTAAGTATTGGGTATATAGCGCAAGAATCCCCATTCTTTGCTTTTACCGGATACGAGAACAACAATAGCGCAAACATCAATATAACAGGATTTACTGATTACGATTCAGGCTTTGAAAAGTCTGGCGCGTCACTTGATTTTAACAAAGTTAATAACGGAGAATAGAAAGTGGCTACTTTAGAAAGAAAACATCAAAAAATATTTGCCGGTAACGCAAATAATAATGGGCAATTTGGCAGCCTGCAAGCTACAACTAAAGTAAAAAGTCAGGACTTAGACGTGCTGCAAGCCCTTACCGCCTTTGTTAACGGCTGGACTGATGCTGTAATCAGCGGTAGACAACTACCAGCTTTAGAAGAATTTCAGGCGCTAAACTATATTAACACCTACCAGCTGTCTTACTTGTTTCAAGAGGGTATTCCAGAGTGGGATGTTGAGACTGAGTATAGGATAGGGTCTGTTGTTAAAAAATCAGAAGCAACAGAACTGTATAAATCAAAAATTAATGGAAATATCGGCAATTCTATCCCCGACGCAACCAGTGATTCAAATTGGTTATATTTAGGTGATTTAGCTGATTTAGTTAATATAAATGTTGAATCAGCAGGAGTGATTCCTATAGGTGGGGTTATTTCTTATGACGGTTCTACTGAGCCTGCAAACTGGATGTTTTGTGATGGACGAGCGATAAGTAGGACTACATATTCTGATCTATATGCCGCGATAGGTACTACGTTTGGGGTTGGTGACGGCTCTACCACCTTTAACATTCCCGACAGACGCGGCATATTTGACGTTGGTAAAGACGATATGGGCGGGACTTCCGCAGGAAGAATTACATCTTCAGGTGGTGGTGTAGATGGCACCGTTTTAGGAGAAACCGGCGGATCTGAAACACACACACTCACTGAATCAGAGCTTCCATCGCATGATCACGATATAGGTAATTTAATTTTAAGCGATACACCTCAACTTGGAACGGGTCCGGTCAAAACCTTTCTTGCCGCAGGTGGTGGCCAAGCTGCTGCTGAAACAACAGGAACGACTGGAAGTGGCGACGCTTTTAGCATTCTCCCTCCTACTATGGTAACCAACAAAATAATCAGGGTATTGTAGGTATACGGTATGATTCCAGCGCAATACGATATTGAGGTGATTCAAGGTTCTGATGATATTAAAGATTTTTTGGTAACCGACCCTGATGGGATTCCTGAAGATTTTACTGGATGCAGCGCAAAGCTACAGGCTAGGCAAGGCGTAGATTCTTCAAGCGCCTTTTTAGAGCTAACCACAGAAAATGGTGGTGTAATTTTGGGTGGAAATGAAGGGACGATTGAAATCATATTTAACAAAGAATTAACTTCCTCCCTAAAAATTTATAAAGGTGTTTATGATTTTGAGATTACCAGCCTCAGTGGAAATGTAAGTCGTTATTTTGAAGGAATTATTACCATCAATAGGGAAGTTACGCGATGAGTGATAAATGTATTGTGAAAATAGTCACGGAGTATCGTGGAGCAAAAGGAGCGAAGGGGGATACAGGCAATAGCGGTAGTACCCTAAGCTTGATAGCTGGTGAGGATCTAGCAGCTTTTAAGATTGTATACAAAAACCCACTAGATCTAAAAGCTTTTTATGCCGACAAAAATGCAATTGAGTCCGCCGATAAAATAGTTGGAATGACTTTAGAGGCGGCTAGTGCTGGCAATAGCGCAGAAATATCCATCGGCAACGAAGTTACAAATCTTGATTGGGATTGGGATTTAGATAAAGATTTAAGGCTATTTCTTGATTCTTCAGGTGAGATAGTGCAGGGCGCACCGGATGAAGCGTTAGTTCTAGTTAAAGTCGGGATAGTTTTAAGCAATACAAAAATATTAGTGCGGATAAGCGACTCAATTTTACTTGAAGGGGATGAGGATATGGTATCGCAGAAAATGGTAGCAAGCGAAAATCTTGCAGCCGGAGATTTAGTGAATATTTTTAATGATAATGGAACAACAAAAGCCAGAAAAGCAAATAACGCTCAAGACAGGCAAGCGCATGGTTTTGTTCTTTCGGCTGCTGCAGCTAACAGTATAGCCGTAATTTTTCTAAATGGCAAAATAACAGGACTCAGCGGATTTACTGGAGGAGCAACCATTTATCTTGGCGAAAATGGACAGCCTATTAACACCGCCCCTACTACTTCAGGATACATAATTCAAGAAATAGGAACGGCATTAAGCGCTACTGAAATATTTTTTAATCCGAATCCAATAATTACAATAGCTTAAAAAAGAGGGTTACTATGGCAACAAAAAAACCGTTAGTCCAAACAGGTGGGCAGTTAGAAGAATTAAAAGATGCAGATGCACTTGATTTAAGCGGTGTAAACACAATGATCGGGGCAACCGACGAAATTGATGGAAGCAAAGGGCTTGTGCCAGCTCCAACTATTGCTGATAAAAATAAATTCTTAAGAGGTGATGGCACTTATGCCGATGCTTTAACCGACGAAGAGAGAGCTGCTTTAGAACAAACATCTGGGGTTAACACCGGAGACCAAACTGATATTTCCGGTAACGCCGAAACTGTAAGTAGTATCGCTGGCAAAGTATCAGCGGGAAACAGTATTGAAATTAGTGGTGATGGCACAAACGATGTTCCTTATGCTATCTCAAAAAAACCACTGCTCAAGCTAATCGCTAATAACTGCGCATTGCCGAATAATTTTGCTGAAAGCACTAATCCGGTACAAAATTATCGCTCACCGCACAAAACTGGGAAAGAGGGGGTGTTCTTAAAAGAAATATTGTGGAAAAATGGTTATCTTGGCACTAATCAAGAAAGTAATGGTTTTCATGATATAAATATAACCGCAGGAATTCTAGTAGCTGATAAATACCACCAGCTACTATTTAATGGACAAGTTAGCGGTACGATGGCGAAGGAGTGGGGAACCGCTGTTGGTAAAGGCGATGTTTATATCCCACCGCACACATTATTTTGGATAAACTCTGACATGGAAGCGGCGGACGCTGACTCCTCAGTTGTGACTGTAGCTGGTATCAACAGAGGTGCTAACACAGTAATAACATATTCTGGAGTTGCCCCAAAAAATGGTGATAAAATAAGGTTTGAATCGGTAGGCGGAACTACTGAACTAAATTATGCTACAAATGGATTTACAGCTTACAAAGTCGCTAACCTTGACACTTTAGCAAATACTTTTGAGATAACTACAATAGCTGATGCTGCTGTTAATTCTACAGGTTACAGCGCATGGACTTCTGGGGGTATTTCAAGACGAGTTTACAACTGGGTGTATAACGCGACCACACCAGCGTTAAATGGTAATGGAGCGGGTGTAATTGGGCAAACCTATGCTAATAGGAAAGATTATACGATGGGCGTGGATTTGCCGGGCGGGATACTTCCGGCGACCATCCTCCCACTTACTCCAGCTAATGTAAATGCTGGAGCCATTCAGTCAGCGACTAAAGGGCAAGTGGGTAGCAATACGCTTAATGGCATTGGCGCGCTATACGCGGGTGCGCTTAATGTATCCGCTTGGTACGGTCAGGCGGGTGTAAATCAAGCGGGTTCTTTGTATAAAGCGACAACCGCCGCTAGCGGATATGCCGCGATGTCAGGTGGTTTAGTAAGTAGTATTGTTATGTCGTCTCAAGGTAGTGGTCATGACGCGCAATCCTTGCCTCCGCTCTTTATTGGTGGTGGCAGCAGTGGCGGGTTTGGTGTGGCGAATCAGGCTATATGGTCGCCACAAGCAATACTCGCTGAAGCTGGAGAAAATGACACGGTGCAAAGTGGAATATTAATAACGGATAGTCTAGGAGTCGCCGGTAATCCTGACCTTAATGGCAATAATAGTATTTATGAGGTAGCTATTAACAATGAGGCAGGATTCATTAATTTTTCAGTAAATGGTGAATCAGCAATTGGGTGGCTGGCTAATAACACGCAGCAATTAGCTTTTATAGATGAGCTGCTGGCGAAAAATGTAAGGCTTGATTTTGCGGTGGTCGCTCTTGGCGTTAATGATTTTGGCTCTTACAATTATTCCGATCAGGATAGTAGGGTTGCCGCCAATAATAATACTATTATGGGTATCCTTAAAGCAAAAGGCGTTAAAAGAACAATAGCCGTTACCGTGCCACCACATACCACTGGTACATTTACCTCAGCGGGTGGTCAGTCAGCGGCAGTTATAACCGATGGCGTAAATACTCCATCAAATGATAATTACAAAGAAAATGGCAGGGTAGCAGCTTATAATACCGGTATCCGCACCGGCTCTATAATCACCAATCAAGATGGATTTATTGATCTAGCTGCTTTGGTCGCTGATCCAAGTGAGTCATGGAAATGGCGTAGCGCCGGACAATTTACTCTTGGTTATTATTCTGGCGTAAAATTCACTGATGATGGAATCCACGCTAATTCAACGGCGGGAATACCTTATAGCGCGTTATGGCTTGATATGGGAGCGGTTACCAATCCGACGACTCTTAAATATAATAAAGATTTAAGCAATCCTAGAAACGGTATAATCGGACAGATTATTCAAAGCAAATTGCCATCATCCGCACCGGTAAGTCTTACTACAGCTAATGGTAAAACTGTAACCAGTATAGAATTGCCAGCAGGTCTTTGGAATGTGCAAGGCATAATAAAAACGGTTCTTGGCTCTGCTGATACTAGCGAGTTTATAGCTGGCATCTCACAAACCGATAATGGTTTTGGTAATGAGGACTCAACCAATATCTCACCAGATGTTTATACAGGAGCGACCGCCACTAAAACATTACTAGCGCCAACGCAAACAATAAAAGTACCAATCGGTAAAGTAGCCACGATTTACTTGGTAGTAAGAGTTAACTTTTCTACCGGTACCGCTAGTGCTTACGGCACTCTTACCGCCCATAGGATAGCTAATTTGTGGTAAGGATTATGGCTGAAGAAAACAAAAACCGTAATCTTACGGATGCGGATGTCGCCGCTATCACTGAGGCTCTAAGAAACAAAGTTATTAAGCAGTTTTACCAAGATTTGGGTAAAGGCGTATGGGGGCTGGTTTGGCGAGTAATCGTTCTTGCTCTTATAGCCATAGCCGCTTATGGCGCGCGAGAGTCGCTAAAATAAAAAACTTATTTTGTAGATAAATTTGTATTCCCTTCAGCCTTCCAATTCTTAGCTAGGGATTGTGCCTTCTCTATTTGCGCTAGAGTCATTTTGTTTTCTAGTATATCTAGCAATTGTTTTGCCTCTGGCAAGCCTTTTGACGCTAATATACTAATATACATATAGGCTTTAACAAAATCACTAGGAACGCCTTCTCCTAACATGTACATTTTACCAAGCTGGAAAAGAGCGGTTCCAAAAAACTTATCGCTTCTTGCCGATTTTTCAAACCATTCTATTGATTTTTTATAGTCTATAGGAACCGCTTTACCTTCTTTATAGATAAAACCAAGCCTTGTCTGAGCGATAGATTGCCCTTGTTTAGCCGCTTTAAGATACCAGTATAAAGATTTTTTATAATTTTTAGGAACATCCTCTCCGTTCATATATTTTTGAGCAAGACGTGCTTGAGCTGACGCCACACCTAACTTTGCCGCCTTCATCAGCCATTCTAATGATAACTTTTTATTTTTATCAAATCCACAGCACTCAGATTCATACATATCACTTAAAAAATATGAACCGATTTTGTCTCCTTGTTCAGCCGCCGCTTTACACCATTTTCCGGATTTGACGAAATCACTTTTTATTGTAGTACCAAAATTATACATTCCTGAAATAATATTTTCATCAAGAAAGCCAATTCCTAAGGATATTGAAGCTGGTAAATTTTCTTTAGATATTTTTACCATTTCATCATAATTATCTTTTACTCCTCTGTAGTAAGCGACGCATAAGATAGATTGCGCCTCAACATCTCCTCGTTCGGCTAGCCATACTGTGTTAGCAAAATTATGTGTTTTATCGGATTGTTGCTCTACATCTCTATTAACTATATTCTCTTCTTCCATAGTTTTATAGCTGTTGTTTTTAGAAGATTTACCGCTATTTCCACTTATGGCTATTAGAAACATAAAACCAAATACTGATGCTAAAAAACTCCAAGAGGTGCGGACACGCTCCTTAGGCTTATTAGCCCCACAATGTATACAGTTTTTAGCATCAGAGCTAAATTCTTTGCCGCAGTCTTTGCATTTGATTAATGCCATAACACAACCTATTTTTTCTCTATACCCTGCTTGATAAGCTGGCGGATGGCTTCGTTACGACTACCGATACGGTTTTCATGTCGCCAGTCTTCAATTTCTGACAACTCAGCTTCTGACAAAAGAAGTTGAATAGATTTATTTTTTTTATCGCTCTTATCCATAGGTAAAATCTTTACTTGTTATGTTCCTTGATACTTGACATGTAAGACATGTACATGATATAGATGAAAATGCTAATCTTTATCTATAACAACAGTAACAAGGAACACATCATGTATAATTCAATCGCAAGCAAATTACAAGCCTTTACACAATCCGGCAATTATGGCGGGTTTGAGGATAATAACGGAGAAATCTACCTTTGCAGTAGAGGTTTTAACGGCGATGTTCGTCTGATACAGGCGAGCAATGGCAAGTTCTGGGATTTAACCAAAGAACAATTTAACGGCTTATTCAATAATATATCTGAAAAGGAGGCTGCGTAATGTCTGATTTAATCATCCAGCAATTTGACGAGGCTGAAATCCGTATTATTGACGAAAACGGAGAACCATTATTTTGCGCTAAAGATGTTTGTGATGTTCTTGGATATGGAAATTCAAGGGAGGCTTTGTCAAAACATTGTAGAGAGGGGGGCGTCACGAAACGTGACACCCCTACATCTAGTGGTGAGCAATTAATGGCATACATAAATGAAGGGAATCTTTATCGCCTAATCGCCAAAAGCAAATTACCCGCTGCTGAAAGATTTGAATCATGGGTGTTTGATGAAGTCCTCCCCTCCATCCGTAAGAAAGGACATTATGGTAAAGACCCTGTTGAGTTGCTCAACGACCCGTCAGCGATGCGTGGGCTATTATTAACCTATAGTGAAAAGGTGATTGCTTTGGAGAAGAAAGTAGAAACGGACGCGCCGAAAGTAACTTTCTATGACAGTTTTGCCAACACGGATGGTTTGTATAATTTACAGAACGCAGCCAGAGCGTTAGGGAAGCAGCCTAATTTGTTTATTCGCAAACTGAAAGAAAAATATTTATTCTATCAGGGTAAATCTTTAGTGCCCTACATTCAGTACCGACAACGAGGATTGTTTGACGTAAAAGTAACTATCGTTGATGACAAGCAGAGGGCGCAGACCTTCATAACGCCGAAAGGTTTACAGTTCTTCGGAAGTCAGACACAGGAAGCTGTAGCATAAGAAAATTAACCAATTAACCATTTTAGACCCCGCCGTAACAAGCGGGGTTTTTTAATAAATAGGGATAGAGAAAGAAGGTAGGATATGCCACAGTTCAACGATACCAGCAAAAAGCGTCGTGACACCTGTCACCCGCATCTTATTGATTTGATGAACGAGGCGATAAAAATAATGGATTTTACCATTGTTTGTGGGCACAGGGGTAAGCTGGCGCAGAATACGGCATTTATGACAGGCAGGAGCAAGTTAAAATTTCCTAACTCCAAACACAATAAAACGCCATCCCTTGCCATAGATATAGCTCCAGTAAAATATAAGCCTAACGGGGCAATGTGGATAGACTGGAACGATATACAGAGCTTTGTTGATCTGTCGCAGGTGATATTTCCAATTGCCGATAAGATGGGTATCCATGTTCGCTGGGGCGGCGACTTCAATATGGATGGAAGAAAAACCACCAATGACGCGTGGGACAAGGGACACTGGGAATTAATGGGGATAGAATCATGAGCGTTGTACTCCCAATAGTTGAGATTGTCGGCGGGCTTATAGATAAGCTGATACCTGATAAGGAGGAGGCGGCAAAAGCGAAGGAGAGACTAAAAGAACTAGACCTAAAAGAACTGGAGTTGCACCTTCAGGCAAGGCAAATGCAGGCGGATGTCAACAAGACGGAAGCCACGCATAAGTCTATATTTGTTGCTGGCTGGCGACCTTTTATTGGCTGGGTATGCGGGATAGCCTTCTTCTATCATTTTGTTTTCCAGCCCATGCTGGTGTTCATTATGGCGGTGCAAGGTGTAGAAGTTAAGCTGCCACAGTTTGATATGAGTTCTTTGCTAACCGTTCTTATGGGAATGTTAGGTCTTGGCACTTTACGCACCGCTGAAAAAATTAAGGGCGTGAGCAAGTGACCGTGTATATGTTCAAAATAAGTTCAAGATAGGTTCAGCGTTGAACCTATTCGCTTGGTAATTGTTTGTTATATAAGCTGTAATTTTTAGCGCTAAATAAAAACACCAAAACTTTTACACGTCAGAAAAATATGTAAAGATTTTATAGTTTTTTTGATGTATGTTATTTTTTCGCTCCATACTGTATGGGATAAAAAATTAACATAGCCAATATTTTACGAAAAAATTACGAATAAAATAGAGTAGTATTTTGATATAAAAGAAGTTGTTTATGCCGGCTCGAGGCACCACCCCATGTTTCTGATATTTTTTATTTTGTAACTCAAGGTACATTTCATGCTTTTGAGACATTTAGTATTTTATATGAGCATAAAATAATGTTATGTTATAACATAATGAAAACTCTATTGACTAAGTTAATAAATTGCAATAATTAAGTATAAGCCTATCAAAATATATATGGAAGAATAAACATGGACGCTATAATCCGTGAGAAAATGAAATCTGAGAAAGAAAAAGCGAAAGATATAGCCTATACCATTAACCATGCTCTAGTATGCGCTACTACTGATATAATTGATCCTTTTGTCGCCGCTTGGTCACAAAAAAATCTAGGAAAGAAATTACATACAAGCTGGTGTAATTTTACCCATGATCACAGCCATGACCTTAGCGATAATCATGCTCATAGTCATCACGACCATAATAACCGTCATAAACATATCCATAAATGCGACGCTCATCATCCTTGCGATGAAAAAGCGACCTTTGGCGGTTCATTGAAACACTGGATTATAGGAGAGGCGATCGGTGACATTGGAGCTGTTCCAGTGACTATCGCCTTTCAGAGATTTACCCCCAAATTTATGGATTGGTTAAATGATAGCATGGAGAAAGTTCTCGGCAATCAATACAAAAATAGCGCGCGAATCGCCGCTAAGAAATGGGCTAAAAATAGTGGGATAAACAATAATTCTCTAAAAATAAAAGAATATGAAAATGAAATATATAATTATGAGGTAAAGCATTTTGGACAAGCGGCGGTGTGGACGGTAGCGTCAGTTGGTCTAAACATAGCCTCTCAAAAATTTATCACCGGCAACAAACATCCAGTTTCATATCTACTACTATATAAATCACTAGGAGCGGCGACTAGCGCCAGCATATTACTTGGAGGAAGGGCATACATGCCGGAAAAATTCCATTCATGGGACAAATGGACAGCCGACAATATGTTCTCTCCAGCGACTAAAACAATAGGTAAGTTGTTTGGAGTAAAGGAAAAAGAAGTAGAAAATATACTGAAGAAAGAAAAAAGCCTAACCGACTCCTCATGGCAGGAAAAAATAGATACCGACAAAAGCCAGCAGCTACAAAAAAAAGATAAGTCTGTAACTATATGATTACTCAGCAAGTGAATCTCCGCCAGCTTACGCAGGCGGTTTCACTCTAGTTCAAGCTTCGCTTGGCCACAATCTTCCTGCCCTTGTTTTTCTATATAACGCTGTATAATCTTTTCATTTATCCCCACCGTAGAAACAAAATAACTGCCCGACCATATACTATCTGTACCCCAATACACCTTTTTGAGAAACGGAAACTTTACCTTGATTTTGCGTGCTGTATTCGTCTTAATTATTCGTACAACATCTCCTACGCTCATCTTTGGAGGAATAGACACAAGAATATGTATATGATCTTTATCATCATTATATTCCATAATATCTATTTCTGGATAATGTTCCGTTATTTCATAGAGTCTATTCCTCAAAAATTCGCTAACACCTTCGTTGATAATCTTACGACGGTATTTAGTCGCAAAAACAAGGTGATAGTGACATAGATAGATGCAGTTATTTTGTTTCCTGTAACTCATATATTATTTGTAGCAGGAAGATTGTAGCTGCGCTACATCCGCCAGCTCACGCAGGCGGTCTTAGAACGCGGATAAATAAGTTAGATAGCTAACTACTATCAAGCTATTTATTAGGGATAACCATCATGGAAATTTGCCGACCTTCAATACGTGGGGATTGCTCCACCTTAGAGTGTTCCGCTAACATTTCTTGCACCTGATTTATAACTTTCATACCAAGCTCCGAATGGCTCGCCTCCCGACCACGAAAACGCAGCGTAATCTTAACCTTATCACCATCATTTAAGAATGAGATAGCATTACGCATTTTTATTTCCAAATCATGTTTATCAATCATTGGACGCAATTTTATCTCTTTTACTACAATGGTTTTTTGTTTTTTACGGGCTTCATGCGCTCTCTTCTGCGCTTCATAACGATATTTTCCGTAATCAAGAACCTTACATACTGGGGGAGAGGCATTGGGAGAAATCTCCACCAAATCAAGCCCAGATCTCTCAGCGAGCTTAATACCTTCTTGTACAGAAACTACACCTACCATATTTCCACTCGCGTCAATCAATCTAATTGAGGAAGCGATAATGTCACGATTAATACGCGGTTCATCAGCACGACTCATAATAAGCCTAATAACAGTTTAGTCAAACAGTCCTCCTAAAATTAAAACAACAAACCATAAACCTACAGGAAAATCCTACAGAGCGATTATAACTCAAAAAAGTTAAAAATCAATTCCATAGCGATAATACACAAAAAATCAAGGCTAAATTAGTAATGTAGGCTGTAATTATAACTAAAGTGGCACTTTTACTTCACCTAAAATACCTGCCTTTGCCTCTGTAAAAGAAACAGTTTTCTGTTCTTGTGAACCTAATCTTCTTACAGAAACGCCGCCATTTTCCGCTTCTTTAGCTCCAACCACAAACATAACCGGTACTTTTCTTAGACTATGCTCTCTTACCTTATAGTTTATCTTACCACTAGATATATCAAGCTCCGCTCTTATTCCAACCTCTAACAGACTTTCATAGACTTCTTTCGCGTAATCATCAGCGGCTTCGGTAATAGTAGCGACCACAACCTGCACCGGCGCAAGCCACATTGGCAGCTTGCCTGAATATTCCTCAATTAAGATACCAATGAAACGTTCAATTGAACCCAAAATCGCCCGATGCAACATAACCGGACGCTGCTTGCTACCATCTGTTGCTATATAATTAGCTTCTAGCCTTTCTGGAAGTACAAAATCAACCTGTAAGGTGCCACATTGCCAATCCCGTCCAATAGCGTCCCTTAATACAAACTCCAACTTAGGTCCGTAAAAAGCTCCTTCACCAGAATTTAATTCCCAATCAAGGCCAGTAGCGGCGACGGCTTCTTTAAGAGCGTTCTCCGCCTTATCCCAAACCTCATCACTTCCGGCTCTTACCTCAGGACGGTCAGAAAATTTTACACTTACCTGCGTAAAGCCGAAGCTTTTATAAACATCTTTAAGTAAATCACAAAAAGCGACAGTCTCACTAGTTATCTGATCCTCAGTGCAAAAAATATGAGCGTCATCTTGAACGAACTCGCGTATACGCATAATACCATGTAGGCTTCCAGAAGGTTCGTTACGGTGGCATGAGCCAAATTCCGCCATTCTAAGTGGCAAATCACGATAACTTTTGATACCTTGCCTGAAAATTTGCACATGACACGGACAATTCATCGGCTTAACCGCCAGCACATGCTCCTCATTTGATTCCGAGATAAACATATTCTCATGGAATTTTTCCCAGTGCCCTGACTGCTCCCATAGACTCTTATCAACCAAAACCGGAGTTTTTACCTCAATATATCCAGCCTTTTTAATTTTTGAGCGAATATAATTCTCAACAGCTCTATAAATAGTCCAGCCTTTATCATGCCAGAACACCATACCAGGTGAATGCTCCTCTATATGAAACAAATCAAGCTCCTTGCCAAGCTTACGGTGATCGCGCTTTTCCGCTTCCTCCAGCATGGTAAGGTAAGCTTTAAGGTCTTTCTCACTCGCCCAAGCCGTTCCATATATCCTTTGTAGCATCTCATTATTTGAGTTACCACGCCAATAAGCGCCCGCCACCTTAAGCAGCTTGAACCCTTTACCGATTTTAGATGTAGAAGCAGCGTGTGGTCCTCTACATAAATCCATAAAATCACCTTGTCGATATAGTGATATTACCTGCTCTTCTGGAATTGACGCTATAATCTCCGCTTTATATTCCTCTCCAATACTCCTGAAATAATCAACAGCGTCATTTCGCTTCCATTCCTCACGCCTTATATCATCACCTCTAGCCACAATTTCACGCATCTTATCTTCAATCGCTTCTAAATCATTACTAGAAAACGGAGTAGGGCGGGAGAAATCATAATAAAAACCATTATCAATGGCTGGACCAATCGTAACCTGCGTCTCTGGAAACAACTCTTTTACCGCTTGCGCCAAAACATGCGCCGTATCATGACGGATAAGCTCCAGACCATCAGCATCACGAGAGGTTATTATCTGAACCTCAGAGTCATTTTCAATCGGCAGGTAAATATCTCTAAGCTCACCATCAACCCGCACGCACAAAGCCGCCTTAGCCAGACCAGCACCAATACTTGCGGCAATCTCCTCACCAGTTACAGGGCTAACGAATTCTTTTTTAGAACCATCAGGAAGGGTAATTATCGGCATATATATTCAACATTCTCTTAAAATATTCAGTAACAACAAACATAACGGTTTATAATTTAAATAATTAGGAAACACTATTTACAATGTAACTACTGAAAATAAAAAGCATTATAAATAAATAAGTAATAGTGAATTTGCAATAATAAAGAGAAAACTATTTTTCTCCCATCACCACATCTTTCGCTATCTGGAAAACCTCACTAGCGTCTAGCTTAGAGCTATCTATAATGTATGAATCATCAGCAGGACGCAAAGGAGCCACCTCTCTTTGCTCATCACGCTCATCACGCTGACGCAAATCCTCAAGCACAGAATCAAAAACAACTTCTATTCCTTGTCCCTCAAGCTCTTTATGACGACGTTTAGCCCGAGCGAACATAGTAGCGGTGACGAAGAACTTAAAATCCGCCATTGGATAAACCACAGTTCCAATATCCCGTCCGTCAAGTATCACCCCTTTACCATTATTACGTGAACTATTCACAAAATCACGTTGAAATTTAAGCAAAATATCACGCACCTCTGAGAAAGCGGACACAATAGAAGCAGCCTGCCCAACCTTCTCTTGACGCAAACGAGGATTTACCAAATCATCTATGGTTATTTCACCAGCTGCCTTTATTGCTTCCTCTAAATCCGCTGGGTTTTTCTTGGCGTAAACTAGCCTCATACCAACCGCTCGATACAGACTTCCAGTATCCAGATAATCAAGATTAAAATTCTCGGCTAACCTTCTGGCAAGAGTACCTTTTCCAGAAGCGGCAGGACCATCAATAGCAACAACTATTGGCAAAACTGAAGAGGGACGACTACCAGAGGCTGTTATAGCGGCACCAAGGCTATTGCAAAGCTCAACAAAATTCGGGAAGCTGGTTGCTATAGCGGTAGCGTCATCTATGGTTATTGGGTTTTTGCTTGCCATTCCCATAACCAAAAATGACATAGCTATACGATGATCAAAATGAGTTTTTATTACCACGCCTCCATTTGGAATAGAGTCATCAGCGACTATATGCAGGTCATCACCATCAGCCCACGCTTTAACTCCACAAGCGGTGAGTGACTCAATAATAGCGTTCAAACGATCACTCTCTTTTACCCGCAATTCCGAAAGCCCCCTCATAATACTTTCACCACTTGCGAAAGAGCAAGCGACAGCAAGTATTGGATATTCGTCTATCATAGATGGAGCGCGCTCGGGGGGGATGTCAACAGGGTGTAATTTACTGGATTTTACCCTAATATCAGCGACCTTTTCACCGGCGATAATCCGTTCATTCTCAAAGCTGATTTTTGCGCCCATTTCTTTCAAAGTAATAAACAAACCTGTACGCAACGGATTTACACAAACATTACGCACTAATATATTGGAATCTTTACAAATAATAGCGGCAACCACTAAGAAAGCGGCAGAAGAGGGGTCAGCGGGAACGTATATCTCATAATTTGATATTTTTTTCTTATTTTTCTTTGTGATAGCACTATTTTCTAAAGTAATTGATAAAGAATCATTATCAAGTTTTTGTGTATCAACATTAAAACCAAAATATCTCAACATATTTTCCGTGTGATCACGGGTAGCTTGCTTTTCTATTACTGTCATATTACCAGCGATATTAAGTCCGGCGAGCAACACCGCTGATTTTACCTGAGCGGAGGCGACCGGTGATTCATACTTGATTGGCATAGGGTTTTTAGCTCCTTTAAGGGCAAGTGGTAACCTGTCACCACTATGCGAGTAAAAACTAGCGCCAATCTGGGTTAGGGGGGTTATCACCCGTTTCATAGGACGACTTCTAAGGCTCTCATCACCAGTAAAGAACGTGGTAAATTCATAAGAGGAGACCAAGCCCATAAGTAGGCGAATACCAGTTCCAGAATTACTCATATCAATTATATCAGGGCTTTCAGAAAGACCAGAAACACCAACACCAGTAACGCTGTAAATACCGCTAGATTCACGTTTAATCGGAACACCAAGCATAGACATAGCGGCGGAAGTACGCAAAACATCTTCACCTTCAAGCAATCCATGAATTCTTGTAACGCCAAGAATCTGTGAGGAAAGCATCAAAGCACGGTGTGAAATTGATTTATCACCAGCAACAACACATTCGCCACAAAATGACTTTATCTGCTTTGAAATTAAAGGTTTTTTTCTATTCTTATCAGTCACAATAGCGCCCAAATCCTTAGTTTTAGGGGTGCGTGGTATATTCTGTTTTTTATTTCCGATCATATCAATCCTATTGTCGTATAATATATATTATGGAAAAAATAGATATATATTTGAATAATAATATTTATTTTTCCATATTTTTTATATTTAATTTCTTTCTTATCTTTATTTCTGAGTTTATGGGGCATCTATAATCTGATGAACTTATCATAGCAGATTTTATTTTCTTAACAGTCAACTTATCAGATAAAAGAAACTGTTTGTCAGACAATTTTGTACTTATTTTAGTCTTGCCATCACCTTTTAACGTGCTCATGTGATACAGTTCTAAACGTACAGAATTCAAGGATGAAGCTAAGGAAGACTTGCCGGAATTTACAAATTTTCTGCCTAAATAGTAACCAGAAAGCTCCCAGTCTATGAGATATTCCCCATTTTCTGGAACATCAAATGAAAGTCTCCTATTTACTTCTTTGCCCACGTCGTAATAATAAATATCCACATAATACTCTCCACTTACCGTAAAATCAGTTAAAAAGCTGAAATTAATGCTTTCATACTCTTTTATAGAACCATCAACGGAGGTTGAAGGACACAAAAAAACAATCTCAGGAAAAGAAATTTTAATATTCTGTGGCAAATCAGCCTTTAGTTTTTCTAACTCAGCATAGAATTTTTTATCTTCCTCCATCTGATTACTAATATATCTGGCATTAAAAAAGGAATGTATTCCTATATAGACAAATAACAAAATATAGAAAGAACACAACGTCAGAACAAAGACCTTCAAAGTTTCCTTTTTACAAATAAACCAGGTGATAATTAACTGTAATAAATAACCAATCCATTGATAAAATATCAGGTAGTAATATACGATTGCTCCACCTATAACTCCTCCTATCATACCTGAGTTTTTAAGAGAAGACAGCAGATAGAAAACAATGGAAAATTGAATAACTAATCCTAATAATACAAAAACAACCAAACGATGCTTCTCAAGTGGTTTTAGCATATTAAAAACCCCTAATCTCCAAAAATACTGTTATGCCAATACGCGTTTTTGTTATCCTTAAACCATTTCTTATTTTCAGGAGTAACAAATTCCTTCAAACATTTTTTGTCAACATTATAGCGATGCATCACAGCTATTAAATCTCGCAAACTCTCTTCGCTCAAAGGTACATCAAGGGAAATATCTAGCTCATCTAAATACCCTGCAACCTTTACTACCCCGTCTATAGACTCCAGCCACGTGAAAAAGCTCTTTTCATCAAGATAAGAAAAAAACGGGTTAGGAGATTTTATAGTGATTATGTTTATCATAACGTTTTCACTGTTTTTTCTTTATTCATAAATCTTCTTTCCTATACATTAATCACCATACCGTCATAGGCAACAACGATACCAGAAGGAACTTCCGATGACAAAATATCATAATCAAATTCATGCGCCAAATGGGTTAAAATCGCATGTTTTGGCTTTACTCTCTCAATCCATTTCAATGTATTTTCTAAATTAGAATGGCTATAAGAAGGTGTATAACGCAAACAGTCAACTAGCCAATAATCCACCCCTGCTAGGGCTTCAAAGGCACTCTCCGGCAACACATTTACATCCGTAGAATAGGCGAAATTGCCTATCCGATAACCAAAAGAGGTGAATTTCCCATGTTTTTGCTGAAAAACAGTTATCTTTACCCCTTTAACCTCAAATTCGTGAACCGGCAAATCTGGTAGTGTATGAGGAGTTAAAGTCGGACGAAACAATACATCAGAGGTAGTAGGTTTTGGCAAAAAAGCGTATGGTATCTTTGACTTCAGAGAATCTATCGTATACGCGTCAGCGTAAATTGGTATAGCTTCGCCTTGTAAAGCATTGAATTGTCGCAAATCATCAACACCATGCGTATGATCGGCGTGGTCGTGCGTATACAAAACAGCGTCAATTTTTTTTATGTTATTCGATAACATTTGCTGACGAAAATCAGGTGATGTGTCAACAACGATATTTACCCCATTGATTTCAATAAATATAGAAGCCCGAAGACGAGTATTTTTAGGATTGTCAGAATTGCATACAGGACAATCACAACCGATAACCGGAACCCCAAACGAATGCCCACAACCAAGTACGGTTATCTTCATTTTATTATACCTTTATACTCTAAATATACCTCTATTTTATCAGCCTTAACTATAGAAATAAAAAGCAATATCATACAAAAAAGAACGCTAAATAAGATAATACACACATGATATGATGTAAAAAGCTTTATAAATCCGCTCAGTATCGCAATAAAAAACAGGCAATATGGAAATACATAAGAAAAAAAATTGGAATCTATAAAAATATTATTTAAATAACCATAAGGTAATAATTTTAATTCCAAATCCTTACCTTCATCTACACCCTTTATTATTAAACCATGACCTCTTCCTTTTTTTAACCAATCTATTGTATCACGGATATAGTTGTATTTCTCCTTTGTAGTACCTGCGAAATGCACAGCATTTTTTTCTCTTATTCCCTCTGACTGCAAGAATCTTAGCGCAAAAAATACTAAAGTAATCCAAGATAAAATAGCCAGAACATATATATTCTCAAAATGTACTGATATAAAAGGCAACCTTATTTCATTGTTTTCAAACCTGCCACCACCCCAAAAATATATAATAAAGACCATTGACGTTATCATCAAATTTCGCCTTTCTGGAATTGAGTCCTGCATATATTATACCATTTTGTTAACTTTATTGAAAATACGCTTTATCAAATAAGCGGAAAAAATTCTCCGTCGTAATTTTGGCGCATTCTTCCTCTGAAATTCCCCTAATTTCCGCTAGAACCTTATTCACTCGCGCCACGTAAGATGGCTCATTACGCTTTCCCCGATGCGGAACGGGAGCAAGGAAAGGTGAATCCGTCTCTATAAGCAGCCGATCTAAGGGAACATCAATAATAGCGTCACGTATCGCCTGCGCATTCTTAAAAGTTATAATTCCAGAAATTGATATATAGCCACCAAGTTCTACAGAAATATCAGCCAACTGCTTAGTAGACGTAAAACAATGGATTAAAAACTTAAAATAACCTTTTGATATTTCATTTTTTAATATATTTATCGTATCTTCTTCCGCGTCTCTGGTATGAACAATAAGCGGCAAACCACTTGCTCTTGCCGCTTCTATATGATTGATAAAACTAGTTTTTTGTGCCTGCCGATCGCTATATTCATAGTAATAATCAAGCCCTGTTTCTCCAATCCCGATCACTTTCTTACATGAAGTTTTCTCTATAATATCCTGAATAGAAGCAATTTCTTGCTTTCCAGACTCATGCGGATGCACACCAACCGAACAAAATATATTCTCATATTTTTCCGCTATGGCATAAACATCCTCAAACTCTGACATTTTGGTGCATATTGTTTGCATAACGCCAACTCCAGCATCCCTCGCACGAGCTATAACCGCGCCTATATCATCCTTAAATTCAGGGAAATTCAAATGGCAATGACTATCAATAAGCATAATATTCTCAAATAACTCTAAAACAGCTTGGAGTGACTTCCCGTCCGCGCAAGCTGTAGTTCACCATCTTCTACCCGATATATAAGCAACCAATCAGGAGCTATATGGCATTCACGAAAACCTTTCCAATTACCAACCAAGATATGGTCTCTGTACTTTTTATCAAGCTTTTCCTCTTTTACCAGTTTAATTACAATTAGTTCCAATTTTGATAAATCAACCCCTGATTTTTTTAATCTTTTTAGGTCTTTCTTAAATAAAGTAGACTGCCTGATAGTTAACATTACAAATCACGCCATTGAGCAAAGACATCTTCCACTCTATCTAACTTCTCCCCCTTTTTTGCATCTAATTCCCTCATCGCATTTATCGTGTCCATATTTGGTTGTCTAGCGCGTGGCTGAAACGGTATAGCGCCTTCATTTATACTTTGCTGCAAAAACATACGAATAGCTTCCGACATTCCGAGCCCCATGCTGTTAAACAAAGCCTCTGCCTCTTGCTTTAATTCGCTGGAAATTCGTGTTTGTATAACCTGATTTACCATAGCAACCTCTATAAATATTACAAATATATATTATTTGTATTACAATATACTACAAAATTACCAAATAAGCAATATATCGTTTCCTTTCGCCAAATCTACTCCCCCTATTCCCCTCTATTCTCTACAAAGCGCGGAAACACTGGCTCAGGGGGCGGAAGAGTCACACCTGATTTAATAGCGTATTCTGGCTTCAGATACTCAAAACCACGTTCATTTTCCGACACTGCCAATAAATCTAGAATTTTACTTGAAGAATCAGGAATAAATGGTTGAATCATAATAGCAATACAGCGTATAGCTTCCAGCAAATGATATAAGGTGGCGTTCATTAACCTCTCATCAATTTTCTTCTGCTTCCAAGGAGCTTTGCTATCTATATAGTTGTTCGCCTCACTGGCTATCGCCACAATATCCGCCATAATATCATTAAACCGACAGCTCATATATCTGTTATAAACATCCATCGGTGTATTATCTTTCGTGACATGAACTTTATCCAGAAATGATAAATCCAGCTCATCGGCTTCCACCCCGTCTTTTGATGGCACTTTGCCACCACAATTCTTAGCGACCATGCTAAGCGTGCGCTGTGTAAGATTCCCAATATTATTAGCAAGCTCACTATTTATCACCGAAATCATCCGCTCACGCGAAAAATTACCGTCACTGCCAAACGTTACCTCCCGCATCAAAAACCAGCGTGTCTGATCCAGTCCAAATTCTTCTATTAACTCCGCGGGAGCAACAACATTACCCAGTGATTTACTCATTTTTTCGCCTTCAATCGTCCACCAACCATGAGCGAATATTCGTTTTGGTAGTGGCAAATTCGCCGCCATCAGGAACGCCGGCCAATACACGGCATGAAAACGCAAAATATCCTTACCAACCATATGCATTGAATAGGAATTTTTCCAAAAATCCTGATAATCAGCCGCCTGCTCATTCGGATAACCAAGTGCTGATATATAGTTGGTAAGCGCGTCTATCCATACATACATGATATGTCTATCATCACCCTCACCTACGGCAGGAACCGGCACTCCCCATGAAAAACTAGTACGCGATATTGATAAATCCTTAAGACCACCTTTTACAAAGCTGATAATCTCATTGCGTCGTGATTCAGGAGCGATAAATTCAGGATTTTTATTATAATATTCCAGTAGCTTGTCCTGCCACTTTGATAAATCAAAAAAATAGCTTGGCTCTTCTATCCATTCCACTTCCGCCCCTGTTGGAGCTTTACCATCCACCAATTCTGCTTCCTGATAATAAGCCTCATCACGCACTGAGTACCAGCCAGAATATGAGCCAAGATAAATGTGACCATTCTCACGCATCTGGCTCCATAAGCCTTGCGCCGCTTGCTTGTGACGAGGCTCGGTTGTTCTAATAAAGTCGTCATTACTTATCTTTATTAACTTTGCTAACTCACGAAATGTCTGTGATACCTCATCCACAAAATCCTGTGTTTTAAGTCCCCTATTCTGCGCTGATTTCTCAACTTTCTGCCCATGCTCATCGGTACCAGTCAAAAATTTAACATTCTTACCAGAAAGACGGTTAAAACGCGCTAGCACGTCACAAGCGATAGAAGTATAGGCATGCCCAATATGTGGCTTGTCATTAACGTAGTAAATCGGCGTGGTGATATAGAAATTATCGGTCATTTATCCAAATATATAGAAAGTTAGTATAATAATACTTCACTATTATAGTAAATATAAGAAAATACAATAGCTAAGCGGCATTTTCTCTTAAAGAAAAACTTTTACGGCTGGGTAGTGACTCAAAAAATAAAAACGCTACCTGACGTAAGTCCAAATGCAAGTTATCAGCTATAGCGAATTGCTCGCTCGCTTCCTGCCATTTTTTTGCCCATATATCAGCACTATAAAGTGATGACAGCTTCGCCAAAGCCCCTTCCTCTGCATCACTTACTGCTTGAACACTATACCCTGATGACTTCTTAACAACTCTTTCCAATAAGCAAAGAACAATATGGTTAAATAGCCGCCAATTAGCATGAGCCTTGCTACCAGTCCAGATATTATCACAAAATTTTAATATATCAGCCTTATTCTCAGAATATATTAAAGATGCCACTGTATCATAAATATCCACAACACCATTTTCCTTGAGCTCTAAAGCCAGTGACGGACTATTTTTGGATATAGCAGAAAGAACGGATAACTCACTACTATCTATATCAACATCATGCAAATTTATTACCCTCACAAAGTCATCGTACGAAAGTGGTTTGAAAGGAATCACCCGACAACGTGAACGAATGGTCGGTAACAGCCTACCTATATTATGTGATATTAATATAATAACAGTACGCTCTGGCGGCTCTTCTAATATTTTAAGTATAGAATTAGCTGAGTTATTATTAAGATTATCAACACTGTCAATAATAACCACCCGCCACGCACCTTCCGCTGGAGTAAGTGACAGATTGCTGGCGATTAGTCGTGATTGTTCTATAGTTATTTCCTTCGCCAAAGCTCCTTTTTTTTCATCATAAACCGGCTCTATTACTAACAAATCAGAGTGAGAATTAGCGTTTATACGATGAAACACCGGATCATTCTCCGCCAGCTCCATATCCATGTTTCCCGAAAGTAACGCCCTAGTAAAACGATACGCCATCGTCGCTTTACCGATACCTTTATCGCCAGAAAATATCATAGCATGAGAAAGCTTACTAGATGCTACATCTGACAATAACAAGTTCGCCACATCATCATGCCCAAACATGCTGCTATTGCCACGTGGGGTTATAGAATTAAAGCTCATAACATTATACCACAACGCTCCTTGATAATTGAGATTACTATATTATGCAGCTCATCAATTTTCTTAGTAGCGTCAAGAACAACACAACGCTGCGGTTCTCTTACCGCTATTTCCAAAAATCCATCTCTTATTTTATTATGGAACTCTATAGCAAGCCTTTCAAAACGATCTTCACCATCACCACGCCCTTTCGCTCTCCTTAAACCTTCTTTCGGGTTAATATCAAGAATAATCGTAAGATCCGGCATAAAATTGCCAAATAACATATTATGCAGAGACTTTATATAATTCTTGCCAAGAGATTTACCTATACCTTGATAAACCAAAGTGGAGTCAACGAATCTATCACATATAACAGTCTTACCTTCTAGCAAGTTCGGCTTTATAACCTTATCTATATGATCACAACGTGCCGCCTGAAATAGCAATGTCTCAGCAAGCGGCTCCCAATTCCTATCATCACCACTAACCAATAATGAACGTATTTCCTCAGCCCCCTTAGAACCACCCGGTTCACGTGTCATAATAAATGGAAGTTTCGTCTTATTAAGTTTACCAGCGAGCAGCCCCAACTGCGTGGATTTACCACTGCCCTCGCCACCTTCAAAACTTATAAATTTACCTGATGACATCAACGAACTTTTATAGTGGCACTGCCAACACCTTCATCACGAACTATTTTAAGCACCCTATTCGCTCTACCCTTATCGTAAAAAGGACCTACATTAACCCGCCACCAATTCTTACCATCAACCTCAACTTTACTTAACACAACCATGTCACTACTATCCTTATGCCTAGTAAGTGAGTCAACCAACTTAGTGGCGTTACCTTCCACAGAATAAGAGCCAGCCATTACTATATATTCAACATCCGACTTTTTTTCTCTAGCTGATAGACCATTATTAACAGGTCCATCTAACCTATCAATCTCTTTACTAGACACTGACTGAAGAGAAGCATGATTACTTATCTCATTATTATCAAAATAACCCTCATTTACTGAATAATCGGAAGCACTCTCCATTTTAGCAAGTAGTATCTTATTTTCTTCTCTCATTTTAGTATTATAATCCTCATTAAAAGTAACCATATCAACTTTTGGCGAGCCTCCCATAACATCCGCTATGTATTGCTTGGTCTCATCATCTAGATACTGTACCCTAACTGTCTCAAGTCCTTTTATATTCAACATCTCAGCAGATCTTTTTGAGAGATCTATTATCCTGTTATCATGAAAAGGCCCCCTATCATTTATTCTTACCACCAAACTCTTATCATTACTAAGATTAGTAACACGAACGATTGACGGCATAGGTAATGTCGGATGCGCCGCTGTAATATCATTCTCATCAAAGACCTCACCATTAGCGGTCATTTTACCATGAAATCCAGGCCCATACCACGAGGCAATACCAATTTTGTCGTAAGTTGGGTTATGACTAGGGTAATATGTTTTTCCATTTACTGAGTAAGGATTACCGATCTTTATATTAGTAAAATTTTGACTTATATTTGGATTTTGTCTTTCCATCTGACCACAAGCCGTAAATAAAGACAATGCTCCTAAAATCACCAACAACCGCATAACAAACTTAACCCTCACTTTCTCTAACCGTAATACAGATAACATATTATTTCCTCCTAATTACTCGCCTTTATCGCTTTTGACAAATTAGAAACCGCTGTAGCGAAATAACGCGAACGATTCCACCTCAATACCACATTAAAATTATGACTACCTTCCTTGCCAACACCACTATATTTAGAATCCCAACCTTCCTTTGCTAAATAATTAGCTATAGAGGCAAATATATCTTCAGGAGTATCCCATATATCCCTCCTGCCATCACCATCAAAATCAACCGCATAGCGCAGATAACTACTCGGCATAAACTGACATTGCCCAAACGCCCCAGCCCATGACCCAATAAACCCATCAGAATTCATTTTCTCAGCTTCCATTATCTTAAAAGCGTTTATAAGCTCTTTTCTAAAAAACTCACTGCGCCTTCCATCATAGGCAAGGGTAGCAAGAGCGTGAATAGTATTAAAATTCCCTATATTACTCCCATAATTCGTCTCAATTCCCCAAAGAGCGACAATTACTTCCGGCGGAATACCATATTTCTTTGCTACTTTATTCAGAGATTTCTTATTTCTGGAAAACTCAGCACGACCATCTTCTATACGCTTTTTGCTTATCACTTTTTTTAAGTATTCATCCAGCGTCATAGTTCCTTCTGGCTGTTTTCTGTCAAGCTCTATAACCCGCTCAATCGGCGTAAATCCATCAAAAGAATCTTTCACTAAATTACCTGATATACCATTACCTCTTAACTCCTCATCAAGTTCAGAAATCCATGCAGAAAGAGGTTGTGTGTTTTTTATAAATGGATATTTGTTACTAGATTCACTAGCTGCGGAACCACTAAAGCTACTGCCAATGATCATTATAAAAGTTAGCGAAATAAAGTATAACAAAGAAATATTTTTCATAAAAAATGAATACACAATAGCTGTTAATAACGACGCTCTATTATAAATACATTCTCATCGTAAAAAGCAAATATAATATTACCAATATAAAAAATTTCTGCGTGAGCAACTAGAGAAATAAGGAAATTAGGAACAAGAAACTCGGTAATTAAGACCGAGCAAGCCCTGCGCACCATCTTTCCCGTATATCTCATGCGTGGTCATTAGACTACGCGAGCCTTCAGCTATGCTCCATGCTAGGGACAGTAGTCCCGCAGCGGGAGCGAAATAAAATTCTCAGTATTCTTTCACAGGGATAAGTATAAAAAACCAACTACCACCTAACTTCAAACTTCTTCCGCAGTATAATCGCTAACATATTCATTATCATGAGCAAAACTAAAAGTACTAATATGCCAGCGGCTGTTTTTTCCACAAACCCTGTTTCTGGACTACTAGCCCACAGATAAATCTGGACAGGCATTACGGTTGCCGGAGAGGTGAATCCATTTGGAATATCCGCTATAAAAGCGACCATACCAATCATAAGTAGTGGAGCGGTCTCACCTATAGCGCGCGCCATTCCCAGTATAGTTCCGGTCATAATCCCAGGCATGGCAAGTGGCAATGTATGATGCCATACAACCTGCAACGGAGTAGCCCCAAGTGCCCGAGCGGCATCACGAATAGTATTGGGAATAGATTTAAGTGAAGTACGAGTAGTAATTATTATCACCGGAAGTATCATAAGAGCGAGCGTCATTCCTCCTACAAGAGCTGAAGAACGTGGAATACCCATTACATTTATATATATAGCAAGACCAAGCAAACCAAAAACAATGGAAGGAACCGCCGCTAGATTATTTATATTAACCTCTATAAAATCCACCGCCCTATTCTTACCAGCAAATTCCTCAAGGAATACAGCCGTCGCCACCCCTAGTGGAAATACTACTAAAAAACAAATAACAAGCGTAAGAAGTGAACCTACTATAGCCCCTAAAAAACCAGCGCTCTCAGGATTGCGTGAATCCCCACTTGTAAAAAAATCCACGTTAAAAACTGTCCTCAGCTCACCTTTACCATCTAAATTCTTTAACCATCCAATCTGTGTATCGCTTAAATTACGGCTATCTTCCGGTATCTTTTCTATATTTCTATTCTTGTTAAAAAGATCACTATCGCTTGAAGCCTTAATCCATAAATCCTTCTTTTTGTCTATCAAAGAGCTATCACTTACCACAACTCGCTTGATCTGCTCGGAAGCGTCACCACTGACTAAATTATATAAATTACGTAATTCTCTTCTACTCGTAACTTCTGGAAAACGTTCCTTTAACGCGCTACGCAATAACACAACATAACGAGACGCTGGTATATCCGATAATTTGCGAGCGGGATATTCTGATAATAACGAAGAGTCAAAAAACACTTTTACTTTTATTTGCGTTTGTGAGAATCCGCCTAAACCTTGATTAAAAAGACTTCCAACTAATATAATGAGCATAGAGACAGCGATAAAAAGTGCCGATTTCCCATAGAATCTAAAGCGTGCTTCTCTACGCATACGTTTTTTATGCCAAGACCCCTTATTCGTAGCTATATCACACCCACAAAGATCTTCACTCATAACGTTTCCTGTATTTTTTTACCACCTTAAGCGCGATAATATTAAGAATTAAAGTTATAATGAATAAAGAAAGACCAAGAGCGAAAGCAGCCATCGTTTTGGGACTGTCAAACTCTTGATCTCCAACAAGTAAAGCGACTATCTGCACTGTAACAGTTGTAACAGCGTCCAACGGATTAACGGTTAGATTAGCTGACATACCAGCGGCCATTACCACAATCATAGTCTCACCTATAGCTCGTGATACCGCAAGTAACACAGCTCCTATAATTCCTGGAATAGCCGCGGGCAATACAATATTCTTTATTGTCTCCGATTGAGTAGCGCCAAGCGCATAAGCTCCATCTCTTAAATTATTAGGAACAGCGGTAATAATATCATCAGAAAGTGATGAGATAAAAGGTATAATCATTATACCCATCACCATTCCAGCGGCAAGAGCGCTTTCCGCCGCGACATTAAGACCAAAATACTCACCAACCATACGTAAATACGGTGAAACAAAAATAATAGCGAAATAACCATAAACTACCGTCGGTATACCAGCTAGAATCTCAAGAGCTGGCTTCAGTAAATTACGAGTATTCGCCTTCGCGTACTCCGATAAATATATAGCGGAAAAAAGCCCAACAGGAACAGCGACAGCCATCGCCACAAAAGTAATAAGCAAAGTTCCTACAAATAAAGGAACAGCTCCAAACGCTCCACTACTGCCCGCTTGATCAGCTCTAAGAGCCATTTGTGGACTCCATTTCAGACCAAAAAGAAAATCATCTATCGGAATTATATTAAAAAACTTTACTGCCTCAAAAAGTACGGAAAAAACTATACCAACAGTAATGAATATAGAAGTCGCTGAGGCAATCCACAACGTGATGACAACCAACTTCTCTAAACTCTTTTTATGAGCGGAAAGTTTTTGTCCTTTTAATGATATAACAGACGAATTATCCATAATAAAATCTGTTTATATCATATAAAACTCTATCACAATTCTTTTTTATCAAATTGAGATTGAGAGGACATAATATCATCATATATCGGCAGATAAACAGCGAATGTACTGCCTTCACCAACAACACTGTCTATTACTAAAGTCCCATGATGTCTGTTTAGTACATGCTTTACAATAGATAGTCCAAGACCAGTCCCCCCCACTTTTCTAGTACGCGCTGTGTCAACACGATAAAAACGCTCAGTAAGTCTTGGTATATGCTCATTAGATATACCCTCCCCATGATCACGTACCGAAAAATATATCGCTCTGGTAAGATTGCGAAAGTTATGGTCATCTGGCAAGCTTGAGGTAATTTTCACAGTAACAAGAACCTCCGTATCGGGACTTGTATATTTTATAGCGTTTCCTAGAAGATTGCGAACAACCTGCGCTAGCTCATCGTCATCACCTTTTGTCGCTGGCAAATTATCACTAAGCTTCATTTTAAGCTTAACATTTTTCTGCTTACAAACCCATTCAAAATGCTGTTTCTCGGTTCTTATTATCCTTAAAAAATCAACCTTTGCCATTGGCGAGCTGTGAGCGTTCATCTCAACTTTTGATAAAGACAGCAAATCATTTAATAACTTAGACATACGTTCAGCTTGATCACCCATCACTCTTAGGAACTCTTCTCTTGCCTTCTCATCATCTTTAGCAGGACCTTTTAATGTCTCAATAAACCCTATAATACTGGCAAGCGGTGTGCGTATCTCATGACTAGCGTTAGCCACAAAATCCGCCCTCATCCTTTGAATACGTTTCTGTTGGGTAATATCAGTAAGAGTAATAACGATAGTTATGCCACCCTCTGAAGGTATTGGGAAACGCTCTATTATCGCCTGAAAATCCCTAGGTAAAGGCTCTGGAAGATGGAACTCTATTTCTTGTCCACGCAAATCCTCTATAACCACAGTTATAGCGTTAAGTAGCTTATCATTTGGTATAATATCACGTAAAGAACGATTAGCTAAATTCTGCCCAAAAATATTCCGTGCCGCTCTGTTGGTGCGAACGATCTCTTTATCATCATTGGTCATAATCAAAATATCTGGCAGAGTATCAACAAGAATCTCTCTTTCCGTTATCACGGTCTCCATTTCATGACGCTTGTCTTCCCATGATTTCTGCAACCTGCCAAGAGCGCCAGATAATTCTCCGACATTACTTAAAAAACTTAAATCCGGCGCCCGACTACGCTTATCCTGAGCGAGATCCGTCACATACTCCGTAAGAGTGGAAATATTAGAAATAAAAGGTACAACAAATATGGCTGATGCCAGCATAACAAATACATAGCCGTATATAAAATAACGAAAATCAAGTTCATCCATCAATACATATACTGATAGCAGCAGTAAGGTAGGACCCGACACCACCATGATAGTTTTAAGGATAGAACCAAACGAAATTCCGTGTTTATATTGCATAATTATCTTTTTATCATGCTAAAACAAAAGTAGCAATTTCCATTTACATAGCCAAATATAGCAATATTTACAATTATAAACAATGTGTTACTTGGATTCTTGTAATTTACATGTTATATTTACAATGAATTCACGCGTACGTGCCGCTACCCTATCAGGCGAAAGGTAAATTCCAGAATCAGCTGTTTGATAACGGACATTATTCAACAACAGAAAGTCCTTAACAACTGGCAAACTTATAGCCAAATCCGACTTTCTGGTTATTTTCTCTCCGGTAAAGTTATTTCTAAGCTGCAACATGGTTTTGGCGACAATTACCCCAACCACATTACCAGCGCTATCCAATAATGGTCCTCCCGAATTCCCCATCTGTGCCGCATCCTCAAATTGCAACCACTTCTTTTCACCTATAGGACCTTTTACCTCTATAATACGAGAGTCACGAACAACAGGCTCTCTATTTTTCATCCATGAATTACCGGGATACCCCACCAACACCACTGGGTCTCCTTTCTTTAGTGTATTCCTCATAGAGTTAAAGTAAGCTTTATGAGAGTTATTAAGCATAGTCTGCAATAAAGCTAGATCATGTTCAGTATCACGAGCAACAATTATAGCCCCCGCCGATACATTATCGCCGTTAATTTTAGCCCTCTCACAATTTGCCACAACATGATTGTTAGTAAGAATATGACCAAAATGGGTTACAAAAAAACCAGTGCCCGAACTATAGCGAATATATTCCGCGTTAGCGGAACCACCTATAAACGATAAAAAAATACTCAAAAACATTAATCTATAAAAATTCTTCATATTATTCGCATTAAGACTAGTTGTTTTCTGGTAAACTAAAAATTGAATCTGTTGATTTAGCCTTCTCATTTTCTTTTTGCTTATTTTCTTTTTTACTTTTTTTATCCTTTTTGGGTTCTTTCTTGATAATTTTTGCGTCAGGTACAGAAAGCAATGAACGTGTGGTTGGCATCGCTTTTGGATCCTTAAAATAAGAATCTTTCAGAATTAAAATTGTTATACGGCGATTTCTTGGATTTGACGGTTCTTGCGGAACCAATAATTCTTTATCAGCAAGAGCCTCAACCTTAACTACACGCTCTGGCTCAAGTTGAGTAGTAATTAACATTCGTCTCGCCGCGTTAGCCCTATCCGCTGATAATTCCCATACCGTATATTGAGGGTTTGTCTCAGAAGAAGGTGTATCTGTATGACCTTTGATAGAAATATTATTGGGAGTTTTAGCTACCATTCTCGCCATGCCATCAAGAATCTTTTTACCCATACCAGTAAGAGTCGCACTACCGGGAACAAACATAGGATTCTTAGCGTCATCAATCATATTTATTTTTAGACCTTCAGGTGTCTCCTGCATCAATATACTATTTTTTATGTCCTTGAATTCGTCTTGCTCTAACTCACTCCTTATCTCTTCCATCACTTCCTGTATTTGTCTATCACTCTCTTTATCTTTTTCATTCTCTTTACTTTCCTCCTTCTTTACCGCGTCCTCAGCTTCTGGGCTACTTTTACCATCAACATTATTTGGAACACCAGCGATGTCTCCCTGTTTTACCTGACCAGCGACCAGACCAACTTTAACCAAATCATTCCTAGATGATCCCTCCTCTGATGATTTAAGCCCTCCTTTAAGACCAACTCCCATTGAGTCACGAATACCAATCGTAGGAGTAAAATATTCCGCAAGCCCCTGCTTCTGCTCAGAAGAAGTAACACTAAGTAACCACATCAATAAAAAGAACGCCATCATCGCGGTCACAAAATCAGCGTAAGCCACCTTCCACGCGCCACCATGGTGACCGCCTTCTATCTTTTTAATCTTTTTAACTATAATTGGTCTATCATCTGCTGCCATAATCAAAAAATTATAATTTTAATTAATTAACAAAGGATTATAGTTAACAGCAAATAATATTAATAATGATTTGATTTGTAAGACGTTAACTCATAAAATGGGTAGAAAATATATAATTTTTTTACCTAAAAATATTATTGAAATGCCCAAAAGAGCCAAAAAACGCCCATTTATTACCGTAACCGAAGCTATAATAGCGGGTATTATAATAGGATTTACTTCATTTACCTTTCAAAAACCTGACTTTTTATACAACAAGCTCAATGCTCCAACAAGATCTGTAATGGTACAAGAAGCAGAGCTGTTTTCTAAGGAAATCATAGAAATATCAGCGAATAACCTAATATTAACTATTGAGCAAAGTGATAATAAACCAACAATAGTAATGTTTCATACCTCATGGTGTACCTATTGCAGGCAGTTGTTGTATGATTTGGTAAGCCTAAAAAAAGAAGGAAAACTGAATGATATAAACCTAATGATCGTATCAAGAGATAAAGATAAGGTAGCACTTGCCGCCTATCTACTAAAATATTATTACGACAAACATATAGAACCCTACATCCTAACAAAAGCTGAACAGCAAAAAATTGACGATTATCTTTTCAAAAAAGGAATGGATTATACTGGAGGTGTTCCATACACAATGTTCTTTGACGATAATGGTAACATTATATCCGCAATTACTGGAGCCATAGAAAAAGATATATTAATCAAAAAGATAGAACAAATTAAATCTGATATAACAAATAGTGATTCCTCAGAATAATTCATAGTAAATTGCCTTTATTTTTCCCTATAAAAATAAAGGCATCTCGCTCGCTTCCGTCTTCGCCCTAAAGGGCTACGACGAGACAAGTCGCATCGCAAAACCGACTCTTTCGGAGTCAGTTTTGATAGTAACTTGGGTAATTTTTACCGCAAGTTACTATATGTAATAAAACTATAATAATTATTATATTTTAATATTTGAGAAAACATCATATATTGCCAGTATATAAAAATTAACCAGTGATTGAATAATGGCTAGATATAAAGCAAAAAACTCTAAACCTAAAGAGACAGTAAAATATGATATAATGAGTGAAGATGAGTTAAAGCAAGAACTTAAAAATTCTGTTTTAATACTCAACACCTCATCTCCTGATAAGCGTGATATTTATCGGGAAATGTTTTCTTCTCATAACAAGGGAAGTGACCATCACGCAGGGCTTGACCTATTCTTCACTGACAGTGGCTCACTTGGTATAGTTCCACGAAAAACCCCAGAAGAAACTGGTAAATACGATGGCAATCTCGCGGAAAAATCTGTTCAACTACTTGAGACCTTAAAAGAAAACACGATCCAGCAAAATATACGCCTCAAGTTAGAAAATGGCGGAACTAATGAATTTGACCCAAAAACAGTCAATATTATGGGTATGACTGAGGATTCAGGTTGGAAGATAACGTTCAAAGACAAAAATACTGAAAAAAAATTCGTTGAAAAAATCACTAAAAAAATAAAGCCAAAACTCAGAGAAAAAGATCAATGGCTGCTAAATGAAATAGAGGAAAATGGCTTTCCCGGTCCGAATCTAAAACCTATTCAGGAACATTTAAGCGGTGGTTTTCATGAGCTTATGGAACTTATTTATGAAACATCCGATGAACTAAATATTAAGAATCTACGCTATACCAACTCCACTAACGTATCGTTTATCTCCCCAAAACTTGGTAAAATATTGGCATAATTAAAAAAGTGTGATGCTTTTTAGAAAGAATTGAGGAAAGCTTTTATAGCTTTTTTCTTTCTATGGAGTTTCAACCCACGGTGGATATTTATTCTTTCCTTGAGGTGAGAGAAGAAGCCTTCTAGATGGTTGGTTGTTGGCGGAATATTCTGTTCTGGAAATTCCTTGTATGTAAATAGCCTGTGCAGATTTTCTTGCACGGAATTATATGCAGAACGCGTCCTTCCGTGCGTAAATCTTCCACCCTTTTTGGCATTCAGGAATCCTTTGTGCTGCTCTGCCAGAGCGTAAAATTGAGCCACAAAATCTTCTGGTTCGGTATTGCATAATTTTTCCATCAACTCCTTCAAATCCTTTGCAGGACGGAGCTTTGGATTATTTCCAGTATATCGCCTTACAATCGCTTTTTGATGGAAAATACACATTTGAATTGGTACTCCACCAAGTGTTTTTCTGATGTTTTCATAAAACCCTTTGCGCCCATCAATGGTCACTGATTTGAAGCAATATCCTGCCTGCACAAGCTCATGCAAAGCTTCACGCAAATGCTTCACTGATTCGGTTTTGATCTCTTGGTAATAAATGATTCTGCTGCCATCATGCGCACAGAAATAGCCATATTCTCTGCCGAAGAAAGACGCATCCATGAGCAGGTTAATCGCTTCTTTTGAGGCAGGAAAAATTAATCCTTCTGCCCACTCAAGAGCATCAAATTCGCTTGGGTGAGCTTGGGGATGGAAATATCAAGAATGCTAGCAATTTCTGCTAGTGTTCGGCGTTTGTGCAGCCAGTCTAAATAGTAACGCTTATAGTCGGTTTTTTTGCCGCGCTTATCAACCCATTGATGTAAGCACAAGTTGCAACGATACCGTTTACGACCACGCAATTTGCCATTGCTTTTTATGCTGCTCAAACCGCATTTTACACAGCGTTTTTAGACACTTTTATAATCCTTTTTTAAAAATACAGTATATCGCATTGTTTTATAAAGCAATTATGCAGATTCTAGCATCACACTTTTTTAATTATGCCAAAATATTTAATAAGAAAATAGAATCATCTGGCGATATCACAAGTAAAGATGAATATTTTGAGAGGATATTAAAAATAAGGCGAGGAGAACCAATAAATTCTGACTTTATTCAAATACCTGACGGTCAAAAAGATGGCAAGAGAAGAGCTTTTACCGTTCTGGAGAGAAAAGGAATATTTACAAAATCTTCTCATGAATTACCTGCCGATTTTGGTAGAAGAGAATTAACAGAATATCTACAAGATCTTATCGGAAAACGTAGATCATCCTATGCGGAACGAAAGCGTAGTGTTCATATAGCGTATGTTACACCAGACAACGTAGATAACAAAAGAACTCAATCTACCTACTCCTATCCTAAAATAAATGACTATAAAACCACAAATATACCCACTTATAACTCGCTAAGAAACAGACCAAACCAACCAATGTTTGGCGACGCGGATGTTGTGGTATTATCACCTAAGCTCATTGATAATAAAGATAATGACTTATATTCAGACCCCAATTATAGCCTACTTCTTAAATTTGCTGTAAGCGCGATTACTGACCCAAAATCCATGAACATACCTGTAGTAGTTGATAACAGAAATGGTGGATTTGACCGTTCATTAGAACTCATCAGCGATGCTTACGCTCAAGGCAGGCTAATTGGGAAAAATCCTTTTATAATAGCAAATAATAACAAACAACTAGAAAGCGTCCTTACCCTTTTGAAGGACATAAAACAACGTTCCCCGATAATTAGAGATATAACTTCAGCTAACTACGAAAAAGCTCATGAAGAGTTAAAAACAGCTCCTTCTGACGGTAAGTTCACAGTATTTATCGGCGGTGGTCACGCCAATAACTCTAAACGTGACCTAGAAGACGCTAAAGAACTCGGTTATATGGCAGCTTCCAAAGGATGGCGTATAGTAACTGGCGCTGGCTCTATAGAAGGATCTATGGGATCTGTACATACCGGATTTATCCAGTATCACCTTGATAAATTTCAGAAAAAGACAGTTGGTTCTCTTTCACAAGCTAATAAAGTCATAAAAAAAGCTCTGGAAAATTTTACAGGTGAAAACGGCAAGTATGACGCTGAGAAAATAATCAAAAATGCTCCAGAACTTTTAGAAAGGCTTGCTGATAATAATCAGATACCTAAAAATATGTTTATCGGCTACAGTATGCAGCCACTTTTGGAAATGGAAAGCCATTCTGGTAGTCATCCACCAGCTATAACTTATTATGAGGCAGGAAATAGGATAAGACGTTTAGATGGTTTGCTTTCAGCTGGTAATAAAATCATCATGCCCGGCTCAATGGGAACTGACGAAGAATTAGAGGACACGATAAATCAACATATCAAGGCCATTAAGGCGACAAACTCAAAAAATACTCTTAAAAATAATGAGAGTTCTTTTACTGATGGAACTCCCAACGATATGGGAACAATCGTAATATATAATCGCGACAATATATATGATAAAGTATTAAGGCATTATAAACTTCTTGGAGATGACCCGTTTACCGAGACCAGAAAGAAAAAATACAATATAAAGGTTGTAGATAGCTTAGAAGAACTAAAAAAAGCTAGCATAGAAAACGCTGAAAGCTGGGTTGAAAGAACGAGTAAAAACAGGAAAAACTCTTCGGTGAACATCGCCAAATAGTTAGCTGCAATTAATATATCATATAAAAAACTTGCCTAAAGGTATCATAACCTTTAATAAGACTCCCCTGTAAAGATAGCAACCTTAGTAAATAGGATTAAGTTATGGACATAAGCAAAATTCCAGCTGGGAAAAATCCCCCACACAACGTAAATGTAATAATTGAGGTACCTCAAGGTAGCCTACCGATAAAATATGAGATAGACAAAGATTCAGGCGCTCTGTTTGTTGACCGATTTTTGCAAACCCCTATGTTTTATCCATGTAATTATGGCTTTATACCACAAACATTATCAGGTGATGGTGACCCAGCTGATGTTTTAGTAGTAGGAGCATACCCCCTCACCCCATCAAGCGTTATTGCGGTTCGTCCGGTTGGCGTGCTAATGATGGAAGATGAAAGTGGACAGGATGAAAAAATACTAGCTGTTCCACAATCAAAACTTACTCCGCTATATGATGAGATAGCGTCATACTCCGACCTTCCAGACAGTCTTATCGCTCAAATCAAACATTTCTTTGAGCATTACAAGGATCTAGAAAAAGGCAAATGGGTAAAAGTAACCGGTTGGGATAACGCTGAGAAAGCTGGACAATTAATACAAGAAGCCATTGAACGAGCGAATCAGAAATAACCATTAAAACAGTTCTTGTAGATAAGCGGTTATTTTACTATCCTTCCGTCAGATAGTACAAAATAACTCCAACAAACTACAATAACTGGGACATATGGAAAATAGTGGTAACAGAATCACCGCGGCGGTTGAGCATTCAGAAGATATTGAACAACCTACCTTAAGGCCGCTTTTGCTGTCTGAATTCACTGGTCAAAATGAAGCTCGCGAAAACCTTAAAATATTCATAAGCGCCGCCCGTCTGCGCTCTGATTGCTTAGACCATACTCTGCTATACGGACCTCCCGGACTTGGTAAAACCACCCTAGCCCAGATAATTTCTAAAGAAATGGGGGTTGGTTTCCGCCCTACCTCCGCGCCAATACTCACCAAAGCCGGAGACCTCGCCGCCATACTTACCAACCTACAAGCTGGTGACATATTATTTATTGATGAAATACATCGCCTGCCAACCGCTGTTGAGGAAATTCTCTATTCAGCGATGGAGGATTACAAACTAGACCTAATGATCGGTGAAGGACCATCCGCCCGTACTGTCCGTATTGATTTACCTAAATTCACTCTTGTCGGAGCTACTACAAGGCTTGGGCTTATCTCTAACCCATTAAGGGATCGCTTTGGTATTCCCATAAGATTACGTTTTTATAACCATAGTGATTTGCAAAAAGTTATTGAGCGTGCCTCCGAATTATTCTCAGTCCCAATAAGCTCTGAAGGCTCTCTTGAAATAGCTAAACGCTCACGTGGCACTCCTCGTATAGCACTACGTTTACTCAAAAGGGTACGTGATTTTGCCGACGCTAATAGTAAAAACATTATAGACAAAAAACTCGCTGATTACGCCCTTAAAAGATTAGAAGTTGACGGTCTTGGTCTTGATTCAGCTGATCACCGCTATCTGATGTATATAGCCGAGTATTATCAAGGAGGGCCTGTTGGTATTGAGACAATATCCGCCGGACTATCCGAACAGCGTGATTCCATAGAGGAAACTATAGAGCCGTATCTCCTGCAAATTGGTTTTATTCAAAGAACACCAAGAGGAAGAATGATAACTGACAACTGTTTCAAACATCTTGGTATAACACCTCCTGAAGCACCCAATAAAGAAGAATTACTGTTAAGCGCTAATGATGAATAGTCAAAATAGTTTTTATAGGCAGTACAAAAATGAGCACCAAACTAAAATCAAAAATAATTAACTTTCCAGTACGTGTTTACTATGAGGATACGGACATTGCCGGAATAGTTTATTATGCTAATTATCTGAAATTTGCGGAAAGAGCGAGAACAGAGGCTCTACGTATAGCGAATATTAATCAATCAGAATTGCTTGAAAAACATGATACCGGATTCGTAGTAAAAAATTGTGTGATTGATTTTATAGCTCCCGCAAGATTTGATGACCTACTTACAGTGGAAACCGAACTTATATCAATGAAAAAAGCCAGCCTTAAGATGCTGCAAACTATTAAAAAGAAATATAATAATAAATCAGAAAAAGAAGAAATATTAGTCACACTTGAAATAAAGCTTGCGGTTGTCGGAAAAAACATGAAAATTACAAAAATTCCAGATTCAATACAAAAAGCAATTCTTGATATTTTTATAACAAAAAATCAATAACACAGGAATCGTCCATGCTAGAGATATTAAACAACCTAGAAATACTAAACAACCTACATATACCGACAATTTCAGCGGCGCTTGGCACCGATGTTTCCACTGCTGTAGAGGGAGTTGAAAGCACTACACTAGCTGGAAGCAGCGCCGGACATAGTTTTTCTATAACTGGGATGTTCATGCAAGCTGATTTAGTAGTAAAAAGCGTTATGATAATGCTACTTCTTGCCTCATTTTGGTGTTGGGGAATAATATTTGAAAAATATGTTCTATTCAGTGGTCTCAAGACTAAAACTAATCGTTTTGAAAAAGATTTTTGGTCTAGTGAGGCCTTAGATAAGCTATATGAAAAAATCAAAAAGAAGGCTAATCATCCAACAGCGGTGATATTTGTCGCGGCTATGGAAGAATGGACACGTTCAAAAACTAAAATAAGCAAACCAGAAAATGGACTAAAAATAGGTATGCGTGAACGTATAGTCCAAATAATGCAAGTAGCACGCAATCGTGAGATAGAACATCTGGAAAAAGGTCTTGGTTTCCTAGCGACAGTTGGCTCATCCGCTCCTTTTATTGGACTATTTGGGACGGTGTGGGGGATTATGAACAGTTTCCAAGCGATAGCGATTTCTAAAAACACTTCGCTAGTAGCAGTTGCACCAGGTATCGCCGAAGCGTTACTCGCGACCGCTATTGGGCTATTTACAGCTATCCCAGCGGTTATAGCTTATAACAAATTCTCTAACGAGCTTGCTGTATTTTCCAATAAGCTGGAAGATTTCAACACGGAATTTGATACTATCCTGTCAAGGCAATTGGAAGGAAATTAAACATGGGAAGTAAGATAGGCGGCGGCAACCGTAGAGGAAGAAATAAAGCTGATAGGTTTTCTGAAATTAACATTACGCCTATGGTAGATGTTATGTTGGTTCTGCTTATTATATTTATGGTAGCCGCTCCAATGATGACCAGTGGCGTAACCGTTGACCTTCCTGAAACCAGCTCTTCCGCCATCAGCGGACAAGATGAGCCTCTATCAGTATCCATAACCTCTGACGGCAAGATATATATACAAAAAACTCCTGTAGAAGCTGAACAACTTAAAGACAAACTAATGGCCATAACTAAAGAAAAAAAGGATACCAGAATATTCATAAATGGTGACAAAGGCATTGATTATGGCAAAGTCATGCAAATAGTCAGCGAAATAAACAGCGCTGGGTTTACCAAAGTAGCGTTAATTACCAACCCATCCGGCACAACAAAATCAGGCAAGAGATAGAAAGTGCATACCGAGCGCAGACAGGGATTATTCTATTCGCTTATTTTTCATCTGCTGCTAATATTGCTGCTGATATTCGGTCTACCTTCTCTACTAAATAAGGATCTAAGTACGGAGCCAGTTTCCATTACTGTTGAACTGCTACCGATAAAAGACATAAGCAACTTAAAATCACTTAGTAAAACCATTAATAAAACCGAAAATAAGGTAAAAAAAGAAATAGAAAAAACCTCTGAAAAAGCTTCTCCGATAGTAAAAACTGAAAAATCTGAAACTCCAGAACCAAAACCAGAAGTTGAAACTAAAAAAGAACCGGAACCAGAACCAGTAAAGCCAGAACCAAAACCTGAAAAAAAAGAGACTCCTAAGCCTGAAAAAAAACCGGAGCCAAAGCCTAAACCTAAGCCTAAACCTAAAAAGAAAATTCAGCCTAAGAAAGAAGATGATCTTGATTTGGACGCTATCTTAAAATCAGTAAAAGATACCGCAGCCAAGCAAAAAACAGATGAAAAGAAAGTAAAAGAAAGCAACAGAATCACCAACAAATCAGTTTCCAGTAACCTTTATGATCCAAGCAAGGATCTATCCATTAGCCAAAAAGATAATATAATGTCACAAATAGCGCCTTGCTGGAATCCACCATCAGGAGCGAAAGACGCTCATGAACTCATCATAGTTATAGACGCTGAGTTTGATAGCAATGGAAATAATCTACAAGCGACTATCGCTAATGAAAGCAGAGGTCGTTATAACTCTGACAATTTCTTTAGAGCTGCGGCCGATGCTGCGTTAAGAGCTGTACGCATGTGTGGTCGTCCATTGAAAAATCTACCACCTGAAAAATACGATACTTGGAAATTTATGAAATTACGTTTTGATCCAAGAGAGATGCTATTTTAGCTTCTTCCAAAATTGAGCTATTGACATGAACGTGTGATTTATGAATATTTGGGTCGTAATATCAACCCATATTTATAGGATTATTTTATGTGTATGCTAAAAGATCTTTCGTCATACTCTATAGCTATAATTACCACCTTATTTATTTTTTTATATAGCCATAATTCTTACGCCGTTCTTAAAATTGATATTACTAGAGGCAATGTTCAACCAATGCCTATCGCCCTACCTGATTTAGCGGGAGGAGCTACTGGAGCAAACATAATGCGTGTGGTCTCAGCCGACTTAGAACGCTCCGGTCTGTTCAGACCCATAGATAAATACTCATTTATTGAAAGAATCACCTCTCAAACCGTAATTCCAAGATTTTCAGACTGGCGACAAATAAACGCTAATGCTCTTGTCACCGGTACTGCTATTGAAAGCAGTGGAGGCAGGCTAAGAGTTACTTTCCGCTTGTGGGATGTATATGCCGGAGAACAAATAGCAGGTAAGGAATATAATACATTTTCTAGTAACTGGCGACGTATCGCCCATATTATGGCTGATGAGATATATAAAAGACTAACTGGAGAAAATGGATATTTTGATTCCAGAATCGTTTACGTGGCGGAAAGTGGCAATCCTCTAAAAAGGGTAAAAAGACTGGCTATAATGGATCAAGATGGTGAAAACCACAAATTCTTAACTGATGGTCGTTTTTTGGTTCTTACCCCTCGCTTCTCACCTAACTCTCAAGAAATTCTCTACATGTCATACGCTGGCAAACAACCTAGAGTTTACCTACGTGATTTGCAAACTGGTAGAGAGGAATCTCTTGGCAATTTCACTGGTATGTCTTTTGCGCCAAGATTTTCTCATGATGGGAACTCTATCGTGATGTCTATCGCCAAAAATGGTAGCACCCAAATATATAAGATGGACCTACGAAGCAGAAGAATGAGTAAGCTTACATATGGTAATACCATTGATACCTCACCTAGCTACTCACCTGATGGCAGAATGATAGTATTTAACTCTGATCGTGGTGGCTCACAGCAAATTTACGTTATGAGCGCTGATGGCAGAAGTGTCAAAAGAATAAGTTTTGGTGACGGCAGGTACGGAACTCCCGTATGGTCTCCACGCGGTGACCTTATCGCTTTTACCAAAATGGCAAACGGTAAGTTTTATATCGGAGTGATGAGAACCGACGGAAGTGGCGAAAGATTACTTACCGAAAGCTACCTTGACGAAGGTCCAACATGGTCACCAAACGGCAGGGTAATAATCTTTACCAGACAAACCCCTTCTTCACGCTACAGTGCTGGCAGTAGCAAGCTTTACTCTATTGACATAACCGGAAGAAATTTACGTGAGGTTATCACACCAATAGGTGCTTCCGATCCGGCATGGTCACCACTGTTGCCATTATAGCACATCACCTTATTTAATAGAAAAATAATATTATTATAATTGATTTATTGAGAGTTTTGTATGATTGATAGCAACAGAAGATTAAGATAATAATGATCCTGTGTTGTTGCCTGTATTGTACCTTGTATAAATGAAATCTAAAATGAAATATAAAATTGGGAGTTATCTATGAATTTTTTTGTTAAAGCTGTTTTAGCCGTTTTTTCTCTACTATTGGTCGCGGCGTGTGACACTGATCCAAGTGGTTATGGTTCAGCAGATGGTAGTGGTGGTGTTTCAGGAAGTGCTACTCCTGGTAGCCAAAGTGACCTAGAGCAAAATGTTGGGGATCGTGTATTCTTTAACCTTGATAGTTCGCAACTAACTGAGGAGGCACAAAGCACTCTCGGTCGTCAGGCGGCATGGTTAAAGCAATATCCACACCTAAACCTTACTATAGAAGGTCATTGTGACGAACGTGGAACTCGTGAATACAACATAGCTCTTGGTGAAAGACGCGCGAATTCCGCGAAGAAATACCTTATGAATCTCGGAATTTCTTCCAACCGTCTTGCCACTATAAGCTATGGTAAGGAACGTCCTGCTATTATTGGTTCAGATGAATCAGCTTGGAGTCAAAACCGCCGTGCTGTTTCTGTTGCTACCAATCAATAATTATACGAATAATTAAAAAACCTTTGCCCCGTATCAAAATACTTGTTTTGGTACGGGGCAAAGTGTATCTATGTACATGCAAATTTTCCAAACAAATTATTCCCATAAAAAATTAACTGATTAAACTTAAATATAAAGCCATGAAAAAATATTATTTTGTTTCTTTATTCGCTCTGTTTCTAATCTCATTAAACGCGAACAAAGCTATGTCACGTGACATGGTAAATAACGTAAATATAGATAGGATACAGAGAATTGAACGTGACGTAATGTTATTACAAAGACAGCTTGCCAATGGAAGTAGAAATACCTCATATAACAGCCTTTCTCCCTCAGCGGGAGACGATCCTAAAAGTAATGCTAGTTTTGAGGTAAGGCTCAGCGGAATAGAGGAGCAATTACGTAAACTACTTGGTAAAATAGAAGAAAATAATTTCCGCATTGAAAAATTAGAAAAGAATTATGAAAAGCTACAAAAGGATTTAGATTTTCGTTTTAATGAGCTAGGTGGAGCACCGACCACCACGAACCCTAGTCCTTTAACACAAAACAATTCCAGCACCCCATATAGCCAAGAAACACAGTCTGACTACACACAAAGAAAAACTCCAAACGGAAATATGGGATACACAGACATCAGTGATGACTCAGCGGCAAATAGTCAACGAGAGGAAGATGTCGGGTACGTTCAGACTGATTTCTCTACCCCGCGTGAACATTATAATTACGCTTTCCGTTTGCTCAATCAAGCAGAGTACGCAAAATCGGCGGCTGTCTTTAGAGGTTTTGTAGAAAAATACAAAGATGACTCCTTAATAGGCAACGCCCACTACTGGCTTGGAGAAACTTACTACATACGCCAGGACTATGTAAACGCCGCCGATAGTTTCCGCAAAGGGTTTGAGGCTTTACCTAATGGTCAAAAAGCTCCTGATAATCTGCTTAAACTAGCTATGAGCCTTAATGCCCTTAACCACAATAAAGAATCATGTGTAGTACTCAAGAAGGTAGTTAGTAAATTCAATAAAAAATCTCTAGCGGTATCCCAAAAAGCTAAACAGGAAATTAGAAGAATTGGCTGTTAATAACACTAAAAATATTTCTAATATCAAAATAGCTAACGACTCAGCTATATTACAAAAAAAATTTGACTCTTTAATGGAGTCTATAGGTTATTTTGAGGATAATCCCACCATATGCGTCGCCAATTCAGGAGGAGCCGATAGTACAGCGCTCCTATTACTCACAAAAAACTGGACTGACAAAAACAACGGAAAATTAGTTTCTCTTACCATAAATCATGGTCTTAGAAAGGAAGCGGAAAAAGAAGCCAAACAAGTTGTTAAATGGTGTGAATACCACAATATTGAAAGCCATATCATTAAATGGCAACATGGCAAAGTCTTATCATCAATCCAAGAACAAGCAAGAAGCGCTCGCTATGAGCTACTAACCAAATGGTGTAAAAATAATAGCATATTACATTTACTCACCGCTCATCATAACAACGATCAAATTGAGACTATGATTTTCCGCTTATTACGAAAAAGTGGAATAGAAGGATTAAGCGCGATACCATATCAAAGAGTTGAAAATAACGTTAGAATATTGCGCCCATTACTCAGCGTTAAAAAATCAGAATTAATAGATTTTCTAAAAAACAACTCTCAGGAGTGGATAGAAGACCCATCAAACCAAGATGATAATTACAGCCGTGTATTAATTAGAAAGTCGCTGAATGATTATAACCAAGTTAATAACAGTGAAGAACATATTATCAAATCAGCTAATAACATAATAACATCATTCTCTATTTTTCGTAACATACTGGAAAACAAAGTAGCTAGTTATCTAACTAATATAGTAAAAATTTATCCTTCCGGATATTCTACTATAACAGTAGAAGATTTTTTAAGATTAGAAAAAAATATCGCCATTAAAATACTAACCGCCATATCTCAAACAGTTAGTGGTTCATACTACCCTACCCGTAGTTATAAAATAGAAAATATTTACAGTGAGCTACTAAATGAACTGATAAAAGAAAAAAATAAAGTTAGGAAAAGTCTGTCTGGATTAATATTTGAGGTGATAAAAGATGAGATATTTATTTATCGTGAAGTAGAATATATTGAAAAACCCGTTAAAATACCGAATAACACCCTAATATTCTGGGATAATCGTTTTCTAATAACGCTTACAGATAGTAATTCATTACACAAAACACCTAAAATTCCTGAGTTAATAATACGTTCTTTATCAAATGATGGGCTTAAATATATTGAAAATAATAATAGATATTCACTTAAAAAGACTATACCAGCTAGGATTTTGTGTACGTTTCCATCTATCTGGATAATAAATAAAGAAACATCTCTTGAAGAACTGGTGGCAACTCCCCATATAGATTATACGAATAGGTCAGATATTATGGCAGAAGTTAATATTAATATACAATTTTATCCTACAAAACCGCTTGCTGGAAACGGTTTTTTCGTTATGAATAACGACTATATAGTTTAGTCATTTATAATTTTTGGAGGACATAGCAAGTGCCCAATTTTGGCAAGAATATATTTATATGGGTAATACTAGGATTATTACTCATAGCCGTCTTTGATGTAGTGCAGAGCAACTCAAGATATGCTGGTTATACTAGAATATCATTTTCTGATTTCCTCAATAAGGTTGAACAAGGACAAGTATCAAATGTCCGGATCAATGCCAGCGATAAGAAAATATCTGTAGTAACAGGTAATCTTAGTGATGGAACCTCGTTTTCTACACAATCGCCTGATTATCCAAAACTTATTGATATGTTGCAGGCACAAAACGTGAAAATTGACGTGTCCACTGATGAAGGTAAGGAATCTATCTGGAGCATATTGCTATCGCTACTACCAATTATATTATTTATCCTGATAGCCGTTTCTTTCATGCGCCAAATGCAGTCTGGCGGTGGTAGAGGCGGCGCGCTTGGCTTTGGAAAGTCGCGAGCTAAACTTCTTACTGAAAAAACCGAGCGTGTTACTTTTGAGGATGTCGCCGGCATAGAAGAAGCTAAAGACGATTTGCACGAAGTTGTAGATTTTCTTAAAGATCCTAATAAATACCGTCGTCTAGGCGCTAAAATTCCAAGAGGATGCTTACTAGTAGGTCCTCCTGGAACAGGTAAGACATTATTAGCTAGAGCGATAGCCGGAGAAGCTAAAGTACCATTTTTCACTATATCAGGCTCTGATTTTGTTGAAATGTTCGTAGGTGTTGGCGCAAGCCGTGTTCGTGATATGTTTGAGCAAGGCAAAAAAAACTCTCCATGTATAATATTTATTGATGAGATAGACGCGGTCGGCAGACATCGTGGCGCTGGATATGGTGGCGGCAATGATGAGCGTGAGCAAACCCTAAACCAATTGCTGGTTGAAATGGACGGCTTTGACGCTAATGAAAGCGTTATCATAGTGGCAGCCACCAATAGACCTGACGTTCTTGACCCTGCCCTGCTTCGTCCCGGTCGTTTTGATCGTCAAATAACAGTTCCTAACCCTGATATTGGCGGACGTACAAAAATATTAGAGGTACATTTACGCAAAGTTCCAAAAGCCCCAGATGTTGACGCTAAAATAATAGCTCGGGGAACTCCGGGATTTTCCGGCGCCGATCTCGCCAATATCGTAAATGAGGCAGCTCTTCTTGCTGCCAGAACCGGCAAAAAAGTTGTAAGTCAAAAAGACTTAGAGTCCGCTAAAGATAAGGTTATGATGGGCTCTGAACGTAAATCAATGGTCATGAGTGATGATGAGAAGAAAATGACCGCCTATCACGAAGGTGGGCACGCTCTAGTCTCTTTGCATTTTCCGGCATGTGATCCGATTCACAAAGCCACTATAATACCACGTGGTCGTGCTCTTGGTATGGTAATGCAGTTACCAGAGGCCGATAAACTCTCTTACTTACGCGAAAAAATGATCGGAGATCTGGCTGTCGCCATGGGCGGTCGGGTAGCTGAGGAGATAATATTTGGTTACGACAAAGTATCAAGCGGTGCGTCCTCAGATATAAAATACGCGACAAGACTTGCCAAAGCTATGGTAACTGAGTGGGGAATGAGTGATAAGATAGGTCCTATGTATCATGGTTCTGAACAACAAGAAAACTATCTAGGATATGGCGGCGGCGGTGCTAGCAATTCATCGCCTAAAATGAAAAATGATATAGATGATGAAATAAAAAAATTCGTGGAAAGCGGCTATAATGACGCTAAAAGGATTATAACTGAAAATATAGATCATCTGCATAGTATATCAAAAGCCATGCTTGAATATGAAACCCTAACCGGTGACGAAATTAGGGGATTGATAAAAGGCGAGCCGATTAAAAGGGTTGAGGTTGAAAAGAAAATAATCAGCAAATCCTCTTTACCATCATCCAGAGCGAAAAAGAAAAATAACACTGAACAAGCGGAAAACAAAGAAGCCGAACAATCCGAACAAGAAGATAGTTAGTAGGATAAAATGAAACTTTTTGGTACTGATGGAATACGTGGAACCGCTAACTCTTATCCAGTGACCGCTGATATAGCGTTAAAGGTTGGAATGGCGGCTGGACAGCAATTCTTGCGTGGCAATCACCGCCACCGTGTAGTAATAGCCAAAGACACAAGACTATCCGGCTATATGATAGAACCCGCCCTTACCTCTGGTTTTGTCTCTGTTGGAATGGATGTGATATTGGTTGGACCACTGCCAACACCAGCGGTCGCTATGTTGGTAAAGTCATTACGCGCGGATCTAGGAGTCATGATTTCCGCTTCCCACAACCCGTATCATGATAATGGTATCAAATTATTTGGTCCCGACAGCTATAAATTATCCGATGAAGTTGAAAACAAAATAGAACAGCTTATATCAGAAAATAGTTTTAACGCCTACGCTACACCAGATAAGCTAGGAAGAGCGAAAAGACTTGATGATGCGGCAGGACGTTATATAGAACACGCCAAAAGCACTTTCCCAAAGCACCTTACCCTTGAAGGACTTAAGATAGTCGTGGATTGTGCTAATGGCGCTGCTTACCAAGTAGCTCCCACCATATTAAGAGAATTAGGTGCTGAAGTAATTTCAATTGGCATAAACCCTAACGGCTTTAACATAAATGAGAAATGTGGCTCTACCTCCCCTAAGTTACTATGCGAAACTGTAGTCAAGGAAAAAGCCAACATTGGTATCGCCCTAGATGGTGACGCTGACAGAGTTATAATATGTGACGAGAAAGGTGAAATAGCCGACGGCGACCAACTAATGGCGATAATCGCCACTACTCTACATAAAAGCGGAAAACTAATAGGAGGTGGAGTGGTAGCCACCCAAATGTCCAACATGGGTCTTGAAAAATACTTAAATAATTTAGAACTTACCTTAGAACGCACTAATGTCGGTGACCGCTATGTTGTTGAACGAATGAAAAGCAACAACTTCAATCTTGGTGGAGAACAGTCTGGTCATATAATTTTGGGTAATCATAGTACGACAGGCGATGGTATAGTGGCATCTTTACAGATACTCGCTTATTTATGTGAAAATGGTAAAAAATTCAGCAAATGTGGTAAATTATTTACCCCTATGCCACAAATCCTCAAAAATGTTCGTTATAATGGTAAATCCCCATTACAAGATAGCAAGGTAAAACAAACTATTACGGAAGCCACCGAAAAACTTGGCGATAATGGACGTATCTTTATCCGTAAATCAGGTACCGAGCCTTTAATAAGAGTAATGGCGGAAGGTAACGATGAAAAAGAAATCAACTCCCTTGTAAATAAAATCTGCGAAGAAGTCGCCAAAGCTAATGGATAACTACCCAAAAATATTGATAATCGCCGGATCCGACTCTGGTGGTGGTGCTGGTATTCAGGCTGATATAAAAACTGTTACCTGTCTTGGTGGTTACGCTATGACAGCAATAACCGCCCTCACCGCCCAAAACACATTAGGTGTTGATGGAATATTGGATATAGATGAGGAGTTTATCGCGAAACAGATAAAGATTACTTTATCCGATATAGGCGCTGACGCTATAAAAACTGGTATGCTTAATAAACAAAACGTAATTGAGACAGTAGCGGATACTCTGCTAGAATATCCTCATATACCATTAATATTAGATCCTGTTATGTTTGCCAAAGGTGGTAGCTGCCTGCTTCCACCTTCCGCTCTTACTGCCCTTAAAGAAAAACTCATACCAAAAGCCTTAATAATAACTCCTAATATACCAGAAGCTGAGTACTTATCAGGAATCACCATAAATAACATTGATGATATGAAAAAAGCGGCGCGAAAAATACTTACTTTTGGCTGTAAAGCTGTTTTGCTCAAGTCAGGTCACTTAAAATCCGATAGAATAACCGACTTACTGTTAACAGAGGATGGTGAGAATATCATTGAGCACGAGCGAATTGCCAGCAAAAATACTCATGGCACCGGCTGTACGTTAGCATCCGCCATCGCTTATGGAATCGGTAGCTCCATGTCATTAGAAAATTCGGTTAAACAAGCTGAAAATTATGTACTACAAGCCATAAAATCAGCATATGATATAGGTCATGGACACGGACCACTTAATCATAACTACATGATTAATCATATATTATAGAGCTTTTACAAGACATTTTGTGCATCGCAACATTTTACTTGACTGGCATATAAGATACATATATTATCCAAATCGCCTTTTAGGTATTAACTATCAAAATTTAGGAGAATATTATGTCATATAACCAACAAGCATTCGCTGATTTATTCAAAAATAATATTGATTTCGGTCAACTTTTATCAACCGGTCGTCGCAATATAGAAGCCATTTCCGCCGCTAATCAAGTAGTGGTTGAAAGCGCGCAAACAATTGGTCGCCGTCAAGCGGAAGTCGCTCGCGCTAACATTGATAACACCATAAAAGTATCAAAAGATCTTATGACTTCTGGTACTCCTGAAACCAGCATAAGCAAACATTCTGACTTGATGAAAGCTTTCTTTGAAAACAGCCTTAGCAATCTTCGTGAGGTAAGCGAGCTAGTTACAAAGTCTGGCTTTGAGGTATTTGACGTACTTAACCGCCGCGCGGCTGAAAGCATGGAAGAAGTAAGTGCTTCATGCGCTGGCTCATGCTCTTCTTCAACTAAGAAAAAAGCTGCTTAATATTTCTCTATTATAGAGCAAACTTAAGTAAAAAGCCCTGACTATCATAATCATAGTCAGGGCTTTTTTATGGAGAATAATTAAGTCAATTAATATGGTTTACTAAATTTCTATGCTACATTTACAGAAGATTGCTTACCACCAGCGACCTTAGTCTTTTCTGGTAAATTTTGTTTACCATCCGCTACCTTAGCGGCATCACTTGATTCTAGTCTTACAACATTTTTTGGAAGCTCTATTTCAGCTAAGTCCCTAGTTGGCACTTCCAGAGAGCTACGCTCTCTCCGCTGCATCTTTCTTTCATGAAATTCTATAAAACCTTTGAATTCACCACTCCCCCCTCTTATTCGCCGTGCTCTTTGCTCATTAAACCATTTATTATAGTTAGCATGATTAGGATCGTAGGCATTGACTAGTTCTTGAGCTAATTGCGCGGCTCTATTCTGTTTATCATAATCTCCATACCTATACTCACTAAAAAGGCGCCTCTTACCAGCCTCTCTATTAAAGGCATCTCTTGGTATATTATGCGCGTCCAAGAATATGTCATAACGCCAACTCGTACCTCTTTCTCCAAGCGGCGGCACTCTACTTGGATCGTAAAGCTCGGTTTTAATCCAATCATCAAGAACAACTTGGCTTCTAGGAGTCAAACCAGCATACCCTAAATGAGGTTGATCCACACGCTGCTTATCTATCCTCTGCTTCATCCTTTCATGAGGATTTACCGTTTTTTCTTTAGGCACTGGTGAATACCTTCTACCAGCTCCCATAAAATCTTTCTGCATTTTCTCAAATGCCCTTATTTCTTCTGGGGAAATAGTTTTACTACTAGGGGTAGCTCCTTGCAGTTCCCCTCTCTGATATGACTCCACCATCTGTCGTTCAATCGCCTTAGTATCAATTCCACCACCACCAGTAGCTCGTTTCATGATACGCATTAAATCTTGCTGTGTTCTCGGATCAAGACCAGATTCCCCGATAGCTTCTTGCATCTGACGCATCATATCCGCTTGTGTATGATCTGACATAAAAATTCCTTACCTATTTGCTTTATTTTTATTTATTAAATTTTAGTTAATACTCTATGCTAGAGAAACATATAAACAGTCATATGTCAAGAACTCTAATATACTGATAAATAAAAATTTATATCCAGTATCCTACATCTATTTCTGGCAATTAGCGCAATAATAAGTAGCTCTCCCCGCTTGTTTGATGGATATGATAGCCGCGCCACACTCCCCACAATTTTTACCATCCTTACCATAAACATGGAATTTATGTTGAAAATACCCCTCCTCACCAGAGACATGAGCAAAATCCTTAAGTGTTGAGCCACCAGCCTCTATCGCCGCCGTAAGCACCTGTTTTATCGCCTGAACAAGCCGTGATATTTCATCATTTGTTATCGTATTTGCCTTCCTAAGCGGTGATATCCCCGAGATAAACAGTGACTCACTAGCGTATATATTGCCAACTCCCACCACGACTTTTTGATCCATGATCACTGGCTTGATCGCCGCCGAATGTCTTTTGAGTTGTTCTTTAAGATATTCCTCATTAAATCCATTGCCAAGCGGCTCTGGAGCGAGGTGAGAAAGCAGCTTATGCCTGTCAATACTTCCCGTATCACATATAGTCATCAGCCCAAACCGTCTTGGATCATTATATACAAGCGAATATCCATTATCTAAGAGAAAAATTACATGGTCATGTTTCTGAAATTCCACACTTTCATTAGTCTTTATAATAGAAAATCTTCCACTCATACCCAGATGAGCTATAAGATTTATATCCACTAGCAACTCTGATTTTTCAAAAGAAAACAGCAAATATTTAGCACGCCTAGAAATAGATTTAATCTTTTGTCCTTTAAGGGATAAAGCGAAATCACCAGGAAACTCGCTTCTCAAATTATTACGGCGAAGAATCACCTCCTCTATCTTACTTCCGATTAGAGATTTCTCTAACCCACGTCGTACTGTCTCTACTTCTGGCAACTCAGGCATCTTACTGTTTTTCTTATAGTTTTATACCAATCAAATTTGTACTATAACCAATATATAAGAAATATTGTAAAAAAATACCATAATTTATATTTTCCCTCTTGAAACAAACTAACATTTACTTATATCACATGCACAACAGTCGGTGAGCGTCGCTTGCCTTATGTTCAAATTATTTTTTTAACTATATAAATTAGGAGTAATCTTATGAAGATTAAACCGTTAGCTGATCGCATCGTTGTTGAGCGCATTGAGCAGGAATCAAAAACCGCTGGGGGCATCATCATCCCTGATACCGCTAAGGAAAAACCAAAGAAAGGTCGTGTTCTAGCCATTGGTGAGGGCGCTAAGGATGAAAATGGAAAACGTATACCGATTGATATATCTATCGGTGATATTATTCTATTCACCCAATGGGCTGGCAGTGAGATTAAATTAGACGGCAAAGATTATCTGGTTATGAAAGAATCAGACGTTATCGGGATCATAGAAGAAGAAAAGTCTGGTAAAAAAGCCGCTTAGTTAAAAACTAACCACTAAATAACTAAAAATTGAATTTAACAAAAATAATGGAGAACAAAAAATGTCCGCAAAAGAACTAAAATATGGTTCAGAAGCACGTGAGCAAATATTGCTCGGTGCTGGAAAACTGGCTAACGCCGTAAAAGTAACACTCGGACCTCGTGGTCGTAACGTAGTTATAGATAAAGCATATGGTGCTCCTCGTGTTACTAAAGATGGTGTGAGCGTTGCTAAAGAAGTTACACTTTCTAACAAATTCCAAAATATGGGTGCGCAAATGTTGCGTGAGGTGGCTAGCAAATCAGCTGATCTCGCTGGTGACGGAACCACTACCGCTACCGTTCTAGCGCAGGCTATTTTCACTGAGGGTAGCAAAGCGGTTGCCGCTGGCCTTAATCCTATGGATCTAAAGCGTGGTATTGATAAAGCGGTTGAGGCGGTAGTTGACGCTATCAAATCTAATAGCAAAAAAGTAAACTCAAAAGATGAGTGGGCGCAGGTCGCTACTATTTCCGCCAATGGTGACAAAGAAGTTGGTGAAAAAATCGCTGAGGCTATGGATAAAGTTGGTCGTGAAGGCGTTATCACCGTTGAGGAAGCTAAAGGTCTTGAGTTTGAGCTAGATATTGTTGAGGGTATGCAGTTTGATCGTGGCTACCTATCTCCTTATTTCGTTACTAATCCTGAAAAAATGGTGGTAGAGCTAGATAATCCGTACATTCTTATATTTGAGAAAAAACTTTCTGGATTACAGCCAATGTTGCCACTTCTTGAGTCAGTAGTACAACATCAACGCCCTCTTCTGATAATCGCTGAAGACGTGGAAGGTGAAGCTCTTGCCACTTTAGTTGTCAATAAACTACGTGGTGGTCTAAAAGTCGCCGCTGTTAAGGCTCCTGGTTTTGGTGATCGCCGTAAAGCTATGCTGGATGATATAGCGACCCTTACCTCTGGTGAGGTGATCAGCGAAGATCTTGGCACAAAACTTGAAACCGTTACTATAGAAAGTCTTGGTACCGCGAAAAAAGTCGTTATCACAAAAGATGATACCACTGTTGTTGACGGAACTGGTGATAAAAAGGCTATTGAAGCTCGTTGCAACCAAATCCGCACGCAAATTGAGGAAACAACCTCTGACTATGACCGTGAAAAACTTCAAGAACGTCTAGCTAAACTTTCTGGTGGTGTCGCTATTCTTAAAGTTGGCGGCGGCAGTGAAGTTGAAGTTAAAGAACGTAAAGACCGTGTTGATGACGCTCTACACGCTACTCGCGCGGCTGTTGAGGAAGGTATTGTACCAGGTGGTGGTTCTACCTTACTTTACGCTTCACGCGCTCTTGACAAGCTGAAAGTAGAAAATGATGACCAAAAAGCTGGTGTTAACATAGTGCGCCGCGCTCTTCAGGCTCCTCTACGTCAGATTGTTGAGAACGCTGGTCTTGATGGCGCTGTCGTCGCTGGAAAACTACTTGAGAGCACTGAGAACAACTTTGGTTTTGACGCTCAAAAACTTGAGTATGTTGACCTAATTAAAGCCGGTATAATTGACCCAGCTAAAGTTGTACGTGCCGCTATACAAGGCGCCGCTTCCGTAGCTGGTCTGCTTATTACCACTGAGGCTGTTATAGCCGACCTTCCAGATGATAAAAAATCTGATGGTGCTGCAGCTATGGGCGGTATGGGTGGAATGGGCGGTATGGGAGGCATGGGCGGAATGGATTTCTAAATCTAATTCAATCCTAGCTTTTCTAAAGCTTATCATAAAAGGGGCGGTTCTTATGACCGCCCTTTTTAATTGCTTATTAACCAATACATGCCATATATACAATAGTCTGCTAGTCCGTATTTTCTAAGCTTATACAATGAATCACATAGACTACTAATATGCTATACAGAAAAAATATCCTCTTAATATTATCATCCCTATTTGTTTTCTCATGCTCTGGAAGTGCTGATGATAATGGAAGAAAAAAGGATACTAAACTCACTATAGAATATGAAATCATGAAAAAAAATGGCAATAGACTTATAAAGGAAGAGAAATTCAAAGATGCCATAATCGTATTTGACAAAATGATAGAAATGGATCCTTACAACTCTCCTGCTTACAATGGAAAAGCGATAGCTTTTGATCATGCTGGCAACCATCTCGCCGCTCAAGATCTCTACAAAATGGCATTGTCATTAGACCCTCAATCATTATCTATTAAAAATAATCTCGCTATGTCACTTATTCTGGATAATCGCCCTTCTCAAGCTATAGAGTTACTAGAGCCAATTATACAACAGCATCAAACTGATGGTTTAATAAATAATAAAGACCTAAAAATAGCCCGCCATAATCTCGCTTTAGCATATGGAATTTCTGGAAGTTATGATAAAGCGGCGAACATTAACAAGCTAGATATGAGCGCGGAAAAAGTAGAAGAAAACACCAAATTTTATAAGAAATATCATAAAAATCTAAAAAATAATAAAACAAAGAATAATAACATTGGCTTTACCATAGCTGAGGATACTAAGTCACCAGAGCCTAAAGCGGCAAATATAAAAACTCCAAAAAAGGAAAAAATTAGCGAGGAAGTTAGCAAAGTAATAGATAAAGAACTTAAGGAATCAGAAGATACTTTTCTTGGAAAACCAGCAGTTTATGAATATCCCAACTAAGCTATATAAATAGCCACGATATTTAATATCAGACCATAACTTGCTTTTATACCCATAAAATATTACAATGAATTTGGGTATCACCTAATAAATACCTTAGTTTTTCAATAAAAAATGATGTATGAAGATAAAAATAAATAGATATTACCATTTACTTACAATCATCATATTGTGTGGTTCATTCAACCATAATGCTTTCGCCGCGTCAGACCAAAGAATAAGTGGTGCTAAATTATGTACAAAATATCTACAGCGTTATGAAAGGAAATATGGAATACCAGCTCATCTACTTTCCGCTATATCATCAACCGAATCAGGTCGCTATCATAAAGGACTGAAAATAAAACTGCCATGGCCGTGGACTATAAATGTTGAGGGAAAAGGCTATTTCTTTAACAGCAAGGAAGAAGCTATACAAAAAGTCAGAGCTTTAAGACAAAGAGGAATAAAAAGTATAGATGTCGGCTGTATGCAGGTGAATCTTTTACACCATCCAAATGCTTTTCCCAGCTTAGAACATGCTTTTGAACCCAAATATAATATAGAATACGCCGCTAAATTCCTCCGAGAATTGTATAATGAGGAAAAATCATGGAAAAAGGCCGCCACCTATTACCATTCAAAAACTCCCAAATTTGGTAATAAATATATAGGTATTGTCTATAATAGCTGGATAAATATTATAAACAAATTACGTGAGGCAAGACTAGCGATACCCAAAAGCTCCACAGATGGAATCAGAAGAATGTCCAGCGATAACTCAGCGAAAATAATAAAAGTGACAAGCGTAACTTCCGAACCCCAGATAAATGACAGTATAGAGTCTGAAAATATGATGGTAGTACAGCCAATAGAAAATGTAGATAACAAAATAAGTAATACTAATGTAATTACGGTAACAAATAGGCAAAAAGCCACTCCGCAGAAAAACAATATAATAGTAATGCAGGGAAATAACGCTAACAACGCGAGCAGTGACGAATATATCCGAGTTTCTAGCAATTATCAGAACGAGAATAATCAACCACAACCTATGGTAATATCAAGCCCAACATCAATCAATAAAAGTAACGATAAAAATAATAAAACAGCTATTGACGACAACCAATCTGGTAGTAATATTACCGTAAGCTCTTCCGCCCAGACTGCTGACGCGAAAATCATAAGATTAAATAATAACCTGACTGACAGAAGAGTAGTGAACAAAAGAACGGTAAATGATAAACGAAACAAGCCAAATTTCATTTTTGATAATTGAGAAATTATATGAGTAAAATTGAAGAATTTTCTGTAACATCCCTTGAAATAGTGTGTAGCGGTGGCGAAGGCGCTCTTGGTCACCCTAAAGTATACTTGCATATAGAACGTGAGAAAGGTGATGTCACTTGCCCATATTGTAGCCGGACATATGTGTATAAGCCAATAAGCGCTAGTTATGCCTAAACCATCAATGCTTTAGAATATTGATTCCAAAAATAATCTTTAGTGATTCATATATCTGATTAACATATTTTTTCTCAATTATCCCCTGCCTCTTACCTATATGCGAAACATCTACAGCCCGTAATTGTTTAAGATTTATATGCCTGTCTCTATCCAGATTGTTTATTTTATTGGCAGTAATATTTACTACAAACGGCCATTCTTTATGATTAGGAAGAATAGGAGCTACAATTATCGTATGGCTAGATTTATTAACCAAGTCTGATTGAATATCTACAAAAGGACGCTTTTTTCTAGTTTCACTTCCTCTCATCGGATTCAAGTCAACCCATAATATATCTAGCTGTTTGTATAGCATCACAGCCCATCAGATATAGTCTCATCCCACACGGATAATTCTTTTTTATATTCCGCGTCTTCAGCTTCTTGCTTATTGGCTTTCAACAGCATATTTTCTAGGTATATCTGTTTTTCTCTCTCCAATAATTCATTAATATACGCACTTCTATTGTTCCCACCAACAATATTCAGGAAGGTCAAATTATCCGCGTCTAGTGAAAATGTCGCTCTTTCTGTCATAAGTAATACCTTATTTTCATATCATACTATATAGTATTAATTAACAAATCAGCTATTTTGTCATAATTTTCTTTACATACGCCACCATACTCATCTCCATTGTCACTAGCAACTCGCAAATCAGTATCAAGCGGTACACTGCCAAGCAAAGTAGCAGAAAACTTTTCAGCGAGTTTTTGTCCTCCTCCCTCACCGAAAATATTTACCTTACTTCCATTACTATCAAGGAAATAACTCATATTCTCCACCACACCAAGCAGCTTTATACCTGTCTTTACGAACATCTGAGCGCATTTGTCAGCGTCAATCACCGCCACGTCTTGCGGAGTGGTTACGATAATAGCTCCATCAACCGGCACTTGCTGCGCCATACTCAAATGAATATCCCCTGTACCCGGTGGCATATCAACAAGAAGAATATCTAGCGGATCATTTTTTGTTCCCCAGCGTGTAAGCCTAAGCAACTGATAAAGAGTTTTATTTATCATTGGAGCCCTTAAAATAGCTGCCTGAGAACCTGATATATAGCCCATTGAGTTAGTTTTTATTCCGTAACGCTCAAGAGGCACCATCATGTTATCAACAACATCCGGCTGACCTGATAAAGCAAGCATTTGCGGTATTGAAGCGCCATAAATATCAGCGTCAAGCAACCCGACATTCTTTCCTTTACGACGCAAGGCTAGTGCCAAATTAACTGCTGTTGTTGACTTACCTACCCCACCCTTACCAGAAGCTATTACTATAACTTTTTTTACATTATCAAGTGGTGTTAAATTCCACTGTGCCCGTACTCTTGGCTCAGAATATCCCGATTTTGGCGCTGGCGCTATAGGCTCCATATTTTGCGCGGTAAGAACCGCTGTTACCGAGCTTATCCCATCTAGCGATAAAACCGCTTCCTCACACCGCGTTCTAAGGATTGCTTTTTTATCTTTATCCTTCGGGTCTATTGTAATAAGAAAACCAGCCTTTCCATCCTTTACAGTAACCCCTGAGATCATATCCAACGAAACAACATCTTTTCCCGTTTCACTATCCATTACTTGAGAAAGCCTATCTAAAACCACTTGCTTATTAACTGACATAATAAATTATCTACTCATAAATTGTTATCTACACTTGAAATTACCACAAATATCACTAAAACATATCATGGTACACGTAAAATATTAAAGAAGCACAGATCTTGTTTTTATTTAATGTAAAGGTGCACCTCACATTATTTGGTGTTTGCCGGATATACTAGCGTAAAGCAAACATAGAGATAGGTTTGCAAGTTAAGACTTCCCCTAACTTTATGTAGTGTTTTCAGCAAACACCTATTACCTACCGAAAGACGATAATTTACCATGATGCAGATTACAATAATATTACTAACGATAACACTATTTACAACGATAGTTTACTCATATCTACGACTCTTTAAGAAAGTCACGATTTTTGATTATGAGAATGGTCTATTTTATAAAAATGGTGTGTTTGTAAAGTTACTAACTGCTGGAAAATATAAATATCTTCCCTCTAACAGCACTATAAAAACTATAGATATGAGAAGAAAACATTTGGTATTATCCGGACAGGAGATTTTAACCAAAGACAATATCAACTTAAAAATAAGTGTAGTAGGTTTTTATGAGATTTCTGATCCAATAAAAGCTGTAATGGCATCAGAGAACTACATTTATGAAATATATACGATAGGGCAAATAGCTGTCCGCGACATTATAGGTGGAGCGACAATTGACGAATTGCTAGAAAACAAAGACGAGATAAATGATAAGCTGCTATCAAGGGTAAAGTCCGATTATGAAAATATTGGGGTTAAAACGACTTTATTCTCAATAAGAGATATAATGTTACCTCAAAATCTAAAAAAAGCATTTTCTAGTATTTTAGAAACTAAAAAAGAATCACAAAAACAACTAGAGAAAGCAAGAGGTGAACAAGCGTTGCTAAGAAATCTAGCCAATTCTTCCGAACTTTATAAAAACAACCAATCTCTCTTGCAGGCGAGAATAATACAAATTTTATCCGATGGGGGTAACAGTATAGTTTTCAATTCAGATAATAATATACTAAACAGTACACTGAAAGAATAACTATAAAATTATAGCAATTTGAACTGTAAATTCACTAGAGCGTAAGGAAAATAATATGGCATGGGGTGATAAAGACAATAACAACGGTCCTTGGGGAAAACCAACCATAGTTGGCGGAAATGGTGGTGGAAAAGGCTCCGGTGGAGGTGGTCCCAAAGAGCCAGATTTTGAGGAAATCTTAAAAAAACTACGTAATAAATGGAAAAGCCTATTTCCTGACGATGGTAGCAACAATAAAAAAGGCTTCTCACTTATATTTGTAATATTTTTATTACTTTGGTTATCTTCCGGTATTTATTTTGTAAAAACTGATGAGCAAGGTGTGGTGCTACGTTTTGGTGAATACAACCGAACAACTGGCGCTGGACTTAACTATCATATGCCATATCCAATAGAAACCGCCCTTACTCCAAGAGTTACTACCATTAACCGAGTAGGAGTAGGGTTTCACTCTGGTAATAATTATTGGAACGGTAAAATGGATACCAGCAAACCATCTATACCCGAAGAGAGCCTAATGCTTACTGGTGACGAGAATATAGTTGATATTAATTTTGAGGTACAATGGAAGATAGATAAAGCACCAGACTTTCTCTTTAATGTTCGTAACCCTGAAGAAACTGTAAAAGCGGTGTCAGAAAGTGCCATGAGAGAAGTTATAGGTAAAATAAAAATAGCTACTGTGCTTGCTGAAGGTAAGTCAGAAGTTGAGCTTGATACCAAAAAACTTATACAGGAAATGCTTGATTCATATAATGCTGGTATAAACATAGTAAAAGTAAACTTACTAAAAGCCGACCCTCCGGCGCAAGTAATTGACGCTTTTCGTGATGTACAAACCGCGCGCGCTGACCTTGAGACATCAAGAAACCAAGCGCAGGCCTATCGTAATGACATTCTACCAAAAGCTAGAGGTGAAGCCCAAAGAATGATTCTTGAGGCGGAGGGGTATAAACAAGAAGTAATAGCAAAAGCCGAAGGTGAGGCTTCTCGTTTTCTTGCTGTATATAATGAGTTCCGGCAAGCGCGTGATGTTACGAAAAAACGTATCTATCTCGAGACAATGGAAGAAATATTGGATGGCATGAACAAGATCGTTATGGAAAGCAAAAGCTCAAACGGAGTTTTACCATACTTACCACTTTCACAATTAGATCCAGCAAAAAAATAATGATAAATCCACAGGAGTAAACTAATGAAATTTTTAACTTTTGGTTCTGTATTCATCCTACTTGCTGCGTTTCTTGTATTTAATTCAGCTTTCGTAGTCAGCCAAATTAATCAGGCTCTAGTTCTACAGTTCGGCAAACCAATAAGAGTAGTAAAAGATCCAGGTCTTGCCTTCAAAATACCATTTATCCAAAATGTTGAGTATTTTGATAAACGCTTGCTTGATTTTGACGCTGATTCAAATGAGGTAATCGCCGCTGATCAAAAAAGGCTTATTGTGGACGCTTTTGTTCGTTATCGTATTACCGATCCTCTTCGCTTCAAACAAACGGTAGGCAATGAAGCAACAATGCGTAGCCGCCTTGATTCCATCTTAGAATCAAGCTTACGCCAAGTTCTTGGTAGTGTCCCTCTTTCCGATGTATTATCAGAAAAAAGGGCTGAGATAATGTCAGATATAAAAGACCTAGTTAATTTGCAAGCAACCGGAGAAAAAGTAGCTGGAGGAGTAGATAATATAAACGAAGGAGGATTCGGCATAGAGATAGTGGATGTGCGGATAAAACGATCTGACCTGCCGCCAGCGAATAGTAACGGTATATATAAAAGGATGCAAACTGAACGTGAGCGTGAGGCTAAGGAGTTTCGGGCTAAAGGCGCTGAGGACGCGCAAAAAATACGCTCACAAGCGGATAAAGAAAGAACTATTATACTAGCTGAGGCAAAGAAAAAATCCGAGATAGTACGAGGCGAAGGCGATGGAAAAGCGACTAAAATATTCGCTGACTCATTTGGTCGTGATAAGGATTTCTTCCAATTCTACCGCTCTATGCAGGCCTACAAAAAGACATTAAACAGAGACAATACAACTATGATAATGTCACCAGAAAGTGAATTCCTTAGATTCATGGAAAAGGACAGTAATTAATTATCCATAAAATCGGTCATAAACCACCACTTTTAAGTGGTAAACAAGTAATAGTTTACATGCGTAGCATGTACGCTTATTGCTCCAACCACTTTAGTGGTAATCCAACCTACCGACTTCAGTCGGTAGTGGTTGAGTTGTAAAAATTTTTTACCTCCATAGTAACTTGTGGTAATAATTACCCAAGTTCCTATGGGAACTGACTCTTTCGGATTCGGTTTTGTGCCATCTCATAGAATCTTAGAGTTGTGTGGTAATATCCTGTTCTACGTTCTACTCACCACAGTATGACAAATGTTTATGCCCTATATAGCCCTAATATCTTATAATCTGATCCATAGGTACGGAGTAAGTAAGCAGAGCCGCCTCCGACCCAGGATTATGCTTATATATACTAGCGTTAGATATATGATTAAAAGCAAGTCCTAAACGATGTTCATTTGGAAACTTATAGGCAAGCTCTATACCAGAACGAAACTCTATAGCACCACCAAGCTCTTTACCATCACCTTTTGTATAAAGACCAGCGGCAAAATTTGGAATTAGATATAGCTGGTTATCTATCAACTCAACATCCCAACTAAGACCAGCATAACCGTAAACTGATTTATCAGTGGTTACATTAATCCCAACCATAGGGCGAACATTATATTTTATAGGACGAGCGCGATACTCAATACCAAACTGGGTAGAAGTATAATCATTCCTGATAACATCAAAATAACCAATATAACCAGTAATATAATCTTTGTTATTTTCCTCTGCTAAACTTATAGAAGAATTAAATGCCAACACCGATGAAATAACACTGGTTAAGAAGACTACCTTATTTACTGATTTCATGAATAACAGCTCCGTATCTGAAATTTTTACGACTAAGAAAACTTCTTATAGCTTCCTACATATAGTCAGCTTTTGTATATTATTTACAATTTATAGTAAACATAAAACGAATATATTACGATATTTTTTGAGACTAATGTATATAGCTATAATCCAGCCATATCATGGCTTAGATATTTTTTTGGATTAACTGGGTTCTTTCCCTCATAAAGCGAAAAGAATAGCTGCGGAGTATTAACGTCACCGCTATTACCAGCATATCCAATAATATCACCCTGCGCTACCCGCTCATATTTATCAACTATTATATGGCTAAGATGCGCGTAACCAGTGGTCTTATTACCGGAGTGTTTTATAAACACCATTTTCCCATAACCTTTTAGCTTATCACCAACATATACCACCTCACCATCAGCCGCCGCCCACACCGGATCGCCACGCTCAGTCATTATATTAATGCCCTCACTTGCTTTTCCACGACCTTTCGCACCAAATTCTGAAATAACCTTTCCACCAGCTAGCGGCCACCTAAAATCAGAGGTTTTACTAGAACTGCTACTACCATTAGAGGCAAAAACACTATTATCTGGCTTATAAGACGCTTTTGAGTTTTCCGTGCTCCACCCTCTAATCAACTTTTCCGTCTCAGCATAAACTTCTTTTTTTGATGACTCTTTATCAACCATAGGCTTCAACACAACTTCTTTGCCTTTTTGCTCACTTGATAGCAGAGATAGGTTTTGTTCTGGTCTCTCTACGATCTTACTATTATTGCTAACAGTTACCGGTGATGCGAGATCAGAAACGCCAACCGATCCAACAAAAGCGTGATGCCCTGTATTTTCCGCTACTGTAGTCACATATGAATTACTATAGTTACTCTTAAAATTATCAATATTATAACTAGAATCATAACTAGATAGATAGTCGACCCCACCGCCAGATGTTGCCATTGAGCTATAATTACTAGCCGTAATTTGTGATTGCTTTATATGACTGTCATTATTGCCTAAAGCATAATTATTTTGCCCTTTAAGCACTATCTGCGCTGGCTTTGATTGTGTGCAACCGGCAACAAAAGCCAGACATGTGACTAATATAATAATTTTCCTTGACATAAGAACCTCTAACGCCCTGTATACAACAAATACCGCTATTTGTCATTATTAAAGAGAAAATTATTGCGCGCACGAAATAGTTAAGTATATTTAATATAAACAACTTAAAGGTTTAGCTATGGATATCTCAAATAAAACAATGTTAGAGCAGGCACAAATGCTCACTGATTATATACGCTCACAAGCCACCGATAAACCGCAGAATGATGAGGTTGTAAAAATCGTTCTAAAAGAGCAACAAGATAGACTTGAGAACACTGCTCGTTATATTCAACGGAACTTAATGAAGCGACTTCTTAACTTAGTATATAGTGACAATGCCTTAGAAAGAAAAACTAATGAATACATACATGCCAATACCATATCTCCATTAAAAGACCATATAAACGGAGACGATTTTATAAGAATCAAAGAAGACTTTGATAAAAATGTTAGTTCAAACTCAAACCAACAAGGTGTGGCGTTAGAATTACTTGAAGTTATCTTAAAAAGAAGCAGAAAAAAATTATCAGATATTGATAGCGGAAAACCTCATGAAGAAATGCGTGCCAAACTAGAACAGTTTATTGATAAAGAAATACTAGATAAAATCTCTGATCAGCTAAAAGAAAAAAAGCTAGATTTGTCTGATATTGATATTAACAAGAAAACTCCTGACGAGGTATACAAGGAATTATCCAAAATTGTAGACCATAATTTTGTAAAAGAATTTTCCAATAAGGCGATGGCTAGAGTAGATAAACTCGCTGATAATATCAAAGTTCAGTTGAACAATGAACATATAAAAACAATGGAAGATCTTGAAAAATTTGCAGAACAAACAAGAGCTATTTCTCCTAAAGCACGTAGACTAATTCCAATTGATATTCCCAACGTATCTCCACCTAGAACATTTGTTGAATTAGCTGAAAGAGGGAAAAATATTAAAACCTCTCTAGGAAAAGCTATAAACGGCAAAACAGGATTAGAAAAAGAAACTCTTAATCAAGCCGCTTGGACAGAAAAGACCGAAGATAAACCAGTTACTTATAAAACTAGATAATAAAGATATAAGACCTCTACCTATCCTCAACCAACGGCACGAAGCGAACATCCATAAGGTCTTCGGTAATAATGCTGCCGTCTTCTTTCTTAGTGATGCGCAACAATTTTTGAACACCTGCCTCATAACCAACCGGAATTATCATTATCCCTCCTGCGGATAGCTGCTCTATTAAGGATTCAGGCACTTCTTTAGCCGCCGCCGTTACCATTATTCTTTCAAAAGGAGCAGCCTCCTTCCAGCCTTTAGAACCATTAGCGCATCTTAGAGCGATATTATTTATATTAAGCTCCGCGAATCTTTTTTCCGCTACTTCCATTAAATCCCTATGCCGCTCAACAGTATAGATCATCCTCGCCATTTTAGACAAAATCGCTGCTTGATAACCAGAACCAGTTCCTATCTCAAGCACCCTCATTCTTGGTTTTACGGAAAGAGCTATGGTCATTTTAGCCACGACCATCGGTTGACTGATCGTCTGCCCACAAGCTATCGGAAGAGCGGTATCATCATAAGCATGCTCTATAAAAGGATCTTCAACGAACAACTCGCGTGGAATAGTTTCCATAACTCCAAGTACGGAATTATCATAAACCCCACCATTGCGTAAATTCATCAATAAACGTATTTTATTGGAGGACGACTGAAAACTCGCCGGACACACACTTGGCGATTTCTGAAAAAACTCATGAGATTCTTCTATAATATCCACAATATTATTGTGTAACGGGATAAGATTAATTTTTAATTAATTTTGTCTATCCAGCTCTTACATTATCAAGGAATTTATTTACTTCACCACGCAATATCTCAGCCTGTTTAGACAATTCACTTGAAGCTGCTGTCATCTGTACAGCGGCAACCCCAGTTTCATTAGATGACTGCGACACTAATTCAGAGTTTTTATGAACGTCATCACTATTATCAGCTGCCTGCTGTAGATTACGGGTTATTTCTTTAGTAGCTACTCCTTGCTCTTCAACAGCCGCAGCAACCGCACTTGCTATAGTGTTAATATCATATATTTTCTCACCTATATTTTTAATAGCATTTACGGTTTGGCTAGCGGAATCTTGAATCGCTGATATATATTCAGATATCTCTTCTGTTGCCTTTGTAGTTTGTCCCGCTAGGCTTTTAACCTCACTTGCAACAACCGCGAATCCCTTCCCAGCATCTCCAGCTCTTGCCGCTTCAATAGTAGCGTTTAGGGCGAGCAAGTTTATTTGTGAGGCTATAGAATTAATTATAGCAACAACATCCCCTATTTTTATAGATGCCTCACTTAATCCCTGCGCTGTACTATCGGCTTTTTTAGCGTCATCTACGGTATTAGTGGTAACGCTAGTAGCTTTAGCTATTTGGCTGCTTATTTCGTTAATAGCAGATGATAATTCGGAGGTGGCACTGGATACAGTCTGTATATTACTACTAGTACCTTCAATTTTGCTAGATAGAGTTTGCAGCTTTGATTTATTGCTTTCAACGATTCCAGAAACTGATTTTGATGTAGCCTCCATCTCAGTAGCAGCGGATGCCACCATATCAACAACATTTTTAACACTGGATTCAAAATTATCAGCAAGCTCTAATCTTGTTCTCTTTCTATCTTCTGCTGCTTCTAGTTCTACGTTTTTCTGTTCTTCTACCAATTTTATATTTTGTTTATAATTCTCTCTGAACATTTCTAGCGCTCGCGCCAAATCTCCAAGTTCATCGGAACGTTCTTTATACTCTACATCAAAATCAGCATTACCATTCTGTAATAAATCTATTTTTTTAAGCAGCAAGTTAAATGGCACAGTAATGCCACGTGCGACAAATATAGCAGCGGCAATAATTAATATCAAAACTATTGCGCTTAGTAGAATCTGTGTTTTTATAAGAGAATATAAAGGCGACATAACCTCCGCTTCATCCATCTCACCTATAATCGCTAATTTTGTTCCAAGATATTCCATAGGCAAATACGCTGAAAAGACAGGAACTCCTCTATAATCTTTAATATGAGATACTCCATCACCTCCTGCTAGAGCGGCTTTTACAGTCTCTGTTTCTACCTTAGTCTTAAGCATAGTAGATTCTTGTGAAAATCTAGAGTCACTACGCATATAAAAATCAGAGCCAATTATATATGTCTCACCACTTTCCCCCATACCAACAGAATTTTTCATTATAGAATTGATACGTTCAATAGGCATTTGGAAAACAAGACTGCCTAAAAATTTGCCATTCATATCCGTTATTGCCTTACCAATAAAGGCGGCAGGAGCTCCAGCACTCGGAGAATATGGTCTAAAATCTACAAAGCTAACCTTATTAGGATTGTTAAGAGTTTTTTGATAAATGACAAATAAATCCGTATCTCTAAGTTCTTTGCTTTTAACGTTAGCCGCAAAATCACTTTCCTTAAACACGCTGTAAACAACGTTACCTTTATCATCTATCAAAAATATATCGTAATAACCTCGTCTTTGCAAAAATGAACGTAGCCATGGATGATATTTGGAGTGAGTATAAGAATAACTAGAACCATCTTTTGCAAAGTCTAGCTTATCTTTTTGTCCTAATTCATTTGGATTTTCTGCAATATAAAGTCTTTTTAGAGTTTTCTCTTGATCAAAAAACAAGTCATCCCATGCTGACTTAAAATCAGCAAGTGAACTTATTACAGTTGAGTTTGAACTAAGTATGTTAATATCTTCTTCTATCGAGGATAAATATCCAGCAAGTGCTTCTTTGCGAGCCGCTGTAACAGCTTCCAATTTTTTTTCCGATTGTTTAAGCATAGCCTCACTTGTTTCATAAGTAGACATACCAATAATCAAAACCCCAGTTAAAAATGCTGCGCTTACCGCTAACCCTATTATCTTATGTGATATTTTTAAATTCATACTAACGCCCTGTATTTTCTAAAAATGGTTAATTTTGGAACAAGTATCTCAAAATAAAACAATATTTATATGGCAATAGTTAAATAAACATTAACAAAATGATCTGATTTAATCATTATTTTTTAGCAAAAATAGTAATCCTCATCAGTCTACGCAGGATATTTCAGGGCGTGGATAAATTTTTATACCTTCAATTATTGAATACTGTATAGATATTATGCAAAAGGATAATTTCGCAATGTCTATTATCCTTTACCTTTTAATAACAAATCTTAAAACGGATAAATCACAATGATTTAGCTGTGCGTTAGCTTGCGCTCTCACTACCGGTTTCGCATGATAGGCAACGCCAAGCCCAGCGGCAAGCAACATCGGCAAGTCATTCGCGCCATCACCTATCGCTATAACCTCATCAGCGGAAATATTAAGTTTTATACAATATTCCTGTAACTTCGCTAATTTCGCCTCTTTGCCTAAAATTGGTAAAATAACCTTACCAGTAAGCCGTCCATCCTTAATTTCCAGCTTATTAGCAAAATCAGCGTCAAAGCCAAGCTCTTTACGCACCCTGCTAGTAAAAAAAGTAAAGCCACCAGAAACCAACACGCTATAACCACCATTTTCCTTAAAATCAGCGAGCAATTCCTTTGCTCCCGCCATCATTTTCACCCGTTCATTGTAACATTCCTGCAAAATTTCTTCTGGCATTCCGGCAAGCAGAGCTACCCGCTCACTAAGAGCTTCCTCAAAATTAAGCTCTCCATTCATCGCCCGCTCGGTAATGGCGGAAACTTCCGCTTTTTTACCAACAAAATCCGCTAACTCATCAATACATTCCACTGTTATCATGGTGGAATCCATGTCGCTGATGAGTAGTTTTTTCTGACGCTTAGAAACTTCTTGCGCGATAGCGTCATATGGTTGATCAGCGAGTATTGCCTGAATAGTAGAGTTTAGAGCGCCAAGCGCTGAGTACTGAGTAAATAATTCACACGCTTCACCATCCGCTATCCATCCAATTTTTTGTACGGCAACCTCTTGTGAGGCTAACGACAGCACCATAGACTGTACAAAAGCCTCAGATAAGGCTATTTTCTTTTTATCAGCAAGTAATGTAATAACAAAATCCATGAGTAAACTTCCAAATATCAAAATTATAGTCGGGGCGACCGCTAGCGGCAAATCAGCCACCGCCCTTTCCTTAGCGCAAAAAACCGCCAGCGTCATCATAAATGCGGATAGCCAACAGGTCTATAGTGACTTGCGTATCCTCACCGCTCGCCCCACACCAGAGGAAGAGGCTATCATCACCCACAAATTATATGGTATAATGGCAGCGCATGAATCCTGCTCAGCGGGAATCTGGCTACGCTACGCTAAAATGGAAATTGACTGGGCAAGAACACAAGGCATCACCCCCATAATCGTTGGCGGCACCGGACTATATATTAAGGCACTCACCCAAGGCATCGCCGAAATTCCTGATATTGATGAAACCGTAAGAGCACAAGCTATAAATGATTATGAAGAGATGGGTAAAGAAGCGTTTAGCGAAAGACTAAAAGCTGTTGATCCCGAGTTTTTCACCCGCCTAAAAGTCTATGACAAACAAAGATTGATACGAGCGTATGAGGTTTGGCTAGGCAGTGGCAAAAGCCTTTCTTGGTGGCAAAGTCGTGAGGTTGTCGCGCCATATTCCACAGATGAGCTTGAAATTACTAAAATAGAATTACCTCGCGAAGAGCTTTATAAACGCTGCGACTCTCGCTTTGATAAAATGATTGAACAAGGCGCGCTAGAAGAGGTAAAAAACATTAAGCTCCTAAAGCTTCCCGATAATCTGCCGATTATGAAAACCATTGGGGTACGTGAATTATCCAGCCACTTACAAGGTGAATGCGCATTGGAACAAGCGATAGAAAAATGCAAAACCCTCACCCGCAACTACGCCAAACGCCAGATGACTTGGTTTAGACATCAGCTATAACGCAATTAGACGCTTCTTCCTTTCGGGTTTCCTTCTCCTTTTATCGTCGTTTGCCAGTTTTTATTTTCGTATGGTTTCTTGTCAATTTCTAACAAATCAGCAAGAAAGTTTATGGTAATTTTACGCTCTATCTCCGGCGACATTTCAGCAGAATTTATATAGTCTTCGTTCCTTATCCCAGATTTTTGTCTGGAAGAAATTAGCCTTTCAACATGCATGGCAGGTATTTCAAATTCATTTACATATGATTTATATTTCTTATCTTTGCTCAGTGCTTCTTTAACCGCATTATTTTTGGGTATTACCAATTCATCAACATAAGCCTCAAGTTTTCTCATGGCAGATTGATAGGTGGGAGCAGAGGTGATATCATTTATGGCTTGAGTCTGTTGTAACATTTCCTTATCACCAAAAACCTTACTCTGTATGGATGACTGCACTTGAAGATTTTCTATGGCTCCTTCCTGCATTCTTGTCTGACCGGCATGGGTAAGTTCATGAGCGATAATACCTTCCAAAGTGGGCTTATAGTCTTTGTTTTGATAATTCTTACCTTTTGTGTGTTCCAACTGTTCAAAATTAACGATTATCTTGTTTTCATCGTTAAGATCAAGATAACCTACCGGCATTTTATCTGAAATTTCAATCGTCACCGGTTTTTTATGGAGTTTGTATGCATTATTAAGTAAGTTCTTACCAATTCCCCAAGCATCCGGTGAAACAAGCCAGTCCATTGCCTGCTGAACGCGTCGCTGTTCCTGCGGTGTGCCACCTTCTATCGTATATAATATCTTTTCTTTCTTAGACATAACACTCAACGACATAATCAAAATTAATTAATGTAAATATATTAACAGAGCGTTCCTGACACACAAATTACATTTGTATGACAATGAATACTACACAAACAAACCATTAATCACTTGATTTACATTAATAAAGTCCTATCGGCGGCTTGTTTTTATTAGCCCTTACCATATTCGCGTAGCCAATGCTTTGCTCGACTCGGCTTTGTATCGTTTTTTCTCCTACGGAAATTCCGGTATTATCCGCTCTCTTTTTTATCTTTCCAAGAATAGCGCTTACCACTTTTTCCACCAGAATGGCTGGTTTTTCTATGGTGTTTACATAATCAATATAGACTGGGTTTCTGTTCAACCTATATTTTATATGACATGCCTCAGGTTGCAGAAAATTCCTTACATATTCACCGATATTATTACTATCCGTACCTTGTCTTTTATCAGAATGTTTTTTGCTATAACTATCGTGATATTGTTCTATTAACGCTGCGATATTCCAGCTCTTTTCCTTAAAATCAGCCTGTCCAGCATGTTTTAGCTCGCGTGCCAGCCGAATGGTCAGATTATTTCCCTTCAATGATTCAGGAGTGACACTTACAGTATGCTCACCCATAAGATTATTATAAACATTATCTTTGTAATTATTAATCTCTATGGAAACCGGCTTTTTATGAACCCTGTAAGCGTCCCTAAGCAAATTCTTTCCAATGCCCTTAGCAGCCGGTGATAACAGAAATTCCATAGACTCACGCACCCGAGCGCATTCCTGTTCACTTCCACCTTTTATTTTATATAATTCACTATCTTTCAGTGATTGTTTTACCATAATAATTTACTTACCAAGCTCATTAGGTGTTTTTCTTAATGGAACCATACCAACAGAATTAAGCTTACTATTATCTCTTAAGTTCTCCACATTATTACCGGCAAGAGACTTTCCATAAGCCGATGCCATTTTTATATCATCTTCCGCTACCATAAACCCTCCAGAAATCAACATCTTCTTAATATCCTCAAAAGATGGGTGCACCCCCTGTTTATGCATTCTTTCCATAGCGTTTTTAAGCATAGAGTTATCAATTTCACCAATCCTATCTGGATCTAAAAAACGCCTATTTACATACCTCACTATCCCTTTCGCTGAATCACTTATAATTTTCTTAGCTTCATGAGACACGGTAATATTATCTGCAGATAAGCTATTTTTCTTTACATAATCTATTGGTCTCTCAAAAGCCTCTTCAGAAATCGGTAACTGTGGAATATCGTCATAAATCTTCCCTTTTGATTGGTATGATGAAAGATGCGCCAATATCCTCCTCTTATACAACTGCGCCTCAGCGACCCCAACCACACCATCACCATTAACATCAAGAATCTTCTTGAATATCAACTCTGGATTATAGGTCACGTCCGACACCATCCACACCTAAAGCAATGAAAAGAAATTACCTTGCCGTCCCAGTTATCTCTCTAGTAATAGCTGGAGTCATAGGAATAACCGGACGTTCGCTCACACCATCTCTACCAGCCACTGCCGTATTTTTATCCGTAGCCAAGTGTTGAGCATAAGCGGCACCAGCTCTTACAACCCCATCATCAACCTCTATGCCAGTTGACGCTATGGTTTTCTTCAATTGTTCAAATGAAAGAGTCACCCCATTTTTGTGCATTCTTCTAATAGCATCTGCCATCTCATCCGCGCCAATAGTTTCTCTTCCATTTGGATTAAAGAAATTTTGATTAGTAATCCTTATTTCATTACCTATAGAACCGACAAAAATTGATAAGGCATCTGATGAACCGAGTTTTAGACCAGACTTAACAAACGTAGCACTTGCTAATTTATACGGATCAAGTCCATGCTCTGTTGTCGGGTATATAGGAAGCAGTGGATCTTCATTCCTCGCCAGAGAACTAGCCGAAGCGGCAGCTATCTCTCTTGCCCTTTGCTCACTAAAAACACCTGTACCACTTGGATCAAGATGCTGTCTTAATTTTTGTACTTCATCTTCTCTATTTTCCATTTTATCCATCCAAAAATTCAATATTAGCCATATATAACAGGCATAACACATGAAAAATGGTTAATAAACAATAATTATATTACATTTGGGTTACATTAACTTTACTAGCGCTAGAGCTGAAGAAAAATATAAACAACTTAAAAATCAACACATTTCCCAGCTATTTCCCAATCTCCAAATCTAGTAGGGTCAGCTCCCCCTCTACCACCTATCTCCACAGATGGCTTGTTACCTTCCTTATTTACGCCAACTTTTTTCTCATCTTTATGATTATCATCTTTTACTTCTACAGTTTCTTCTGGTACTTTTTCTTTATTTTCCATAAGCAAGTCACTTCGTTATCTATTGCAACACTCCGATAAACTACCTGATTATACAGTAAAATGCCCGCGCAAAAAACAAAAACCTTACAAAATAAACAGCCACATGACGCCCGTCTCAGTGCGCTGATGGCACTTGTCCACACCCTTGATAAAGGAAAGTCACTAGATAGTGCTTGGGAAAGTGACCGTCATTTTTCCTTTATGAATCCACCAGATAGAGCCTTTACCCAGCTACTCGTAAAAACCACGATCCGTCATCTCGGTCAAATTGATGAGATGATAGACAAATTCATAGAGCAGCCTATAAATAAAAAAATTATAAAAATTAAACATATAATACGTCTTGGCATCGCCCAACTAATCTGGCTTGAAACCCCACCTCACGCCGCCGTCCATTCTACAGTTGAACTTACTAAGAAAATAAAAATGGCGGGTCTTAGTGGTTTGGTAAACGCGGTCTTAAAACGTATGGTAAAAGATGGAAAGGAAGTAATTGATAGTCAGGACGCAGAAAAAATCAATACCCCGAAATGGCTCTGGGAAAGTTGGGAAAAATTCTATGGAACTGATAAAACACGCAAAATAGTACAAATGCACACAGCAGAACCACCGCTTGATATAACCGTAAAGAATGATCCTAATTTTTGGGCAGAGCGCCTTGATGGCAAAGTAGTATCCGAAAACTCCGTACGCTTATCATCTTCAAAAAACATCACAAACCTTCAGGGGTTTAGCGAAGGAAAATGGTGGGTTCAAGACATTGCCGCCTCAATACCAGCCAAGCTACTTATTAAAAACATCAAAAACTTAAATCAAATGAATATTATTGATATGTGCGCCGCGCCTGGTGGCAAGACAGCTCAATTAATAAACGCTGGAGCTAAGGTGACAGCCATTGATAAATCAAAAGAACGAGTAAACACCCTTAAAATAAATCTCCGCCGCTTAAAACTCAAAGCAAACTGTATAAACGCTGATGCGCTTAAGTGGCAGCCAGATTTTACTCCTGACGCTATTCTGCTTGACGCTCCGTGCTCATCAACCGGAACTATTCGCCGCCATCCCGACGTAGCGTGGCACAAAAAGCCGGAAGACATCACAAAAATGACTATTATCCAATACAGTCTTATAAACCACGCTCTTAATATGCTAAAAACTGGTGGTTTACTGGTATATTCTGTATGCTCGCTACAAAAAGAGGAAGGAGAGGAACAAATAGAGCAAATATTGAACAAGCGTGATGATATTGAGTTAATTAAGATAAAAGCCGATATGGTAGATGGCAAAAAAGATTGGATTAATGAGATTGGGCAAATACGAACACTACCATGTTATTTACAAGAAGAAGGTGGCATGGACGGATTTTTTATCTCTATTCTAGTTAAAAAATAATATGTTAGATCGAATTCTAACTAGCTTACACATATGCTCTTAGAACATGTATAAGTCACCCATAGCGACCGGTTATATAGTCCTGAGTTTGCTGGTTTTTTGGCGAGGTAAATATCTGGCTGGTATCACCTGATTCTATAACCTTCCCCATGTGGAAAAAGCTGGTTTTTTGTGAAACACGCGCTGCCTGCTGCATAGAATGGGTGACTATCACTATAGTAAAATTATCTTTAAGCTCGTCTATAAGCTCTTCTATTTTGGCGGTGGCTATGGGATCAAGCGCTGAGCATGGCTCGTCCATAAGGATTATCTCAGGATTTACCGCTATGGTACGGGCGATACAAAGACGCTGTTGCTGACCGCCGGAAAGCCCTGTTCCTGAATCATGCAAGCGGTCTTTTACCTCATCAAAAAGACCAGCTTTACGCAAAGAACTTTCTACCAATTCATCAAGCTCAGCCTTGTTTTTAGTTATATTGTGGATACGAGGTCCATAAGCGACATTATCATATATAGATTTTGGAAACGGGTTAGGCTTTTGAAATACCATACCAATCCAAGAGCGAAGCTGTACTACATCCTGTTGTTTTGAGTTTATATCGCAGTCATCAATTATTATCTCACCTTCCACCCGACATATATCAATCGTGTCGTTCATCCGGTTGATACAACGCAAAAAAGTTGATTTCCCACAGCCACTTGGACCTATTAACGCTGTTACCGAGTTAGTTGGAATGGATATATTAATATCAAAAAGAGCCTGTTTCGCTCCATAAAAAACATTTAGGTCTTTGGATATTATCTTCATACCATAATTATAAGTAGGTTGGATTGCAGGGGTTATCTATCATTATTTTTTAGCGCTTGCAACAATTCAGTGGAATCATGGGTAATTAAAGATTTGACTTATTAATATTTATTAAATACTGTAACCGGCGGTTGTCGTAGTAAAAAAATAGGGAGAAATTATCATGGACGGGACAGGAAGATTTGATGAAGTGAATGTAGTAGTCTCTGGAGAAGATAAAGATAAATTTATTAATCATGTTCAAGCACTAACAGCAGCTATTGAGGCTACATCTAAAGAGATCGCCACCAACAAGTCAATAAGTATTAAAACTATAGATCAAGCTATAGATAATGTCGCTCAAAGATTAAAAGGATATGATTTAAAAAAACATAAACAAGAAATAAAAGCTATTTTAGCAAACGCTCTTAAAGCGACAGCAACACAGGAAATACCTAGCGCTAACGCTCAAGGCGCTTCTGGAAGGAACAATACACTTTATGAAGCGATAAAGCGCGGTGTATAGCATCTGTTTATTTAACTTATTAAGATATAGCTCATTCCACCCATATACGTTTTCCGCGTAGGGTAGAGCTGTTTTTTACCTCTACATTATCTTGTATAAAGCGTAGTCCGGTCGCGCCATTTTTGCGCAGGTAGGCTTTGTCTATGAGTAATGGCACATTTTTACAGCCCTCTCTTCTATCCAGATAGTTAGGTGAGATTACTATATCAGGGTCATCGTCACAGCTTTCCTCTATATTTTTACGGCTACGCATTATGGTGATTTTTTTACCATCTATGGTCAGACGGCATTTATACCTGTTACACTCACCCACATCTTTACTCAATTCCTTAACGGATATAACATCCTTACTACCGTGTTTTTTCATCCATAACTCTGCCTCAAAGCTGTTTTTCCTACCACGTAGGAATATAAATTCTCCGGTTTTAAGACGCAGGGCTATTTTTTTACCCTCATCATTTATCAGCATGTCATATGGCTTATATAAAAAAACGGTCATCATACCGGCGACAATAAAGGGTATGCCGAGTAATCGCCATTTTTGCTGCCACAGGCATAACCATAATCCAGCGAATATAATGGTTACTAGTCCATAAAATGTTGGAGAGGCGACATTTATCGCTGAATACGGCAATGAGGAAAAGAACGCCGCGCCACGAATCATTAATGAAATACCCCAATCAAGTACCATTAGCGGATAATACTCTCCGCTAAACGGCATAAATAGAAAGGCGAGAACCGCCGCAGGCATTATCACGAATGAAACTAGCGGCATAAGCAGCATATTGGCGGCAACTGACCAAATGGTAAAACGATTGAAGTTATAAATCACAAATGGCATGGTAGCTAGCGTGGCGACCAATGAGGTAAACATCGCCGCCAAAAAATAGGTTTTTATCCGCTGTGAAAAACTCATCTCAGAGCGATAAAGCAGATAGGAGAATCTTTCATAGAAAGCTAGTATGGCAAGAGTAGCGGCAAAAGAAAGCTGGAAACTAGCGCTAAGTAATGATTCTGGCTGAAGAATGAGAATAATAAGAGCCGCCCACGCTAGAGAGAACAGGCTAATCCCGCTCCTATCACATAAAATAGCTAGCATCACGCTTGCTACCATAATGAAAGAGCGAACAGCCGAAGTTGGATAGCCAGCGAGTGTAAGATAGGCAAACGAACTGATAAGGGCGACGACCGCTGATATTTTTTTGATATTAAAGCGCAGAGCAAACGGCATATACAAACTTAACAAAAACCTAACGGTTACAAAAACTAGCATTGCCGCTAGCGACATATGCAGACCAGAAATTGAAAGCACGTGATATATACCGGAACTACGCATTATTTCTTTTATATTATCCGAAATTCCAGATTGCTCACCAACCATAAGGGCTGCCGCTACATTACCGCTGTCGCTACCCATCTGCCTTATTATATTTTCCGTAATAGATAATCGCAGGGCATTAAGTGATTGCCTAAAATCACTAGAAGCGGATTTTTGTATAATAACCGGCTCTTCTACCGAGTAGCCGACAGCGCCGAGTTGCTTGTAAAAGAACATACGGGCGAAATCATACGAGTCGGGCATAGAAGGAGTTGGCGGTGGGAAGAGTGTCCCCCGCAATGATACAATATCGGATATATCAATATTATCGCTATATTTTCTTAGAGTAACACTTATATATTTTGGAGTATTTTCTAAGCTGACTCCCGCTATTTTTAATTCAGAAAGGATAATTTTTTTACCCTTACGGTGATTTATAATATCAGTAATCTTACCTTCAATTTTACGGAAAAATATTTCTTTACGCAAAACTGGGGCGGCAACCTCATAAGTTCTTATCTCAGCACGCAATATGCCTAGCGATATTATGAACAAAGAAATAGCGAGAAGCTTAAGACTTGGATTGCGACGAAATAGTAAAATTGTCACGATCAGCACAGCGCACCCGTAAAATGTCCGGTAAATGTCAGGCTCACTGTTCAAAGAAAAATAAATGCCAATACCAACAGCGAATAACACGGGAATCCACAATACAAAACGCTGTTTTTCGTTGTAAAGTAAATGTTTAAGCTTTATAAGCTGGTTCTTTATTAACATTAAAAATCACTTATTTATTATGACCGTTATAACCCGTTTCGCTCCCTCTCCTACCGGATTTTTACATATTGGTGGCGCGCGCACCGCTTTGTTTAACTGGTTATACGCCAGACATCATAATGGAAAATTTCTACTACGGATAGAAGATACTGATCGCAGCCGTTCAACAACTCAGGCGACAGAAGCTATTATAGACGGAATGCGTTGGTTGGGTCTTGATTGGGATGGTGATATAGTTCATCAATTCTCCCTTGCCGCCCGTCACAAAGAAGTGGCGGATGAGTTACTAAAAAAAGGCAAAGCTTTTTATTGCTACACCACACAGGAAGAGTTGCTGGAATTCAGGGAAAAACACCCTAATGAGAAATTCCGCAGTCCTTACCGGTCTGGAAATAAAACACCACCAAATGGAGTTCAGCCAACAATCCGCCTTAAAGCACCAGACACGGGAGAAACCATAGTTGAGGATAATGTACAAGGGGTAGTAAAAATCTCTAACTCTGAGCTTGACGATATGATATTACTACGATCGGATGGCACTCCCACCTATATGCTAGCGGTAGTGGTTGATGATAATGATATGGGGATAACCGATATTATTAGAGGTGATGACCACTTCACCAATAGCTTCCGTCAAGCGCAGATTTATAACGCTATGGGTTGGAGCGTGCCATGTTTTTCACATATTCCGCTAATACATGGCGCGGATGGCGCGAAACTTTCTAAACGTCATGGCGCGCTTGGAGTTGGTGAATATAAAAATATGGGATACTTACCAGAGGCGTTACGCAATTATCTGTTGCGTCTTGGTTGGTCACATGGTGATGATGAGATAATATCCACCGCTCAGGCTATAGAATGGTTCAATCTTGAGGCTATCGGCAAGTCGCCATCACGCTTTGACTTCGCTAAACTTGATAATCTAAATGGTCATTATATCAGAAATGAAGATGATAAAAAATTAGTGGAACAAATAATCCCGCTAATAGAAAAATCAAGTAAGAGCGTAGAAGAAAAAAATAATATCTTAATTCCGGCGATGGCTGGGCTTAAGCAGCGGGCAAAGACATTGGTGGAACTAGCGAAAGCGGCGGAATTTTATGTGGTGGATACTCCAGTTGCTCTTGATGAAAAATCTATAGAAATATTGAGTAATGGTGGCAGAGAAATAATAAAATCATTACTCAATGAGCTAGAGGTGGTTAGTAGTTGGAACAGTGAGGAAATAAAAAATATCTGCAAAAATTACGCTGAGAAAACCTCTAATAAACTTGGTAATATTATGTCGCCAATACGTGCCGCTATCGTTGGTAAAACTACTTCTCCGAGTATGTTTGAGGCAATGGCAATACTTGGTAAGGAAGAAAGCATAAAAAGACTAAGGGAGGTATTATAGGATATTTTTATATTTCGTCTCCGGTATTTCCTACTGGAATCCCATAAAGCATTGCTGAAGGCTAACTCGGTCTGGCTTACCGAGTTTCTTGTCCTCTATTGCCTGATGCCTAGTGTCTAGCCCTTAGTAATCAACACCGATAAAATACAGCCCTGAGGCTGGGCAGGTTGGTCCTCCGGCTTTTCGGTCTTTTGCCTCAAGCGCTGTTCTTACATCCTCCACCTGCCATTTACCTTTACCAACCAGACTTAAAGTTCCTACCATATTTCGTACCTGATGGTGTAGGAACGAGCGAGCGGAAGCGGTAATATGTATTTCGTTGCCACGACGTATTATGTCCAGTTTTTCTAATGTTTTTTCTGGGGATTTTGACTGGCACATTGTATCACGAAAACTGGTAAAATCATGATGACCAACTAATATATTCGCGGCTTCTTGCATTTTCTTATCATCTAGTTCCTCAATCACGTGCCAAGCTCTGCCCTCTTCTAAGGCAAGCCTTTGCCTGCGATTGATTATACGATACATATAATGTCGTCTAATCGCGGAAAATCTAGCGTCAAAATCATCACCGACCGCTTTCGCGTCAAGCACCGCTATACGATTTTCTGGCCATAGCTTGTTAAAGTCTGCAGCCATATTTTCTTGGGAAATTGGCGGGTTGAACAAATAATAATTTATTCCCTGCATCACCTTAAAACCATCCATTTTCCTGTCTATATCAATATGAGCGACCTGTGCGGTGGCGTGAACACCAGAGTCTGTTCGTCCTGCTCCGACTACATTTACCCTTTGTCTACAAAAATGATATATGGCGTTCATTAAAGCTTCTTGGACTGTTGGCTGATCATTCTGTCTTTGCCATCCGGCGTAGTTTGTGCCATCATATTCTATTGTTAGTCGGTAGCGTTGTGTTTTTTTGGTCATTTTGTTTGATTCTAGGATTAATTAATGTATAGTAACCTTTATTATCATATTACTTAAATATCTATTATAAAATATTATGCCAGACCATACATATGATAAAATAACAAGTCAGGTTAAATCTGAGTTAAATAGAAAAAATAAGCAATTCTCACAAGTTACTGATGATATAGAAAATAATATAAAAGCCGCTGTTGCCGCTATATGGCATATGGATATAGACAAAAATCACAACTACACAGGGGTTGTAAATACTTATTCTATTGATTGTCCGCCAGAAATGCTAAAGCATGACCGAAATAAGGCAGAAAGTCTTACGTCATCTCTGACCGCTTTAATAGGTAAAGAAATAATAGAACAAAAAGTAATAGACGATATTAGCGATTTTAATACACAATATATAAAACTCGCCTCAGCAGGCAGTATAGAACATCAATGTATCACTAACTATAGCAGAGCGGTAGATAATAAAAAAATCGCTGACTCAAAAAAAGGTAGATAAACATTATAGTAGTCTTACTCCTTTATTAATAGGAAAAGATTTAAGCATTTCGCTTGCGTGCATCCGCTTTTTGTTTGGTCTTTGTACTTCCTCTATTTTTAATAAACCGTCTTCACAAGCTATTGTAAGCTCATCATCAACGGTACTACCAACTGGAAATTGGTTATTATCAGATGTTTCTACTAGATTAGCTGAAAAGATTTTTATATTCTCACCGTTATAAGTAAAATAAGCCGCTGGTTGTGGGCTAAGTCCGCGTATCTGATTATATATTTCCTGAGCTTTGCTAGCCCAATTTATAGCTCGTTCTTCCTTAGTTATTTTCTTGGCATAAATCACACCCTCCTCTGCCTGTTTCATAGGCTTTAGAGTATCTAACTGTCGCAAGGCATTTAATAACAATGCCGCTGATTTTTCCGCTAGTAAATCGTGCAATTCGCCAGCATTGTGGTTTGAAATTTTTATATTATCCTCTTTAAGCAATATATCTCCTGTATCAAGACCAACATCCATTTGCATTATACAAATTCCGGTTATTATATCACCAGCCATAATTGTACGCTGAATCGGAGCCGCTCCTCGCCAACGCGGCAGTAATGATGGGTGAATATTAATACAACCAGATGGGCAGGCTTGTAAAATCTCTTCTGGCAGTAGCAAACCATAAGCGGCGACAACCGCTACGTCAGCTTTATGAGAAGCAAACTCTTTCTGAGCTTCTTCTGTTTTAAGGCTTACTGGAGTATATACAGCTATATTATTGTCATCAGCGAATTGATGAACAGGTGACTTTTGTTCCTTCTGTCCTCTTCCAGCAGGGCGTGGTGGTTGGGTGTAAACAGCGACAACTTCATGCTCACTCTCATACAACGCACGGAGCGCTGGAAGCGCGAACAAAGGTGTCCCCATAAATATTATTTTCATCTAAGAACTACCTACACCTAAACTATCCATGATTACAATGTTCATCGTGGACATGGTCTGGATCAAAAGCGCCGGCTTTTTTAAGCTTTACAAGCCTACGATTTATTATATCACGCTTTAATTTTGATATGTGATCCACAAAGGTTATGCCATTCAAATGATCAATCTCATGCTGAATACAGGTGGCGAGTAGACCAGCAAACTCTTTTTCCTGACTGTTACCATCTAAATCAAGATATTTCACCTTAACGGATGATGGTCGCACGACATCAGCGAACTGTTCAGGAAAAGATAGGCATCCTTCCTTAAAATTATGCTCATCTCCTGAATCAGAAATTATTTCAGGGTTTATTAACACGTGCTGTTCGCCTATATCAGCTTTGTGGTTATTATCCTCTTTCCATTCAACATCAGCGACCAATATACGTTTTAGAACACCAATCTGAACAGCGGCAAGACCAATCCCTCTCTCATAATACATTGTATCAAACATATCACTTACTAAAGCACGAATTTCATCATCTACTTTCTTAACCGGTGATGATTTGGTTTTAAGCACCGGATCTGGTGCTATTATAACTTGGCGTATGGTCATTTCTTATAAATACCTCTATAATATTATATATAATTTATGCTCGGTGGATTATAACACATCATTTCGGATAATTTCTATTATTTTTTAGAAAGATAACTTAGTTTTCCTCATTATTTTTGAGGCTAACTCTCCCTAGTCACCACCCTTATCAATAAGGTCATATTTTGATATCCCCTGATTATAACGGCTTTTACGGTTAACCAGATTACCTTCTTTGTCATTATAAAATTCATCATCATATAGATTAATACGAGATTTTACCTCTGTATCAGAATCATCAAAAATATCATATTCTCCACTAAGCATTTTATCTCTGGATTTATAATATACATCAAAGAAACCACCAGATTTACTATCTTTCTCTAATTTTTGTTCTTTTTCATAAATAACCCGATCTATGGAGTAGTTAGCAAGTGTTTTTCTCTTATGTTTTTCCTGTTCTAAATCTATAGTAATAGCTGGTCTTGTCCTATCTGTTAATGTTGTCGCGCTATTAACTATAGAAACCCTACCAGCTTGTGATACCGCTCTCCTACCATCATCCGCTATATCATCAGAAGCGTAAACTGAAGATGGAATGGCTAAAAAAATAACAATTTTATAGTTAACCAACCTTATTTTTCTCCAGAAAAACAAAGTTGTCTCGCTCGCTACGCGGCGCAAAACCGACTCTCTCGGAGTTGGTTTTGATAGTAACTTATGGTAATTCTTACCACAAATTACTATAAGAAATAATCTAATTATCTTATTCATTATGTTATGCTTATATAAAATTGTTATATATAGCGGGAAAGTATAATAAAATAAGACGAATATCACAATAAATAATATACATGCTTAGCAACGAAACAAAAGATAGAATATCGCCCTTAATCAAGGAAATACCGCTTATTATTAGCGAATCATCGCTGCGTAATGATATTGATGATTTGCTCGCCATGACTCCTTACCTAAGCAATGGCTGTAGCTTCGCGGTAGTGGATGATATAAATACCACTGATATATTTGGAAATAGGGTATTTTCCGCTTTAAGAAAACACTCAAAAAATCGTCATATAAGCTTTGAGGCAAGCCCTACTGCCAGCATGGATAATGTAAATTATATAAGACAAAAAAGCATGTATTGTGACGCTATTATCGCTGTTGGTAGTGGTACAATAAATGATTTATGTAAATACGCCGCCTATCTTGATAAAAAACCATATGTTGTTTTCCCAACCGCCGCTAGCATGAATGGCTATTTATCGGCAAGTGCCTCTATTGAAGTTGATGGACATAAAAGCAGCCAGCAAGCGAACCTACCAAAAGCAGTATTTTGTGACTTGCAAATAATAGCGCAAGCGCCCGTAAGGCTAACGAGAAGTGGGCTTGGTGACTGTTTAGCGCGCCCTACGGCTCAATGTGACTGGTTACTTTCGCGTTTATTGCTCGCGACTAACTATATAGAAGATGTTTTTTTGATACAGCACGATATTGAGGAGGAAGTCTTTGAGAACGCTTCTGCTATAGCGAAAACTGATTTTGACATAACAAAAAAGCTGCTTGAACTGTTGCTAATATCAGGACTCGGTATGACAGCGGCAAAAGGCAGTTATCCGGCTAGTCAGGGCGAGCATATGATAGCACATTGTTATAATATGCTACAAAATAATCGTAATGAACATAACAGAAATGTGATTCCCCTGCATGGAGAGGAAATTGGAATAACCAGCCTGTATATGGCGGAATTGCAAGAAAACCTGCTAAAGAAAGAGCTTAAACTCAAAGATACTATCTTTAATATTGATGAGATTAAGAATTTTTACGGATCTGAGCTAACAATTGAGTTTTCGCTACTGTTTGAGAAAAAACAGAAATTATTGATGGAAAAACGAGAAAAAATTAAAGAAGCAAACTGGGATGATGTAAAAAGTGAAATAGAGAAGATAATGATGGGCGCACCACAAATAGAAAGCATATTAAAAAAAGCTGGATGCCACACTAAGCTAGAAAATATAGGCTGGAATAGAGAAGATTTTAACAAAGCTTTATCTACCGCTCGCTTTAGCCGTGACAGATTTACTTTTCTTGATTTGGAGTAAGAAATTTAGAAATTTGAGATAAAAATAACCTTTCGTAGAGCTTTCTATAGTAATCTCAGTTGACTTTTCTTTAATAAAACTTTACTATTGCTGTAATTTTACTAAATTTAGCTTCGGAGGAAAAAATGGCTAAAACGTTGGAGAGTGAAACACCACTTTATGATGCACTTACTGATAAGGAACGACGTGCGATAGATCATCATATTAAGGAAGATCATCGTATTAGGGAAGGTTATAATGGTATGAATTCAATAAGACCTGCTGACATCACAAGACCAGAAATCTTGAATAGCGCCAGGCAAAGTATTGCGCGCGAATTCAATAATCCCGATAGTAATAGCAGAGAAAATATCATGGGTAGATACGAACGTTATATCCAGGAATTATCCAGAAAAGATGGTCCATCTGGGTCTGTTGGAACAAGTATACCACAGACAGGGCTACGGCATAATGACGGTGGTAAACAACGCTAAAACCATTCAACATCATGTATTATGTAGGTTATGGGCGTTATATTGGCATAATTAAAGAAATTAGTGGCTGATTTTTTTGTATTTTTGTATATAGACACAATTTCAATCACTGCTTATTCTGATAAGGGCGGCGCAAACATAGCAAGAAAGTGGCAATAAAAATAATAATATACCAGATAGGAATAACAGACCGTGCTCTCCACTATTTGTTGAGGAGAAAATAAGTATTGGAATATAAAGCGGCATTATTACAAGCGCCTGAAGCAGCCCTCCTCTTTTACTACCAATAGTAAGAGCCGCGCCAATCGCGCCAAGAGCCACCATAACAAAAGAAGCGACCGTAAGCACCGATAATGACACTAAAATTTGCTGAACAGAAAGACTAGCTGATATAGCTATAAGTGGCGAGACAATTAATATAGGCAGTATATTTGAACACCAACTCCCACATATTTTCGCGAGTACCATTATTTCTAGTAATACAGGCTGTAATATTATTTGTTCAAGACTACCATCCTCATAATCTCGTTCAAACATCAGTGGTAGTGTGGTTATTATGGCAAGAAGCATACTTATAGACATTACTGAAGTGGTATAGGATGAAACCATCTGTGGCCCCATAGCGAAGATGAATAAGGCTATGGTTATTATATAAAAAGCACATGCTCCCATCGCTCCGCCACCTTTGCGGAATGACAACATGACTGACTGGCGAAATATTGAGAGGAAATATCTCATGTGAATTTACTTTCCGTCTCTATTTCTCTAAATTCGTAGTGCCTGAAATCATCTAACCATAAAGTATGGGCTGCTATTGATGAATTCATTATATGAGAAGCGACAACCACTATACCGCCCTGTTTTACCCGTGACTCAATAAGACTAGCGGTGAGTATTACCGCCTCCTCATCAAGAAAATTTGTCGGTTCATCAAGCAACCATAATTTACATGGTGATATAATCAGGCGAGCAAGGGCAATCCTACGTTGCCAACCGGCGGAAAGTTGAGATGCTGGAACATCAGAAAAACGCTCAAGACCATAGAATGCCATAGCGGCTGGAATCAATAATTCCGTATCATATAATTTTGCCCAAAATAGTAAATTCTCATAGACGGTAGCATCCGCCTTCACACCACTTTTATGACCTATAAAAAGCAATTCTCTTCTAAAATCATAATTATCTTTTATTGATACATCATCCCATAATATATCACCACTATCAGCCTCAAGAAGACCTGATAATATTTTAAGTAGGCTAGTCTTGCCAGCGCCATTAGCTCCTTTCAGCAGCAGCAAAGCACCTTCTTGCAACGAAAATCCAAGATGGCTAAAAATTATATTTTCTCCACGAACGCAGCTAATATCCCTACATGATAACATAATATTACATATATACTTATTTCATTATCCTATAATCGTATAAGTTAATAGTTACACGACCTAAATTAATACTTTATTATTTCTAACAAATTGTTTAATCATACGTTACAAAAATATAAAATAGTTTATAAATCTGTCTCTAAGAATTATACATTAAGGAGAATATTGTGAAAAACAAGAGCAAGAACTCATTTAATACCAAATCCACTATAGATGCCGGTGGTAATGAATATGAATATTACAGCCTGCCGAAGTCTTATGAGTCTCTTGGTAGTGATCTTAAGCGTCTACCATATAGTCTTAAAGTTTTGCTTGAAAATTTGCTCCGCCATGAGGATGACATAAGTGTTAGCGCTGATGATATACGCTCATTTGCTGACTGGATTAAAAATAAAAGCTCAGATCGTGAGATAGCTTATCGTCCGGCGCGAGTTTTGATGCAAGATTTCACCGGTGTTCCAGCGGTTGTTGACTTAGCGGCGATGCGTGACGCTATGAAAAAGCTTGGTGGCGATCCTGAGAAAATCAACCCCTTATCGCCGGTTGATCTAGTTATAGATCACTCAGTTATGGTTGATAAGTACGGTACAGCAGCAGCCTTTGCCGATAATGTATCTTTAGAGATGGAGCGCAACCGTGAGCGCTATGAGTTTCTACGCTGGGGACAAAGTGCGTTTAATAATTTCCGTGTGGTTCCTCCCGGAACTGGTATCTGCCATCAAGTTAACCTTGAGTATTTAGCACAGACTGTATGGACACAAGATGGCGTCGCTTATCCCGACACACTTGTAGGAACCGATAGCCACACCACGATGATAAATGGTCTTGGTGTTCTTGGTTGGGGTGTTGGTGGTATTGAAGCGGAAGCGGCAATGCTTGGTCAACCCGTTTCTATGCTTATACCTGAGGTTATCGGATTTAAGCTTACCGGAAAAGCCAAAGAAGGAGTGACCGCTACTGACATCGTTCTTACCATAACCCAAATGTTGCGCAAAAAAGGCGTGGTTGGCAAATTTGTAGAGTTTTTTGGTGAGGGGCTTAATCATATGCCGCTTGCTGATCGGGCGACCATCGCTAATATGGCTCCAGAATATGGCGCTACTTGTGGAATATTCCCGATTGACGCTGAGACTATAAATTATCTTAAGCTTACTAGCAGAGATAGTGGTAGAGTCGAGTTGGTTGAAGCATACGCTAAGGCGCAAGGAATGTGGCGTGATAAGGATTACGTGGATCCTATATTTACTGATACTCTTGAACTTGATATGGGAACTGTTGAGCCATCACTTGCTGGTCCTAAACGACCACAAGATAAAGTTCTTCTATCTAAAGCGAAAGAATCTTTTGAATCTTCTCTTCCTGAGCTTAATAAGGAAAATAAAACAGCCAACTCCGAGCGCGGCACGGATAATCTGTCGCATGGTAGCGTGGTAATAGCGGCCATTACGAGTTGTACTAATACCTCCAACCCTTACGTGATGCTGGCGGCTGGTTTGGTGGCAAGAAATGCCGCCGCTAAAGGGCTTAGACCAAAATCATGGGTAAAAACCTCTTTGGCACCTGGTTCAAAAGTTGTTACTGAATATCTGGCACGGTCGGGTCTTGATAAATCACTTAATGAAATTGGCTTTAACCTTGTTGGTTATGGCTGCACCACTTGTATCGGAAACTCTGGTCCACTTAACGAGGAAATAGAGACAGCGATAAAAGATAAAGGCTTAGTGGTAGCTTCAGTACTTTCTGGAAACCGTAACTTTGAGGGACGAGTTCATCAATTGGTGAAAGCTAATTATCTGGCATCACCTCCATTAGTGGTAGCTTACGCTCTTGCTGGTAGTATGAATATTGATATAGCCAAAGATCCGATTGGTAATGATAGTGACGGTAACCCAGTTTATCTAAAAGACATATGGCCAAGCAATAAAGAAGTAGCCGATGTGGTTATGGGCTGCGTTACTTCTGAAATGTTCGCGAAAAAATACGCTGACGTATTTAGTGGTGAAAAGGAATGGCAAGACATTCCTGTCGGGAAAGGCAAGACCTATAGCTGGGATAATAAAAGCACCTATATACAAAACCCTCCCTACTTCACCTCATTTAACACTGGTGATGGAGTGGCGCTAAAGGATATAGAAAACGCGAAGATACTAGCTTTATTCGGTGACTCAATAACTACTGACCATATATCACCCGCCGGTAACATAGCCAAAAACTCCCCAGCGGCTTCTTACCTAGCGGCAAACGGTGTTCAACCTGCTGATTATAATTCTTATGGGGCAAGGCGTGGTAACCATGAGGTGATGATGCGTGGTACTTTCGCTAATATCCGTATTAAAAACGAGATGATGGATGGTGAGGAAGGTGGATATACCTTATATAATAATGAAAAAGTCAGTATTTACGATGCGGCGATGAAATATCAACAAGATGGCTCTGAGCTGGTTGTTATAGCTGGTAAGGAATACGGAACTGGCTCCTCACGTGATTGGGCGGCAAAAGGCACCAAATTACTAGGAGTTAAGGCGGTTATAGCCGAAAGTTTTGAGCGTATTCATCGTAGTAATCTAGTAGGAATGGGCGTACTTCCCCTTGTTTTTCAAGGAGATAGTAATAGAAACAACCTAAAACTTACTGGTGATGAGACTATCAGCATTAACGGTATAGAAAATGGTCTGAAGCCACGCATGCAACTGGATATGTTAATAGAATATAAAGATAAATCCAGTATAGTGGTTCCATTGCTATGTCGGATTGACACATTGGATGAGCTGGAATATTATAAAAACGGTGGTATCTTACAATATGTTATGAAGAATCTGCTAAATACGGGATAATAACTAATAAAATATACATGACTGATACAGATGATAAAAAACCTGATCCAACTAGAACGATAGTTTTGGTTTACGGTATGCTGGAAAATGGGCATCCATTTTGGGTGTATGTCGCTGTGAAGTCAAAGCTTTACCCAGCTTTTCTTAAGGCACAGCGAGATGGTACGCTAAACTTATATAGGTTTGAGGATTACGGCGAGATTATTGTCTCTGGTGCAGGAAACTCACCACCTGATGAGGTGACTATAAAAGTAGCTGAAATGTATCAGACGGACGCTAATAAATTAAAAGAGCGTATTGAAAGTGATGATTGATGGTTAAAGTGATGGAATTTAACCGTGCTAGTCTTGCTAAATCTATAACACTTATAGAATCCACTAAAAAAGAACATCAGGAACAAGCACAAGGCTTGCTCAGTGAAATACTACCAAAAACTGGAAACTCCCTACGGATAGGAATAACAGGTGTTCCCGGTGTTGGTAAATCGACCTTTATAGAAACTTTCGGTCTACATATTATTGAGCAAGGTCATAAAGTAGCGGTACTTGCTATTGACCCTTCCAGTATCAAGACTGGTGGTTCCATACTTGGCGATAAAACCCGTATGGCGAAACTAGCCCAACATGAATCTGCCTTTATCCGCCCATCGCCAACCTCTGGTTCTCTGGGAGGAGTCGCAAGGCGTACTCGTGAGGCAATGCTGCTTTGTGAGGCGGCTGGTTATGATGTTATTATTATTGAGACTGTTGGTGTTGGACAATCAGAGACTGAAGTAGCCGATATGGTAGATATGTTTATGTTACTACTTCTACCAGGTAGTGGTGATGAATTACAAGGCATCAAAAAAGGCATAGTGGAGCTTGCTGACTTGATAGTTGTAAATAAGGCCGATGGAGACCTGCAAGGACAAGCAAAAAGAGTGCGTGCGGACTATTCAGCGGCTCTTAAAATGTTACATCCAGCAAATAATAGCTGGCAACCGAAAGCTGTTACCTGCTCCGCTCTTGAAAATAAGAATATCAGTGATATATGGCAAACCGCTTGTGATTTCAGAAAAATAATGACTGATTCAAAGGAACTAGCAAACCGACGTTCTGGGCAAGCGGTATCATGGATGTGGAAAGAAATAAAAGAAAATCTAGTTAGTGGCTTTATAAATAATACAACAGTAAAGAATAGCATTAAATCTACTGAGAATGAAGTATCAGATGGCAACAAACCAGCTACTCAAGCCGCTATGGAATTACTTAAGTTATACAAAAACAGTTAGAAATAACGTGGTAGCGTTTATAGTATAGTCGAGTTAGAAATTTATCGCTTTTCCTCTGGAGGACTCTAAATTATTAATAGCTGCTATATTAGCGGAAACTTTTGTATATTTCTTAAGTACACTGTCCAGCGATTTATCTAAGTCTTTATCTTTACTACCAGCCGGCTGACTATGTTTAATAGAAAGAACTACATTTCCCCTTTCATTAATTTTCATACGAACATTATCAGCAACATTTATTGAGTTATCAGGATAGTGTCCCTTCTCATCAAGATCTGGTTGCCTTATCTCTCGCAAGCTATTCCCAACCTCACCTGAGTTTTTTATAACCTCAGCTTTCCGCAACTCATCTAGCAAGATATGAGACTCTATAATGGATTTTTTCTGATGATCCTGTAAATCCATACCTTTATTAATATGTGAATCAAGAGGTCTATTATAAGTAATGGTAATATTAGTGGTTTTATTATTATCATCCACTTGTTGACGAACCACCACATGACCGCCGACCTTGCCACCTTCCTTACTAGAAGCAACAGAAGAGATTATACTTTCCAATTTCTCTTTTATATCTTGTTCTGTTTTTTTCATAAATCACTCCCTAGTAAAATATATTACCAATAGCAATTCACAACGTAAAAACCTATAAATAAATATTACTACCTTGCCTTAGCTGCCGCCGCGAGGTCAACCTCTTTATATTCCCAATCTTTCGCGCCTTTTTTAGAGGATATATCATATATATATGGTTTAGCGTTATCCATGTTGTACTCTATTATCTGATCTTTACTCATATTTTTTATTATCATGGTGAGCGCGCGTAGGCTGTTACCGTGCGCTGAGATCATTATATTCTCGCCATTTTGTAATCTAGGTAATATTTCCTCCTCCCAGAATGGTTTTACCCGCTTTACAACATCTGACAGTGACTCTGTTTTAGCGTCATTATCTGGTACAATAATAAATTTAGGTTCGCCTTCACCTTTTTGAGAATTTTTATTTGGATGATATGGATTTGAGTCCTGCATAGCTGGCGGCGGATTATCGTATGAACGACGTAATGTTTTAATTTTTCCAGCGGCTATTTCCTTAGCTTCTTCCTCAGACTTACCATCTTTTATGGCTTGCTGTACATAATCACTCTCTAATTGTTTTTTATTATATCCGGTAACATCGCCATAGTGACGCTCAATCATCCTATCATCTATCTTAATTTCTTTACTAGGCGTTCCCATAGCATTAAGCATTTCTCTTGCGGTACTACTCGCGCGAGAGAGATTGGTAGAATATACCACATCAGGTTGGAATCCAGAATCTCTTAGCTGCTTACCAGCTTCCTTAGCTTGTTCAATTCCTTTTTCAGTAAGAGAAACATCTACCCAGCCGGTAAATTGGTTTTTTTGATTCCACTCACTTTCTCCATGTCTTACTAAAACTAGGCGACCGGTCTTTGCGGTACTATCAGCATGTCCCATTTTATTTCCTTTTTTTCTGTTTGTAATTTTTATAGAGATTAATTTAGCTTAACTAAAAAAGCAATAGTTAACTAAAGTCATTTAGGTAATTATTACCGTTGGTAGCTATATATCTACTAAATAACTAAATATCCAGATTTTCAACACTTAGGGCATTGGTGATAATAAAATCACGGCGTGGCTCCACCACATCACCCATTAATGTGGAGAATAGAGCTTCCGTCTCAGCGTCATCCTCAATTTTCACCTGTAACAAGCGACGGGTTTCTGGGTTTAATGTAGTCTCCCATAGCTGATCCGGATTCATCTCACCAAGACCTTTGAAACGCTGGATGGTAGAGCCCTTACGTGCCCAATCCATCAATGTGTTATATAGTTCTGACGGAGTGTTAATCTCCGCGCTACTTTGCTTACGGGTGATGGTTAACGAGCTCATAAAATACTCCGCGAAATATCCGGAATGGCTCGCTATTTCGTTAGCGTCTTTACTACGCAGATTTTTATCCTCAAATAGATAAATTTCTTCTACCGCTCTTACCATACGCCGGATTTTGAACACATCATTTTCAAATGAGCATTCCCAGCCAGCCTGCTCGCCTTCCAGCCTTGCCAGCGACTCTGCCCATGCTTTTGCTTTTTCCACACTTCCCGCATTACCGTCAAATATACCGGCTAGCGCCGCGGCTTCCAGCAGATTAATCGGGATACGTTTCGCTAGTGAGCTAAGAGCGCTATTTACTTTATATGCTTTAGTAAGAATATCCGCAAGCTCGTCACCATCAATAATTCTGCCACTGCTTAATACGATAGAAGATCCATCAAGAGCGGAAGTTTGTAAATGCTGTTCCAAAGCCTTATCATCCTTTAAGTAAACATCGCTATTGCCTCTACGCATTTTATAAAGCGGCGGCTGCGCTATGTACAAATAGCCTTTTTCAATAAGCTCGCGCATCTGCCGGAAAAAGAAAGTAAGCAGCAGAGTGCGGATATGAGAACCGTCAACGTCCGCGTCAGTCATAATAATTATCTTATGATAACGAGCTTTTTCTATATTGAATTCCTCACGTCCGATGCTTGTACCAATAGCGGTAATCAGCGTTCCGACTTCCTGACTAGATAACATCCGGTCAAAACGCGCGCGCTCTACATTTAGTATCTTACCTTTAAGCGGCAATATCGCCTGATAATTACGGCTGCGTCCCTGCTTAGCTGAACCACCCGCCGAGTCACCCTCTACTATGAATAATTCTGATTTCGCTGGGTCTCGCTCTTGACAATCCGCTAGTTTTCCTGGAAGCGAGGAAATATCTAGCGCACCCTTACGACGAGTAAGCTCACGAGCTTTACGGGCCGCCTCACGGGCGGATGCCGCTTCTATAATTTTCCCAACTAATGTTTTAGCGTCTTGCGGATGCTCTTCCATCCACTGCGAAAGTTTATCGTACACATAGCTCTCAACCACCGGACGTACTTCTGAGCTAACCAGCTTATCCTTAGTTTGCGAGGAGAATTTAGGGTCAGGAACCTTAACCGAGACAATAGCGGTAAGCCCTTCTCTCGCGTCATCACCGGTTATACCGACCTTAGCTTTTTTAGACATACCGCTTTCATCAAAATATTTATTGATTGAGCGAGTAAGAGCGGCGCGGAATCCGATGATATGAGTTCCACCATCACGCTGACGGATATTATTGGTGAAAGCTAGGACATTTTCATGGTAGCTGTCATTCCACTGCATGGCGACCTCAACCCCCATGCCATCACGCTCACCTTTTATGACGATAGTATCATGCAGAGCGTGTTTGCTTTTATCCAGATATTTAGCGTAGGCTTCTGTTCCACCTTCATAATAAAACTCTATCTCTGTTGCTGGATCTGTACGCTCATCCTTAAGCAAAATACGCACACCTGAATTAAGGAAAGCCAGCTCACGCAGACGATGCTCAACAGTAGCGAAGTTAAAATCTATCATAGAAAAAGTTTCTTTAGATGGCAGAAAGGTAACGCTTGTACCTTTTTTGCCCTCAGTGTCACCAACTATTTTAAGATGTTGCGTGGTTTCACCGTGCGAGAATTTTGCTTCATACTGCTTGTTATTGCGCCATATTGTTAAATTTAGATATACTGAAAGAGCATTTACCACCGACACACCAACACCATGCAAACCACCAGATACCTTATATGAATTCTGGTCAAACTTACCACCGGCGTGGAGTTGGGTCATAATAACCTCAGCGGCTGATACTCCTTCTCCCTCATGTATATCAACTGGAATACCACGTCCGTTGTCAGACACCGTGCATGAACCATCGTTATTAAGGCTTACCGTAACTAAATCACAATGTCCGGCGAGCGCTTCGTCAATAGCGTTATCCACCACCTCATAGATCATGTGGTGCAAGCCGGAACCGTCATCAGTATCCCCGATATACATACCCGGACGCTTGCGAACCGCCTCCAGCCCCTTTAATACCTTAATTGAATCCGCACCGTAATTATTTTGCTGCATGTCATGCTCTACTTCTTCTATTTTTAACGCTTCAGCCATTTTTTATTCTCTGAAAATTATAATATTTTTTATTTTTAATAATTATATTGAAAATAATTTTAACACTCGCTACATAGTGCAAAACCACCACTTTCGGCGATAGTTTTGATAGTAGTTTCTAACCACATAATTATAAACTACTATAATTGTATAATTCACAGCAAGAAGTTGTAGCATAACCCTACAATATTGGAACTGTTTTTTTGCGTATTTTCGCATGTTAAGACAAATAATTTACTGAATAATTGGCTTTAACATTAAGATTTTTGCACTAATTGTCTGTCTGGCAATAAACACCTAACTATATCTATTATTATCTACAGTTATAATTCATTGATTCTGCAATTTTTGTTGGATTTCTAAGCTTTTTTGTCTCATTTCTAACATCTTTTGCTTCATAAACTCTTGTGGAGTGATTTTACCATTCATTCTATAATCTTCTATTGAGTCAAGATACTTATCTTGAATAAGATTATATGGATTATCCATATCGCAAGCAAAAGAATCCTCTACAAATCTGATAGCTATAGCGAAAGCTTCATTCATCCCAACAAGTTTTTCTTTATATTCCAGACTATTATTTTCAGACCATCTTACAAAAGCATCAGGAAATTTTTCCTTATCCACCATATTCATGCCACAAACAATTTCTCTGTTACAGGTGCATAAATTTTTGTTTTTTGATGGACTATGCACTTCTATCATATACGCGACAAAAATTTTGCTTTTACAGCTTTTAATGTTTCTTTGGTCAGTGCTCATACAAGCTTTTTTTTAGATCCTCACCAGTTTTAATAGATATGGCTCTTTCTCTAGCGATCGCTAAATTAACCGAAAATATTATTAGAAATAAAAAAACAAGCGATATTCTTACTATGGACATATTCACACCTTTCAAGAACAGTAATATTATATAATAACACTACCGTTATCCACCTTAAAAAACTGGGCTTTTCCATGTAAACTCATAAATAATGACTGATCAGTCCCTGTCATCCATGTTTGCGCGCCAATATCATATATTTCCTCAAATAATTCCTGTCTTTTCGCCGAGTCTAAATGACTTGCTATCTCATCAAGAAGTATTATTGGAACAACCCTATGCCATATCGCTCCCGAGCGGGCTTGCGCTAGTATTATGGAAAGCATCATCGCTTTTTGCTCACCAGTTGAGCAAGCGGAAGCTGGCATATTCTTCTTAACATGAGTTACCAAAAGCTCGCTGCGGTGTGTACCAACATTAGTCCTACCTGATTCACCATCTTTTCTTCTGCTAATGGCTAAAGTCTCAGCAAACATATTTTCCGCTTCCAGAGCTGTTTTACCATCTTTTAACAACTCCTCAACATATCCGATTATATCTATATAGGCTTTAGGAAAACTAAGGGTAGATGAACCTATGGCGTAATTTATATGCTCACATGTAGAGATTCTAGCTTGCGCTATGGCCACCCCGCTTGCCGCCATTTTTTTCTCCAGAGATGAAAGCCAATTATTATCAGCACCGGAAAATTGTAATAGTTTATTACGCTCACGCATGGCGTACTCATATTCATTTACACAAGTGGCATGCGCTGGATCAAAATTAAATACTAGACGGTCAAGAAATTTACGCCCCGATGACGCGCCTTCCAGAAAAAGCTGTTCCATTTGTGGAGTAAGCCAGATTATAGAAATATGCGATAAAAGTTCGCTATGCTTGCTGGTAAGCTGTCCATCAATCTTTACTATGCGTTTATCAGCATTTTCAGAATTATCAAAAGACCTACCAGTTCCTATCTTTACCTCACCTTGTTTACCATAAATATTCGCGGAAACTGTCCAACCAGTATTATAATCTCTTCCAACAACAGGAAGTATTGCTTCTTCTGGAAGAGTTATATTCAAGCTATCAATATCAGATAATTTCGCTTTTCTTAGTCCCCGACCGGCGATAAGTAAAGATATAGCTTCCAGTATATTGGTTTTTCCGGCTCCGTTCACACCAGTTAAAACTACTGGTTCTTCTGAAACCTCTATACGAGTGTTACGATAATTGCGAAAATTAGAAAGTGACAGAGAGGAAAGCGATATTTTTTTAGGGTTACAAGTTGACTTTGCAGTGTAAAAAACAACTTCACTACTATCATCTCTATTAACAGCAAGAATAGAATTTTCTAGCGTAACACTCATACCCTCATCGGCATTATAACATATAGAGAAGTTACATCCGCTGTATCGCGCACTAATGCCGGAGAGCCACTGTCATTTAATAGGAACTGTACGGTATCACCTTCTATTTCGCCCATCATTTCCAGCATATAACGAGAATTAAAACCTATCTCTAGCGGACCCGATGAGTAAGTTACCTCTATTTCCTCTGAGGCCTCACATTGATCACCACCACCGGCCGATAAAGTCAAATTACCATTTTCCAATTTTAATTTAATCGCCCGTGATTTTTCCGATGATATAACCGAAACCCTGTCTACCGCCTCTCTAAAAATTTTACAATTAACTTCCATAAGCTTATCATTGGCTGATGGAATTACTCTTTCATAGTCAGGGAAATTACCATCAATTAATTTGGATACTAAAACAGCGTCTCCATAAACAAAACGGATTTTTGACTCAGATAATGAAATAGCTACATCACCCTCACCGGTCTCTAGTATTTTCTTAAGTTCATATATAGCTTTTCTTGGCACAATAATACTAGGTATGCCGTCAGCTCCAGCGGGAAGAGCTATCTCAACTCTTGCTAAACGGTGACCATCGGTCGCTACCGAACGTAGAGTTTTATCATCACCATCACCCGCCACATGGAAATATATACCATTTAGATAATAACGAGTTTCTTCTGTAGATATGGCAAAGCTAGGTTTTTCAATAAGCGCGAGACACTCTGTTGATTTAAGGGTGAAATTATGCTTGAGATCACCTTCAGCCATAACCGGAAAATCATCAACAGGAAGGCAAGCAAGAGAAAAACGTGACTGCCCAGCATTAATAGAAATCTTTCCACCATCAGCACTGCTACTCATTTCTATCTGGGTACCTTCAGGAAGTTTGCGGACTATGTCATATAAAGTATGCGCCGGCACGGTAGTAGAGCCTTCCGCGTTAATTTGAGCCGCCACTTTCTCTACAACGGCTATATCCATATCGGTCGCCGTAAGCGAAATATCACTACCTTTAGCGTCAATCTTCACGTTAGACAATACAGCTATAGTTCCACGCTTTTCAACAACTGACTGAACGTGGCTTAGGCTTTTCAACAAATCAGCTCTTTCAATTACAAATTTCATAAATCCTGTGTCGTTCTTTTATATTATTTTTTACTTATTATCGTATTATACGTTCGGTAATATAGCAGCGAAAAAGCATGTGGCAAATGTTTTCTAAAACCACACTATATTCTTTTTTGGGTATATTTAGATATAAAAAATTCTTGGTGTCAGCTCAATCTATTATTAACGCGCGCCTCTTTCTTCTGCCTTTTTCTGTAATATTGTGACCGCATTAGGAGTAAGACGGAACAAATCACTATCATCCATTCTACTGTTACCATTAAGATCAGCAACACTCATACCATCAGCTAATATTTTTTTAGCGTCAGCAAAATTTCCTAACCCTGCTCTTTCCAGTAATTCCTTAAATTCTGTACCACTATAAATTTTATCTTCTGATTGTTTTAACGCCGATTGAGAATTTATTACTGCATATTCTTCCTTAGATAAAGTGGCTTTACCTGCAAAAAGCTGATCAAAGCGCTCTTTATTTCCCCATTTTTTATCTACCCAATCGGTAAATGCTATTGAAGCATTCTCTGGATTTTGAGCCACATCATAAGTCCACGCTTGATACTGAGCATAGGACATAGCAGTGTACTTGCCTTCGGATCCATTATGGAAATATTCTTTATCAGTAAATGAACTAGCTTGCGTCCTTGAAAAATTAGCAATTAATTGTTCGTCCGTTTTTGGGTTGTTTTTATCTGCACCGAAATAAAACTTCACCTCATCAAATTGCCCTCCATCATGTACCTGATCCATGACAATCACACGATCTTGATAAGGAATACCGGATTTTATTTGTGTTAATACCTTTTCTGTAACATATATATCTGGCAATCCGTCGCCATTATTAACCGGTTTTCCATTTGTACCATCAATGACTATCTCACCATAGTTAGCTTCACGTGGCTCTGAAATTATTCCCCTAAAAGTAACTGCGCGGCGCGCGCCTTCTGGGGTTTCAATATTTATCTTTTGATCACCAGCCGCATAAGTTTCTTTCTGAGAAATAATAGATACCCCTCTATCCTCTGCCCATTTATCAACACTTTTATCAGGAGCCTCACGCTGCCAAGCCATAAACTCCGTAGAGTCAAGCTTAATAGGATCACCTCTACTGTCTGCCACTGTAATTTCCAACCAAAGGTTATATGCGCCAGAGCCTAATTCTTTTATTTTATATAGAGGTATATGCTGCGGCTCTCCAGAATCAAGCTTTTCTAAAATTTCTACAGCATTTGGATTTTTCTTTATAAAATCTTCGTTGTATTTTTGGAAGTCACCATTTGGATCATTGATAAGTTTGTTATACTCATCATCTGTTTTCATAGAGTTTATCTGTATTAAAGGATATTTCTGTTCTGCAGCCATTTTTATCATTCCTATTTATCACCAATTAATGAATTGGCTTACGACATTAATATAATACAATTTTCTGAGAAATAATTATTACAATATCATGAAATATTAATAAATGAGACTATAAAAAGCTGGCTATCCATCTAACCTATTGTTTTACAATATATTATATACAAAAAAAGACCAATACAGCTAACTAACTTTGCAACAAGCGGCTTAGCATTTCAATATCTTGTGAGAACTCGTGGTCAGAGGAGATAAGCTCTTCTACTTTCTTCACGGCGTGCATAACGGTAGTATGATCTTTTCCACCAAAGCGCCTGCCAATCTCCGGCAAACTTTTACTAGTAAGCTTCTTGGAAAGATACATAGCTATTTGTCTAGGTCTTGCTACTTGTCTTGCTCTTCTCGCTGAGTGCATGTCAGAAACTTTTATATTATAATGACCGGCTACTTGTTTTTGTATATCCTCAACAGAGATGCGACGATCGTTAGCTCTTAGAAGATCATGCAATACTTCCTGCGTTGTCTCTAAAGTTACCGGACGACCAACCAAAGTAGCGTGCGCCACCACCCGATTGAGTGACCCTTCAAGCTCACGGATATTTGAGGTTATTTTATGCGCGAGAAATTCCATTACTTTCTGTGGTATAACCACATCTTTCATTTGCTCTACTTTTGACTGCAAAATACCAAGACGCAATTCATAACTAGTAGTATGTATATCAGCAACCAGCCCCCAGCCAAGACGTGAACGCACCCTCTCCTCTATTCCTTCTAAATCAGAAGGTGAACGATCTCCAGAAATCACCAATTGTTTATTCTGATCAACAAGGGCGTTAAAAGTATGGAAAAACTCTTCCTGCGTAGAGTCCTTACCGCTGATGAACTGCACATCATCAATCATAAGCACATCAACTGAGCGGAAATGCTCCTTAAACGCCAGAGCTTCCTTAAAACGTAGAGCTTTAATGAACTGATACATAAATTTCTCAGCCGATAGATATAAAACTCTCCTTTCAGGAGTGTTATTACGAATATGCCAAGCTATCGCGTGCATAAGGTGAGTTTTACCAAGCCCTACTCCTCCGTAAAGAAATAGCGGATTACAACCCTGCACCACATTTCCAGATTCCGCCACCCTTCTAGCGGCAGCATGCGCTAATTCATTTGGCTTTCCAACCACAAAATTCTCAAAAGTATAGCGTGGATCAAGTGGAGCCCCCATCTGCGCGTCAATCTCTGACGCATTACTACCCATAGTTTGCGCGTCTTCCGACTGCCAACTTTGCGGAGTAAGGACATTAAAAGTTTGTGGAGCTGTAGATTTTTCAGCGGAAGCTGGTGATTTTGTGGAATCATCAACAAATATCTCTATTTCATAACCTTCTGATATTTCTTCTTCATGCCAAAGACTATTAATATTATCTATATAATTTCTGTTAATCCATTCACGCATAAAACGTGTAGGAACGGATATTCTTATGGTATTATCCGATATACCACTAAAGGATAATGGCTTAAGCCAACTTCTAAATATAGCGTCACTATAGTTAGTAGCTAATTTAGCTACCACACGCTGCCACGCCATAGACAGCAAATCCTCCATAGTTTGATTTTCAGAATATTGTAGAGATGCCATACAAACTAAACCTATGTTATACTTAAAATTAACCCTGTATCCAAGGCAGAGAATAATATTTCCACCCATCTTTAGTAGAACGATGACGGTTCTCATCCGGATCGCCCTCAAATCCACCATCTATATTAAAACAATAATTAAAACCTTCTTTGCTCAGGGCAATCGCCGCGTCCATAGAGCGTCCGCCTGAACGACATATGAAAAATAAAGCCATGTCTTTCGCAATATCATCGCTAGACAACAACTCTTCCACAAAATTTGTGTTAAGGGAAAAGTCAGGATAATTTTTCCAAGAAACTGTTAGAAGCCTACTTTTGGTGCCAGATAAATCTGGTATCCCCACAAACTGCCATTCCGGTTTAGTACGAACATCTATGATTATTGATTTATGATGTTTCGCGTAATTATAAACATCAAGAGGAGATATATCACCAGCATACTCACAGGAAGCGCTAATAACCGCTTTCTGTAGAATATCTGATAATGGACTATCAAATCTATTGGTAATACAACTAGATCCCATACACTATCAACCAATCAAACCCGTTGAAAAAAAGACAATATTATAGTGTCCACCTGTTAATCGGTGGTTAGAATCAAAATTACAAATTTTAATAGGCTATGCCGCTAGCTTCTTGATACGATTAGAAAGACGACTGATTTTACGAGAAGCTGTTCCTTTGTTAAGAACACCTTTAGTTACCCCACGCATAATCTCCGGTTGAGCATTCTTTAACGCCTCCCGAGCCGCTGGTTTATCTCCCGAATCAACAGCCAGTTCAACTTTCTTAATAAAGGTACGAATACGGCTTATGCGAGCCTTATTAACCTCTGCACGTGACTGAGTCTGACGTATACGTTTCTTAGCTGACTTATGGTTTGCCATTATTTATGTCCGTTTATTTTACCAGTTAAATTAAATATCGCACCGAATATAATATCCCGATACATTCAGGTGCAATCTATATATTAGCCACTATACTGAATTATCAATAGTAAATATGCAGATACATGACCAAAAGTCGTCATAGGTTAGAGGTATTTTTTCTGTTCGTCAAGTTGATTAACAACAAAAAAATACAATATAAAATACAATATGAGAGAGGCACTATATTAGCGTGATATTTCAAAAATAAAGACTGTTTTTTTATCAATTTTAGGTTTATAACTTGGCGGATAAGTACGTTATCTAACTGATATAAATAAACTTACTGATATTTATTACTATAATCATCCGTTAACACCTTGATAAACTTTGTATTATTTAATATAGTCCAAAGTTACTAGCAAACAGTTATAACTACCAGAATTAATTTATAATGCGCCTTCTATATCACACGCCTTTATCACCATTTTGTAGAAAAATCAGAATGTTACTTGCTGAAAAAGGTATAGAGTTTGAGTTAATTCAGGAAAATCCTTGGGATAAGAATTTGGATTTTTTCGCGCTTAATCCCGCCGGAGAAGTTCCGGTGCTAATTGAGGATAATGGTAGTGTAATCTCAGGGGCTTACGCTATCAGCGAATATCTTGAGGAAGGATACCCTCAGATAACCCTTCTTGGAGAAACGCTCGCTCAGAGGGCGGAGGTAAGAAGATTGGTGGATTGGTTTGATCATAAATTTGATTATGAAGTCACCAAAAACATTCTTTTTGAGAAAACTTTTAAGAGATATTTTGGCTATGGCGAACCCGATTCCTCCGCGATCCGTATCGGCAAACAGAATATGGCTTATCATCTGGAATATATTGGTTATCTGGCAAATGAGCGTTATTTCCTCGCTGGAGAAAATCTAACACTCGCTGACCTTGCCGCCGCCGCCCACTTGTCTTCTCTTGATTATCTTGGTGATGTTGATTGGAAAAATAATAAAGCCGCTCATAGCTGGTACGCACTGATAAAATCCCGTCCTAGCATGCGCTGTATACTCGCCGAGAGAGTGCGTGGCGCGCGACCACCAGTCCATTACGAAAACCCTGATTTTTAATAAAAAATTGAAAAATACCTTTGTCATAATAAATTAACAAAATTGTAATGGATTATCAGCGTATAACCTAATATCATAGTAAGCGGGAGATTGTGCTAAAAAATCAAATATTAAAATGCGACCTGAAATTAACAACCAAAGTAAAAATATAGAAGATCCTTCAAATAAAGGAACTGATATTTCCTTCCAAAATACTGGCACAAAGAAACCTGAGCCCAGTATATTGCAGGACAAAAGACTCTATCCTTTCTTTGCCGCAACAGCCATAAGCATAGGTTCTGTATTGGTAAAAGATAAAAATGGGATAAGTTACGCGCAAAGAATAATTGATAAAATTACTGATAGTCCAATAAGTAAACAAACGATGGGTGAACCAACAAATAGTAATTTGGAGATCAAACTACCTCCTAGCAAAAACAATCCAATTCTTAATATTGGAGCAGTGTTTGTATTGTCATATTCTATAATATCTTTATTGGGTATGGCGGCAAACAAACTTTACAATTCTACCATATCAAAAAATAGCGATAAAAACATAAATAGAAACTAACGAGGAAAACCCATTTTTGTGTCTTCCCTAATAGCCTCTTTCACTTTATATGGGGTTTCCTGCAGGCCACTTTTATTTATTGCCGCTACTAAATCTTTTGCTGCGAAGTTTCTGTATTTTGAAATTACATCATATTTTCCATCATCAGGAAACCAATGATCAACTGAATTAGCAAATTGCGATATAACAACAAAGTCATTTAATTTATGCTTCCCTCTACCTTTTACCATTCTGGAAGCCGCCTTCTCAGCTAAAAACAAATGATGATTCTGCAAATTTTCTATCTTGAATTTATCCGGCCCAGCTTTTTCTATTTCCATAAACCTGCTGCCAACATCATAGAGAAAATCTTTTCTTCCTTCATCACTATGCATTTTTTTATTCCAGTCTTTAATATTTTCCTTAAGAGCGTTCATAGCTACATTACCACTAATCATTGCTGGTACTGTAAATAACAAGGATGGCGGCGCAATTAGAGCAAGTAGACCTGTATACGCTCCTCCAAGAGTATTGCCATTTTTCCACCCTTCCTCTAATTCTCTAATATCTGGTATCTTATCATCTTCCTCCATTATTTTCATAACGCCTAAAACAGATAGACCACCACCTGGTCCTCCAACGACCCCGCTTACGGTTCCGACATCACGAATAATTTTCTGGGTAAGCAGCCTAACTCCACCGTTTCTTTCCATCATCTCAACCAGATTTATCGCTGCCCATCTTTGCTTATCGGTTAAGTCAGACAAATTACGCCCATCATTTTCTTTAGCGTAATCTATGGCGGTTTTTATATCAAAACGAGAGTTCGTCTCTAAAACTCTATTTATGTTATCTTTATGTTTATTTAATATATTTTGGTCCAAAACCAATCCACCCAGAGTAGCCAAAGGACCTATAGACGCTAATACATAAGGGGAAATGGAATTAGACGCTACCTGAGCTGCGTCATCCGCTCCTGAGCTCGCGGCACCTCTTGCTACATCATCACTACTTGACGCGGCAACACCTCTTACTACATCATCCGCGCTTGCGGCTGCCACGCTTCCAGTTACATTACCGCTGGCACGCACCGTATCATTAATTTGATCAGTAACCCCGTCAGCCGCTGATTTAGCGTTATTAATACTATCCTTTTTAGCTATTATCCTGTTTGCTTTGGCATAATCATCAGAGTATTTTGCCATTGAAGTCAAAAGTTGGGTGATGATTTCTTTGCTCAAATAACCTTCAGCGACATGACTGGCCATTTCAGTTAATTTACTTTCGGACTTCATAAAATTATCAACTCCAACTCCCATATCAAGAGATTTAGAAATAGCTTTTAACTGCTCACGTAATCTGTTCCTATCAATCCATTCTTCTACTCGTTCTTTGTGCGAGTTTAACTCATCAGCAAAGTTTTTATATAACTTATTCGCTTCTTGATTGCTAAAACTGAGATAACGAGCCGCCTTGATATTGTCCTGTACTCGTGAACGCCAATTTATTCCAGAGAATCTATTAACAGATGCTATATTATTTCTGTTAATCCACTGTGTATTTTTTTGTAGTAAATTTTGCCTATAACTCTCCTCTGTCTTTGCTAAAGACATTACTTGTTGCATTTGTTTCTGTGGCAACTTAAGATCGTTATCCACAAGATATTTTAGATATTTGTCTAAAGTAAGAGAAGAGTCTGTCATCATCTCTGGAGTAAGGTGAAATAATTCCATCTGTTTTTTCATTTCCATAGGGAAATTACTCATAAGAAAAGAATATGTCTTTTTCAGTTTATTACTTTTATCTATCTGAGAATCCATAGCGTTAAAATAGCGTATATTTTGTCAACTAATACTTGTGATTATAGTTAAAATATTAAACAAAATAAGTAAATTAAAAAAACTTGTATAATGATAGATTTATTGACATAATCAGCTAGATTGAGTTTACCTGCAACTATCTGATATATAATAAACTCTCAAAGAGGAGGATGTTATTACAAATTTTTTACATATCGGTGACCTACCGGAGGATGTGGTATTAAATGGTGACATTGCTGTTGATACTGAGGCTATGGGACTTAACAACAAGCGTGACCGCCTCTGTTTAGTTCAGATTTCTGACAGTGGTGGTGACGCTCATCTGGTGCAGTTCAAGAGAGATGAGTATAACGCCCCTAACCTAATAAAGCTTCTTCGTGATATAACGAGAATTAAGATTTTTCATTTCGCTCGCTTCGATTTATCAATAATGCGTCATTATCTGGGTGTTAGGTTATCTAATATATATTGCACCCGTACCGCTTCCCGTCTCGCCCGCACCTATACCGACAAGCATGGATATAAAGATGTGTGTAAGGAGTTGCTAGGGGTTGATGTCTCTAAGCAACAGCAAAGCTCCTACTGGGGGACTGAGAATCTTTCCGCTGAACAGATAGGGTATGCGGCATCTGATGTGTTGCATCTGCATAACCTAAAAAAGAAACTTGATGAAATGCTTGAGCGTGAAGGAAGAGACGAACTAGCGAAAGCGGTATTTGATTTTCTCCCTTACCGCGCTGAGCTTGATCTTGCCGGTTGGGAAGATGAGGACATATTGGCTCATAGCTAACAAACAATAATATAAAAAAAGAAAATACTATGCCACAACTGACAAAACTCGCGAAAATAGCTAAAAAAGCTGGTGAAAAACTTTTAGAAATGCAGCCAGCAGTTGTTGAAAAAGAAAAAGCCCAATTAGGAAGTGACAAATATCCTCACAGTGAAGCTGACGACGCAGCAAACAAGATAGTTCTTGAAGAATTAAATAGATTCTATCCTAATATTCCGATCGTATCAGAGGAAAATTCTGTCAAGGATAATAATAAGGGCTTAAAAAGCAAGGAATATTTTGCTATTGATCCTTTGGACAATACACGTAGCTTTGTTGAGGGAAAAGGTGCTTATAGTATAAATATAGGTAAAATAGAAAATGGTCTACCGACTGAAGGAGCCATTTATTTCCCTAAAAAAAGGGAACTTTATTTCACAAAAAATGGGCGAGCTTTTTTGCAAAAAGATGAAAGCGAGCCAAAAGAGATAAGGGTGGCGAGATTATCACCACACGGTCCTATAAAAGTAGCAGTTGGCTTTGCTAACTCGGATGATAGTTTATTTGGAAATATTACACACGAGACAGGGAAATATCCAGGTCAATTAAGAACCTGCATGGTCGCCGCTGGAGAATGCCATGTTACTGGTAGGCAGAATGAAGGGTTTAATATATGGGATATAGCCGCTCCACATGCCGTTCTGCGAGCTGCGGGAGGCGAAATTGTTTTAGCGGAAGACAGAAAGCCATTTCGCTATAACGGTGAAATAAAAGTACCCGCCCATTTTTCTGGTGCGATTGAAACACTACTGATTATGGGGCATACGACCAAAGGGTTGTTACAACCAAAACATCAAAGACAATTATAATCTATAACCATTTGACAGTATTATAATGATAAATAAAAACCAAGATATAGCAAATGGTAAGTCTGTTTTAGAACAGGAGATAAAAGGGCTTAACGCTCTTATGGAAAATCTTGGCAAAGATTTTTCTGATAGTGTTGAGTTAATAGCTGGAATAAAAGGACGGGTTATCGTAACCGGCATGGGCAAAAGCGGGCATGTGGCGCGTAAGATAGCGGCTACTATGGCATCTACTGGCACACCAGCGCACTTTGTCCACCCTGCCGAAGCCAGCCACGGTGATATGGGGATGATAACCAAGAACGACGTGGTAATCGCTCTTTCCAACTCGGGAGAGACCGCTGAGCTTGCTGATCTTATAGCTTATTGTAAGCGTTTTTTTATACCACTTATTGGAATTGTAAGACGTAAAAAGTCTATGCTGGTTGACTCATCCGATATAGCTATGATCTTGCCTGAAATTCCTGAAGCTTGCGTGACCGGCGCGCCAACCACATCTACCACTATGATGATGGCTCTTGGTGACGCTATAAGCGTAGCACTGGTACGAAGACGTGGTTTCGGCAAAGAGGATTTTTCAGTATTTCATCCCGGCGGAAAGCTTGGTAAAGCATTCATCAGAGTAGGAGATCTGATGCACTCTGGCGAAGAGCTACCGATAGCGAAAGAAAATGATATAATGCGTGATGTACTTATTACCATGACCTCTAAACGTTTTGGCTGTGCTGGGATTATAGATGATAGTGGTTTTCTTTCTGGAATAATTACTGATGGTGATTTGCGTAGACACATGCAAAATGATTTACTGGAAAAAACCGCATCCGTGATAATGAAGGAATCACCACTTACGATCCGTCATCAGGCACTCGCGGCGGAAGCGCTTGCTATAATGAATGATAAATCAATTACTAGTTTGTTCGTAGTTGAGGATAAAAAACCAGTCGGGATAATTCATATTCATGATTGCTTAAGAGCGGGCATTAATTAGTTCACACCTATCTTTATTATAAAAATTTTGCTATAACTATCATATGAGTAATACAGGAAATAGCTATACCAAATTCGTTTTTCTTGGCAAAAGAACCCTGCCGATTTTAGCGGCTGGTATTATTTTAAGTGTTATATGGATAGCTTCTACCAACAACTCCACTAATGGTGGCAGGATGGTTTTTACCAACGCTCCTAAAATAGAGGAAATAGAAAATGTGATGCAAAAACCTCGTTATCAGGGGATTAACGATAATAATCAACCATATACTATAGAAGCTGATAAAGCCACTCAGCAAGATAAGGATAATGTCTTACTAGATAATATAAAAGCTGATATGAGCGGCGATAATAATGATTGGGTAGCTGTTCTCGCGAAATCAGGAACAATAAATACTGTAAAAGAACATATATTTTTATTTAATAATGTTGAGCTTTTCTACGAAGGAGGTTATCAATTCCGTAGTAAGAACACCCATATTGATTTAACAAAAGGCTATATATATGGAAACAAGCCGATAGAGGGAAATAGCGAGATAGGAACCATAAAAGCTGATAGCTTCTCTATATCGGATAAAGGTAATGTAATTAACTTCAAAGGGTCAGTGAAGGTAAATTTATATAAATAGCCGGATTGGTAATTTATTATTTTTGGATTAGGAATAAAAATGCTTAAAATGAATCTTTATAGTATCTTAATATTTTCTATATTAATTTTCTCTACCTCCGCTAAAGCACAAAATTTTCATAAATCTAGCGACGCGCCTATTGAGATAGTGGCTGATAACCTAAAAATATTACAACAGGAGAATAAAGCCATATTTACTGGTCATGTTGTAGCGAAACAGGGCGATGTTAATATAAAATCAGAAAAAATGACGGTTTTTTATAAAAAACCTGAAGAAAAAGAAGAGAAGAAGAAAAAAGAAGCAAACAGTAAAAAAAATATTAACGATAAGCAGGAAGAAGCGGGACAGAACTCTATAGAAAAGATAATTGTTGAAAAAAACGTATTCCTATCAACCCCCGATGAGACCGCGAAAGGCAGAAGAGGAATATATGATGTAGCGAATCGTAAAGTATTTCTTAACGATGATGTGGTACTTACTCGTAATAAGAACGTACTTAAAGGTGATAGACTTGTTTATAATTTTGACACTGGAAAAAGTGAGATGAATTATATAAAAACTGGTAAAAGTACTAAAAACGATAAAACACAAAGAGTAAAAGCCCTTTTTATTCCAGAGAAAGATGGTAATAAAAAAGAAAAATAAAAAAAGGTACGAAATTAAACGATGTTTTTGTCACTTGTAAAAAATAAAAATGCAGATAATTCAGAGCAGGAAGTTACTTTAGATTCTCCCTCACCTTATAGGAAGAATGGTACAGAAAAACAAAAAGCTTCTGCTGGTAAAGACAAAGAAAAAAGCACTAAAAATAATAGTCCGCAATTAATTGATACGCATAACGGGCTTGAGGCTCTGCATATCGGCAAGCGCTATGGCGGAAGACCAGTAGTTCGTGATGTAAGCCTTAAGGTAAGACGTGGTGAGGCGGTTGGTTTGCTTGGTCCTAATGGTGCTGGTAAAACCACATGTTTTTATATGATAACCGGACTTATAAGCCCTGATGTTGGTAAGATAATATTGGATGGTCGTAATATTACCAAACTACCTATGTATCGACGTGCGCGTCAGGGAATCGGGTATCTTCCACAAGAAGCGTCAATATTTCGTGGTCTTACTGTAGAGCAAAATATACTCTCTGTTCTTGAGATTCATGAAAAAAATCTGGATTCACGTCACGCACAACTTGATGAATTGCTCGCCGAGTTTTCCATAACCCATTTGAAGCAAGCGCAAGGTATCACTTTATCTGGTGGTGAGCGAAGAAGGGTTGAAATAGCTCGCGCTCTGGCGGGAAAGCCATCCTTTATACTTTTGGATGAACCGCTAGCTGGAATTGATCCCATAGCTGTTGATGAAGTACGTGTGCTGGTAAAACATCTTAAAGATCGTGGGATAGGAGTGCTGATAACCGATCATAATGTACGTGAGACTCTGGATATTATTGATCGCGCGTATATTATGCATGATGGCTACGTGCTTATGGAAGGCTCACCTTCTGAGATAGTAAATAACGTTGATGTACGCAGGGTTTATCTTGGTGATAGATTTAGTCTCTAGTTTAAGAATTAAAGACTCATCAGCCGATACGTTTTTGTCACCCCTGTAAAAGTCAAATAATTCGGTGTCAGATTTTGTAATCTGTTTCATGTTATATTTTTTCCAATAAGATGAGAAGGAGTTTTTCCATTTGCGGCGGAGTGAGGTCTTGCGTAGTTGTAGTAAGTCATATACTCGAACACTTCATTTTTGAGCTGGTCTAGCGAGTCGAATACCATTTCACGCAGCAAATCTTCTTCTATTGTTTTCCAGAATCTCTCTATTTTTCCGTTAGTTTGTGGTCTGTAAGGTTTAGTTCGGCGATGTTTTATTTTAAGTTCAAAAAGCAGACGCATAAAAGGATTTTTCTTAATAGTTGCTGGATCGTTACTACCACTGCCAAACTCTGAACCATTATCCGTTAGTATCTCAACAAAATCAAAACCAAACTCTTTCTTGAATAAATTAAGTAGCTTCATTGTAGAAAACATCACATTTAGCGATGTAACTTCAGGAATAACCTCACACCACGCTAGAGAAGTTTTATGGTCAATCAGCCCCACCAGATAATAACGTTTATTATCACCGGAAATCATGCCTTTGGGTAGGTAATGGCAATCTATATGCCCTAGCTCACCGGCTTTTTCTTTGATAATCTTGCGTTTTTCTTCCATCATTCTTGGCTGCAATCTGTTAAATCCATGTTTTTTGCTTATATTATAAATAGTGCTAGGACAAGGACGAGTTTCATGTTCAGAAATCTGTAAATCAGCATGTATCTCAAAACGATTCAAACCTTTTTGCCGTAAGCCTATAATCTGTTGTTCTATATGAGGTAAAATTCTCCTAGTTTTATATTTAGCACCGCGTTTTTGAGGCAATAATTCTAATTTAGAACCACTACTTTTGTAACGATTATAGTATTTTATGAAATTCTGACGGGTTAGATTATGAAATTTATAAAATTCACTGACAAAACAAAATCTTGTGTGTCGCTTTGCCTTAATTAATTCATATTCCGAACATAAAAACTCCATCCGCTTTATTGTGCTTGACTCAAGAACTCTGTCCTTGCCACTGCGTAATTCTTGTTTGCTCATGCGTTGCCTCATTTATAAAGTTTGACTCAATTAGTGACTTTACAAAATCTGACACCGAATTATTTGACTTTTACAATGCCATACTAGTTCGCGGCATCCGGTAAGATACGTATAAATATTTTTCTATTAGATTGAATAGGACAATGCTATAATTCTTCGGTTATAAATTTTTATAATTGTCTCAACCATATATAATTATGAACTCTCATAAAGCAAACGCTCCTAAACTTGAGTTACGGCAAGGTCAGTCATTGATAATGACTCAGTCGCTACAACAATCTATAAAGTTGTTGCAATGTAATTCTCTAGAACTGCGTGAATTTGTGGAGCAAGCGCTTGAGGAAAACCCCTTCTTAAGTCAAGATGAAATATCATCTTCAGAAGAAAAAATAGATAGTGATGACAATAAAGCAAAAGAATCAAGTGAAGAGGAAGATGATAATATTAAAGCCTCTGACGAAAATCATGATGTTGGCGAATGGTCAGAAGACTGGGATGATAGCTATGATATTGACCGTGATAATATAAACTATAGCCAAGAATCTTCAGCTAACTCCAGTAGCTATAATTCTGATGAGTATAATAAAACTATAGAAGATAATCCAGCTAACTCGCTGTCTCTTAGAGAGCATATGTTAAACCAGCTCCAGATAGAGATAAACGACCCTACAGAAAAACTTATAGGTGCTTACTTGATAGATCTACTGGATGAGAGTGGATACATAAAGGATGATCCAACGCAAATTAGTGAAGTTTTGGGAGTTGAAGTTAAAGAAATAGAAAACATACTTGAGAGCTTAAAAAAATTTGATCCAACAGGAGTATGCGCGAAAGACCTGAAAGAATGTCTATCATTACAGTTACGGGAAAAAGGGCGTTTTGATCCGGCGATAGAGAAATTGCTGAATAATCTTGATTTACTTGCCGACAGTAAGTTTGATGAGCTTAGGAAGAAATGTGGCGTAGATAAAGAAGATTTGAAGGATATGATATCTGAAATAAGAGCATTAAATCCTAAACCTAGCAGTAATTTTATCCATGAGGTAACACAAGCTATTGAGCCAGATATTTTTGTACGTCGCCTCACCGATGATAGCTGGCACATTGAACTCAATATGAATAATTTTCCGAAAGTTATGGTAAATAAACGTTTTTACAAAACCGTAAGTGAAAAAACTAAGAATAAAAAAGATAAGGAATATTTGAGTGAAAAATTTAATTCCGCCAACTGGTTAATTAAAGCGTTGGAACAAAGAGCGCAAACCATGCTTAAAGTATCTGGTGAGTTGATAAAACAGCAAGACGCTTTTTTTAGATTGGGTGTACGTTATCTAAAACCAATGACACTTAAGGATATAGCAGCCGCTACGGATTATCATGAAAGCACTATATCCAGAGTGACTAATGGTAAATTTCTTACCTGTCAGAGAGGAACTTTTGAGCTTAAGTATTTTTTCACCTCTTCCCTTACTAGAGCGCAAGGAAGTGGAGATAATTTCTCCAGCCAATCGGTTAAACATTTAATAGCTGAAATGATAGAAAAAGAAGAATTAAATAATATATTGCTTGATGACGATATAGTAGAAAAGCTTAAAGAAAATAATATTAACATAGCTAGACGCACAGTCGCTAAATATCGGGAATCTCTTAGTATTCCCTCATCCGCTAAACGTAAACGGATAAAGCAAAATATCCTATAAAAACAAATAATTGCACAAAATATAGTAAAACCGACTATTTCGGAGTCAATTTTGATAGTAACTTGGGTAATTTTTACTACAAGTTACTATAGCTGTAACAAAACTGTAGTAACCGCACTTTTCTAATTAACCGAAGCTTCACATTAACACACCGATATTTTGCTATAATTTATAGTGGGTTATTATGTATTTGAAAAGGACATGTCTTCGTATGGACGTGATAATGGAGCGTACAAACGGTAGTGATATAACGGTTAATGGGGTTCTCCTGCCCCATCATCTAGTTAGAGAACTACAAAAGCTGGGAAGAGCCTTAGAATGGTATCATAAAGGCGAGCTAGAGAAGGCAGTAATAGCAACAGCTGTTGACCGTAACCTTATTGATGATCCTGATGGTCATAACTTTAATGATAAGCTGGAATTAACAGATTCCGAAAAAAACGAGAAAAAACGCAAAAAAAGCTCTTTCAAAGATTTTTATTCTTTGCCTAACGACCAGCCAGCCCGTGATGATCTTGAACTACGTCAAAAACAAATGAAAAAAGAGCGTGAGGCCGAAGAAGAACGAGCTAGAGAGAAAAAGAACAAAGAAGGATTTATTAAAAGCTTTTGTAGGAGATTGAAAGAGTCAAGAAGTAACAGTCATAATCACAAATGTAGCATTTATGAGTAATTGCCATATATTTTTTACTAATAACAATTATTCAGAACGGACATAATCACTTGGTAAATACTACAACCTCATTTTTTCCAGCCATTCCTAGTACAGTTTTAACCCGTTCATCAAGAAGGTCTAAATCAAGGCTTTTGTCACTTAGGGCTTTTACTTTCTTATCCATAGCTGTCTTTTCTTCTTGCACTAATGAAAGCGTTTCTTTCATTTCCTCAAGTCTGGTTTTTTCTTGGAACAAAGAAAACACTCCACCAACAGTGTGGAATCCCAGATAAAAAACAACAAAAATTCCTAAAAAAGCACCAATACGTCTTGTCATAAAACGGGAATCCAAAATGAGTAAACTTCGTATGACACAAGTCAGCGGGAGGCATTATAATACAAAATCTTACTATTTGAAAATAAAAAATATGATTAAATGTAAGGCTTAATCTCATTTTCAAAATAAGAGTTATCTCCATATTCTCTCTTTATTTGCTCTGCAACCATCTGTGGCGGTTCAATAGAACGTCCAAATTTTATTATATTACCATATTTAGTTAATTCAAAATTACCATTTTCATTAATTTTTCTGTATTCAATATATTTACTGGGAGACATGAGAATATAAGCATAGTAAGGCAAATTATCTTCTGTATATCCTCTGGATAGAACAACTATATTAGCTTTCTTGTCTAGCAAACTAAGTGTATGATGATTAATCTGTTTCATTTATTTATGTTAACCCCTTACGGCTGCCCTTTTTTTCTCTAATTCAAGTTGCTCCATTCCAACAACTTTACTTTCAATCTCTCTTTTTACTTGTAAAAAATCTGGTAAATTTATTTTTTTACCTATTTCACTATCCAGCTCACGCACAGTTGCTAGAACCGCATCGGCAAATTCTGGTGATGCTTCCTTTGATACAGAAACATCAAACTTAACATATGTAGGTATAACTCCTTTATGTTTTTTACTCAAATCATCTATATATGAAATATATTCTTTTCGTTTTTGATGATTAAATTCATTAAATGTTGTATGTCCATTTTTAATACCATTATATTGAGAACGTGTAACCGGCATATCTCCGGATGGATATTTTTCTATAAATTCTTGATAATTATCTTTTGATTTACTTATCAAGTCGAACAAATCCTTGCCCAACTCTTCAAGCGGGGTGTGTATGAGAAACTCTAAAATCTGCCTCGTAGTTTTTGTATCACCACTTTGCATTTTGTTATATTCCTCTATACGTTCTCCGGAAAGCTGTCTCTTTATGTTAGGTGTCATCTCCGGAGTTTTTAATTCACATTCAAATGTAATAGCCTGATGTTTTATATTCTGTTTTTCATATGATTTTTCTAAAGCATCCGTAGTGTGTGACTCAACAAGTTTTGAAAAGCGCTTTTTAGGAATATCCGTCCATTCAGCAGATTTATGTACAGAAACAGCTATCCCGTTTTCTCCTAAAGTCTTATGGATAAGCGAGACAACATTATCAAGTGATGGTTGCACGCCAATCTCTTGTTCGCTCCCCTTTTCTTCTCCTAGTTTGGATTTATATAAATAATATCCTCCATGTCCCCAAAAAATAGCTACAGGTTTTTTATTTCCTTCTGTTCCAGCTAATTTATTAATATCAAAATCTTTATCACCAACATCTCCCTTTATAATTATATCATCCTGTCCTAGTTTACTTTTCCACGATTCCACATGATCATCACGCAATTCTACGCCAATAGCTTGTACGTTTTTAAGGTCAATATTTTGTAATGCCTGCTTATAGCCAAGCGTCATATCACCGGGACCACACATTAAATCAACAAATGTAGTAGATTCTCCAGATTTGCTATTAAAAGCAGAAGGGACTTTTTCTTTAAGTCTTGATAACAAAAGATTTACTGCCTCTTTTTGTCTTTCATTTTCATTTGAATTTTGAATAAAGGCATTAAACCATTCAGCATATCTTGATTCCATCGCCGCGTTTTCTTTTTCCATGTTTACGCAATTCCTTCGTCTTATCAGATAAATAAATTAAATAATATTAATAAAATCTATTTTATAGCCTATGTCAATCTGTAAGAGTATTCTATAAAATGCTGAGGAATTTTATGTTTAACATACAGGATAATAATCAATACTCACCATACAAATCATACTCATCTGAGTCTGTAATACTTACATTTACTACGGTTCCAGCCTGTATTTTTTTGTGGCTGCTTATGTGAACAACACCATCAATCTCCGGCGCGTCGGCGTGTGACCTGCCAACAGCCCCCTGCTCTACCACCTCGTCTATCAACACTGGAATGGTTTTTCCTACTTTAAGCTTAAGACGGTTTTTACTTATTTCCTGCTGCACAGCCATAAGACGATTCCAACGTTCTTCAACAACTTCCTGCGGGACATGGTCTGGCAGAGAATTAGAATCAGCCTCCGCTACATTCTCATAACGAAAGCAACCGACCCTATCCAATTGCGCCTGCTCAAGCCAATCAAGTAAAAACTCAAAATCTTCTTCTGTTTCTTCAGGAAACCCTACTATAAAAGTTGAGCGTAGTGTAATGTCAGGGCAGACATTACGCCAATCAGCTATTTGCTCTAAAGTTTTTTCTTGATTAGCGGGACGGCGCATTTTTTTTAGTATAGATGGTGAAGCGTGCTGAAAAGGTATATCAAGGTAAGGTAATATCTTACCTTCAGCCATTAGCTGGACAGCGTCTTTAACATGCGGGTAAGGATAAACATAATGCAGACGAACCCATACACCAAGCTCTCCTAGCGCGGCGCATAGATCATAAAATCTAGTAGCTATTTCTTGTCCGCGCCAGTTGCCCTTAGCGTATTTTATATCAACACCGTAAGCGCTAGTATCCTGTGATATGACTAGAAGTTCCTTCACTCCAGAAGCCGCAAGATTTTCCGCTTCTTTCATTACGTCCGTAATATTCCTACTTACTAGCTTTCCTCTTAATTTTGGTATGATACAAAATGAACAGCTATTATTACAACCTTCTGATATTTTTAAGTAAGCATAGTGACGTGGCGTTAACTTAATTCCTTGCGGCGGCAACAAATCAAGATATGGCGCGTGCGCTGGTGGAATCGCTTTATTAATAGCGGAAACCACTGACTCATATTGACCCGGACCAGTAACCGATAGAACATTCGGGAATTTATCGCTTATCAAGTTTGGTGTAGCTCCCATACATCCGGTAACTACCACCTTGCCATTTTCGGTTAGCGCCTCATCAATAGCGGATAGTGACTCTTCTCTAGCGCTATCTAAAAAACCACAAGTATTTACCACCACCACATCAGCGTCATTATAACCACCGGAAAATTCATAACCCTGCGCTCTTAGCTGAGTTAATATTCTTTCTGAGTCCACTAACGCTTTAGCGCATCCTAGACTCACAAAACCAACTTTTGGAGCTTTTATCGCTTCACTTTTCATTTATTATATTTCCTGTTATCATCTTAAAGAGCCTCATTAAGCCAATTAGTATAGTTTTGCCAATCTAAATCTATTATTTTTTTCCGCTCCTCATCAGACATTTCCGAAATCACCGACCAGCTTTTACTATATAGAGGATATTCGGCTTCAGCGATTACATCCCTATAGTCACATTTAGCTTTACTTATGGCATGCTCTAAAGAGGTAATATTACCACCGGAAAGCTTTACACAAGCAGCCCAGACTCTAAGGATTGACTTATCAGTGTGTTGTTGTGAGTATTTTTTTAGAATATCTAAAACTACATCAAGCTTATCATTGCTAAAATCTCTTTTAATGAGTCTTTTAACATCATCCTCTGAAATATCTGGAACTGGCTGGTTCATAATTATTTATGATTAGAAACCATTATAATTTATGAAGCAAGCAGTATCTTGCTATCATAAAATCCTTTGTAAAATCCAGATTTCACTTTGAAATTATACCTACCTTTTTTATCTTTAGGTATTTTCTTACAGGTGTGAAGTATATCAAGCTCTGGATAATAAGTCATAATTGGCAAATCCATAATCTTTTTTAGGATATAGCCAGCCTCATGTTTATCCAGCCTATGCTTTATTTTTTTGTCAATCTTCCACATTTCACCAACAACAATGTCTTTTTCCTTACCAGTATAGTATAAAAGCGGGTATTTCTCATCAGGAGATAGATACAACGCGTATCCCACCAGCTTTTTCCTTTTTACATACTTGGCTCCTTCCATATATTTATGGAGGATTCCACCTTTTTTAAGAGTACCGTAAGCAAATATTTTCATAATTTTCCTATATAAAATTATACTGAAGGTTGACTAATAGAGTTCCCTGTGACTTCTCTTGCGTAATCCGTAAGTGATTTTGGTTTTATCTCATTATTCATTTTTTCCGCGATACTTTCCGAGACAGATCTTGGCTTTATAGTATCGGTAAATTTTCTATATTTGCTTTCTTTAGCGTAAAACTCCTCACCTTCCATTTTGTTAATGGCATCCATATCAATATCGTATCTGGCGAATACTTTTTTGGAATCTTCTCCATTTTTGATCGCGCTTGCGGCTTCTTTTACCTCTTTCATATCTGTTGATTTATTGGCAAGCTCTACATACGCTAGTGCTTCTGGGTATTTCTCCAACAGATTAAAACCAACAAGATAATTAAGCTTTCCTATGGTAAAACTTTTATTGTCAGTTTGCGGAATATTATCATAAGTTATATTAAATAACTTCGCTATATGATTGGAAAGCTTTACGTCGTTTTGCGCTTGTTCACTAGCGCCAAGCGGTGATCTATAATCCTTATATATCTTATTCCTATGTAAATAAAGTAATGTCTGAATTTCCGCTGGCTGTATTTCAGAATAAGGGTTTATATCATTATGATTTATCTTATCACTTACCAATTTCTGTTCGCGATCAAAAAATGATGGTCTACGTAAAAACCCTTCTCCATATAAATGTACACCTATAGCACCAACACCAGCATTGGCATTCACGTCATATTTTGGCTTTAGTGTTCTAAAGGCTTTATCCCTGAATTTATGCCAAGGTACAAAAAAAGCGGAAGCGGTAGTAAAACGCATTAATGTTCTGGTAATATAAGCCTTTTTAGTTATCTGTACCGCCTCATTCTTGCTTCTTAAGAATACGTCAGAAAGAGTTACATCCTCCGTTTTTTTGCCAAGCTCATAACCAACAGCTTCAGCGTAAATATTCTTTATGTCATGCAAAGTATTCTTACTGTAAAGCCCAACTATAGTAAGAAACGTAGTACCCATTCCAAAAGCGGCGAAGTTACGCGAAGCATACCTAAAGAAACTTTTCTCCTTCCATGGCTGGGCACCTTGTTTTACCTTAGGGGGCGTTTTACCAAGAAAATTAAAAGGATTTATCTCTTCAGCAGCAAGCCATATATAACGAGTAGCGACCAGAGGAGCGAGCAACTGAGTAAATACTGAATTATACCAAGTTCTATCAGCCTTTAATTCTGGCTTTTCTACCTGAAACTGAGCAAGAGAATCCACAGAGCGAGCGCTCGCAGGAGAAAGGTTCTGCGAATCTGGCTGGCTTTGCGGCGGAGAGGCTTTATTATCTTCGTCTTTCATGCACTTAAAATTATATAATTCGTATTATAGCCATGTTACGTCTCTAATGTAGCATTATTAACCATAATAAGAAAATGAATATAATGTGAAGATTTTATGACTATTCCAGAACTATTGAAGTATTTGGATTTTATTTATGACATAATATGGTCATTATACAATGATTTGGATAACCCTAAACAATTAAGAAATGATGTTGAATAAGCAAAAATTATGGTTAGCTTTCTTGCATTTAATTGTAAAATATAATACCAATTCACTATAGGTTAATTAGCAAGTTAGCCATTTATAAGAATAAATAACAAATAATACATATATTTCAAATTCATAATAATTAAAATTGGGAACAAACATGACCTTAACCATTACAGCACCGTTATCTGATGAGTATAAATCTATACTAATCCCTGAAGCGCAGCAATTCGTCGCTGAATTAGCTGAGAAATTTACCGCTCGTAAAGATGAATTACTTAAAAAACGTATAGAAAAACAGAAATGGTTTGACGCTGGCAATTTACCTGATTTCCTTCCTAAAACTAAGAATATACGTGATGATAATAGTTGGAAGGTAGCGCCAATTCCTAAACCACTGCAAGATAGGCGAGTTGAGATTACTGGTCCGGTTGAGCGTAAAATGATGATAAACGCTCTAAATAGCGGCGCGAAAGTATTTATGGCGGATTTTGAGGATTCACTTACCCCTAACTGGAATTCAGTGATGGATGGTCAAATAAATCTTCGTGATTATGTGGATGGAACACTTTCTTACGTGAGTCCTGAGGGGAAAAAATATGAGCTTAACGAGAAAATAGCCGTTTTAATCGTACGTCCACGTGGCTGGCATTTAGAAGAAAAACATGTTCTGCTTAACGGTAAACCAATAGCTGGGGCGTTCCTTGATTTTGGTATATATTTTTACTTAAACGCCAAAAAATTAATGGAACGAGGTCTTGCTCCTTATTTCTATTTGCCAAAACTAGAAACCCATGAAGAAGCGAGATTATGGGCTGATATATTTGATTTCGCTGAGAAAAAATTAGCTCTTAGCAAAGGAAGCATCAAGGCAACCGTACTGATTGAGACTATAACCGCCGCTTTTGAGATGGAAGAGATTCTATACGAACTTAAAGATTATTGCGTTGGTCTTAATTGTGGCAGATGGGATTATATATTCAGCTATATCAAAAAATTCTATAAGCGCCCTGATTTTGTATTACCAGACAGAGCCGCTGTTACCATGACCACTCATTTCTTACGCTCCTATTCGTTACTACTTATTAAAACCACACACAAACGTGGCGCGTTCGCTATGGGTGGAATGAGCGCTTTCATACCGGTAAAAAATGATGAGGCGGCTAACGAGAAGGCATTCGCTATGGTGCGAGCTGATAAGGAACGTGAGGCTGGTGATGGTCACGACGGAACATGGGTAGCGCATCCCGGTCTTATCCCTGTGGCTATGGAAGTATTTGACCGGCTCATGCCAAATTCTAACCAATTAGATAAACAACTTCCTGATGTAAACATTAGCGCCGATGATTTACTAGCGGTCGCTAAAGGCGATATAACAGAGACAGGATTGCGCAATAATATAAGTGTTTCCGTACAATATCTAGCTTCATGGCTTAACGGTAATGGCTGCGTTCCTATATTCAATCTTATGGAAGACGCGGCTACCGCTGAAATCGCCCGCTCGCAAATATGGCAATGGATTCATCATGACAAAGGAGTTCTAGCGGATGGTCGTCCGGTGACCATTTCACTTTTTGAACAATTTTTATCAGAGGAAATGGATAAGTTACCTAAGTCTGGCCTACCTTATGAACAAGCGGCGAAGCTGCTTACTGAACTGGTGTCACAAGCTGAATTCGTGGAATTTCTGACCCTACCGGGTTATGATAAGCTTAAGTAAGAAAGAAGTATAAAGCTAGGAATTGGGAAATTGAGGAAATGAAGAGCGTAGGTGGAAATAAAAGATCCCTCGTCTGCGCTCGGTATGACGTTGTAATTCCGACTGAGAGTAAGCGAATTGTGAAATATATTTACTTAATTCTTCATGCCTTACGCTCTCCAGTTCATTAACCTTCATCAGCCCTACTTATGAATCCGATATATGGTAATTCTCGGTAATAGTTGGCGTAATCAAGACCATAACCAACCACAAATTTATCATCTATCTCAAAACCAACAAAATCAGCTTTAACCTTCGCTGTCGCCTTGCCAATTTTTTGTAGCATTATCGCTATTTTTACGTCTCTTGCCTGCCTTTCTTTAATTAAGTTAGCGGCAAAAGCTAGTGTATTTCCTGACTCAAATATGTCATCAATAATGAGGACATCCCTGCCCTTTACATCCTCTACTATATCACGGATTATCTCAACCTTTCCACTTGAGGTCATGTTATTTCCATAACTACTTAAAGTCATAAAATCAACCTGTGGCTGTACACCGTTAGAATGTAACGCTCTTATAAGATCGGCGGCAAAAACAAAACTTCCTTTAAGCAAAGAGATTACCATTATATCCTTCGCTACTTTTTTAGAAATATCTACCGCTAATTCACTGACTCTTAGATTTATTTCCTCAGCGGAAAATAATATCTTAATATCTTCAGATTTACGCTTATCTTCCATTATGATTATTATAAATTAATTTGTTATAATTCCGGTTCTGGTTTACCCCTTAGCATCAATTCCGTTGATGTACCAAGATCAACTATAAAGCGCTTCGCTAAGGAGAATTTTATATTGAGTGCCCCAGTGCTAAATGGCATTGTCTCATCTGGTTTTAATATTTTTCCATTACTGTCAAATTCCCATGATTGCAAAGGATAATCTGTTCCATCCACCAACATCACCCTAAGATTTGGCACTTTTTTTGGATCTGTGGTCTTATTTAATATATTACCACTAATTTCAAAAATCTTTGATTCTTCTCCTATTTGTTTCGCTATTTTTATATCGGCGAGAACTATTCCCTTGCTTGGCTCTATACCAACTAATTCCGGCTTATAAATAAGTAAGGAAAGTGATAGCACCACAATTACAAAACAAGCGACTACCATTTTCAAAACGAAAGGAACCTCAAACTTAGGGACTGGTAGTTTTGAACTATCAAAATCCGCTTTCGCGGCATTGCTCGTAGCGTTTATGTTATCAAGCATCTCCGAGAAATCAGGTATGGCCTCCTGATTAGAAGAATTTTTGTCTATTACAGGCTCCTGAAACCAGCTATGCGAACATTTAGCGCAACGTACTGTTCTGCCACCAGCGCCAATCGCACTGTCAGCGACAAGATAACGAGCATTACAGTTTTTACATTGTAAAATCATATTATTTGTATAATCTCTATTTTAGAAATATCATAGCTATAATTTTTATTTAACTACTAACCAATTAAAAGAATAAAAACTAATGCTGACGTTAGAACATATAACGATAGAATATAACATCGGACAACCGATATTAAAAGATATATCGCTTAGTTTATCTCGTGGCTCATTCCATTTCCTTACCGGAGCCAGTGGCGCTGGCAAAAGCACTTTGCTATCATTACTATCATTACAGATCCCAGCTATAAGCGGAAAATTTCATATGTTTGATAAAAACGTAACTGAGATGAAAAGAGAAGAGCTACCGTTTTTAAGAAGGAGAATTGGAATAGTATTACAGGATTACCGATTGCTTGAACACCTAACTATATTAGAAAATGTGTCTTTGCCACTTAGAGTTATTGGAGAGCCTGAGGATGTTATCGCGGAAAAAGCTCTGGAGTTGCTTGAATGGGTTGGACTTTCAGAACATCAAAACTCAAAACCCGCCATATTATCTGGTGGTCAAAAACAACGAGCGGCGATTGCTAGAGCTGTAATTACTAAACCTGATATACTGCTTGCCGATGAGCCTACAGGTAATCTTGATTCTGAACTAGCTCAACGCTTTATGTATCTTTTTGAAGCCTTGAATCAAACGGGTACTACAGTATTAGTAGCGACACATGACGAAAATCTTATATCTTTATTCAACTATCCCACGCTTAGATTAAAAGATGGCAGTCTTACCAAAATATCTCCATTATCCGCTAATATAAGTGGAATAAACGAAAAGATAAACATACTGTAACAACCCCTGTAAAGTTAATATTTTACACCACTTTCTGTGAATCCATCAAAATTATTGTTTTTTATAATAAAATACCACCTGTTTCTAAACCTGTTGTTAATACATAGAAAATATAATTATGATTGTATATTTGTGATATTGTAACGCGATTTTAGAAAGTTCATATATGCAAGAACGCCGTATCACTCTCAGATTGCTAGCATACTGGGAAAGGTTGAGAGGTGATAGGTCAATGCCAACAGAGGTTGATATTGACCCTGATTATCTTCAAGATTTATGGGATTATTGCTTTCTATTGCATATAAAAGACCTAGCCAAACCAGATTACAACTACACCTATCTTGGAAGCGCCATAAGAAAAGCCTATGAAGGCGATTTATCAGGCAATGAACATCAGGATATAGCCTCTCTAAACGCCAGCAAACTGGCTGGTAGTTACAATAGGGTGGCAACCACTTGCCTTCCTCTTATAAATGAGGGCGAATTCAGAAATTCTCATAACGATCTTGTGAAATACCGGCAATGCCTGCTACCACTTGGCGAGGGAAATACAGTAGACGCTATATTTGGCGGTATGCGCTTTAAGGTATTCAATAGCGATTAGTTGAGCAAAATCCTAAAAAGACATATAAATTAGCTATTGACTTAAGTTATATGTTGCAATAAATTCCAGCATCTTTTTATTATGTTATTTTAATTTTATTAGTTAAGGTGCTGTATTTTATGAATACATATTCAGCAAAGCCGTCTGAAGTATCCAGAAAATGGTTACTTATAGATGCTAGTGGAGTGGTTTTGGGTCGTCTAGCTTCTGACGTGGCGAAGATTCTGCGTGGAAAAAATAAGACAATTTTTACTCCACATATTGATACCGGCGATAACGTTATCGTGATAAACGCCGATAAGGTTAAGCTTACTGGAAAAAAGCGTGTAAATAAACTGTATCACCGCCATACCGGTCATCCTGGTGGAATCAAGACGACAAATCCTGAGAAAGTCTTGGAGGGAGCGCATCCTGAACGTGTTATTTTGAAAGCGGTTGAACGGATGATGCCGAAAGAAAGTCCGCTTGCTCGCGCTCAAATGAAAAAGCTGAAAGTGTATGGTGGTAGCGAGCATCCTCATACCGCGCAAAATCCTGAAATATATGATTTCGCAACAAAAAATCCGAAGAATAAGAGGTAATAAAAGTGGCAAAAGCAGCGACAAAAACGGTTAGTAAAACGACAAAATCATCCGCTAAAGAAAAAACTACCATTTCCAAAAAAGCTTCTGTAGGTAACGCGGAGAAGGAAATTATATGTTATGGAACTGGCAGGCGTAAGGACGCTGTAGCTCGGGTCTTCATTAAGAGAGGCACTGGGAAAGTGACGGTAAATGGTCGTGATTTCAGTGACTATTTCGCTCGTCCGGTGCTACGCATGATTATAAATCAGCCATTTGAGACTGTTGATAGAGTCGGTAATTTTGATGTAATATGCACAGTTTCTGGCGGTGGTTTATCAGGACAGGCGGGAGCTGTTCGTCACGGAATAAGTCGTGCTCTTGAGAAATATGATGATATTTTCCATAAACCGCTACGTCAGGGTGGTTTCCTTACTCGTGATAGCCGTGTGGTTGAACGTAAGAAATATGGTCATAAGAAAGCTCGCCGTAGCTTCCAATTCTCTAAACGTTAATCTGGTGCATATATCTTTTATTAAAAAAGCACCGGTATGGTGCTTTTTTTGTATCTAGCAAAATTATTATAGGGTTGGCTTTTATGAGAGATAAAATCAATATCACTATTATCGGAGCAAGTGGATATACAGGAGCGGAGTTAATAAGAATCCTGTCTACTCACGCTAACGCTAATATCGTCAATCTGACCGCTGATTCACAGGCTGGCAAGCATATCAGTGAAGTATACCCACATCTCCATTTTAAGAATTTGCCAAAGCTTATTTCTATAGATGAGGTGGATTTCTCTGGTACTGACTTGGTGTTCTGCTGCTTGCCACATGGTACGACACAATCGGTTATATCCTCTCTTCCAAAGAACCTTAAAATAATAGATCTATCAGCAGATTTCCGTTTACATGACACGGATACATACGCTCAGTGGTATGGTCATAAACACAAGGCAATGGAATTACAGAAAGAGGCGGTTTACGGTCTATGTGAGCATAATCGTGATAAAATAAAGAATTCACATCTTATCGCCAATCCTGGATGTTATCCAACAACCTCCAGTCTGCCACTTATACCATTACTTTCTAGCAAAATGATTAGTGAAAATGGTATTATTATTGACGCTAAATCTGGAGTTACCGGAGCCGGCAGGAGTGTTACTCAGGCAAATCTATATAGCGAAACTAATGAGGGAATAAAAGCTTATGGCGTTGGTGGTCATCGTCATTTACCAGAGATTGAGCAGAATTTAAGTATCGCCGCCGGAAGCGATATATCGGTTACTTTTACCCCTCATTTGATGCCGATGAATCGTGGTATACTCTCTACAATATATGTTAATCTAAGCGATGGAATTACGATTAACGACATACGGAAAAAATTACATAATAGTTATGATAGTGAGTATTTTGTCCATGTACTACCGGAAGGTGTGCTGCCGTCAACCAGTCAGGTAAGAGGAACCAACGATTGCATGATAAATATATTTCCTGACAGAATTAAAAATCGGGCTATTATAGTAAGTGTCACTGATAATCTAATGAAAGGGGCTTCAGGACAAGCGGTTCAGAACATGAATATAATGTTCGGACTATCAGAAAAAACTGGACTAGAATTTTCCGCTATATTCCCGTAATAATAGATAGTGTAAGAATAAAAAGCAGGAGTATTTTATGGTCACAACCTCACCTATGATTCTACCTTATAAGGGCGAATATGCACCAGATGGTGAATTTCCTAGTGTTTATGATGAGGCATTTATTGCTGCTGGTGCAGCGGTAATTGGTGACGTTGAAATTGGTACTGATTCTAGCATATGGTTTGGTTGTGTGGTGCGTGGTGATGTCAATTATATTAGTATTGGCAGCCGTACTAATATTCAAGATGGTACGGTTATTCACGTTACTCGTAAGACTAATCCAACGATTATTGGTGATAATGTGACTGTTGGTCACGGTGCATTGTTACACGGTTGCACATTGGAAGATGGCTGTTTTATCGGCATGCGAGCAACCTTAATGGATGGTGTGGTAGTTGAATCAGGGGCGCAGGTGGCGGCTGGTGCGCTGGTTACACCAAATAAGCGTATTCCCAAAGGGCAATTATGGGCTGGTAGCCCTGCCAAGTATTTTCGTGATTTAACTGAGGAAGAACAGCAGTTTATCAATGAATCTGCCGATAATTATGTTAAGCTGACCCGTGAATATTTGGCTATGTCATAATCCTATCACATATTACTGTAACCCTATAAATTATTTATAATTTTCATTAAACTGTCACATTTATAGAGAGTATTTTAATGTAATATATACAATGGAATAGGAGTATATATTAAAAAGTGGCTGACGAACTTAGTACATATAAAGATAAAGCTGGACACGCCGCCGGTCATATGGTGGGCAAAGAGGGTGCTGTTATCACTGCCTCTGCTACGGCTAATTCTATTTTCAGCCTTCCAGTCGTAGGTTTTGTCTCCGCAATCGGCGTTATATTAAACCAGCGTTCATATGATAAACGTCTTAAGAATTTGCGTGAGATGTATAAATATGAGGTTGGCGCGAAACTTGGAAAAATACCTGATGATGTAACTAATAAGGATTTACAAGCGGTAGCAAAAGGTGATCCCGAACATGGTATCGCTGGAAATAAGACTTTCTCAAATTTCCTTAAAAAACTTAAAGTAAGTAAAACGGTTGGTACAATTGTTTCTATAGCTTCCATTCTTACAACTGTCGCCATTGTCGGTTCGGTATTCTCTACAGGCGGTTTAGCGATACCAGGTGTTGGGACAGGAGTAACAGAGGCATTGTCAGCAGTTATTGAACAAGGCACAATAGGATATTACGCGGCCAAGGCGGCTATTGGTGTAGCCGTACACCAGACAATTGAGAAGCCTATGAACTGGCTGGGCAAAAAAATATTTGATATAGAAAAAGTAACCACCCAAGAACGTATAGCCGAACTTGATGGCCTGCATAAAAAAGGAAGAGCTATCAGCCGTGAGCGGGTAATGGGTGTGTTTGTCAGTGCTAATAAAGAAATATCCGACTTTATAAATGAGGCTTACGGTAAAGAATATGACAAACTAGCCATTCATGAAAAACAAGAAATTGTAAATAGCTTTGGCAAACATATACCACTGAAGGAAATTGTTGATAATCTAAACTCTGGAAAAGTCCGTGTTTCAGAACTCGCCTTTTCAGTAGAAGGACAAAGATCTGGTATAAAAATGGGTAGTGTTCCAACGAACCGAAATGTTATTGGCAAAACACGTGGTGTTATAAAAACTATGAGCGATAAATTTAATGGTATTAGTGATAAGCAAGCTACTTATCCGCAAGCGATACCAGCATCTTCTTCATATAATAAAGAAGGTATCGCGCCAAAACGGACTGCTGTAGAATATAACAACCCTATCCCTACTCGTTCATTTGTTGAGCGCTATGAGGCTGAAAAAAGAGTGCCTCTGCAAGAATCCAGAACTATCCATTAGTAGTATATTAGTAGTATGGTTCTATACCACCTCAAAAACTACTTTACTAATGTCAGGGTTTAATGACAGTTTCAGTTTTCCAGAAATAAGTAGTTTAGCGTCCTTACCGAAAACATCATAACGCCACCCTGTCAGAAGCTGACTTTTATCGTCACCCATAGCCACCGCTTCTAATTCTTTTTTATCAGCGATTATAGATGGCGCGATACCATTAACATCAGCTTTTACTTTTAGCAACAACTGTAGCATAGCGATTATACTATTAATGTTGTCTGGTGTTTTATGTCTCTTTTTTTGTTGTGGATATTCAGAACTTGGTAAAGCCAGCGCTATATTTATACATTCCATTATCTGCTGGGCTTTTTTCTTCGCTATACCTTTATCAATGGCGCGCAGTTTTTTGAACTCATCCTCATTTTTTGGTATAACTGAGGCGATTTCCAGTAAAGCGTCATCCCTTAACACCCGACCTCTTGGCACATTCTTTACTCTCGCCTCATTTTCTCTAAACGCCGCTATCTCTCTAAGTATAGCCAAGTTTTTAGGACGCATAGTGCCATATTTAAGGCGTTTCCAAGCATTTTGTGGGTCTACTTTATATAATGATGGATTATACAATTCCTCGTGCTCTTCTATGACCCATGACATACGTCCGGCATCTTTTATATTAGAGCGCAAATGCTCATATACTCCACGCAAATGTGTTACATCAGAAAGAGCGTACGCGAGCTGTTTCTCTGAGAGCGGACGAGCTGACCAGTCCGTAAAACGTGAGGTTTTATCTAGCTCTTGCTTTACTATCCTGTTCACTAAATTCTCATATGATACCGATTCACCATAACCACACATTGACGCGGCTATCTGAGTATCAAAAATATTTTTTGGAATCTCTCCTGAAAGCAAATAAAATATCTCTATATCCTGCCTACAAGCATGGAATACTTTTATAAGCCTATCATTTCGCAGAAGCTTAAATACCGGCTCAAGATTTATCTTATCAGCAAGAGGGTCTATAAGCGCGGCAGCATCACTCCCTGCTATCTGAATAAGGCAGAGCTTAGGAAAATATGTCTTATCCCTGATGAACTCCGTGTCTATGGTAATATAATCATCCTTACTTACCTTAGAGCAAAACTCCTCAAGTTGTTTTTGTTTTTCAATAATATTCATGGTTGGAATATAGGGCAGAAAGGTAAATATTCCAGTAACTTTATAAAGTTAATGTAATAAAAATGTAACTAGAAAAATAATTAAATATGTACTAATAATTACTAATTATGGAGTTTTTTCAAAATCATATACCAGTAATTGGCATTAGTGGCGCTAGTTCCGATAATTCTTCGGTACGTGCCATGATGACCCAGATCGCGAGTTCTGGAGCGATTCCCATGTTTTTAGGAAATCACGAACGACGGGATCCGGCAAAGGACGTAGAAAAAATAGACGCTCTGGTGATAATGGGTAATGATATGGATTTAGATCCAAATAACTACAACCAAACGAGACACAAAAAAACAAAATCTGAGTTTGATAGACCGGAAAACCAAAACCGTGCGTACTATGAATATATGATAATGGGTAAAGCGCTAGATATTAAAATGCCGTTACTTACTATTTGTGGAGGCACGCAGCGGCTCAACGTTATGCTTGGTGGCGATCTACAACAACATATACCGGACACAACTGGGCATGATGACCATAATCAACAGTTACATAATATAGCTCCATTTATTCCCGTACATCCCGTTCAGATAAAAAGAGGCTCTAGCCTTGCTGATATTGCTGATTCTTCTCTACTTTCCATGTTTATACCAACACATAAGAATCTTGTTTATGATGAGAATAGCATTCATCATCAAGCTATGGGTAAAATTGGCGAGGGTTTGAAAGAATCCGCCTACTCAAAAGAAAATGGTAGCAAGGTAATAGAAGCAGTTGAGGCGGATCCAAAAGGTAAACTAAAAGGACAATTTGTAATTGGAGTACAATGGCACCCTGAATTTAGCGCTAGTGAACTAGGAGCGAAGATAGCAAATCGCTTGCGGGAGAAAGCCCTTAAATTCGCTAAAGATAACAATAGAAAACATTCTATGGCAGAAGTACGCAGGGAAAATATTCTTAGCTCTCTTAATAAGGTATTTCCTAATAACTTGGCTACCATCAAGAAAGGTAGCATGGCTGAGGCTATACTTGCCGAGAGAATGCGGCAACCACATATGGATAATGGTCAATCACTAAGATAAATTGTAAGTTATCTGCTGAGGACTCTATCTCTTTTTTCAGGGTTTATGTGTTTATGCATCTTTGAGAAACGAGCTACATCACTTATATTCGTAAAAACCTCTGGTTCACGAAATTGTAGATCTACACCCTTAAGTCCTGATGCTTTATCAGGTAGTTCTTTATGATAGTTAAATTCTTTTGGTATAAGTGGAGACATAAGATGAGAGCAAAACCTCTTGACACTTTCTGGATTCTTTGACGCTACTATAGTATAAAAATTCCCACTATTCCATACTATAGCAATATGAGGAAATGAATATGCTGTATCTTTTATTAACTTTTCTAACGGTACCATACCCCTAGACATTTCCTGTAATACACTTCCTTTTTTCTCCTCTATTTGTCTTTTTGTAAAATATCTTGATTTAAATTTTTCATCTTTTTGCGCTTCTCTGTTTATATACTCATCAAGAGATGTTGTACATTTTTCTATAGCTGTGTACACACCATCATTATCAAGAAATTTAGAAATATAAGCAACTTGCTCTTTCCTATCAGAAGAAAACATTTGAAATGTACAACTCTGGTGTATAGCAGAAAATTTCTCTGGTAATTTTAATTCTTTCAAGGTTTCTGATGTAACCTCAAAGAATGGTGCATGATGAAAATGGTCAGAATCATATTTATTTCTATTGAAATGCCGTAAATTCTCAATCGCTTCATTATTGGTAAGAGTATGGACATTTCCTTTTGACATATAAGAAATAGTTCTCGCAAGAACACCTTCAGAATTACCAACAGTCCATACTGATACCGGTTCTCCACTTTTCTTTTTCTCTTCTTCCTTTACGAACTCCGTGATGGCGTTTCCTAAATTTATATCTTGCTGAAGTACATACGGTATACTTGCTGTAAAATGTCTACGAAAATGTCCGGTATTAGCTATATATGATTTCGCAAATTCATTAAGAGCGGCATCGTGCTTTAACAAGCTAAGATCTATAGATTTCATAGCTGATATAGGCGGAACTCCTTCTTTACCACCCGCAAGTCTATTAAATGCATTGTTCATAACTCCTTTTAAGCGTGGAGCCTCTCTCCATCTACGCTTACAATCGTCAAAATCTATTTCTTCTTTTCTCATAAAATTAATATACATTAATTTATCCATAAAAAATATTACATTTTTATGAAATAATGATATTTCCATTATATAATTAATGTTACATTTTTATGAAATAATGATATTTCCATTATATAATTAATGCTATATTTTTATATATAATTCAATTATTTAATAAATATAGCACTGCTATGACATATCATATTTGTAATAGCTACAATATTATACTTGTGTGGGTTTGTTCTTTAATAGTATCGTAAGCTTATGAACGACGATATATAGCGTTTCTGCTTTATTATCGTACTAGGCAGCCAAGACGAATAAAATTTTAGCCTAGGTTTTACTAGGTGAATTTTATGAGACCGTAGGATAACGACGTACGAGGATAAATGAAAAATGCTATAAGAATATGCGGCTGTGCCATCAGTAAATCCTTTATATTTTCACAGCACATCATATTAGTGACGTTATCGCTGCTGGCGATAGCGCTATATTTCTCTTTGCCTGAGGATATAAAAAATATCCCACTACAAATAGTTACCATTATCGGCTCCATTCCTTTACTGCTCAATATAATAAAACAACTCATAAAGCTAGATATGGGGGCGGATATATTAGCGGCTATCGCGTTAGTCACGGCGGCTATCGTCGGCGAATATTTGGCGGCGGTTCTGATAATAATAATGCTTGCTGGCGGACAAGCTCTGGAAGAATACGCTATGCGCAAAGCATCATCCGTTCTGTCAGCGTTAGCTGAAAGAATGCCAACAATAGCTTACCGAAAAAATGGTAATGAGATTTTGGAAATAGCCATCAGTGATATAAAAATTGGCGATAGCATAGTTGTGTATCCGCATGAGACTTGTCCGGTTGATGGAACGGTTATAGATGGTCACAGCACTATGGATGAGTCATATCTTACTGGAGAGCCATACCATATATCTAAAGCCAAAGGTTCTTCTGTTATCTCTGGTTCTATCAATGGAGAGTCACCACTTACTATCAAAGCAGAAAAATTACCATCTGACTCTCGTTACGCCAAGATAATGCACGTAATGCGTGAAGCTGAGGAAAAAAGACCAGCTATGCGTAGGCTCGGCGATCAGATAGGAGCTATATTCGCCCCTATCGCTTTGTTAATCGCGGTATTAGCGTGGTATTTTACTGGTGATTCCATAAGGTTTCTAGCGGTTTTAGTAGTCGCCACCCCCTGCCCACTACTAATCGCTATTCCCATAACAATAATAAGCGCCATTTCATTAGCGGCGAAGCATGCCATAATCATAAAAGATCCCACTGTGTTAGAGAGATTGCCAACTTGCAAGACAGCTATTTTTGATAAAACAGGAACACTAACCTACGGTATACCGGAAATCACCGACATAAAAACAGCTAGGGAATTTGATAAGAATGATATTTTATCGGTTGTCGCGACCATTGAGCAATATTCTAAACATCCTCTATCACACGCCATCATCAGAAAAGCTAAAAAACTAGGAATAGAATTACAAGAAGCACAAAGCGTATCAGAAAAAGCTGGTTTTGGACTTAGCGGAGTGGTTGGTGGAAAAGAAATAAAAATAACCAGCCGCAAAAAGATTAGCATTGATAAACCTGAATTACTTAACGAACTGCCAGAAAGCGAGGCTGGTCTTGAATGTGTTATAATTGTGGATGGCAAATATGCCGCCACCTTTATTTTTCGTGACGCGGCAAGAGAGGATGGGCACTCCTTTATTAATCACCTAGCTCCCAATCATCAATTTACTAAAATAATGTTGGTATCTGGCGACCGTGAATCAGAAGTTTCCTACCTTGCTGGGTTAATGGGAATAAAAGATATGTTATCATCACAAACACCAGAACAAAAATTAGCTTTGGTACGTAAAGAAACAAAAAATAGTCCGACATTATTTATGGGAGATGGCATAAATGACGCTCCCGCCCTAACAGCGGCAACCGTTGGCATTGCTTTTGGTCAAGCAAGCAGCGTAACAGCGGAAGCGGCGGGCGCGGTGATAATGGAAAATACCCTAACCAAAGTTGATGAGCTTATCCATATAAGTGAGGATATGCGTCGTGTGGCGATACAAAGCGCCGTGGGTGGCATGATATTAAGCTTTATCGGAATGGGATTCGCCGCTACCGGAAACCTATCACCAGTCGGCGGAGCCATAGCGCAAGAGGTAATTGACATAATAGCTATCGGCTGGGCACTACGCTTAACTTGGCAAAAAAAAGTAGAGACTGATATTTAGAATAAAAGTAGTTTACTAACTATAGTAGTTTCATACCACAATGTTTAGCGGCATCCTGATCAAATGTAACGGGACATTTAACTTAGGATAGATATTTGCACCTGCCTTAGACAATTCTTATAACGAATCAAGCGGCAATGGGTAAGTTTCTGTGGAAATTATGCGCCTACACTCTATTACCATAATCCGATTATGGACTGTTGAGGTTTTAGCGGTTGATACACCAGCGGATGACTTCATAGAGGTTACGGTACCGGCCTCACCAGTTACTTCCAGCACGTCATAACCTCTTTCCTTACATAAATCTCCGGCTTTTTGGTAGCAATATCCCCAATCCTTGTCTGCTCCAGAACAATTAACGGAATATCCTTTATTACCATCAGCGGTATATATTTTACTTGTTGAGGCGGTTTTTATACAGCCAGATAACGCTAGCAACGAAATGATTATTATAGTTTTTTTTAACATATGAACTACTCTACTTACCCTGATAGTGAGCTAAATATATCCCCAAATATACCGTAAATATAACACGAAAAATAATTCGGTATAATTATATTACCGAGTCTTAATATATGTAAGATAAAATTTCAACGAAATATTGAGAATTTACCGTAGAAAACCAGAAATAATAGAGCTATAAGAATATATTCTATGATACAACCCTTCTTCTATGATACAGCGGCGAAAAGCAAACCCTCTAAGACCAGCAGTGAATGGGGCGAGTGACCGGATTTGAACCGGCGACATCCAGAATCACAATCTGGCGCTCTAACCAACTGAGCTACACCCGCCATAATAAAATAAGATAATTACCACACAGTAGATAGGCATTAGGCATTAACAGGCAGAAAGTCAACAAACTTTTACAAGAAATATTTGTGTATGCTAATGTATAGAAGAAAAATAGGAATGGAGATGCCGAGCTACATTTGGTGACACAAATGATGATATATCACCGCCTAGCCTTGCTATCTGCTTGACAAAACGTGATGAGATGAAATGCGTATCCTCAGACGCGGTAAGAAAAACCGTTTCTATCTCCGGTTTCAGTCTAGCGTTCATACAAGTCATCTGGAATTCATACTCAAAATCTGATACCGCGCGCAGACCACGTACCACCATATTAGCTCCTACTTCCTCAGCAAAATTTACTAGTAATCCAGAAAATGTTTTGACCTCCACCCTAGCGCTATCCTTACCAAGCAGAGATAAATCCTCCTCTACCAACCCACCACGCATAGAAATATCAAATACTGGCTCTTTGCCGGTATCCAGAGCCACCCCTATTATCAGGCGATCGGATATATTAAGGGCACGCCTTATAATGTCCATATGCCCAACGGTTATAGGATCAAAAGTACCAGGATAAACAGCAACCCTCATTAACGGGAACTCCGTATATTCTTCATAAGATAAAAACTACTATGGAACTAACTGCAAGCCCCGTTCACACCAGCTAAATGGTAAAGGGAATATAAAGCGATATACAAAATAGAAGCGTAATAAAGATAGTTAAAATAAACATCCACGTTATCGGCTATCACCTCTTTATAGGCTGTTATCGCATGATATTGTGCTATAGAGCTCATTTTTATACCCTCCATTGATTTATTAGTAGTAGAATTTATGTTGTAACAACAAGAATTAGCCTATCATAAATTAGATAAAATGTGAAATAAATTTTATGTATATGAAAATTGGCTTATCGCGTTAAGTACAATACGAGGGCAAATAAGAAAATTTATAGCTCCATAATAGGACAATATGAACCATTTCACGCCCAATTACATGGCTATCATATATTACCAAACTCTTAAGTTTTTAATTTAGCTTTTAGCGATAAATATTTAACAAATAACAATAATATTTTGCTTGCGTAAGCAGTCCAAATGTATTTTATCATGTTATAGGAAATTTTTTCCCTATATTAACTTATTATAAATATTTTTAATGTAACTCTTTATAATATCATAAAAAATATCGTAATATAATCAGAAAGCGGAGTAAAAATCAATATGGAATCAGTAATGGGAACGATGAAAGGGCTTGGTAATCTTCGCTTAGGGATAATAGTTGGCGTTGGGGTGCTATTACTAGGCTTTTTCATGATGTTAGCGTTTCAGATGTCAAAAGCAGGAATGTCTCCTCTTTATACTGGTCTTACACTAGAAGATAGCTCAAGAATCGTAAGCGAACTGGAAAAATCAAGCATACCCTATAGTCTTTCAGCTGATGGGTCACAAATCTCTGTGCCAGCTGATAAGGTGCTTCGCTTGCGCATGAGCATGGCGGAGCAAGGAATTCCATCAGGCGGCTCAATAGTTGGATATGAAATATTTGATCGTTCGGAGAGTTTTGGTAGCTCAAGCTTCGTAATGAATGTAAATATGCTCCGAGCTTTGGAAGGGGAGTTAGCCAGAACAATTTCATCTATAAACGGTATAGATACAGTGAGAGTACATCTGGTTGTCCCTAAAAAGGAGCTGTTTTCTAGAACCAAAGAAGAACCAAGCGCATCGGTTATTATAAAAATGTTTGGTGGTAATTCACTGGAAAGGAATGAGGTTAACTCAATTACCCATATTATAGCGTCGGCAGTACCCTCCCTTAACCCATCAAGGGTTACTATAGTTGATAATCATGGTAAGTTGCTAGCAAGTGGTGATGGTACCGACAGTATAGCCGGTCTTTCAGGCAATGCTACTGAATATAAAATGGCATATGAGAAGCGTACTGAAAAAGCATTAGAGGAGTTGCTAGAAAAAGTTATAGGAATAGGAAAAGTAAGGGTACAGGTTGCCGCTGATATTAATTTTGACCGTGTGGTTATCAATTCAGAAAAGTACGACCCTGATGGACAAGTGGCTCGCTCCACCCAATCTAGCAATCAAAAAGAAAATTCTTTAGATGGCGCTGGTGGCGGCAATGTAAGTGTAGCCAATAACCTTCCTCAAGGAGCGGCAAATAACGCTGCTGGTGGCGGTAGCAACAAAAATATTGAGCAAACGAATGAAACTACTAACTATGAAATATCTAAGACTATACAGAACCAAGTAAAAGAGGCTGGGAATCTTAAAAAAATATCAGTAGCGGTGTTGGTTGATGGGACATATAAAGAAAACGATACTGGAGAGTCAATTTATTCACCACGTACTGATGATGAAATCAAAAAACTTACGACACTGGTAAAATCAGCTATAGGTTATGATGAGCAACGTGGTGACAAGATAGAGCTTGTAAATATGCAATTCACTCAAGATAGCCTTGATATGACAGAAACTTCTTTCTTCGAGCGTTTCCGCCTTGAACTGCAATCTATTGTCCAAACACTTATTATTTCTGTGGTAGCGATACTCGCGATATTGCTGGTACTACGACCAGCGGTGTCAAAACTAGGAAAAGGGATGCAAACGCCTAGCGAGAGGGTTAATAATGAAGTTTCTCTTATACAAGGAACTACAACTTCTGTTGAAAGACTACCAAATCCTAATAGCAACCCTGAAAACATAGGAAGTGAACTTAGCGCTACTTTAGAATCCACAGAACCTGATGTGATGATTGATGTCGCTAACATAAAAGGTGGAATGAGATCTTCCTCAATGACCAAAATTAATGAGATTGTAGAGAAATATCCTGAGGAGACTATGGGTGTTTTAAGACAATGGATTATGAAACAGTCATAGCGAAACTATAAACGGATAATAATAGCAAGGTTTAATTTATGGCAAAGACACAGCCTAAAGAGGGAAAAGAAGATTTAAGAAAAATATCAGGACCGCAAAAAGCTGCGATGTTCCTAATGGCGATTGGTGAGGAAAGCGCGGTAAAACTTTTCGCTCTTATGGATGATGATGAGATAAGAGAAATATCAAATATAATGTCAACTTTAGGACAAGTTGATGCTGATTCCGTTGAAAGGTTATTCCATGATTTCGCTGATCAAGTATCAGAATCAGGAGCATTGGTAGGAAATTATGACTCAACTGAAAGATTGCTAATAAAAGCTTTGGGCAAAAATCGTGTCGATGGGATAATGGAAGAAATAAGAGGTCCCGCTGGAAGAACCACATGGGATAAGCTTGGAAATGTTAGTGAGGAGATTCTCGCTAATTTTCTTAAAAATGAATATCCGCAGACCATATCTGTCGTTCTATCAAAGGTTAAAGCTGAGCACGCAGCTAGAGTATTGATGAATCTACCGGAAGAGTTAACTATGGAAGTAATCACTAGAATGTTGTCTATGGAAACTGTTAAAAAAGAGGTGATGGATGGCATAGAAAAAACCCTGCGTATGGAATTCATGAGTAATCTAGCGAAACGTCAGGCAACTGATAGTTTCCAAATGATGGCGGAAATATTCAATAATTTTGACCGTAGCGCGGAAACTAAGTTTATGGGCAAGCTAGAGGAACGTAACGCTGAATCAGCGGAAAAAGTACGTGCTTTGATGTTTACGTTTGAGGATCTACTAAAAATCAATGGCGCGGGAATTCAGGTATTGTTGCGTACGGTTGATAAAACAAAGTTAGGAGTAGCTCTAAAAGGCGCGTCGGACGAAATAAAAGAGCTATTTCTTGGCAATATGTCAGAGCGAGCTGGTAAGATATTACGTGAGGAAATGGAAAATATGGGACCTGTGCGTATAAAGGACGTTGATGAGGCACAGACACATGTTGTAAATATCGCGAAAGATCTGGCTGCTAAAGGTGAGATTATGATCGCCGGTGACGGTGGCGATGAACAGTTAGTTTATTAGATGAATTATTAGACACAGGCAGGAAATAGTAAAATATGCTTATCTCACCTCTAACATTTAAGGAGTTTGATGAAAACAACGTCACCAATCGTGAAATCCGCAAAGAACGCTTCGCTAAACCCAAAAAGGAAGAAGAGGATTTACCCCCTCCTCCACCTACATTTAGTGAGGAAGAGCTAAATAACGCTAGGCAGGAAGGATATAAGCAAGGTTTTCTTGACGGAACCAAAGAGGGAGAAAACAAGGTAAAGAGTGAGCAGGCTGATGTTGAGCGCATATTAATGGAAGGGCTTGGAAATCTCACTCAGGCTTTTCCCCCTATATTTGGGCAATACCGAGCGCACTGCCTTAAACTAACTGAGGATATGCCCTTACTTGCCTTATCAATAGCGAAAAAAATCGCGAAGCAGGCTTTGTTAGAAAATTATCAAAATGTAATATCAAACGCGGCGAGACATTGCGCTAATTTGCTGATAAGTGAAGAACAAGTAATAATATCTATGAATCAGCGTGTAGCAAAAGTTTTTGAGGATAAAATTAAAAATGTGCCAGATGCTGAGGAAATAATTTCACGAATAAAAATAGTTGGTGATGAGGCTATAGCGGAAAATGACTACAATATTAGTTGGAAAAATGGTTCAATAGAACATTCGCAGGAAAAATTATGGTCTCAGGTGGAAAAATTTATAGACGATATGATAGCTGGTGATAGCATAAAAACAAATGAACAAGTAGATTCTATTGAGAATGAAGTTGTTCAGCAAAATGGTGGAAATTGTGATGATGGTAGTGATAAAAACTTTAACGATGTAGAAAACAAGGAGTAATTTATGACAGATGAGGTGGTTGAAGAAGTATCAGGGTTTGGTGATAGAGCGGTCGCTGATAGCCTAAGTCTTGATACGGTATCTGATATACCGGTACAAATAACAGTTGTTCTTGGTCGTGCCAGCATGCAAGTAAATCAGCTATTAAAGCTTGGTCGTGGCGCGGTTATTGAGCTTGATAAAAAAGTAGGAGAGCCGATAGATATATTCGTAAATAATAGGTTAGTGGCAAAAGGAGAGGTTGTAGTAGTAGAAGACAGGATTGGTGTTACTATGACAGAAATTATTAAAACTGAGAAAAACTAATAATATAATAAAAAACGGGATAAAAAATGAGACTACTTATAATAGGTGAACTATATGGTCAACTGGGAACAGCCAGCAGTATAGCTCGCTCGCGTGGGGCTAATGTCACTCATGCCTCTGATATTGAGGCGGCGATGAATTCTCTTAGGAGTGGTAAGGGCGCTGACTTGATAATGATAGAAGTAAGAGAAGATATTGAAAAGTTAGTTAACTCACTTATGAGAGAACGGTTCAATCTTACCGTTATTGCCTGCGGTCTACAAGCTGATAAAGACGCTGCGGTGAAGGCTATTAAATCAGGAGCGAAAGAGTATATACCTCTACCACCTAATGAGGAGTTGATAGCGGCGGTGTTAGAAGCCATTACTGAGGAAAATAAGTCTATAATTTACGCTGACCCTCTTACCAAAAAAACTATTGATATGGCGGATCAGATAGCTCCTAGCGACGCTAGCGTGCTGATTACCGGAGAATCTGGTACTGGTAAAGAAGTAATATCAAGATATATACATTCTAAAAGTAAAAGAGCCTCTGGTCCTATGATATGTGTGAATTGCGCGGCGATTCCTGAGGCATTGCTAGAAGCTGAACTGTTTGGGCATGAAAAAGGAGCGTTTACCGGCGCTGTGTCAAAACGCATAGGTAAGTTTGAGGAAGCAAACGGTGGAACGATATTGCTTGATGAGATAAGCGAGATGGATCTACGGCTTCAATCAAAGCTGCTTAGGGTTCTGCAAGAAAGAGAAATAGACCGAGTCGGTGGTAATAAACCGGTAAAAGTTAATATAAGAATACTCGCCACCTCAAACCGTAACATGGAAGAAGAGGTAAAAAAAGGAACATTTAGAGAGGATCTATATTTTCGTCTAAATGTTATAACTATTAACATGCCTTCTCTGCGTGATAGAAAACAGGATATAAAAATACTAGCTGAATATTTTATTGAAAAATACTCAAAGGCTAATTCATTGCCAATAAAACCTTTGACAGATGAGGCAGTTAAAAAATTAGAGAATTATGGCTGGAAGGGTAATGTACGTGAATTAGAAAATACCATCCACCGTAGCGTGTTGCTAGCTAGTGGTGATAAAATTGACGCTGACGCTATTTATTTAAGTGAAAGTAATGATAACTACCAAAACAATATATCAGGAGATAGTCAGGAAAATACCACTGTTAATATTAGTGAGGAAAATCAAAGCCAAAATATAAAAAATAATCCTCTAGTTGGCAGATCAGTTGAAAGTGTTGAACAAGAGCTTATTCTTGACACTCTGAACTACTGTCTTGGAAACCGCACACACGCCGCTAATATTCTTGGTATATCAATCAGAACACTTAGGAATAAGTTAAAAACCTACAGTGAAAAGGGACTAGACGTGCCATCTGCGGCAGGAGAGAAATAGGAGCTTAATGAAATAATGGCGGAAGCGGAATCAACAGCGGCAAAAACTGATGGTGGCACTAATTGGATTAGTGAGATAAACGCCCTCACCCGTCGTCGTGACATTTACTTCGCCGTTGGTATCATCGCTATATTAATAGTTCTGATATTGCCACTTCCGGCTATGCTTCTAGATTTCTTGCTCGGTATTTCCATTACATTGTCGGTCATTATTTTGATGACAGTTTTGTTTGTGGAAAAACCGCTACATCTTAGTTCTTTTCCTACTATATTACTTATAGTTACCATGCTTCGCCTATCGCTTAATATAGCGTCAACTAGATTGATATTAGCGCACGGGCATGAGGGAACGGACGCGGCTGGTCACGTGATACAAGCTTTTGGCGGTTACGTTATGGGTGGCTCTGTAGTAATTGGTATTATAATATTTGGTATACTTACTATCATCAACTTTGTGGTAATTACCAAAGGTTCCGGTCGTATCGCTGAAGTATCAGCCAGATTCTCTCTTGATTCTATGCCTGGAAAACAAATGGCGATTGACGCTGACCTTTCCGCTGGTCTTATAACTGAGGATGAGGCTAAGGCAAGGCGTAAAGAAATTGAGGATGAAAGCAATTTTTTTGGATCTATGGATGGTGCCAGTAAATTCGTGCGTGGCGACGCTATAGCCGGACTGCTTATCACCTTTATAAATTTTATCGCCGGAATAATAATCGGTGTCGTACAAAATGATCTGGCCTTTAGCGAGGCTCTTGATCATTACACGTCACTTACCGTTGGTGATGGTTTGGTATCGCAAGTTCCGGCTCTTATAGTATCAACCGCCGCTGGTATACTTGTTACTAAGTCAGGTGTTGTGGGTTCGGCGGAAAAAGCGGTACTTGGTCAATTAGGTCGCCATCCCGCCTCACTTGGTGTTACCAGCGGTTTTTTATTCATGATGGCACTACTCCCAGGAATACCTGCCCCACCATTTTTATTTCTAGCGGCGCTTACTGGTTTTCTTTCCTATAGAATGTTCAAAGAGCCTAAGGAAATAGACCCGAAAACCGGTGAGTTAATAAAAACAAAAGATAAGCCTAAACAGCTTGAGGCTCCTAAAAAAGACGGTGAGGATATTAAAGGAGATGAAGAACAACATTCTGATTTTCTTCAGATTGACTCGCTGCGCCTTGAGCTTGGCTATGGTTTGCTTCCACTAATCAATTACCAAAAGGGGCATAGACTTACTGAACAAATAAAAGCCTTACGTCGTCAAATGGCACGTGAACTTGGTTTTGTAATACCGTCAGTGCGTATTCAGGATAATATGCAGCTTCCTCCTAACACTTATTCCATTAAAGTTAAGGAAATTGAGGCAACGAGAGGTGATATACGCCCTGATATGTTGTTAGTTATGAATCCAAGTGGTGGCAAAATATCTCTTGCTGGAGAGGAGACAGTAGAGCCAACCTTTGGTCTTCCGGCAATGTGGATTAATGAAGGCATGAAAGAAGAAGCGATGTTCAATAATTACACGGTGGTTGATCCTCCGACAGTGATTACCACGCATCTTACTGAGATTATTAAAGAGAATATGTCTGAGTTATTATCTTACGCTGAGACACAGAAACTGCTTGATGAGCTTGAGAAGGTTCAGCAGAAACTTATCACTGAGACCATACCGTCACAAATCAGCGTTGGTGGAGTGCAAAGAGTTCTGCAAAATTTACTTAATGAGCAAGTGTCAATTCGTGATCTGTCAACTACTATAGAGGCTATCGCCGAAGCGTCACGTAATACTCAAAATCCAACTATTATTAGTGAACATGTCCGCAGCAGGTTGAATCGTCAGATAAGCCATAGCCAAACTACAGATGGCGGATATATACCAATTATAGCGATGTCGCCAGCATGGGAGCAGACCTTTATGGAAGCTTTAAGCGGAAGTGACGAGAATAGGTCATTATCTATGGCACCAAGCCGGATACAAGAATTTATAAATCTGGTAAGGACAACATTTGATAAATGCGCTATGCAGGGAGAAAATCCGGTTCTACTTACCAGCCCACCGATACGTCCTTATGTGCGCTCAATAGTGGAACGTTTTAGACCAAGTACGGTCGTTATGTCTCAAGATGAGATTTACGCGAAATCAAAAATAAAAACTCTGGGGCAATTATAAGTTGAGATTCCTACGATAACTAATATTCAGTTGGCTTTTATAGGAATGATAATCACTTAATTGCTAAATTATATATTATGAGACTTAAGACTTTTACCGCTCCTGATATTCAAACCGCTATGAAAATGGCTCGGGATACGCTTGGTGATAACGCGATAATCCTCGCCACTGACACGAAATCAAGCCGTAGCTCGGTGACCGTTACCGCCGCTATCGAACAAAGAGATGAAGATAGCTTACAGTCAGAAAGTAATTTTCAAGCTATAAATTATCAAGAAAATATAAATAAAGATATAGCTGACAATAACGACGCTAAATATAATCAGCAAATAGATGAAATAAAATTTGAGCTAAAAAATATTCTGCGTTTTCATAATATTCCAGAGATGTTTATCACAAAAATGTTAAAACGTCTTTCTGATACTGATATAATAGAACTCATAAAAAATAAGCGCGGTTCTGAGGATATATTTCGTATATCTTTGGAAAGGTTGCTCGCGCGAAATTTTGTTTTTGATCCGTTGCGTTTTACCTCTCATGATATAAAAATCATGCTCATAGGCTCATCAGGAATTGGTAAAACACTGACTATAGCTAAGATGGCGACTAAGCTAGCTATGGATAATCAATCACTTGCGGTAATTACCACTGATACCAAACGAGCTGGTGGTATTGAACAACTTGAAGCCTTTACCTCAATACTTAACACTGAGCTTAAAATAGCTGAAAACGCTAATGAACTGAAAAATATTATAGAAAAAGCGCCACCAAGAACACGTATAGTTATTGATACGGCGGGTTGTAGTCCATATGATCATGACGAGTTTACGGAATTAAAGCTATTTACCAAGATAGAGGGAATAGAGCCAGTTCTGACTTTGGCGGCAGGTGGTGATTGTATGGAAACGGTGGATGCTGTAGAAGCTTTCGCGGGACTACCGATAAGGCGAGTATTAATCACGAAAACTGAGGAAACCAAACGCTTTGGGGGAATAATATCGGCGATGGTAGCGCATGGTTATAGTTTCTGCAATGTAAGCCGTTCTTCTAGCCTCATGGACTCAGTACAACCAATGGATTCCATGCTTCTTGCACAAATCTTGCTTAAATATAAAAACTAGGTAATATCATAATATTATGACAAGTATAAATAACATAAATAACGCTAATAGAAAAAATCTTGTGGCAATCGCTTCCGGCAAAGGTGGAGTTGGGAAAACTTGGCTTTCCGTTACTCTTGCTCATCTTATCGCTCGCTCAGGAAGAAGTGTACTGTTATTTGATGGTGATATTGGTCTTGCTAATGTTGACGTTCAGCTTGGCATAACCCCAAAGCGGGATTTAAGTGGTATTCTTTCTGGTAAATACTCACTAAAAGAAATTATAACACACTGTGATGAAGGTGGTTTTGATATAATCGCCGGGCGTTCCGGTTCAGCCTCTCTTGCGACAATGCCTATGGAAAAATTGGAGCTAATAGCTGATTCCCTACTTAGACTACAAAATGATTATGATTTTGTACTTATAGATCTTGGAGCTGGAATTGAACAACATGTACAGTATTTATCTTCTATAGCCTCTCGTTGTCTTATGGTGGTTACTGATGAGCCAACTTCCCTTACTGACGCTTACGCTTTTATAAAAATAACTAACTCAAAAAAACCAGCTCCACAAATTGGAATAGTGATAAATCAAGCCGCTACGCAAAAAGATGGAAGCTCTACCTATCAAGCTATTAATAATGCCTGCTCTAATTTTCTTGGTATTACCCTGCCTCTTATGGGCATCATTCGCCGTGATAACAAGGTGAAAGATAGTATCCGTAGCCAGAAATCTCTCATTAGTAAAGCACCACACTCAACCGCCGCTAGTGATGCCGCTTTAATATCAATTAAACTAATGCAGGGTTAGGTCAGGATTAATATAACCGTATACAGCGTACGCTATGTCTGATTTAAGATTAATAACCATACTACCAACTCAACCGGCTCAGGGAATACATAGCCAGCATACCGCTAGTGGCAATCAACAATCTGTTAATTCTCTTAACAGCCTTACTCCTGGATCGGTTATAAGTGGCTTCATAATAAACCGTGACTCATCAGGAAACCCTATACTTAGAACAAGCTCTGGTGACATTACTTTTTCCAGTAATTTTTTTCTTAAAATCGGTAGTGAGATAAGCATTAGAGTTGAGCATATAGCAGGAAATAATACAGCTCATATATTATCGGTGAATGGGCAACCGCCGGAAATCGCCGCCGCTCAATCATCTCTTACTCAAGAACCGGAAGTAATTATAAACGCTAATAGTAATTCTAACAACAAACCTTCTCCATCCGCTAATGCTAATCAACAGCAAACAATATCTGATGGTATTACTTCCGCCGCTAGTAAATTAGATTCGGGAATTATAGCTACAGTAAAAGGAAACGTAATAGCGGAACCCAGTAATCTTAGTCAGTCATCCACACAAAATAATAGTGTAATAAACACATTAGCTAATACAGGAAAAGCTCTTCATATTGGAGCTGAGGTAACTGTAAAAATAACAGCGATACTACAGCAAACACCTAGTTTCACGAGCGCTTCTCAAACAGGTAAAAACATACAAGCTAATAATCAAACAAATACCAATCAACCAGCGGTTAAAGCACAAGAACAACCTACTAGTAAAAATATCAATATAACCAATGAGTCGGAAGCAAAATTGGCAACAAATGATAGTAACATAAAATCCGTGAACACACCTGTTCAACCATCTAATAAAAACGCCAAGAACTCTACACAGACACAAAATATCACCCCGTACGCCGCTTATTCTCGTAGTTCTCCTAATGTACAAGTTGATGATAATAAGACGACAAGTAACGTGACTGGAAATAACCCGAATATAAACCTTAACCAGAGACCTAATAATTTACCGTCGCAGCAACAATTTAGTAATGGACAATTACGTGGAAATGTTGTCAGCACCCATCCAAATAATGGAACGGTTATACACACAGATATTGGTTATATAAGAGTTCAGGGTGGAATAAATATTCCTGTTGGTAGCGAGATATTCTTTTCTATTGATGAAGCCAACAACACAGATAATTTGACAACACCAATCGTAACTACACCTTCTTCTCCTCTTACATTTAATCAATTAGCAAGAAGCTCTGGCTCGCTTAGTAATATTTTTACACTTCTACTTAGTAATAGCTCGGCTGAAGCTCTTAATTTTATAAATAGTAATATACCAACTATTGGAAATCCATCTGGTGATGCCACAAATCAACTAGGTAATCAGCATAATATCTTATCTCCGATAGTTAATTTAGTTGTGGCAATGAAAGATGGTGATTTTAGAAGATGGTTAGGTGAGGCTAATTATAGGTGGTTACAAAATAATGGTCATGGTGATTTAATAAGAAACGCTGAGAGTGAATTTTCTACTTTAAGCCGCTATTTCCTACAGCAACCGTCACATCAGTGGCAGTCTCTATTTTTTCCAATAGCCGTTGACGGTGAATTGCAACAGGTACGCTTATTTACTAAGAGAGACAATAAACAAAAAGAAAAAGATGGTAGAAAAATAAATGAGGAAGATACCAGATTTATATTAGAAGTAAATTTAACTCAACTTGGCGCTATGCAGATGGATGGTTTCGTCAAGCGTGATGATGACGATATAAATTTTGACCTGATAATCCGTAGCTATAAAAATATAGATAAAGAAGTACAAGAAAATATTATATCAATATACAATAATATAGGAGAGCTAACCGGATATAAAGGCAGCATCTCATTTCAGGAAGTGAGAGAGTTTTCGGTTATACCAATAGAAGAAATTATTGGTGATGAGCATGAAGGAACGATTGTATAAATATAATATTTTTATTTTCAACACTCGCTTCTGTCTTCGCCCTAAAGGGATATGACGAGACAAGTCGCAGTGCAGAACCGCCACTTTCAGTGGTGGTTTTTATAGTAGTTTCTAATTATAGAAATTATAAATCACTATAATTTTCTCCTTCCTGAACATGTATGCATAAACCATATTATAAATAATTTATGGTCTGTATTTTATAAGATTTCTAACCAATTGTTTCATTATGTAGAATTAGTATAATTAATCTTTTAAGCAATTTTTATAGGATATATCCTAAATTTTACTTGCATATTTCCTAATATATGCCATTTATACAACAAAAAATTAATTTTTTAATTTTTTATACACGAGCTGGTAATAGATATGTCAAACGATAATAATATTTCTACAGTGATGGGTAGTGAATACCATGATGGAAATTATAAAAACAAACCGGAACACAAGCTTACAGCGAGGATAATTAAAAATAAAAAATCAAAAAACCTTGGTAACCCTTCATGGATAGATGGTAATTATGGCAATATAAAATGTGAGGAAGCCCTATGGAAGGCGGTAATAACCCAAGCTTTAATGGACGCTTTAAGCAGGTGCAAGAAAATGGAATCACAATACAATAAACATGAGGCAATACGCTGGCTTACAGAAAATAATAAAGACTTTATTGATGTATGTCTATCTGCTGGGCTTAACCCAAATTATGTTAGGAAAAAGGCTAAAATAGCGATTTATTCTAATAAAAGATGGAGAGCGGAGGCTGGGAAAGGCAAGCGTTATCTTGAACGAAAAAAATATCGTGAGAAACAAATTGCTCTAGAAAATAGAAAAAAATCTAAAAAAACCAGTAATATGGCAATGATTTTCTCTATAGCGTAACCACTTAAAAACAATAAATAATCATATGAAAAACTGTAGATTTTCTCGTAGAAGAGGTCGTCCGAAAATAGATAGGCCTAAAATAGACACAGGTACTCCAGAAACAGCGAATAAAATAAAACGTGGGATTACCAAAGAGCCTATTGATTTATTATTTGAAAAACAGTTAATTAATCAATATCAGCATTGGTGTGCCATACATCTACGCTGGCTATACACTCTACGCTACGGGGTAGTGAATGTTAAAGCTATTGATGTGTCACGCTCTTACGATATGAGTATATCACAATCCAATGATAATAACGAACTTTGGAACTCAGAAAGAGAGTCTGAGTATAACAACGCGCTTAATAGGCTTAAATTATCAGGATACGATAGGCTGATATTAAATTTGTGCGTGTATAATGAATATAAAAGCGTAAGCGGAATATATCCTATGCTCTTTGGGCATAATTGCGCTCATAAATACCAAAAAATAGAGGAAAATATTGTTATGATAAGAGATGGACTTGATATATTAGTTAATTTATGGGCTAAAAACAAAATTTATAGCTAACTGACACAAAACTGACATATTTCTATGTTAGAATTCTCGTAAGTTTATGGATTCACTGTTTTTTAAGTAGATTGCCATATAATTCATATACTTAATGTGTATTTTAACGGAGATATTAATGTCTAGCAACTCGTCTGGCTCTGGTCGTCTTCAATCTGATCCGCTATTTCAAGGACTTACCCGTCCAACAATGATTCTTGGGGTAAGTTTCATGTATTTTGTACTGAATGCAGTTATTAATATTGTCGCGTTTATTAATACCCAAAACTTTGTTTTTACTCTTGTTGTAGCACCTATCATACATGTTATTGGTTACTGGTTATGCTTAAAAGAACCAAGAACCGTAGAAATGCTTGTACTTAAAATGAGCAAAGGATTCAAATGTACAAATAAAAATTTTCATAATAACAATAACTCTTATGATCCTTTTTAATGAAATATACCTAGTTTAACGTATAGAAATATTTTTGATTTTATGGAACATCATGAAGCTTAATATCTTAAAAAGAAAAACGGAAAGAGCTGCGTACACAAAAAGAGAGGTATCAGCCGCTGAATTTATCCCATACAAGTATCACTGGGACAAACAGACGATTTTTACCAAGAAAAAGGAATTTTTGCAGATAGTTAAAATTGACGGATTCTCGTTTGAGACAGCGGATGACGAAGATATAGATATGAAAAAGATGGTTCGTAATTCGTTGCTTAAGAGTATGGCCGATGGAGCTTATTCTGTATGGTTTCACACAGTAAGGTTACGGCAAGGTGCTTATCCAGGTGGAAAACAGCCGCCGGGTTTTGCTTCCCAAATAGACAAACAATGGAAGGAAAAACATAAGCACAAAGATTCATATATAAATGAGCTATACATAAGTGTATTAAGAAAGACAGAACATAAGGCTATATCTACATTAAGTAAAATATTTAAAAAATCCGCCGCCGCTGACAATAAAGCAGCTGAGATACGCAGCATGAGAGAAGCACAGAAAGAACTTGCCGAGGCTGTTTCTCGTTTCACATCTACCCTCAAAGATTATGGTGCTAGAGTACTTACAACCTATGAGACTGAACATGGGATATTCTCAGAACCTATGGAATTCCTAAATAAAATTATAAATGGTGGGCTTAGTGTACCGATACGCTGTAACAGCGTTGATCTATCACATTATTTACCTACAAATAGGCTTTATTTTGGTGGCAGTGTAATAGAAATTACCGGTGGGGAACGTAAGCGTTTCGCTGGCATTATATCTATTAAGGAATACGCTCCAGCTACCGCTGCGGGATTGCTTGATGGTTTTTTACAGTTGCCTTTTGAATTTATTATAGGACAATCATACAGATTCTTTAATAGAACCCAAAAAATTGAATCCATGCAGCGCTGGCAAAACCGGATGATTAACGCGCAGGATAAAGCTATATCACAAATAGCGGAGATAAGTGACGCTCTTGATATGGCAACCAGTGGGCATGTTGCCTTTGGAGCACATCAACTATCTGTTATATGTTTTGAGGAAAGTCCACGAGAATTGGAGCATTCTCTATCTATGGCACTTGCCGAGTTGGTTAATATTGGTGTAAACCCAGTACGTGAGAAGCTTATAATGGAGCAAGCCTTTTGGGCTATGCTACCAGGAAACATAGATTACACTGTGCGTGGCTCTGATATAAGTACTATGAATCTTTCAGCTTTCGCGTCTTTACACAATTATCCTACCGGAAAAATATCTGGCAATCATTGGGGCAATGCCGTCACACTTTTTGAAACCACCTCTGGAACCCCATATTTTTTTAATTTTCACGCGCGCGATGTTGGTCATACCACAATTATAGGTCCAACCGGTGCTGGTAAAACAGTTCTACTTAATTTCTTATGTGCGCAGGCGCAAAAATTTAATTGCCGTACTTTCTTTTTTGATAAGGATCGCGGCGCGGAGATATTTATAAGAGCTATTGGTGGTAGATATAGTGTAATAGAGCCATCAAGCAATTGTGGTTTTAATCCTCTTAAGCTTCCAGATACTCCCGAAAACAGATCCTTTCTTGTGGAATGGTTAAAAGTTCTGGTGACCACTAATGGTGAGGATATAGCCTCTGAGGATATGGAAAGAATAAACGAAGCAGTATCCGGTAATTATAAAATGGCACGAAAAGACCGGATGCTACGCAATATAGCCCCTTTCTTTGGCATGGAGGGACCAGGAACTATAGCCAGCCGTCTTAAGGTGTGGCACTCATCTGGAATTTACGCCAATATTTTTGACAATGATGAAGATATTATAGATTTTGGGGTTGGAAATTCATTTGGATTTGAGATGGGTGAAATACTTAGAGAAAAAATGAGTCTTGGTCCCACCTTACTATATCTATTCCACAGGATTAATCTAGCGCTTGATGGAACGCCTACTATCATAGTTCTTGATGAGGCGTGGGCATTGATTGATAATAATATATTCGCTTCTCGTATACGTGACTGGCTAAAAACTCTTCGTAAACTCAACGGTATGGTAGTTTTTGCCACCCAAAGCGTTGAAGATGCGGCAAATAGCTCAATTAGTGAAACCCTCATTCAGCAAACAGCAACCCAGATATTCTTGCCAAATCCTAAAGCTACATCGGCTTATCGGACGGCATTTATGCTTACCGAACGTGAGTTCAATCTACTTCTTACCACCGATCCAGGAAGTAGATTCTTTCTGGTAAAGCAAGGTCATGACGTGGTAGTTGCCCGCATTGACTTGTCGGGTATGAGTGAGGCTATAAACATTCTGTCAGCTAGAGCTGAAACTATAGCTATCGCTGATGAAATGCGTAAAAAATACGGTGATATTCCTGAAAATTGGCTTCCTCACTTCCAAAAAGAAGTAAAATCTGAACAAGAAAAAACTTTGACTAAAGATGCGAAAATATAAATATATACCTACATATTTATTACTATTTGTGGTGACGTTTGTCTCTTCAATATTGCCGTTTTATGCTTTTGCTTATAATATCCCAGCAACTCCACCAACGATAATTATGTATGAAGACCCAGCAACTGGAGTAAAGACACCAGCTGATTTTGATCAAGCTCCCCCTCCTCCAAATTTTATAAGGCATGTATGCCCAGCAAGTGGTATCGCGAATATTGATTATGGTTTTATAACACGCCTGATTCCGTGCATTAGAGATACCATAACATACGCGACTGATGCTATTATCTCTCCTTTTTCCAAATTTATATATGATAGTGCCGTACTTGCTGTTTTTGTTATAGCTATAGCCTTGTTCGGGATAAGATTATTTGATGGCAATGGAATAAGCGCTACTAAAGATGGAATAATACTGGCGCTGAAAATTGGCGCTATAATTATATTCTTGAGAAATTTTGGCGGTCTTTATAACCCTATATTAGATATAGTAGAACAATTGCTTAATATGATGGCTACACCAATAGCAGGGACAAGCAGTGCCTCTAACATAGGAGTGTGGCAGGATACGAATTGTGCGGTCCCTACCAATTTTGCTGCCAGCGAACAGCAAATAATGGAAGTATGGCATATATTAGACTGTTATATTGAGGTATTCGTTGGCGGAATATTCTCTCCACTTACCATAAGCTCTGGAATACTTGGACTCGCGGTTTCAGCACTATTTTCAGGTTCAATGGGGCTATTTATTGGATTAATAGGAGTATATATGGTGCTCTCCGCTTTATTCGCCATTGCCCGTGTTGTCTATATTTTTATTATAGCGTACATAGCTATATCATTTATGGTGATAATATCTCCTATGTTCATCCCAACAATACTTTTCTCGTCTACAAAACACATGTTTGAGGGATGGTTGAGACTAATGCTTACTTTTATCATTCAACCAATATTTCTTTTCGCCTATTTGGTTATGTTTCTGGTGGCTTTTAATGTCACAATTCTACATGGTCAGCATTCTCTGTATTTTATAATATCTAGAGGTGACGTTCTTACCGACCCCAATTACAAGCTAGGAAATTGGATCAATCAAAAAGGAGGATATACCGAAAAATTACTGGCTAAAGATGACATAAAAGTTGATATTAAGCAAGCTTCTATAAATGATGGCTTTCAATTTCTTAAGAAAGAAGAAACAGCTACTCAAGGCATACAAGGAGAAAAACACAATGATATATTTGGATATGGTGGGATAAATCCTTTGAGTTTCTTTGAAATAGGAATTCCAATTACAGTCATTGATTGGAAAAAGATGGCGATAGCCGCTGATCCAGCTGGATTTGCCGCCGTAATTACCCAACAAGACGAAGAAAAATTTTATCAAGATTATTTAGAATCTGTATTTCTTGGGTTTATTATGGCAGCACTGGTTATGTATGTATTCTATTCTCTAATTGGTTATATACCATACATAGGCTCTGCCTCAATGGGTCATGTTGGTAGAATGCCAACTCTTGGTGTAGGTAATTTACGACCTCCGGGCAGCAGATTTTTTACGAGCGCGAGATGAAGAAGAAAATTTTAAATATAATTATATTAATATTTTCTGTGATGTTTGTCACTTTGCAGTCTTATCCGGTTTTTTCCGTAGCAGTTGACGCTGATGATAATGTTGATTTATTTAATCTCGCTCCTAACACAACATTCAATTGTGAGGATAAAGATTTAACTAATGGCTTACAATTTACTTGGCAAATAGTTAAATGTTTTAGAGATCCAATAGAAAATTCTATTCCTAATCTGTTGAACCGTATATCAAATCTAGCTCAGTGGCTTTATCCAGCGCTTATAGCGCTTGCTATAGCTATTCTTGGAATATCCATGCTCGGAGCGACTCCAGCGCTTGGCGGGAGAGCTATATCACTTTTGATAAAAATAGGTGTAGTTATAATGATAGTAAACAGCCTATCTTGGTTTCATACCACTATGCTCCAGATTTTTGATGAGGTGGTTACGGTGGCGAATCCCGCCCCCGGCTTTCCATGGACTAATATTGATTACTTCTTTGAAAAATTAATGGGATTTGGACGAGATTCATTAGGAAATCAAATAGACTTAAAAGATGGGATAATGGGGCTACTACATGGCTCAGTATTCGCCAAAAATTTTGGGATAATGCTTACTATAATCGGACTATTTGTATTATTTAGTATCACTATGTTTGTTATACAGGTTGTTTATCTATATCTCTCATCATTTCTTACTATAGCGTTTATAATATTAATAATTCCGATTATAGTGCCATTCTTATTATTTGGCTACACGCAGAATTTCGCTTGGAAGTTACTAGATCTATATCTGTATAGTTTGATATTACCACTACTTATGTTCTCTTTCTTAAGTATATTCCTTAACCCCACCCCCGCGCAAGCACCACAAGCAGCTATAGCTCCCGCAGCAGGTCAGCTTGGTCTGCCTGCTGTTCCAGCAGTAACACAAGCTCCATCCGCGTTTACTGAGATTATAGACAACATATTTTTCCTACTTGGTGATAATTATATGAAAAAATGCTGGCATGCCAATCAACCAGTTACACCTTCATATACCGTATCTAGTGATATTCTTACTAAAAATAGTCTAGCCTGTCCGGTAGGACAACTTTTCTGTGCCAAATCACAAGTTGATACCTCTGCTGTACAAACAACAAATGTTTCAAATTTTGGCAACTTTACAAATTATAGCCCTATTATGGTCGGTAAAATTGATTGTGGTCTTGCTGATGAATCAATAAAAAAAGATGTACTAAACCAACTTATATTATTGCTTATCATCTCAACTTTAATGACCTCAATTGTAACTATTATACCTGAAGTCGCCCGTGAGCTTACAAGAGGTGTTACAACAGGTGTGGTAAATGTAACTAGTCCGGTTGCGCAAATATTTAGAGGTGGCGCACGTTAACTTATTAAAGTATGGTAGTATTATGTTAAAAATAAAAAAACATTTAATGATTATAGCTCTATTTTTTACAGTGGGTATATGTCTTATACCATATGATTCCTATGCTCAGAATCTATGTAGTGCGGACGTAGATGGAAAAATTACTGATGATTTTAAGGTACTAAATAGCACAATGGTTCAAGATGTTATACTCGGTATAAGGAGTAAATTAACAGCGGCTAGCGCTAGAATTTACCTAGCTATATACACCTCTATAGATTATCAGCTATCTATTAATGCGGCCATAGTATTATTCATTACCATATACGGAATATTATTCATGACAGGTATGATTCAACTTAAATTGAACGATTTTTTAATACGTATTGTAAAACTTGGCATAATAGCAGCTCTTCTTAGCCCATCATCATACCTTTTTTTCAACAATTATGTAATAAATTTCTTTGAAAATGGCACTGAGGATATAATAGGCTTTATCACAAATTCCAGTGGATCTGGCGCCTTCTTCAACTGGAATCCCATGCAAAGCATAAGTATGTTTTCGGTACTTGATAGCGCTCTTGCCAAAATACTCTCTCCAAAAATGTTCGTTATATTAATGGCAACAGCTCTTTATCCATTTTTTGGATTTATACTTGCTATAATATTATTTATAGCGATTTTGTCATTCTTACGCGCGATGATGACCGCTTTATGGGTGTTCGTAATGGCTATGGTTCTTAGAACATTATTATTTGGTCTTGCGCCAATATTCATTCCAACAATTTTATTTCAACGTACTAGACATATATTTGATGGCTGGATAGCACAGTTAGTAAGCTCAATGATACAACCAATACTTCTCTTTATATTCTTCATATTCTTTGTAAGATTAATGGAAGGAGCACTTGATAATGTAATGCAAGCTAATGTGTGTTTTAGTGAATTCCCTGAGGGTTGGCGAGGAACACCATTTGGTTTTTCTTACTGGAGATTCATGGATTTTACAGCAGCTGGTTGGCAGCCAAACACTAAAGGATGGGAACTGGCAGACAAATCACCAATAAACATGCTAGCGTTATTTACTTTCTTCTTAATCGCGGAAATGGCAAATAGATTTAATTCTGTAATTATGCAAATAGCAGTGCAGATATCACAAGCTAGTACTAGCCTTTCTACACTAGCTAACCCTGTTTCGGCCATGTCTGGAGGTATAGGCAGCTTTAGTAGAAGGTTTAGAGGAGGTAATCCTTTCGCGACTACATCCCTTAGAGCAAATAGCTCTTCTTAAATTAGCCTTTTGTTAAAGTAAAATTTTACTATTTATGACATATAATGGTTATATGGATGATATTATCAATTTTATAGCTGATAAATTATGGATATTGACTGGGGCGTTTATATTATTTACCGCTTTGTCTATTATTTTCCCCTGCAATAAAAGTCAAAAAATATTACGTGGCGGTATAATAACTGATATATTATATAGTACAGTTCTGCCCATAATGACGAAATATGTATTCGTGATTTTTTTATTATCAGGATTTGGTATAATATTCCATGACGTTCCGCAGGAAGAAATTCATAATTATCTGGCTAATGGTTATGGATATTTTTCCACCCTACCGTTATATATACAGGCTACTATAGTTTTTATCACATCAGATTTTTTGTTATATTGGGGACATAGAATTTTCCATTCACCCGAGTTGTGGAAATGGCACGCTATCCATCACTCGCCAAAAGAAGTTGACTGGCTTTCGGCCTACCGCTTCCACCCTATCAATGTTTGGAGTACTTTTACTCTGGTAAATGTTTTTATGTTATTGATTGGCTTTTCTCCAGCGTCAATAGCGGTTATGGGTGGCTTTAACATGATGTATTCTTTTATGGTGCACGCTAATCTTAACTGGACATTTGGACCTTTTAGGTATGTGTTTGCCAGTCCGGTATTTCATCGCTGGCATCATACCACACAGAAAGAGGGGCTAGATAAGAACTTCGCTCCTACTTTCCCGTTGCTTGATATAATGTTTGGTACATTTTATATGCCAGAAGGTAAGCTACCAGAAAAATACGGTGTACTTGGCTCTGATATACCAGAATCATTTATTGGGCAGATCATCTGGCCATTTAAGCAACATAATAACAAACATAAGAAACCACCTGTTACTAACAATAAAGACAATAACGCCACCGTCTAATTATTTAGTAGTCTTTCAACGTCATCATTATTTAGAGGAGCATTTTCATCAGGTACGACCGCCACTTCAGAGCTTTCACTCACTATTTCAGATTGTTGTTCTTCTACAATGTCTTCAGTCGCTTCCACGTTTACTTCTTGTGCGTTATGTTCAGCTATATTATCTTCCGCTCCTTTACCTATTTCCATATCATCATCTTCTATATCAAAAACCTGATTCAATTGAATTATGCTATTTGCCATCTTATCAGTACGCTCAACTTTATAAGGATTTTTTACTTTACTTTGAGCGATAGCATCCAACGCGGAAAGAGCCTCTACTACCTTAAAATTAGTTCTGTCTTTATAAACACGATAAATCACCCCAGAAGAGATACCTATATCTTTTCTTGGTATAATTAATTCCTCAAATGAGCTTGTTGTATTGTTCATATCACCCACACCAAAATTCTGTTAATTTTTTACAGAAGGGGTACAGGAAAAAGCTAAAAATTTAATATGCCTTCCAGCGCATTACGCCAAATAGATGCGCGACCTGCCCGTCTTCATAACCAAGAGGTACAATGCAAGTTCTATACCGTACTTCCATTTTATGAGCGTTTACAAATTCACCCTCATCAATAACTGGCTGCTTTTTATCAAGAACTTCTTCTATTTTTTTCAGACTAGGAACTTTTGTGGTTGAAAGAAGACGAAGTGCCATATCAGGGTTATTTGGATCATCACCAAAAGCATCAACTAATTCCTTACCCATATAGCTATAGCGATAACCTATCCTTTTTACCACATCGTCAAGACTTATTAAGAAGCAATAATCCCATATATCAGCTATGTCAGATGGTTCTATTTCATTCTCCGCTGGAAACTGCCTATTTCCACGTAGTTTATTCCAATATTCCATCAAATCCTCGTGGCAGCGATGATGAAGACAAACGTGACTGTCACCGGATTTTTTGTTATCTTCGCAAGCTTCTTTCATTACTAATCATCCCTATATAAAAAATAATTACAATAGTTATATCAAGAACTAAATAACAAAATATTAATATATTATTATAAACTGTCTAAATGTACGGCGAATACCCTTATTATCTCAAATATAAACAATTTTAATAAATTACTATATCATCTATGGTCATATTTGGTGTTTGTCTACCGTTCCAGCTATTGAGCCGTAATTGTCCGGCGACATCTACTATTTTTCCTTGCGAGGAAAGTAAAGCATCGCCAAGATCGCTGCCAACACAACGGAAAGCTATCGCAGATAATCGTTTATTACTTATCTTATCAAGAAACATGGTTTTTACGTGTTTTTCGCCAACAATATCTGACTTGAAATTGGTTACTTGTCTTATGCCTATACGAACTTGTGGATTCGCTTGACCAAACGGTGCTAGATGCTCAAGATTTTCTAGCAGATCAACAGTTACGCCACTAATATCAACTATACCATCAAGCGTGAGGCTACGAACAAGTGGAGAGTTTTTAAGCTGCCTTCCTATACGTTCATTAAAAAACGTGGAAAGATCCTGAATTTTATTTTCCACCACAGTAAATCCTGCTGCCATAGCGTGTCCACCACCGGCCACTAATAAACCTGCTTCAAGCGCGGCAATTACTGTCGCGCCAAAATCAACCCCAGATACCGAGCGAGCGGACGCCTTACCAACACCATCTGTTATAGAAATAACCGCTACCGGTTTATTAAAACGTTCTTTAAGCCTTCCGGCGACAATGCCGATTACCCCAATATGCCAATCCTTTCCGTAAACCATAAGTGATGGCGTGTTATCATCTATTTTTTCCGCTTGAAGCATTGCCTGCTCAAGAACCATCTCTTCTATGGCTTTACGCTCTGAATTATATTGTTCTAGCTCTACAGCGATTTTAGCCGCTTCCACACTATCCTCAGTTGAAACTATTCTAACTCCTAAGTCAGACCTCCCTACCCTGCCACCAGCGTTTATACGTGGACCTATTATGAAGCCACAGGAATAACTATTCGGTTTTTCCTCACATCCCGCCATATCAAGTAATGTTGATATTCCAATATTACGACGAATAGCCATCACTTTAAGCCCCTGCGCTACCAACGCCCTATTAACTCTGGTAAGCGGAACCACGTCACATATAGTGCCGAGCGCTACTATATCCAGCCATTGTTTTATATCTGGCTGCTGAATATTATTATTGGCAAAAAAATTCCTATTTCTTAACTCACGATTCATTGCCACCAGCAATAAAAACGTTACCCCGACAGCGGCAAGCTGCCCGTGTGGTGATGTTTCATCCAGACGGTTTGGGTTTACGACAGCCACCGCTTCTGGTTTTCTTGCTTCTCCCATATGGTGATCAACCACTATTACATCAAGCCCAGCATCTTTTGCCGCCTTAAGCGGCTCAAAAGACATAGTCCCACAATCAACCGTTATTACCAATGACACACCCTGACCTCTCAATTTTAGAAGCGCTTCGGTATTGGGTCCGTACCCTTCCTTCATTCGGTCTGGTATATATATAATCGCTGGTATGCCTACCGCCCTAAAATAACGATTAAGCAAAGCGGATGAAGTAGCCCCATCCACATCATAATCACCAAACACCGCTATTTTTTCTTTAGCTATAATAGCGTCACATATCCTTTTTACCGCCCTATCCATATCCAGAAGATGAGACGGGTCTGGCAACATATTACGTAAGGTTGGATTTAAGAAATCAGCTACATCATCCACCGCAATACCACGACTTACCAATATTCTCGCTACAAGATCAGGAATTTCATGTTCTCTAGCGATAGAAATCGCCATATTCTCATCAACATTCGCTAATTTCCACTGCCTACCTGTAACTGACAGAGAAAAAACTTCCTTTTCCTCAGTGCCGGATATATTATCTTGCAGTTGATTATTCGTTTTTAAGTCTAACATTTATAAAAACTCACCAATATGTCCCGTAACAGTAATATTTCCTCTCGTGACTTTCAATATATAGAAAGTCTCTACGCACCGCAAGACGAACTGCTCTCCGAGATAAATGAGGAGTTGATAAAGCGTGACATGGCGATAAATATCAGCGCGCAGGAAGGTCGGATACTACAATTGCTTATCGCTCTACATGGCACAAAAACTATTGTTGAGATCGGAACTCTCGCTGGATATTCCGCTATCTGGATGGCACGGGCTTTACCGGATGATGGTCATTTATACGCGATCAATAAAGACCCCGAACACGTAAAAATGGCTGATGGCTTCTTTGCCCGCTGCGAGTGTGATGACCGTATAACCCAATTGGCTGGAGATGCACATAAAGTCCTGCCCGAATTATCAGCCAAAGCCCCTTTTGATATGGCATTTATTGACGCTGACAAAATAAGTTACCCTGCCTATCTTGACTGGGCAGAAGAAAATATTCGTAAGGGCGGGCTGATAGTGGCAGATAACACTCTACTTGGTGGCAATACATCATCTGAAATTCCACCGGAGAATATCCCCGCTAGCAGATGGCGGAATATGCGGGAGTTTAACGAACGGCTGGCGGATAAGACGAAATATAACGCAACCATCCTACCAACAAGAGAAGGGCTGAGTGTAGCGGTTAAGTTGTTTTAACTAGATTTAACACTTTGTATTATAATGATAATATTGCAACAACATAACTGTAACAAAACATTAACTTACTTTTTTATTAATATATTGGTAGCATGATCCTATCACAATATTAATACTTACTTATGGGAGAGCAATCATATGTCAGAACAATATAAAGACAGAACAGAACAAAATAAACAAAATGCTAGAAATGGGCATTATACATCAGAGAATGTAGGTATAAGGCACAATCGGAAAACTGGGCAGCGGGAATTTTTTGACACTGAAACTGGGAAGGCCATAGAAGGTAGAGATAAAAGTCATAGTGATGGAGGGCACAGGGTCTATAATGTTGATGAGCATATACAAGGTAAGGCGGTAAGGCATTATGAACAAAGAGACAACACCCGCCCACAAAAATTTTTGTTTGTACGAAGCACAGTAATACCTGAACTTACCGAAGAGCAAAGAGCAGAGATAGAAGCTATAGGGCGACGTCAACGTGAACAGCAAAGGCAAGAGCAAGAAGAAAGAGATAGAGCGATAAGAGAGCAAGAAGGAGTACATCAAAAAGATGATAGTAAAGGACACGCTACTAAAGGTAAAGAAAAAGATAATAAAGAAGGAAGAATTGCTGCTAAAGATACTGTTAAATCAGAGTCCACAGACGATAAAATCACCATAAATGTTACCAGCAAGGGGCTTGCCACAGCGTTAAAAGAATTAGGAGTTAAAAACTATACAGAAAAAGCGTATAAATTGCTGGAGGCAACCGGTACCAGCGAGTATAATACACCCAAAGAATTCAGAGTCTCAGAAGAAGTTCTTGGAGAAATCGCGCCACAGGCTTTAGAAAAGTTAAAGAAGGCAAATCAAGCAGCCGAACGCTGATTTTTTAATATCCCAGCACGTCCATAATATCTTCCAGTTCGTCAACCACATGATAGTAAGTGGCGACCTCCGCTTTGGCGAAGCGATTTTCTATAATATTTTTCATCAATTCTATAAGTGGATCCCAATAACCTTGATAGTTAAATATTACTACTGGCTTGTCGTGAAGCATGAGCTGTTTCCAAGTTATTATCTCAAACATCTCATCCATCGTACCAAAACCACCGGGAAACACGATAAACGCATCCGAACGGTCAAACATATTTTGCTTACGTTCGTGCATTGTATCAACAATAGTGATCTCGGAAAGGGATTTATGCTCATTTTCTATATTACGCAACGAACGAGGAAATACACCAACAGCATAACCACCATGTTTCATTGATGAATTGGCGACAGCTCCCATAACCCCGCAATCACCACCACCATAAACCAGTGTTATATCACGCTTAGCAAGTAACTTTCCAAATTCCGCTCCTATTTCCAGAAATTTTTTATCAACATTATCCGAAGCCCCACAAAACACACAAACCGATTTTTTTTTAGACATATATTCCTACTTTTATTATTATTCCAGCCACTACTATATAAGAACCATATTATTCACAAATTGATTAAACTTTTATGAAAAAAACGCAAAACATCCTGATAACCGGCGCTAGCAGCGGTATAGGAGCAGGCCTTGCCGAGAAATACTCCAAAGATGGCGCGACTTTGTATCTACAGGGAAGAAATACAGAAAGATTAGAGGAAATAGCCAATAAATGCCGCAATAACGGAGCTACTGTACATACTAAAATAATAGATGTTACCGACACGAATGGTATGGAAAGATGGATCAAGCAAGTAGATAGCAATACTCCTCTTGATATAGTTATAGCAAATGCCGGAATTTCAGCGGGATTAGGACAAAATGGCGAAGATGGCAAACAAGTAAGGGAAATATTCGCTACTAATATTGATGGAGTAATAAATACAGTACAACCAGTAATTCCTTTGATGAAAGCTAGAAAATCAGGGCAGATAGCCATTATGAGCTCACTTGCTGGAATTCGTGCCCTGCCTAGCTCACCGGCCTACAGCGCGTCAAAAGCTTGTGTGCGTTATTATGGAGAGGCGTTAAGAGGTGTTCTGATTAAAGATAATGTATATATAAGTGTCATCTGTCCAAGCTACATAACAACCCCGATGACTGACGTTAATGATTTTCCAATGCCACTGATAATGAGTGTGGAAAAAGCGGCAAATATAATAGTTAGCGGACTAACTAAGAAAAAAAGGCGGATAGCATTCCCTCTCCTCATCCATATACCTTTGTGGCTAATTTCCTGTCTGTCACCGGTTATTACCGATCCGATATTCTCACGACTTCCCGCTAAACCTTCTATGAAATATTAAGGTACTAGGAAATAGATAACTAAAGAATTAAGGAGTAAAAAACTCTACAACTCAGACCAAGTGAGTCATTCTTTTCACGCTACAGACTGTATGCCATTCTTCCTTATCTCAGTTAATCTCTTCCCACTTCGCACCTATTAACTCACCAGTTCTCACAAATGTTAGCATTAATAGCTTAATTGCGTATTACTCATAATGTGAGTATATTTTAACAAATCTCTTTGGACGGCAAAAGACACTAAAGCCCTTACTTCTGCTTGCTTTTTCTAGATTTCTAGACTTTATCGGACGTTATGAAACAGGTTATATGGCGGTGCTACAGCAAACCATAGCTATACTCTCATACGCCAATTCCCTGATAATGGCAAATTTACAGGGAGTTTTTGAAAAAGTGCAGGCAGTTATTGCAAGCAATCGTCGGAGGGAATTTGGCAAGGCAGGTACAAAATCCCCATGCCTTCTAACCGGTTTACTATTCGATGATCGTGGTAATCACATGAGCCAAAAACATAGCCGAACCCGGAAGCTGCATTATCGATATTACATTTCGCAGGCAATTATTCAGGGTTATGCACACAAAGCCTGAAGCCTGCCAAATATCCCCGCATATGAAATTGAGTATTTGGTAAAATCAGAAATATTGGCTTTTCTGAAGCATGGTGAGGCATTGCAATATTATCTGCAATCTGAACAGCTTGACCTGCAAAAGAAGCTGATGGATATGGCGCAGAATCTTAAATTTGATGATATAGACAAAGAGAGTGCATTTATCCGCTCGGTTGTTCATAGAATAGAACTATCCGACAGTAAGGTGCATATATATTTATGTGCCGATAGGCTAATTCAAGCTTTGCAGGGAAATATGGCTGGAGGAAAAGCTGAAAATCCTGAAGGACGAATACATCTTACTCGCGAGATCAAACTTGCCGCAACCAATAACGGCAGCAAAGTTATTATTGGCAATATTGCATCCAATAAAAACATGCAGCTTATAAAAGCTATCGCTCGCAGCTTCCTTTGGAATGAGCAATTGATCTCAGGCGAGAAAACAACTATCACCGAAATTGCCGAAGAAAATAATATCAACTCAGCCACCTATGTTAGCCGCGTTATGCGCCTGCGTTTCCTTGCGCCAGATATCATTGAGATGATTATTGAAGGTTTACACTCTGCCGAATGGACTGTCGAAAAATTATTCGCCATTAGAGCATATGATTGGCAGGAACAACGGAAACTGTTAGGAGTTTCGGTAAATTATTAAAGTTTTCCGCATGTTGCTCGATTCACCCTTTGTAACCAACCACATTGTTGCCTGACATATTTGATAAATCGCCTTATATAAAAATGGCTCATAAAAGTGGCGTTTACCTTTTTTAAGCCCTTCCTCTGATAGCTCAACGTGCTTATGCTCTTCTATATGAACGTCATTTATTATTTGGGTCAGATCATTATCTTTGTTTGCAAGAAACTTTGACTGCGCCTGAAGGTGACTATGTGCGGTATTTTCAGCAGCTTTAACACAAATTAGCAAAGAACGCTTGCCAAGCAGTGCCGTGCCAATACCAAGAAAGAATCCAGCAACACCCCAAATCCACGTCAGACGGCATGGCACCATATTGTATTTTGGCATGATGCTACGGAATATATCACAATGTTTTTGCTCGTCGCTTAAGATAGTTTGCAGAGTTGTAAGTAGCGGTTTATGAAAGACATTAGCAACCAGAATCATTGCCTTATATAGGCGGATGGCGCCGTATTCTCCCGCATAATTAACATTGATTATTTGTTTGATGGTGGTTTCGTTAGTCATATGTAACCGGATTAGTAATTTTAAACTTACCCTTATATTCAAAAGTTGTACCAAACAAGAAATGCTGCGCTCCGGCTTTCATTTTAAAGCTATTATCGTCAATAGCTATTTCCTCACCGAAAGCTTTGCCAAAAATAAGGCTGAACGGCATTGGAATTAATATACCAAATATTTTCCAGAAGTAACCTTGGTGTTTGAGATAAACTGTGTCCTTCCCGTCATATTCATATTTTAATTTTAGGCCGACACCAAAACGGATATATTCCAAGACTTGATGATCTTTATAAGGATACATCTTTGATTGGAATTTTCCTTCTTTTCCATCTGGGTAATGCATAATGCGGTCAAAACAAAAGGCGTTTGAATCCGGTTCGCTATGAAAATGGATGGTTGCCGAAATATTTTTGCCTTCATAGGGCATTAATGCGCCAAATATTTTGAGTGCTGGAAGTAATATCCTAATTATTGGTGAATAGGTTATATCCATTTCACCTTTAACGGTAATCTTATCGTTGGAGTAAGGCCGATTGGCATAACGTGTGCGAATTACCGGCGGTACTTTATCCCACATATCGCCAAACACGGCTTGAAAGGTTGGTTGGTTTTTATCGTATAGGTTATTTATTTTACTTACCCCCTTTAATCTGATTGCCATATTCCTTGTGGCTCGCATGGTCGGATAGCATATCTTAGCAAAGACTCTTGATCTAAATAGCAAATAGTTCATACGATTGAACCATCCCCTGTTGGTGCCAAGCATAGCCATGATATATAACGCACCAGCTCCATGGTAATAATTATCTTGGAACTTGATAACCATGCCATCGTCAAGATCAAGATTGCGTTGGTTCACCTCATGCAAAACCGGATGGTCTTTATCTTCTCTTGCATTGACTAGATTGAGGCTGCCAACGGCTTTTTTGATACGCAAAGCAGATGCGGCCCTCTGGCAGATTGGGCAATCTCCATCATATACAAACCATACATCGCCTTTTTGTTCTTTATTCATACCGCAATTATAACATATAGATTTGACAATTACAGTAATTTATGTTATTTCTGAATTTACAGAAATTAAATAAACAAAGAGGAGCGTTATGGAGATTACCAAAAACATGGAAGAATTTATCTTGTTCTGGGGTGAAATGGGTGCTCGCTGGGGGGTTAACCGCTCCGTGGCTCAGATACATGCGCTATTATATCTTTCTGATAAGCCGCTTCCAGCAGATGAAATTCAGGAGATTTTAAAAATTGCTCGCTCAAATGTAAGCAACAGCCTTAAGGAGCTACAAAGCTGGAAGCTGGTGCATTTATCTCATGTTATGGGTGATAGGCGCGACCATTTTGAAGCCATACAAGAACCGTGGGATATGGTTATGGCAATTGCCGAAGGCAGAAAAGTCCGTGAAATAGATCCGGCTCTTGAGATGCTACGTAAATGCTCTGAGAAGCTTGAAGGTGACAAAGCGACACCAGATGATGTGAAAAAGAAAATCGAAAATATGCACAAATTTTTAGAAGAAAGCAATAGATGGTACCAAGATATGCTGACCGTGCCTAGGCCCGTTTTAAAGGCCTTGATGAAGTTAGGTGCTAAAGTGGTGAAAATTATAAAGTAACTGTTAATACAAATAGGATGATGACATGAAGAATATAATTTTAGGTTTTATAAAACATCTCCTATTATTCATGCTTGCCAATATCTTAGCAGCTGCCATGCTTGGGTTGCTGATCAGTATATTTAGCGGTTCTTTTAATGCTGATATTGGAAATTTCATAGCAGGCGTGCTGTTTTTTGCAATGTTTGGTACAGCTTTTACTGTGATTCCATATACAATAGCTATCTCCATTATCAAAGGGATCAAAGACTCTCCTATCTGGGCATATGCCATTGGTGGATTGGCAAGCCCATTATTCCTATATTTATGGTTCGCAAATACGGTTTCAAATGCAAAAGACTCGATTCTTATAGTAGCATTTATGTTTACCGGAGCTGTCTGCGGAGCAGTATATGGGGTATTAGATAAGAAATACAGGTTTCTCCTAAAATAAAAATTCAAGGAGAAAGTCATGATTGAACACGTTATACCCGCAATAAACATAGCTGAACCTAAAGAGCATATCGCAGACTTCAGGCATCTTGCGAAAGGTGGTGGCTGGCAAAAATTATCTCCGGCTATTAAGATGCGTTTTGATGCAATGGCTGAAGGGAAATATACCCATAACTACGCCGGAAATATGATCGTTAGAAGATCTAAGCTTGGCCTGCTATTTTCATATATCTGCAAATTATTTGGCAGCCCGTTGGTGGCCGATCAGGCAGAGAGCGCAAAAGTTGATGTATCTGTTTTTCAAAAAGGCGAAGGCATTTGCTGGCAGCGTGTTTTTCATTTCAATAACAAAGCGCCGATAACCGTATCGTCACTTAAAGTGGTTGATAGCAAATATGGATTAATGGAGCGCGTGGGCAGCGGGCTTAACATGATTCTGGAAGTCTATGAAGAAGACGGTAATTTGCATTTTGTCAGCAATAAATATTGCATCAAAATTGGCAGTTTTTATATGCGCCTGCCGTCCATTCTAACTCCGGGCAGATTACACGTTGCCCACATTGACGAAGGAAACGGCGCTTTCAGATTCCGCATGTCTTTTGACCATAAGTATTTTGGCCAAACATTTTTTCAGGATGGTGTGTTTATGAGTAAAGGAGGTCAACAATGAATACTGTATTTACGATAATGCTGGTGCAAGTGATCTTAGGAGCATTTGATAATTTTTATCACCATGAACTAACAGAAAAACTACCTTCAAAACCAAGCGCAAGGCATGAGCTTACATTCCACTTCATACGTGAAATGATTTATGCCGTTATCTTCTTTGGGTTGGCGTGGTGGCAGTGGCACGGTGCATGGGCTATAGTATTAGGCGCTCTGCTTATAACCGAACTCGTTGTCACTCTTTGTGACTTTGTTATTGAAGACAAAACAAGGCTATTGCCTCCATTTGAAAGAGTGCTGCATACTATTCTGGCTATCAGTATTGGCATATTCTTAGCGGTTTTTTATCCGGTATTAAGTGGATGGTATGGCAATGATACTATGATGGTATCTGTTAATTATGGCATATGGTCATGGATGTTTACAGCCTTTGCCGTTGGAGTCCTTGTTTGGGGTATTAGAAACGCAATTGCTGTAATGAAACTGCATATTCTAAAAGTACCGGAATGGCAAAGAAAGCCGTTTAAAAAAGGTAAAAATGATAATCCTAAAACCTACCTTATCACAGGTGCTACCGGTTTTATTGGTACTGCATTGGTTAGAAAATTTATAGAAGAAGGCAATGATGTTATTGCTCTTAGCCGTGATAAAGAAAAGGTAACTTATAAATTTGGCCCACACGTTACAGCTATTGACGATCTGGTATCAATTAAAAACAGCGATAAAATTGATGTTGTTATTAACCTTGCAGGAGAAGCGCTTGCAGGAGGCCTGTGGACAAAAGCCCGTAAGCAAAAGTTCTTTGATAGCCGCTTAAATACTACTAAAAACCTTGTAGAACTTATCGGCAGGTTAAAGCAAAAACCGGAACTTCTTCTTAATGGCTCTGCTATCGGTTATTACGGCAACCGCGGCAATGAAACCATGACAGAAGAAAGCGATAGCAAAACAGATTTTATGGCAAGCCTTTGTCAACAATGGGAAGAAGAAACCGCCCAAGCAGAAGAATATGGTCTGCGTGTAGTTCGTCTTCGTATCGGTTTGGTATTAGATGGTAATGGCGGGATATTAACACCAATGCTACTTTCTACTAAATTCTATGGCGGCATGGTAATGGGTAGCGGTCAGCAATATATGAGCTGGATTGATCTTTATGATATTATTCGCCTGATGCAGTTTATTGTATCTAAACCAAAAATCACAGGTGCGGTCAACGCCACTGCACCTAATCCCGCGACTCAAAAAAGTTTTATGAAAACGTTAGGTAAAGCTGTCAATCGCCCGGTCTTTATGTGGGCGTCGGGTTTCATTTTTAGGTTCCTTTTAAAGGATATGGCAGACTTGTTTTTAAACGGCCAGAAAGTTATACCTCAAAAAGCTGGGGCCGCCGGATTTGAATTTCTGTACCCTGAACTGCACCAGTCATTTGAGCGTATTATTTCAGGTGATAAAAAAGAAGTCAGTGGTATTGCTCAGATATATTATAACTCTGAGTGCCCGGTATGCGACGGTGAGATGACTCACTATTGCAAGTTAAAGGATCAATCCGGCGCACCGATGGACTTCTATGACATCACTTCAAATCCAGATGCTTTAAAACAATATGGTTTGAGCAAGGAAGATATACAGCGCCGCATGTACGTGCTCAAAGCTAATGGTGAGGTGGCAAATGGTGTTGATGCCTCAATAGAGATATGGTCACACCTGTCACGCTACCAAATATTTGCAAAGCTTCTGCGGTTGCCCGTACTGCATTTTATAGGAAGCTTCATATATGAAGGTATCATTGTTCCAAGGCTTGCTTATGTTAATGCTAAACGCACCACAAAACTTCCCATATGAGACTTTATGCATTTTTGCAGGATAATTTCTCTAAATTTCAGTTCTCGCAGTGAGTTCCGATAAAACCATACAGTCCAAATGCCCCGGAACTGCGGGGCTTTTGCTGGTAGGCTATTGATTACAATGGAAAACTAAGAATCAATGGCGGACAGGGCGGGATTCGAACCCGCGATAGAGTCTCCCCTATACACACTTTCCAGGCGTGCGCCTTCGACCACTCGGCCACCTGTCCATAAATAATATAATCACCGTCTTAATACAGCCTAGTGACTATTTCCGCTCAAGTGCCGCTTAGGCTGGCGACCACCTGTTTACTCACGCTTATTATATAAATCATTAGATGTCAAAAAACAGAACTCAACGTAACTGTCAACATTTATTCCCATACAGTTCATCAGCCCTTTTCTTAAACGCTCCTACCATTTTCTCCGTCGCTTTACCAAATAATTTACCAATAAGTTTTTCAAGTATGCGTGAGCGAAACTTAAAATCCAAGGTAAAATCAATAATAGTTCCCTGTTTATCTGGGGTAAACCTCCAGCTATTAGTTAAATGCTCAAAAGGTCCTTTGACCATAACAACATCAATATTTGCCTCACAATTTTCAGAAGGTGGTGTAACTGTCACTTTTGAGGTATAGCTCTGGGTAATGTGCGAAAAAGAAATTACTAGCTCTCCTAAAAACTCATTTTCTTTACGCTCTATTACCCGTGCCGCCCGACACCACGGCAAAAACTGTGGATATTTTTCAATATCAACCACCAGATCAAATAATCGCTGCGGTAAATATGGGGAAATCTGTCTTTCACTATGTATTGGCATTTATTGCGACACCAAATCTTTATTCATTTCTACCCATTTATTCACCTCTCCCAACAATTCATCAGAGGGTTTTTGTACCTCAATCACACCGGAATCAATATTCGCACTAATGGTCGCCTGTAATATTTTTATATCTCTACCCAAAAAAACTTGTAATTTTTTACCAATATTATCAGCGGTATATTGAGCGAATCTATCCTTTGCCCCAGCGGTTAGTTTTATAGTTAAAGAACCATCATCATTTTTATTAATTTTTTCTATTTCCTCACTTTTTATATGAAAAGTCCCAATATTTTTATTTTCCTCAAAACCAGCGAACGCGTAAAACGCGTATATTATAGATACAATCAGGAAAGGGAAAAACTCAAAACGTTTAGCTGTCATTGATAAACCTACCGTAAGCTTACTTATTCTTATTTTTAGCAAGCATCACGTCCCTAGCCGCTTGCATTTTAGCGAAATCATCCGCCGCGTGATAGCTAGAGCGAGTAAGCGGTGATGATGACACCATCAGAAATCCCTTAACTCGTGCCTGCCTCGCGTAATATTCAAACTCATCAGGAGTAACGTAACGATCAACCGGAGCATGCGCCGGAGTTGGCTGCAAATATTGCCCGATAGTTATAAAATCAACATCCGCTTCCCTAAAATCATCCATCACCTGAATGACCTCCTCTTTTGTCTCACCAATTCCCACCATTATCCCAGACTTGGTAAATACTGACGGATTCATTTCCTTAACAGTCTTCAGCAAATGCAGAGAGCTAAAATATCTGGCACTTGGTCTTATGGTTTTATAAAGACGAGGAACAGTCTCAATATTATGATTAAACACATCAGGACGAGCATCAGCGACAATTTTTATTCCCTCTTCCTTACGCAGAAAATCAGGTGTTAACACTTCTATTGTCGTATTTGGCGAACGCCTGCGTACCGCTTCAATACATTCAGCGAAATGTTTCGCGCCACCATCGGGCAAATCATCACGGTCAACTGAGGTTATCACCACATGCTTAAGCCCAAGTTCAGCTATCGCTTGCGCCAAATTCTCTGGCTCATGCGGATTTAATGCGCCGGGAACTCCCGTCTTTACATTACAAAAAGCACAGGCACGAGTGCAGGTATCACCCATTATCATAACGGTAGCGTGTTTTTGGCTCCAACATTCCCCGATATTCGGACACGCCGCCTCTTCACACACGGTATTGAGCTTAAGCCCATGAATAATATCACGAGTCTTAGCGTACTCTTTGGAAGTCGGAGCCTTAACCCGTATCCAGTCAGGACGCACCAGCTTTTTATCTTTCTTTTCCAACATATTATGTATTTCAGCCATATATAACCAGTATCCTATTAAATTTTATAGTAATTTGAAATAAGAAATTCTTATTTCGAATAACAAGGTCGCAACCGCAAGAAGCCGCTCGCGCGGTGTAAGCCTCAGCAGTGTCTGAACGTCTACTTAACTTTTTTTCAGAAAAAATTAAGTAGAGATACTATATTACTTGCTATTTACAGCTTTTTACTATAAAAATCCACTCTTTCCAAAGAAATATTCAGATTTATGGAGTAAATACATGGCACGCGTAACCGTTGAGGACTGCATTACTAAAATCCCTAACCGCTTTGATTTGGTTTTGCTTGCCTCACAAAGAGCAAAACAAATCACCTCTGGAAACCCGCCAACAGTTGAGCGCGATAATGACAAAGATTCCGTTATATCGCTTAGAGAGATAGCTGAGGAAACTATTGATCTAAATACAATTAGTGACGATCTAATGCAAAGCTTCTTCAAACGCCCAATATCTGATATAGCTGATCAAAAACTTCTTACTAAAGGTGAGGACATACCTTCGGATGTAGAAGAAGCGTTTAGGGATGCTGCCTCTAGCGTTAGAATGTCAGAAGATTCTATCCAGAGTGAGTCTGGAATGTCATTCGATGATGATAATATAGACGCTGACGATTAGTCTAAGTTTTTTTGTGTAATTTCAGGCAGTACGGCTGCTGTGGGTATCCGATACCACACTACTCCTGCTTGAAAAGAACATGCTTTAACTCATCTGGATTTTCTAACACTTTACCAGAGCCAAGAGCAACGCAATCCAAAGAATGGTCAGCGATAAATACTGGAAGGCTGGTAGCGTTAGAAAGAACTAAATCAAGATTTCTCAGCATAGCCCCACCACCGGTAAGCACAATACCCTTATCAACTATATCAGATGATAGCTCAGGCGGAGTACATTCAAGAGCGACCTTTACCGCTTCTATTATCTGACCAACCGGCTCAACAAGACTTTCGGCTATCTGATACTCAGAAAGCGTAATCTCCTTAGGAACACCATTTAATAAGTCCCTACCCTTTATCTCTATCATTTTTCCATCACCATTTTCAGGAGCGCAAGCAGCGCCTATTTCCTTCTTTATCCTTTCAGCGGTTGATTCCCCTATAAGCAAATTGGCGTAACGACGTATATATGATATAATGGCCTCATCCATTTTATCACCACCAACCCTTACACTGCGAGCATAGACAATTCCACCAAGCGAAAGTACCGCTACCTCAGTAGTGCCACCACCAATATCAACGATCATAGAACCAGTTGGAAGGGTAACCGGAAGACCAGCGCCTATCGCCGCCGCCATTGGCTCCTCAATAAGCCACACCTCACGAGCTCCAGCATTCTCAGCGGCTTCCTGAATCGCTCTTCTTTCCACCGGAGTTGAACCAGAAGGAACACAAATAACTACCATCGGATGCGGACGAATAAAACTAGTGCTGCTACTATGAACACGGCGGATAAAATGCTTTATCATCTCCTCAGCAGATAAAAAATCAGCGATAACACCATCTTTAAGTGGACGCTTAGCGTCAATCTTAGCGGGAGTGCGTCCAAGCATCATTTTAGCTTCATTACCAAAAGCGAAAGGTGTCATCGTACCATGATTATCACGCATAGCGACCACCGATGGCTCATTTAGCACTATTCCCCTACCCTTCACATAGACAAGAGTATTAGCCGTTCCCAGATCTATAGCCATATCAACAGGATTTAGACCAAACAATTTATACAACATAAAAAATCATCCAAACAAATAAAAATAAAATGTTATCTCACATCGTCAGGTTTATATAAAAACACAGAAGCAACAAGCAATTTTTTTATTTTTACAATTAATATAAAATTATAAGAGAGTAACTATATTTCATATTGGTTATTCTATTATTAACTTTATAATAGTTTTTTGCAAATGCAGCACATTAAATGCTAAATATTCCAATACCAAGGAATCACAAAAGAAGCGGCTATCCATAAAATTATATTAAGAGGCAGCCCTATCCTTAAATAATCGGTAAAGCGATAGCCACCAGCGTTGAACACCAATGTATTAGTTTGATACCCGATGGGAGTAGCAAAGCTAGCGCTCGCTCCAAACATAATAGCGGCGGCAAAGGCTTTAGGATCAATTCCCATCTGATTAGCAAGCCCTATGGCAATTGGCGTTAACATAACCGCCGCCGCGTTATTGCTAAACACTTCAGTCATCGCTGATGTCATAAGATATAAAATAGAAATTATAAAAAACGGCGACAACCCTTCCGTAAATGACATTATACTATCTACTATCAACTTCAAAGCTCCAGTATTTTCCATAGCTACGCTTACCGCAAGCATAGAGTAAATGAGAAGCAACACTTGACCGTGTAAAGCTTTATAAGCGTCATTATTTTTTATACACCCAACTAAAACAACCGAAACCGCCGCGACAAAAGCTCCTCCGGCTATCGGCAATATATCAAAAACAGCAAGAAGAATGGCAAAAGCGACAGCGGCTATAGCGATTGGCGCTCGCTCCGTATCATAAGGCTCGTGCGCAGGCTTACTCAAATTAAGCAATTCATCATTCTTAAATATACGTTTTATCTCTGATTCTTTTCCTCTAAGCAACAACGTGTCACCAACTTCCAGTATTACATCATCAAAATCCATACTGATTTTGCCTTTTTGCCGATGTACCGCAAGTATATGTACGTTATATATCTCACCCAATCGCAAATTTTTAATCTGCCTTCCGGCAAAGCTTGATTCAGGGGCTATTATCCCTTCCATTACTATGGTGCTATCCTCAACTATGTCACTAGGAGCGAATGGAGCACTTTCCTGCGCTTGTTCTTTTTGCGCCTGACTTAATATCTGCCTTTGCCCAGTCATCAAGACTAAACGATCATCTATCTCTAATATAGTTTCTGGATCTATATTAGAGGTAAAATCTTTAGACTCAATTTTCTCACGAAAAATCTTGGCGATATCAGAACCACCAAAAAATCTTGATAAAGCTATTTTTGACTGCTCATCCTTATGCTTGATAATATGTACCGGCTGATAATCATTTTCCTCAGTAAAACCTGCCTCTTTAAGCGTTTTACCTGCAAAACCAGAAATCTCGGTTATATGAATTTGAGTAATATACTGGCGTTTGAAGCTCTGGTCAAAAAACTCCGATAATGATTTCCTCGCTGGCAATAATCGCTTGCCAATAAAAAATAAATATACCCCTCCGATAAACGCTAATATTAGTCCAGGAACAAATATCTCAAACATACTAAAAGCCGCGACTCCCATCGTTCTTGCCACACCATCAACCAAAAGATTAGTTGACGTACCGATAAGAGTACAAGTTCCACCGAGTATGGAAGCGTAGGAAAGTGGTATCAGTAATTTTGACGCTGGCAAGGAAATATTATGGGCAAGAGTTACCATAACCGGTATCATAATAAGCACTATAGAAGTATTATTAATGAAAAAAGAACCAGCGAATACCAACATAAATGTCGTACCAAGAGCGAGCATAACGCTTTTTCCTGATATGGTAAGTATGGCTCGTCCTAAATAATCAATTACCCCTGTTTTCTCTAAAGCGGCGCTTAATATAAACATAGCGGCAACCGTCATCGCCGCTGGATTACTAAATACCGTAAGAAAATCACTAGTTTTAAGAACTCCGGTTATAATAAGAAAGCTAGCAGCAGCAAGCGCTAACAACTCAACAGACGCTACTTGCCTAGCAAAAGCGATAAATAAAGCCAAAACCGTAAACAGGGTTATCAATATAGGTATCGTCATATCTTATCTTGATTTATTAGCTGGTTAACCTTTTCAAAAAACTCGGACTTTACATTAATATCACGTTGAGGAAAAGGTATTTCAATATCATTTTCCTTAAATAAATCCCATATACGAAAATATATCTGGCTCTTAATGTTACCTATACCATCTTCTGGATTATCTATCCATAACCTTATCTCAAAATCCACAGAACTATCGCCAAAACCAGTGAGTAAACAAACCGGTTTTGGATTACTCAAAACTCTTTCGTTTTCCTCTACTGCCTGTAATAAAAGGCTCTGAACCTTATGAATATCAGCGGAGTAAGAAACCCCTACCGGAATACGCACCCTTACTTTTTTATCACTATATGACCAATTTTCCACTTCCTGCGTTATCAGATTCTCATTCGGTATTAGATGCTCTTTACCATCACGGGTAAGCACCGACACATACCTCGCGCCAAGTGAGTTAACCCAACCGTAAGTATCGCCAATAGAAATAACGTCACCGGGTTTTACCGACTTATCCAATAATAATATTATCCCGCTTATTAGATTGGAAAAAACTTTCTGTAAACCAAAGCCAATACCAAAACCAAGAGCACCACTAAATACAGTAAGAGCGGTAAGATCCAGCCCAATTATATTAAGCCCAACTATCGCTCCTATCGCGTAAAGCATTATGTTAGATAGTTTATAGAATAAAACACGCTGTGAAGGCGTTAATGAATAGGCTTTCTTAAAGCTATGTTCCAATATTCCAGATAAGAAACCAACCCCCCAAAACAACAAAACAAAAGCTATAATACTTTTTACGACAAGCAATAATGATACGTTAAAATCACCCATTGAGACAGCGGATTTATCCATAAACTCAATGGTAGGAGCAAGTAAGCCTATAATGTTAAGCGCGGCAAGAACCCATAGGGTAATCGCCACAGTTCTTGCCCAAAATGAGCTTTTTATAGTAGCTGAGGTAAAACGTATGACCGCCCATGCGCTAGTAAGAGACGCTACTATCTTAAGAAGCTGAAAACTAACCTTTAATTCTTGTGCGAATAAAGTCGCTATCCACAAAAACAATATACCGAAAAATAGGAATAATATCTCCTGATAAGATATGTTAAACCAAGGGAGTGATATTTTACTAGAGTCCCCCTTCTTATCTTTTATCCATGTTACGCTATTTTTCGCGAAAATCTTTGCCAGAAGGAAAATAATTATTATTATACCAAGCTGAATAAGCGTCTCAAAGGAAATTACGTTATTAACTACCCAATTAAGTGACGCTTCAAGTTTTTCTTTTACGGCTTTGCTATATATGTCAATATCATCCATACTTTAGACTTACTTATTAAATTTACTTAATTTTACGTTACGACATTTATAATGTATTATGAGTCTAGCAGAAAATAATATTATAACAACCTGACTGATAAAAATATCGTGATTTACATCATACTCAAAAATACAAAAAATATTCTTTTTTATTTTATATCGCTATTAACAGTGACCTCTATACTCATTACGCAAACGTCATTTAGCCTTGCCGATGAAAAAAACAATATCAACTATAAGGTAAAGATATACGTTGTTGAGCAAAAAGAACATGCTGAGGTTAATCCAGAAAAGGACAATATAAAAACTCTGATCAACAAGCTTGAATCAACAATTAACGAACGTTCCTATATTCCAGAAAATGACCTTAACTATATTTATTATCACTTTGATCAAGAGAAGAGTTATATAGAGGATTCTTTACATTCTTATGGTTATTACAAATCAAAAGTAAGTTTTGATATTAACGAAAAAGAGCAAAAAGCTATATTTTCCATTATACCATCAACACGTTATACTTTTGGTAAAGTAAGTATATTAGTGGATAACAAGGAAGATAAAAATAAAGACACTCTAAATATACCGACAATAGAAAAGCTAAAAGACTCAATGTCAGCGCAAGAAGGCGACGCTGCTATCGCGCATAAAGTTATCTCAGATGAGGAAATAATCAGCAAATGGACACAAAAAAATAACTGTCTATTTGATTTTAAGATATTTCATGAGGCTATCGTAGATAATACTAGCGACAAAGTTAATATTGACTATCACGTTATTATGGGAAGGCAAGCTAAATTCGCTAATATTGAATTTAACGGTAGCAAAACAATATCTGATTCATATTTACATAAAATAATACCTGACCTACAAAATAAATGTTTTAAGAAAAGTGAGGTAAATAATATAAAATTAGCGCTTCGTAAATCTAGCTTAATAGAAGATAGTGAGATTATACTACCACAATCACCAAACATTGATGGTGGAGTACCCGTTACCATTAAGATAAAAGAAAAAACTCACCGCTCATTAAAAGCAAGCGCTAAATACGCCACAGATAGTGGTATTGGTTTAAGTGGCGGCTGGGAACATCGCAACTTCTTATCAAATGGTGAAAAACTTTCCACAGAACTTAATTTATCCATGCTAGAAAGTGGTATTTCTGGTAAATTTGAGAAAAACTTTTTTTTACAGGATAATCAAAAACTAAATATTGATACCACATTAAAAAAACAAGATAACGACGCTTTTGAAAGCACTGGATTTACCATAAAAGCGGCAGTTGAGCGTAAACTGGAAAATGGCTGGAAAATCGGCGCTGGAGTCGGATATGGCTTTGAGCAGATCACCGATAATGACTCTACTGAAAATACCGCGCTTTTTTCTATCCCTTTATTCGCCTCCAAAGATAAAAGAGATAATATCTTAAACCCAACAAAAGGCTGGACATTTAATATACATGCTACCCCATTTTTTGATACCATAAATTCCAGCTCATATTTTATAAAAGATGAGATAAACACCACCTACTATAAATCATTTAATCTGTTAGCAAGCCCTGTATTCGCCGCGCGTTTTGCCGCTGGCAATATATGGGGAGCATCCATAGAAAACATCCCAGCTACCGAACGTTTTTATCGTGGCGGCGGCGGCTCTATACGTGGTTATGAGTACAATACCGTATCTCCACTTGATTCTGATAATCTACCAACAGGTGGACGTTCTTTTATTGAGGGCGGTATGGAGCTTAGATTCCGTGTCATGGAGGATTATGGTTTTGTGACTTTTATTGATGGTGGTAACGCTTATGATAAAGCGATTCCAGATTTTGACGAGGAACTATTGTTTAGCGGTGGTTTTGGACTACGTTATTATACTGATTTCGCACCGATTAGGGCTGATATAGCTTTCCCACTTAATGGTAGAGATATTGATAATTCCTTTCAGGTTTATTTTAGTATCGGACAGGCGTTTTGATTATGGGTCTATATAAAAAATTAAGAACTTACGGCTTACCAGCGTATATCGCTCTGCCATCATATGTGATAATTTTTGTCGTAATATTATTGATGTTATCGCTAATCACAATATCAATATTCCTATCTACTAATTATGGCAAATCTTCTATTACACATAAATTAGAAAAAGAAATTTACGACGCTACTGGATACTTCACAAAAATTGATGATATATCATTCTTCCCAATGCTCAGTGTTAGAGCTAAAAATATTTTGCTAACGGATGGGAAAACAAACACTATCAAAGTCAACAACTTTTCCTTAAAATTAAAACCACTTGCCTATAAAGCATATCTAAAGGCAAAGAATATAATAATCCCAGCGAACAAAACTAAGGATGATAATAATACTGGCGAGGATATAGAGCTATCGTTAGATTCTGATATTAAATGGTTAAGCGGACAAAATTTAGTGATTTTTTCTGTAGATAATTATATCAGTAAAGGAGCTAGTTATATAAATAACGGCAATCTGCGTACCACCGGAGAATATCTGTTAAATAATAATATATTGCGTATTAACAGTTCAAAATTCATCAACGCTAGAATAATAGCGAATAATAAAGCCAATATAGATTTTAATACTGACAAATTGCTTGCCACATCCAAAATAGACGTAAATAACCTAGAAAAAATTAATGATAAACTATCTGGAAAAATAAATATAAATAGTGAGATTGAAGGAAGCCTGACCAGCCAAACAATCAAAAGTAAAATAACATCAAAGAATGTTATATATGACAAAACTCCAATCCATGATTTTAGCGCCATAATAAACGCTAAGAATGAAAATGAAATATTAGACGGAACTCTTAACGTTACTAACAACCAAAACGCTGAGATAAAACTTGTCTATAAAGTGGCTGGAAATACAACATCTCTAAATGATATACAGGTAAGACATGGTAAAAACTCAGCCTATGGCAAGCTTACGATAAATACCGATAATATGCTTACGTCTGGCAAACTAACTATTGATATGCCAGAATTAAAACTCCTATCTGATTACCTAAAAACGCCATTAAGTGGCAAAGTTAACGCTACCGCCAGATTGAATAATGATGGCAAAAAACAAAAAGCTGATATATTGATCAAAGCCGCTAACATAGTAGCCGGAGAATATGGTAATTACCGTCTATCTTCAGCAAATTCAGCGATTAAATTTAATGATGTTTTAAGTTATGACCCTGATATTATAACCCTAGAGGTAAATGATACCTCTTATGACGATACATCTATAAAAAAAGCGTCATTCAAGCTGATAAATAACAAAGGAAATTGGAAAATAAATTCAGATATTTCCGGCAAAGATAGATATGATTTCTCACTTAACACCACAGCCAACGTAAATACTGACTTTAAGAATAATAAGTTTTACGGAAAAATAAACTCACTAACCGCCTCTTACGCTGATGCTAAGATAATCGGCAAAGAAGATATAATCTTTAATATATTAAAGGACAAATCATCTGTCTTAATTCCTTACCTAATTGTCGGCAAAGGAATAGCTAAGGCTGATATAAAACTAGATGACAATAGTACCAATGCCACAATCAGCGGAAAAAATATTTATCCAAAAGATTTTAATCCAGCCATATCACCACTTTTCGCCGAATCACCTATTAATTTTATAATTACAGTAACTGATAAAAATAATAATCCGGAGATTAACGCCAATATTAACGCTGAAAAACTTCTTATTAGTAAAAACTCTCCAAAATCAACAATTAAAATCAATCTTAAAACACTTAGCGATAAAACTAACCTCAAAGCCATCATAAGTGACGGCTCCGCTATTAACTCAAACGTCGCTCTAAATATCCCAACCACATTCTCATTAACTCCGCCGAAACTCTCTGTTGATGAAAATAAACCACTAAATGGTGACGCTAAATTCACTCTTGATACATATGGTATCTCAAAATTTTTACTGCCACCAGAGCATATATTAAGTGGAAAAATACAAGGTAAAATCGCTATATCAGGAACTTCTCTAAAACCATCCTTAAAAGGCAATATCAAGCTTACAGACGGTAGCTACAATAACATACCACTTGGCATCAACCTAATTGATATGAATAGCGAGATAGTAGCGAACAGACAAAACTTAGCCATAAATAAATTTACCGCCAGCGATAAGGAGAAAAACACCATAAATCTTACCGGCAGCGTGAACTCTATATTCAGTGACAAGCTAAACTATAAAATGGATATTTTAAGTGACAGTTTTACCTTATTTAATAATCCTGATTTTTACGCGAAAATAGCAGCAAACTTAAAAATGTCTGGAGACAGCTCATCCGGCAAAATAACCGGTAAACTTGATAATAAATCTATAAAAATAAATCTTCCTGAAAGATTCACTGAAAACCCAGCGCGATTAAATATCACCAAGACTATACCAACATATGAGAGTACCGATAATACGGCTAACAAACATGATAGCGTAACACCATCCCCTTTTAATCTTGTTATGGACATAATCTTCAATGCCGATAATCAGGTTTTTGTACGTGGATGGGGACTTGATACAGAACTTAAAGGTAACCTTAAAATAAGCGGTGACGCGACAAGCCCTGACGTAAAAGGAAAATTAAGTACGGTAAGAGGTAGATATGAGGAATTTGGCAAGAAATTCTCAATTAAAAAAGCCGAGTTAGTATTTGACGGTGAGATACCTCCCTCACCTTATCTTAATATTGTGACAAGCAATAAAGAGTCAGGTGTAGAGATAAACCCGATAATTTCTGGTGAGGTTAGCAAACCAGAGCTTAGGGTGGAGTCAATACCACCAATGCCGCAAGATGAAGCACTGTCAATGCTACTATTTGGCAAAACACCGGGTAAAATCACACCATTTCAAGCCGCGCAACTAGCAGACAGTATTAGAAAATTATCAGGAAAAGGTGGTGGTGGCTTTAATCCGGTAGATAAAGCGCGTGATATACTTGGGCTTGATGACATAAAATTTAACGCCGGAGAGGATGATCTAAGCAGCTCATCCATAGGCGTTGGAAAATATATAGATGATAATATTTATCTTGAACTGGAACAAGACATACAAGGAACCGGTAACAAAGCTAAGATAGAAGTAGAGCTTACTCCCAATATATCTGTTGAAAGTGGCACTAGCTCCACTCAAGACAGCGAAGTTGGCATCAACTGGAAATATGATTATTAGAATTTTGTCAGAAAACTTGTGCTAAATTTGTATAATCCGCATAAAAGCTATCATCCCGAACACAATAGAGGGATCTTAGGTCTATAGGCGTGGCAATCGCCTTTGGATACAATGTCACCCCGCACGTGGTTAGCGGGGTCTAGTGGGTTGCAGAGCAATCCAGTGAAAAGCTCTGTTTTTCACAACCGGATGCCGTCATAAAGACGGCATGACAGTGTCATGTTCAGTGCCTGATACCCAAATGTAATCGCCATGGGTCTATAGGCAATTCTTGCAAAGATTCCTCCGCTCAGTCAGGATAATGAATATTGTTAGAAACATCACGCCTACAGAAGCTAACCAATTATAAAATATAAATAATATCGCAAATAAAATATAAATATATTTTAATAATTTAACTTATTATTATTAATAAAATAATTCAAAATTAATATTTGCCATATAATATTTAGTAACACATAAATTAATTACAGGGATTATCAAACTATGATTAGAGTCGCCAAATTACTAGATAATTATGATGATTTTGGAGCGATAGCCCCCTTACTAGCTGACCACACAGTCAATGATATACTCGTAAACGGATACGACGAAATATACGTTGAACGTGATGGTGTACTAGAAAAAACCGACATAGTTTTCAAGAACGAGAAAGAAGTAAACGATCTAGCGCACTACATAGTAAATATTGTTGGTAGAACTCTGGATGAGGATAGACCAATGGTTGACGCTAGGCTTTCTGATGGTAGTAGGGTTAATATAATAGCTCCGCCACTTGCCGTTGATGGAACTACTATCTCAATCCGTAAATTTTCTCCTAGAAAACGCTCTCTTGATGATTTAGCCGCGCAGAAATGTATGTCCGAAGCAATGTGTGAGTTTCTAAAAATAGCCGCTGCCTGCCGAATGAATATCATAATATCAGGTGGAACAGGTTCCGGTAAAACCACTCTACTTAACGCCATATCTAACCATATCAATAACTGGGAACGCATTGTTACCATAGAAGATGCCGCTGAATTACAGCTACAAAAAGAACATGTAGTAAGGCTAGAGTCGCAACCAGCGATATATGGCGATAATCCTAAAGAAGAAATAACTATTCGTGATTTAGTAAAAAACGCTCTTAGGATGCGTCCAGATCGGATTATTCTTGGTGAGGTACGTGGTGGCGAAGCTTTTGACATGTTACAAGCCATGAACACTGGTCACGAAGGCTCTCTCGCTACTATTCACGCCAACCACCCACGTGACGCTCTAATGCGTCTTGATAACATAATAAGTATGTCACACGCCAACGCTACCATACGCTCTATCAGAAATCAGGTAGCTTCCGCCGTTCACCTTATAGTACAGGTAAGCCGTCAAGGTAATGGACAGCGCTGCGTTTCATTTATCTCCGAGATAGCCGGTATGGAAGGCGACATGATTACCATGAACGAGCTATTTAACTGCACTCCTGAGACTAAAAATGGTGCGGTTTCTCTATCAACAGATGGTGAATATAAGTGGACTGGCGTGATGCCAAGATGCTTACGCCGTATCGCCTATTATGGTGAACTGGAAAGATTATCCAAAGCTCTAGGCATCAGAATACCAAAAATTTAGCTCTTATAGCGCTTTATAAACTAAAAAACAATTTAGCGGTCTTAAATATATTGCCGAATTCTATTGCATCTGGACGTTTTGTGATATAACCTAGCGGTATATATTCCAGAATATAACTGGAACTTTTTGTTTAAGACATCATATAAAAAATCATAATAATTGAAGAGAATAGCATATGAAAATTTCTGTTTCAGGAAAAGGGGTGGACGTTGGCTCCGCTCTGAAGTCACACATTGAGGAACAAATTGAGGAACACGTAAAAAAATATATAGATAGAGTCACCAGCGTCCACGTTGTTATATCACGTGAAGCACACCTATTTCGTGTAGATATTACTGGCAATATAGGAACTCACTCTGGTCTGGTGATACGCGGTCGTGGCGCTCTTGAGGATATATACGCGGCTTTTGACGAGGCCTTAGAAAAAATTTCTAAGCAGCTAAGAAGGTATAAGCGTAAAATCACTAATCACCATAAGAACGCCACTGAACATGATGAGCTTAACAAGCGTGGTATTGGCACTAAATACATAATATCCGCTGATTCCGGTGAGCAAGATGAGAAACAATCCGGTATAGTGATAGCGGAAAAACCAACTGACATAGAAAAGCTAACCGTTAGTGAGGCTGTTATGAGGATGGACTTACAAGATCTTCCCGCTCTCATGTTTTACAACTCAGCTCACGGTAGGTTAAATATTATATATAGAAGAACTGATGGTAACATTTCTTGGGTAGATCCATCAGAAGAAAAAGCCGCCTAGTCCACGCGACATAATAATATGAATATCGCGTCATTACTTTCTGTAAATGCTATAATACCTGACTTACACGCTCGTGATAAGAAACAGGTATTAAAGCAGCTTGCCGCGAGTGCGGCTAAATTTTGCGATATTCCAGAAAAGGAAATATACTCTATACTTCTTCAGCGTGAGAATATGGGCTGTACTGGAATGGGAAATGGAGTTTGTATCCCACATGGCAGGTTTGATAATATTGACAAGATATTTTTATTGTTCGCAAGATTACATAAACCAATTGATTTTATGGCGGCGGATGGGAAAAAGGTTGATTTAGTGTTCCTATTACTCACACCTTCTAATGTTGATAGTGAACATCTTAAAACCCTAGCCCTTATCTCACGCCTACTCAGAGATCGTGATTTATGCGCGACATTACGTGCCACTAGTGACAGAGATGAGCTTCACGCTCTGCTTACAGCCAGCTATTAATACAATATTGAGGATATTTACGATGTTAGCAAAATTCATAAAATTATTTTCAATTGGAATAATTATGACTTTAGTCACCGGATGTTATGCGACACCACGCATTTTCGGTGATAGTAAATATGAGCCAGTATCTGAGCGGTATATAATAAAAGAGCCTCAAAACCCTGAATCAACCACTCAGGATAGTGATGACGACGATGATAACGAAGTAAAACCAATCCAGATAATAAGACAAACTGATTAGTATTTATGCCTCTTAAAATAGTAAGCTGGAATATAAATTCTATAAGGATACGTATTCCTTTGTTACAAAAGCTAATAGACACAGAAAATCCAGATATAATTTGTCTTCAAGAAACTAAAGTAACCGATGAGCTTTTTCCACTAAAACAAATAAAGCAACTAGGGTTTAATAATATATTATTCTCCGGTCAAAAAAGCTATAACGGAGTTGCCATACTCGCTAAACCAGAGGTTAGTGAAAATGTGTGTATGCGGATAGCTGACTCAAACGACAAAAGACATATAGCAACCTCCATTTATAATAAAGTTGAACTGCATAATTTTTACGTACCGGCCGGCGGGGATATTCCAGATCCTAAACAAAATCCAGCTTATGGCTTTAAGCTACGTTTTGTGGAAGCAATGACTGATTGGTCGTGTGAGTTAAAAAAGAATAAAAAATCAGCCATCATTCTTGGTGATTTTAATATCGCCCCACTTCCTAATGATGTCTGGTCACACAAGCAACTCATGAACGTGGTAAGCCATACCGAACCAGAAATCACTAGACTTAATAAACTCAAAGATTCCTACTCTTGGTGTGACGTAGCTAGACATTTCACCAGTGAAGATGAGAAAGTCTATAGCTGGTGGAGCTATCGTAATCGTGACTGGAAAAAATCCAATAGAGGACGCAGACTCGACCATATCTGGGTCACCCCTGACCTCGTTTCCTCAGTTAAAAACTTCTCTATATTAAGAGAAGCTCGTGATTGGCAATCTCCCTCCGACCATGTGCCAATAATAATGGAAATAGAATTGTAGATGAGTTAAAACATACTCTATGAAAAAAAACATAATAGATATACTAAAACAGATAAAATTTGATAGTAACGGGCTTGTTCCGGCAATAGCACAAGATTATCAAAGCGGTGAGGTATTAATGATGGCGTGGATGAACGCTAATGCCATTCAAAAAACCATTAATAGCGGTGAGGTTCACTATTGGTCACGCTCACGTGGGAGGTTGTGGAAAAAAGGTGAAACTTCCGGTAATGTCCAGAATCTTAAGGAATTTACACTAGATTGTGATGGCGACACAATATTACTTAAAATTGAACAGGTTGGCGTTGCCTGCCATACTGGCAAGCGTAGCTGTTTTTTTAATAAGATATAGAATAAAAATAGGTTAATAAATTCAACTGTCACAAAAGCTTAACACAAACTTCGTGATCAAACTGCTATAATTCAGTATATGTAAACTAAAATAATGGGTTGTTATGGCTGAAGATAGTAATATAAATGGCGCTCCTACCGCTACTAGTGGTGGTAATAACTCTGATGGTAAGAATCAGCACGACACACAACACGCCAGAAATCCAGCCCGTAATTTAGGCAGAGATGCTGATGGCGCAGAAAACAAGCAACCGCTGGAGAGAACTAGCTTGGCAGAACGCACTAGCAACAGAATAAAGAGTATTGTAGCAGTTCTAACCGCTAGTTTAAATCTGAGTGATGAAGAAAAGCTACATACAGAAGCAGACCTAAGTTCCAAGTCTGCTGGCGGTAAGCAGATAACTGCTAAAGATGCTGTAGATACAGCTGAAAAAGTAGCTTCTGCCGAAAAGTTTAATCCTACATCATCTTTGTCATCAGAAGTGATGTTACTTGCAAGAGGAGAAGGAAATAGATTGCAAGAATATAATACAACTATGACTGACACTAGCGGAGCACGTCTGCAAGCTGGCGCTAGCAAGCCACATCAACAACAAGAAGGGCTGTCTGCTTAAGTCACTGTTAGCCTATACTTGATTTTGGATTATTCTTATACAAAACAAGCGTTGTCACCTCATTATTTATTATCTGTAACCCCGCACTTACCCCCTGTCACCCTTACTGAGAATACTCCATTAAATCTGGCTAAAGCCTATTTACTTACTACCATCACAAAAACGTTTGAATAATATTTTTCTGTAGATTATTAGATATTATATATATTCTAATAACTTCGTTTTTATTACACTGTAACAACTGATGAAATTTATTATCCTTGGCTCTGGTTTACTTGGCGTTACCTCCGCTTATGAACTTGGAAAACGTGGTTTTGACGTAACCGTTATTGACCAAGCGAGTGAAGCCGCCGCTGACACTAGCTACGCTAATGGTGGACAATTAAGTTATAACCACGCCGAGCCATGGGCAAACTCATATGTACTTCCTAAACTGCCAGCATGGATAATACGTCCTGACTCACCTCTAGTGTTCCGGCCACGCATGGAAATGCCTTTTATCAATTGGAGCCTATCATTCCTACGAAATTGCACGAAGCGCCGTGCTGATATAAATACCGTAAACATGTTGCGCCTTGGTCTTTACAGCCGTATATCCATGCATAAAATCCAGCAAGATGAGAATCTTGAGTTTAACTACTCACAAAAAGGCATATTGCATATCTACAGCAGCGAAGCAGAGCTGGAACATGGCAAAAGACAAATGGAATTCCAAGCGAAATTCGGTGGTGAGGAAAACATTCTCTCACAAGAAGAGGTTTTCGCACTAGAGCCAGCACTAGCGAACAGTAATCAGAAAATAATCGGCGGTATCCACGCTGTTAACGATGAAAGCGGCGATGCCCGTCTATTCTGTAAAGAGCTAGCGAAAAGAGCTAGCGAGAAATACGGAGTTAAGTTTGAGTATGGCGTAAAACTGGAGAGCATAAACGCCAAAGATAGAAAAATTACCTCCATAAAAACTAGTAAAGGAGAGATGAGCGCGGATAATTTTGTTATGGCTCTTGGCTCGTACAGCGCGGTACATCTAAGAACACTTGGCATTAATGTCCCTATATACCCAATGAAGGGCTATAGTATAACCATAAAAGCGGGTGAGTCGTGCCCGAATATCAGCATCACCGATGGCACACATAAAATAGTGTATAGCAGACTTGGCGATAATATAAGGGTCGCTGGAACCGCTGAGTTCGCTGGATATAATCATGATATTAATGAAAACCGTATAACACCAATAGTAAACGCCGCGAAAAACTTGCTTCCTAAAGCTGATTGGAACAGTGAAATAAGTAAATGGGCATGCCTTAGACCCTCCACACCAGATGGTCCTCCCATAATTGGGCGTACTCCTTACGTGAACCTATTCTTAAACACCGGACACGGCACACTCGGTTGGACACAAGCCGCCGGAAGCTCTGTACTTCTCGCTGATATAATTGAGAAGAAAACACCGGACATACTGCTGCATGGTCTAACCTTAAATAGGTATAAAATTGATCTCAAACAAATAAAATAAAGTTATTTTTAATAATTATATATTATCAATGGACTGATAATTTGGAGCTATACGCTATGAGTAACACAAGCGATTTATGGTATGACTGGCTTGGACTTAACACTTGGTTATTTAAGAAGATAAATTCTATAAGCGGTGAGCAGATTTACGACTTTTTAATGAAAGTGGCGAGTTCTTTCGGCAACAAGGAATTACTTCCTTATTTTCTATCCATTATAATAGCATACGCCGTTATAAGCCTCATGTGGCGTATATTCGCGCAAAAAGGCGGCAATAAATATTACGCGATAGCTTGGTTCAATATTTTTCTAATAATGGCGGGCGGACTTTACGCTGGGAAAGAATCAGTCACCTATATCCAAAAACATTTCGCTTTCCCTCGCCCATATGTCGCCCTACACGGCAAAGTAAAACAGTTAGAAAAATTACCAGCGGATGAAGCATATAAGAGCTTTCCAAGTATCCATGTCGCTTTTATTACCATTATGGTAATCGCCTTATGGCCAGCCCTTAATGAAAATTTCCGCTGGGCTGGAATTGGTCTTATATGCGCTGTTTCATGGTCACGAATGGCTCTTGGCGTTAATTACCCTATGGATGTAATAAGTGGATTTATGATTATGTTAATAGAGATGCTTATAATCAGAACGATATATTATGGGCTGATAAACCGTATATTTAAGACTGGCTTTTGAGCGTATGTTAAAAGAGTCTCTAACCAAGCCAAAAACCTCTTTTATAGACGTTCCAACAGTCAGCAAAGAAACAACTCACAAAATAGCTATATATGAATGGAATAGCGGTTCTTCTCCTGTGGGTACTGTATTCTGTGTTCACGGACTCACAAGAAATGGCAGAGATTTTGACGTATTAGCCAGCAAATTATGTTCCGATTATCATGTATATTCCGTTGATATAGCGGGACGAGGAAAAAGCCAGTGGCTAGAAGATTACAGTCTATATAATTATAACAGCTACCTTGCTGATATAATATATATAATAAATCATTTGAAATTAAATGATATACATTGGATAGGCACATCAATGGGCGGAATCATTGGTATGATGCTGGCTAACACCTCACCTTCTATTATCAAAACCATGACTCTAAATGATATAGGCTGTTTAGTTCCTAAAGAAGGCTTGGAAAGAATACTTAAATATATAAGCGAGCCAACAATTTTTTCTAACATAAATAAAGCGACAGCGTCTCTGCGTGACAGAACCTTATCATTTGGATTAAGCGATGAAGAATTCTCCGTATTGCTCACCCACAGTCTTCAAAAAACCGATGACGAAAAAATAATGCTTACCTATGATCCAAACATCACAAAAAGCCTTAATATCGCTGATAAACCAGTGGAAGACGTAAATCTGTGGGCAATGTGGGAAGTTATAAAATCAATTCCAACATTACTTATTCGTGGTATGGATTCAGATATACTAACCCACGAAACCGCCATAGGAATGAAAGAATCTCATCCAAATCTTACCTTGCTAGAAATAGCAAATACTGGACATGCTCCCGCCCTGATGAATGATAATCAAGTAGGATCCATCAAAAATTTTCTTGGTAAAAACAAATAGGAACATAAACAGAAAAAACGTGTGGAAGCTTACCACCTCCACACGTTCCAAAAAATCCTAGCTAACAATGTTAATCGTTATAAGAGTTCTTACGAGCTAGCTTACGAGCTCTTCTTTTCGCCTCAGCGGATTCACGAACACGAGCTTCGGAAGGCTTCTCATAGTGGCGGCGCATTTTCATCTCACGAAAAAGTCCTTCACGCTGCATTTTCTTTTTAAGCGCGCGCAAAGCTTGATCCATGTTATTATCACGTACTACAACTTCTACCAAACTAAATACCCCCCTTCAAGGAACTCAAATATCCAAAATAATTATAATTAAAAAACAGGAAGCTTGATAACAAATAGCAATCTATTTGTCAAATAATGATAAATCTTGTAATCTCCACCGGTAACTATAATATTTACGCTACTCTAGGCAAAACATATATCAAGCGACATCTTTATGACCGATAGTATAGAGCAATATTTATCATTTGCCAACAGACTAGCAGATATAAGCCGTGAAATATTACAAAAAAACTTTAATAATCAAATTGATATACAGCAAAAACCTGATAAAAGTCCCGTAACGGAGCTTGATATACGCATAGAACGAGAAATACGCTCACTTATTGAGAAAATATACCCTGAACATGGAATAATCGGAGAGGAATTAGGAAAACATAATGAAAAATCTGACTTCAAATGGATAATTGACCCAATTGACGGCACTAAATTATTCATTGCTGGCTATCCCACATTTACCACTCTTATCGGCTTGTTATATAAAGAAAAACCAGTGATAGGCGTAATAGATCAACCTATACTTGAACAACGATGGTCTGCCATATCTGGTCAGCTTACCACATATAACAATGAGAAAATTACTATAAATAGCAATAAATCACTAAAACAAGCTAATTTAGCGACCACCTCAACCGGATATTTTGATTCTGAACAACAACAAAAATTCAATAAGTTAAGCGAATTGACAGGAAATACTATATTAGGGGGCGATGCTTATGCCTATATGATGCTTGCACAAGGTAGAATAGACATTGTAGTAGACGCAGGAATGAAACCATACGATTTCTGCGCCCTCCCACCTATTATAGAAGGCGCCGGAGGAATAATCACCGACTGGAACGGCAACCATCTTACCTGTTTATCTGATGGCAGCGTAATCGCGGCGGCAAATAAGAAAATACACATGGAAGCCCTGAAAAAACTGTCAGAGTAATACCTAATTTGTGAATATAAAAGATAATCTTCTAGATGAAGCCAGAAAGCAACTCCAAAGTCCTGTTATGATTCTGGACGTGGGCGTGGTATGGAAAACCCCGATAATGCGTCGCGCTATACTCAGGATGAGCGGCAGCGTCATCACCATATAAAATCGCTGTACACCCTGTATTTTGAGCACATTCAAGATCAATCTCACTGTCACCAACAAACCACACGCCACTAGCTGGTGAGAAACCACTTCCGGCAAGTGCTAATTCTACAGGATCTATAAAAGGCTTATCACGATTAGCGTCAGTCGCGCCAACCACCTTGTCAAACAAATGATTCCAGCCAATATGCTCTACCTCTTTGCGTAAATTATCACCTTTTTTATTACTCACCACCACGCTGTATAGCCCCATATCTTTTACCTTCTTCACAACAGATAAAGCCTCCGGCAATGCGCTAAGCCGCTCCAAATGAATCGCCCGATAATTACTCTGATAAAGATCCGCCGCTTCCCGCCAATTATCACCAAAAATCTCAGGAAAAGAATCACGCATAGATTTACGCACCCTCTCCTTTACCTGCTCCATTGTCCATACTTCACGCCCCATAGCACCAAATGTCTTCGCTAGCGCGTCATGAATAGTTGGCCAAGTATCTACCAAAGTATTGTCCCAGTCAAAAATCACCACTTCCGGTTTTGGTAAATCAACAATCTTACTCACTAAAACTTCTTTCCTGTTTGTTCATAAATATGGCTGTTATAAAGCATTTGCAGCTTGTTAGTCAGTTCACCAACTTTGCCATTTCCTATTACTTTATCACCTATCTTTACCACTGGTAGCACATTAATACTGGTGGAAGTAATAAACACTTCGGATGCCTCTACTAGCTCTTTAATACTAAACGACCTCTCTAAAACTGTAATCCCCATACTATTGGCAATATCAACAACCACCCCTCTAGTAATACCAGAAAGTATGGACTCATCCGCCTGATGAGTAACAATATCACCCGATTTTGTAACTATAAATACATTAGAAGCTGCGCCCTCAGTTACAAATCCGTTTTTATCAACTAATATAACTTCCTTGACCTTGTTACTTACCGCCTCCTGTTTTGCCAGTACATTCGCTAGTAATGATACTGACTTTATATCACACCTCCCCCAACGATTATCATTGTGAGTTATAACCTCAACACCATTTGTAAAATCCTGTGGCTTTGGAGTTTTTGCCCCACATATAGTAATTACTAAAGAAGGTCTAACATTTACAGAAGGAAACGCGTGATCACGACGCGCCACTCCTCTTGTTATTTGGATATATATACCACCATCATCACGCCTGTTCCTACTTATAAGCTCACCAATAATAACCGGAAGCGCTTCCTTAGCTACCGGCATGGCTATCTCAAGCTCGTCAAGACTGCGCATAAGGCGGTTAATATGTGGCTCCATATCAAGCGGCATATGGCTGTAAAAAGCGATATACTCATATACACCGTCAGCAAATTGATAACCACGATCCTCTATGTGAACTACCGCTCTTTGATGATCTATATATCTTCCGTTAACATAAGAAATCCGTGCCATATAAATACTCTTACCAAAAAAATTAAATATATTTTACTAAATTTAATAAAATATGTATAATACATAACGAATAAACAATTAAATAATATTACTATCTGAAAACAAATGAATATAATGATGGACAACACAGTAACACAGTTTGATATAGCAAAAAATGACTTTATACAGCAACAGGTAAAAATCATAAACCTGTTAGAAAAGCATTCTTTACATGAAGAAAGTAAAATATTCGCTGATTTTACCGATGATTTAATTGACAAAACAATAAAGTATAACAACCACAACTCATCTAAAACAGGACAAAAAGAGCTAATACTATCTGCCAAAATAAAATTAAACTATAGCGTTCACAACGCCATTGAGGAAGAGTTAAAACTTGGTGTAAATCCAGCAGTAAAGAGGCGTATAAATAATATTATACATTCTTTTATATCCTTATCTAAATTAGACGCTAACCAGCTAATATCAGCAAAATATGAAATAACTCAGGAAGATAAAGAAAGAGCTAAAAATTTTTATGACACTATACGTTTGGAGAAGACGAATATTCCGAGTAATTCTCTCTTAAGTGACAGAACCAAAACAAAATTCTCTAATGCGGAAAAAGAATTTACTAAAAAATTTTCGGAGCTCGCTAGAACTCTAGCAAAGAACACAGATTGTGTAAGTTATACAGGAGAAGAAATCGCTATTATACATGACGCTAGTGATAAATTTATTCGCTCAATCAAAAACCATGTTACTGCGTTTTCTGGTACAAATAATATAGAAAGACTGAAATATATATACACTCTAAACACTGATAAGCTAGTCGCAGCAAGCCAGCAAATGAAGAAAATACACAACGAAATTAAAAGTATAATTACAAATCCATCTCTTAATAACGAACAAAAAAAGAAAGCTGTAAACAATAAAGCCAAAGAATACGAAAATAAACTAAATGATATGACCGAAAAAATAAATAAGCTTACCAAATTTATCAATAATAGAAACCAATCTATAGAGCGCTAAAAAACACTAAAAACGCTCAATATCCTTAAGACCACCGGATAAAAAGCTACGTGGACTATAGCCAAAATCTTTCTTCGCGTCATCATGGAAGAACATTAAGTCATCATTCATTCTTCTAGCGATCTCACCATTTACATGTTTTTTCCTAGATATTTTGCCCACGATATCCAAAATGAATGGCAACATCGTGCTATTTATTACCCTCACTTTTTTACCATATAAAGCGAATATCTTAGCGAGCATATCCCTATAACCAAGAACTTGACCACCACTTAAATTATAAGATTTACCATAAGTATTTGTATTTTCCATAGAGTTTATTATCGCGATCGCCACATCATCAGCGTGCACCGGCTGCCTGCGCCCAACAGCCGGAGGATAAACACACATAAAACCAAAACGACGGATTATTTTCGCTATATTAGTTATTCTCACGTCAATTCCCATACCATATATCTGTGTCGGTCTAAAAACAGTGTAATTTATTCCATATTTCCCACATTTCTCTGTCAACAATTCTTCCGCTGCTTGTAGCTTCAACACAAAATCTTTCTCAAACTCATTATTTGAAAGCAGCTTAGTAAACACCGACGTAGAACTGATAGCTATTATGCGCTTAGCTTCCGATTCCTTAAGCATTTCTACAAGTGGAGGTAATTGCCAAAGCGGCGCGCAATGTACGACAGCGTCAACACAATAGCCGTCAAGGCTGACATCATGATCGGTCAAATCACCTTTCAGCCAACGCAAATGTGAGTGATAATACGGCACTTCATCGCTCCTACTAATAGCAAGCACCGCCGCTCCAGACGCTATCAAACGACGTATAACACAGAGCCCAACTTGGCTGGTAGCTCCTGTTACCAAAACAATCTTCTTCTCAAGATTTTTATTTCGTGATAAATCAACGTCACCAAGCGCTAATATCAACAATCTCTTGATCATTATATCATCAAAATGCGTATTAAAGCTGTCTCTCTTTTTGCGTAAAGCTCCGTACACGCTACACAACGAAGCCATTATAAATGCGCGTGCCATAACCAAAGAATTAATTATAAACAACGTACCAATTATATAATGACCAGAAAAAAACTTCTTTATATACCTCACAAGGTTCTTACTCTTACTCAAGAGCTGCGCGAACGAAAGCCTTAGAGAGTTATTGTCAGGCAGATGTGTTACTTTAACAGTCGGATCACATAAAACACGACCACCAATCTGTTTAGCCCTAAGTGTTAGGTCTAATTCCTCATCCTGCTGATAATACTCCTCATCAAACCCACCAAGTTTTTTGAAATCAGATGATTTTATACATATACAAGCGCTAGATACCGCAACCACATCAAAAGGCTTTTTATCCTGCTCCTCCAACCTTTCATTTATCATTTCCTGTGATTTAGCCCACATTTTCCTAGCAGCAGAACGTAATGAAATTACGTCAAGAAAAGCAGTTTTTGGAGTGACAACCTTCGTCCTTAAAATTGTGTTATAACTATTATCATAGCGCTGAACAACCCCACTGCTTATAAACGCCTTCTTTTCACTTCCTAAAATATCAACAAGCCTAGTAATGGCATCCGGCGCTAATAAATAATTTGACTTGAGAAATAATAAGTAATCTGAGGAAGCTTGCTTAGCGGCTATGTTACAGCATCTTGAATAAAGCAAACTATCATAGCCAGATATTATTCTTATTTTTGTCTCAGAAAGTGCTCTTTGCTGAAGACGAGACATAACGGTTGGTGAGTTACCATTATCAAACACTATAATTTCAGTTAAATTTTCCTGTCTAAGAACACTCTCTATGGTGGCGAACAACAACGCTCCACCATCTTCAGCAACAATAATGACACTACAGGAACTCACCCTAAACCCCCCCTGCGTATAGTTTTACAATATTAATTCTAACTTGCAAGCTACCTATATAATTTATCGCCATCAAAAATCTAACCACTTACTATCTTATATAAAAATCAACAGGTATTAGAAACTCATGTAAGTCACCACTAGGGTAATTATCAGGCACAGCCGGAACTGGATTTGCCCTTCTTACCATATCAAATGCCGCCTTATCTAACTCTGTATAACCAGTGCTATACTCAAGAGCGCGATAGCGTATGTTACCTCTTCTATCTATCCTGATACGAATTTTCGTCTCACCTTGCATCATTCTAGCTCTCGCTATCTCTGGATAAACCTTAAATTTCTGTATCCACAACGAAATTATCTGCTCATATCTAGCCCTTATCTCAGCATCACTAGAGTCACTATTGCCAAGCTTATTACCATAATTACTATATTTGAATTTTGATGGCATAGCCCTTACAAATTGTCTTGGTGAGGAAACATCATCACTAATTGGAGCGTCCTCTGTTTGTGCTGTATCAGGCATTTTTTGTGGAACTTCTGCTTTACTATCAGGCTTATCTTCAGATTCACCATCACTTTTCTTGGTTGCCGTCTTAGGCGCTTTTTTACGTACAAATTTCGTGAGCTCCGCTTCTAACTGCTTTGAGTTATCCGCCTCCGGTTGTGGATTCTCCTCTTCTTCCTCAATAAATCTGGTATTATCATCACCAAGCCTTATATTAATCGTGTGAACCACTACATCTTTTACTTCCATATGTGGCATCATCATCCATCCAAGCAAGGCTAATATATGCAAAGCAATCGCCATAATAAAAGCCGCTATAAAATATGAATAACCAAGATATTCAAAAGGAATTGTTTTTCTTTTTATAATAGAAGACATTTTATACCTACTCCTTCAGATCAGCCACTGATTGAGTAAGCAATGAAAGATTCTTACCACCCGCCGCTTTAATCGCATCCATAATCTCTATCATACGATTAGCGGGAACAACAGCGTCCGCGCGTACAGTAATAACTTTTAATGGATTTTCTGACAATTCAGGAGTTAACTGCTGCTGTAATTCCTCAATGGTAAGAAGCTCATCATTATATATAATTTCATCGTGACGACCAAGAAGTATAGACACATGTCCCTCATCCATCATATGTCCTTGATGAGAAACCGGTGGATCTATTGGGATAATCTCAAACTTCTCTATTCTACCTGATACCATAAAAAATATTAATAGGAACATTGATATGTCAATAAGCGGAACTAGGCTAATAATTATTTTCTTCTTACGAGTACGTGAAAAATCCATAATTATCTCCTAATCACCACCACCAGAATTCTTACCTAACGACTTGCTATCAAGATTTTCCTCCTTAAATCCAGAATCATCATCGCCCGCCATATCATCATCATTACTAATCCATTTGCGAACAAAAAGACTCTTACCACCTGCCTCTGTCACCCTATCCATAACCGCTACCAATTGTTGCATGGTCACCCCCTCAGCGGTAAGCAACATAACTGGAAAATATGGATCTTCAGAAAACAACCTAACTAATGTCTCACTCAGTTCTTCCGGCTCAACATGACGTTTACCAAGTATTATCTTTCCGTTTTCCTGAATAAAAATATGGGTAACTTCTTTTTTATTCTCCACCTTACCAGCTGACGGCAACATCAACTCAACAGATTCTATACGCATAAAAGAAGTCGTAAGCATAAAAAATATAATAAGGATAAACACCACATCAATAAGAGGTGTTAGTGGTAAATTTATACTATTACGTTTTATCCTTTCAAATTCCATACAAACCCTAATATCTTATTGTCTTAGTATTTAGGACTCAATAAATGAAGCGTGGACATTTTTTTAGGAGCGTTCTGAGATTTCTTCTCATTCTCTTTTTCCTCTTCTGTCTGCTTTTTCTGTTTCGCTTCTACTTCTTGCCTTTTTCTATCTTCTTCAGCTTTTTTAGCTTGCTCTATAGCAAGCAACCTCTCATTGCGGCGAAACTCATCCTCAAGAGCTAATATCTGGACAGACACATCCTTCATAGTAGCTCTTACTCTTTCAATTATACCATCTAGTACATAATGCATAGCAAGAGCTGGAATAGCCACAGCAAGACCAGCGGCAGTGGTAAGTAACGCTTCCCATATACCACCGGCGAGAATAGAAGGATCTACCCTTGTTCCAGCGGAGCTTAATTTTGAGAAAGAGTTTATCATCCCAAGAACCGTACCAAGCAACCCCATAAGTGGTGAGATCATCGCTGTCATCTCTAAACCACGCAGGTGAGACTCAAGGTAGGATATATCAGCCGATCCAACACGTGTTATCTCAGCCTCTTTACTTTTTTGTGACATTTCACGATTGGCGACACACTCAAAAGTAACTCGCATGATGCGAGCGATTGGTCCTCTGATAGTTTCTAAAGTTTTAGTAGCTTGAGTACGGTCTCCTTGCTTTATATCACGCAACACTGGATCAATAAACTTTCTGTCAAATACATTAGATCTCTTAAACTGTATAAGCTTAAAAATCACTACCGTAACAGCGTACACTGACAACAAAGCCATAGCGTACATCACAAAACCACCTTTACTGAATATATAAATATCCTGCATTTTTTTCTCCGCCTAAAACTATAACCATTCAACTTTATTCTTACTCACAAAAACAAAGTATATATGACATAACAACATGGCTATAAAAAGCAAATAATGAAAATTATTTTTTTATGAGATCATTGCAACCAAGTGAGACCGCGACCATGTTTCATACGACAGAACACCGTCATGACGAACATATTTAGAAAATAATAAATATCTTTTTGTGGTTTATGAGCCTTATCTTCTTATCCCCTCTCCCTCAGGGATAGGGTTAGGGTGAGGGTGAGGGCTAAATGTTAGTTGATGGAATAACAAACGGCTCTAGCTATCACCCCACGCGTCAAGCTTCTACATATCGTATAACATCACCAATCTTTAATCCCGAAAGCTCCGCAACTTCTGGCTCTATTATAACACCTGAATCGGTCTCCTCCAAAGAGCCTGTATAAACACGAAAATTTGCCAGCTCAACAGTTGAGATTATATATCGCTTATTATAAGAAAGCTTCTCTACTTTAGCGATTGTAGCTTTTTTACTTTTCCTTACAGTTCGTATCTGACCACGTTCAGCCTGAACAGTAGGACCAGAATCAAAAACATCAACATACCCCTGATAACGAAACCCCTCATTCTCTAGCATCTTAAGAGCGTTATATGAAATATCAAGAGCTACTCCAATAACATCTTGAGCTTTTTTGCCAAGAAGGCTCACATAAATGGGGTATTTCGGCATTAAATCACTAATGAACTGACCACCCTTTACAGCGTTAGCGAAATCAGCATCCTTAAACTCCATTTGAAAAAAATTCTTTCCTAGCTCCTGATAAAATGGGGAATCTCCATTTTCATCAATCACCCCTCTTATCTCAGATATAATAATATTTGAGAATAATTCTGGAAATTCCGCAAGCATCATATAACGACAACGCGACAAAAAACTACCGATACCATCACGACGATATTCTGGCAGAACAAACAAAGATGCTAACTCACTAGCGCCCGTATAATCATTTACCAAATGCAAAATACGTTGTTTAGAGTAAACATCAACATCCTTTGATGACTGAACTATAGTTGAAAGTTTATATGAATAAAATGGAAATTTAATCCCAACATGCGCCACAACACTAGATGTTCCAACAACTTTACCATTATCTGGATCTTCTAAAACCAATAAAAAAACTTCATCACCTTTTACGCTCTCATCGCCAGAAAAACTAGCAACCGACTTTTCTATTTTTCGTTTTAACACTTCAGAATCATGAGGAAGAGAGGTCATTCCAATACCAGCCTCACTAGCAAGTCCCAAAATTTCCTTGTAATCATCTTCCGCTACTGGTCTTACAAAAATCATAAAATACCTATAAAAGAATGTTTTTAATGTCCTGCCGTCCTATTATACTTATTATCTCTACACCATCATCCGTAACACGATAGAAAATACTATCAACTCCACATACACCACGCCTATAGCCAGCACAGATATAATTAACGGAAGGATGTATATAAGGATTTTCAGCTATCTGCTCAAAATGTTCAAACAACTTTCTGTGATACCTATCCGCCCGTTCCTCACCATATTCTGAAAGACCATAATTGTAGATACGCCATAAATCATCTTTTGCTCTTGCGGTTATCTTATATCTTGCCATCACGCCTCAGCTTTTCTTTGAACTCCACCAAAATTTCTTCTCCAGTCAAATCAGTAAAACCGCTTTTTTCGGCTTCTCTTAATTTAGCTCGTACAAACTCAATTTCACTTTGCTGACTGCGAGCCTTACGGATCAGATCATTTATGATCTCACTCTTGCTTGAATATTCCTCACTCTCAATAAGCGAATTAAGCCACTCATCATTTGGTGATGTAAAAGAAATACTTTGTCTTATCATATAAAACCTCATTTGGTGCTGTTATGAATCAATAATGATTCTATTATACACCAGATTTATGGTTTTATAAAGACATTAAAAACCGAAACCTAAACAGACAAAAACTCTTCCAAAGCCATATCAAGCCGTTTTATGCCTTTAGCGATCTCATCTTCCTTAATAATAAGCGGCGGCAGGAAGCGTAGCACATTTGGACCAGCCTGCAAAATGAGTACGCCATTTTCTCTTGCTATAACCCCTATATCACCTGCCTTGCCATGATATTCTTTTCTAAGCTCAGCTCCAATCATAAGACCACGTCCACGAATATCGGCAAATAAATTATATTTCTTATTCATATCCTCAAGAGCGGCAAATAACTGTTTGCTTCTGCTGGCTATATTTTTAGCTATCTCCTTTGATTGTAATATATTAAGCACCTCAAGCGCTACCGAGCAAGCAAGTGGATTACCACCAAAAGTTGAGCCATGATTACCAAATTGGAAAGTATTTTCCACTTTCTGACCATAAAGCATCGCCCCAATCGGAATACCACCACCAAGAGCTTTAGCTAGTGTCACCACATCCGGCTTTACACCCTCCTCAGCAAAATGAGAGAATAGCTTACCGGTACGCATCATCCCATCCTGAATTTCATCAAGTATGAGTAAAGCGTCATGCTTATCACATAGCTGCCTTATATGCTTGAGGAAATCTTTAGCGACTGGAGTTATTCCACCCTCTCCCTGCACTACTTCCAACATAACAGCGCATGTTTTGTCACTAATCGCTTTTTCAATAGCGGCAAAATCATTAAACGGCACGTAGGTAAAACCAGCGGGAACTGGCTCAAAACCGGCTTGATATTTTGGTTGAGCGGTCGCGGTTACCGTAGCCAGCGTCCGTCCGTGAAACGAGCCGATAAAAGTTATAATCTCCCTTTCCTCTGGAGGCTTTCCCTTATCAGCGGCGTATTTACGAGCGAGTTTTATCGCTGCCTCATTCGCCTCTCCTCCCGAGTTAGTAAAAAACACACGCTTAGCGAATTTGGATGCTTTAATCAATTCCTCAGCTAGCGACACCGCTGGCTCAGTAAAAAACACATTACTAGTATGCCAGATATTATCCGCTTGATTAGTTAAAGCCTTTATCAGTTTTTTGTTATGATGACCAAGACTAGTAACCGATATACCAGAGGTAAAATCTATGTAGCTGTTGCCATCACTATCCCAAACCTTCGCGCCCTTACCACGAGCGATCACCACCTCACGTGGTTTATAAGCCAGTGAATAATATTTCTGCCCTTTTTTAATGAGTTCCTTAGTTTCCTTACTTACGGGATTTTTTTTCATAAATATTACCAGTAAAAAAAGTTATTACAACACTACTACAGCATACAGTATGTAGAATCATCTATGCTACAGAATAGCAAAAAAACAACAAAAACTTCAATGAAATAAAATGAACTTATGACAAGTTAATTATATACTGTGTCCAGCAGCTTCCTGCCGCCCTTTCGCGACTACAGGGGTCGCGGGTGAAGGTAGAGAGGATAATAAGCTTAGCTCGTCACCCGCCGCTTTACTATAATTTTTACCGCCACTCGTCGTAATAGACGCACTAACAATCTCAGTCACTTCTTCTTTCTTACTAAACAATCCACTAACAGCATCAATAGCCCATTTAATAAGAGAACCAATAGCCTCAAAAATCTTTTCCCACCATTTTTTATCTTTACCAGAATCTTCCTTACCAGCATTCGTATCCTCAGCACCCTCGCCTTGCTTAGTCACCACCGGACTGCTATCATTTTCTGGTTTATTTTGTTTGCTTGGCTTAGTTGCGACAGGCTCTTCCTGATTTGACGTTACCGGTTTCTCAGTCTTTTCGCTTTTAGGATTTTCATTTTTAGGATTTTCTTTTTCCGCACGCGCTTTGTTGCTGGAGGCAGCTTTATCCTCAGCACCTTGAGTCTCTATAGCTCTAGCCTCATCAGCTCTTCTTTTTTCCGCTTCTTCATAAAAACGATGTTTCTCAGTATCCCGTTTGAGTTGATCACTCGGAACAGGTACAGGGTTGGTGTCCTCTATTTTAGTGTTATCAGACATAAACTCTAATCTTTTTTACAATCAATTTATGCACCAATCATAGCACGCATTATACAATAGACGAATGACAATTCTGTTAACATTTCATGACAATGGCTAGCACAAATGACAACACAACAAAAAATACCGAATAAACAATGGATTATAGTGTGATTATAGCAATCTAAGCGAACATCTTAGCAAATTGGCGTTTCGCGCGTTTTTTCCAGTATCCACGATGGTAAGCGTCACTAGCAAGCAATGGCAACACACTGGTCGCCTCAGCGTAAACCATCTGCTCATAAGCTGTATCTACCTTACCCCATGAACAAGCCTCTTTTAATGTACTGGAACTACAAGCGCCATCACGTGAGTCAGCGACCGTGATTTGCACGGCGTATTTATGCATATCAACTTCCTCACCAAGAATTTCCGCGCACACCACAGTATCCTGTACAAAATTTTTCGGCACACCACCACCAATCATCAGTAACCCAGTAGTACCAGCTTTAATTTTAATCTCGGTAAGCTCATGAAAATCAGCGATAGAATCAATGGTCATATATGATTCTTTCGCTTTTTTACGCTCCGCCTGATGTTTAACCAAACCAAAACCCGCTGATGAGTCAGTAAACGCCGGACAGAAAATCGGCACGTCATTCTCATAAGCGAGCTGCACCAAAGAATCTTTTTTCTTGGCATTCTTAGTAAGCCACTTACCCATTTCACGAATAAAAGCACGTGAGGAATAAGCACCAACCGGCAGGCTATCAGCAATTTCTTTTATGGTATGGTCACAATGTTGCAGCTCTTCCTCATCAATATAAGTATCATAAATACGATCTATATAATTATCCCGCAGATATTTATCGTCAATGAACTGACTACCCTGATAATGCTTAAAGCCAAGCGCCTCAAAGAAATCCATATCAACTATGGAGGCACCGGTCGCCACAATAGCGTCCACCATATTATTTTTAACAAGGTCGGTATATAATTTCATACAACCACCAGCGGAAGTAGAACCAGCCATAGCTAGAATTATTGAACAACTCTCATCAGAAAGCATCATATTATAAATTTCCGTAGCCTTAGCGAGATCACGTGAGGTAAACGACATGTCCGCCATCTGCCCCACTATTGGACGAGCGTCAAATGACGTAATATCAATATGCTTAACTTCTTTAGCGAGCATTTGTTGTTTTTCACTGGATTTTTTCTTTGCGCCTTGCTGCATTTTATATCCTCATCAGTCTATAAGTTTTGTTATAAGTCTTTTTATTACCCGAAAACTACACATTCTAATGGTAATAATATCTATGTCCAGTTTATTATACACACTATAGATAATTTTTACACACGATATAAACACATTAATATCAATAAGTTAAACAAGAAAAACCTATGTAACAATCAATTTAGTGATTGTCATTAAACTGTAACTATATTAATTATAAAGCCCGTGTTAGAAAATAGGTGATATAAAAAAACATTAAATTATATTAATTTATTTAACAATGGAGAGAAAAATGTCAGAAGATAACGCAAAACCAGCAAATCCTGGTCATAAGATATTAGAAATAATGAGAGATATGGAGCATAAAGGTCAGCCTATATCGAGAATTGAAGGCGGCACTGAAGCTACAACCCCAACAGCAGCGGAAACAACTCCACCCCAAGCTAAAGCTCCATCAAATTCAAAAGAACTATAGTTTATTCCGCAGCTATTATTTAGCTTATTGTAAAAGATAGGTATAATGGGTAAAAGACACAAAAAACCTTCCGTTGATCTGGGGGATACGCGCTTCGCTAGCCCTGAAGGGCGGGATCTGCAACGAGAGCAAGAACCGCTTGACGTTAATGCTCTTCTTGCTGAAATTCGAGCAAGAAGTAGTGATAACTCTACCCAAAAGCTGAGCAAGAGATCTCACAAGTCATGGGGAAGACGTTAAGCGCGTGGGTGAGCGTTTTTATAAGCAGCGAGCAAACGGTTTTTGTCTACATTAGTATAGCGCTGAGTAGTGGATATACTGGCATGTCCAAGCAATTCCTGAATTGAGCGCAGATCACCACCTGCCGCAAGCAAGTGAGTGGCAAAGCTATGGCGGAAGGCGTGTGGTGTTGTCGTATCTGGCAAATCTAGCCGGTTTCTTAAATTACGAATCTGCCGCTGAAACACACCAGCGTCTAGCGTCTTTCCTCTAAGTCCAAAAAATAACGGGCTGTCCTGAGTCAATTTATACGGACATAGTGACATATATTCAGATATAGCCTTTTCCACCACTGGAAGTAACGGCAATTTACGCTGCTTATTACCCTTACCAGTAACTATTATGTAACCATCCACGCTAATATCTAATTTTTTAAGCGACAATGCCTCACTTATACGAAGCCCACAACCATAAATAAGACTAAGCAGAGCGAGATCACGCGCACCAACCCATTCTTCGGAATTACCTTCTCCAATACCACTTACCGCCTTTTCCGATTGTTCCTCATCAAGAGCTCGTGGCAAGGCTTTTTTAAGTTTTGGTGAACGTATATGGAATATAGCAGCGTTTTTGACTCTACCCTGCTTTTCCAAATAGCGGAAAAAACTCTTAACCGCCGACAGAGCGCGAGCATTTGACGATGCTTCATACTCACTATTTGTTACTCTTTCAGCTAGCCAAGCACGTATATCTCTATTATCCAACTCCCGAAGATGATTAATACCTACACTTTCCCCAAGATGCGATGAAAGGAATACAAAAAAATTATTAATGTCATTTTTATAAGAAATAATAGTATGGTCAGAAACATGCTTTACATTTTCAAGCCACTCCCACCATGATTTTATAATGCCGGAAAGACCGGACGATACAGGAAGTCCTTCACTCATCACCGCCCCTAACACCATTCACCATTCACCATTCACCAATTATATAGTAAGATCATCCAAATATTTATCAAGTCGCGAAGCGATAACCTTAGCCATAAAATTAAGCAATTCCATTCCCTGCCCTTGATGGAACCTTTCTTTATGACGAACTCCAAGAGCAAGTATTATATTTTTCCCGACCATTTGCGAGTCCAAACGCAGCAAAGCGCAAGATGCCGCCAAATCTTCACAATCAATAAATATCTGCTCAAACCCTATCGGCTCTGAAGCTTCTGTATCACCAAACAATAATACATTCTTATGATTGCCAAATAAAATATCAGCAATCCCAGAATCAATAAATACTATACCCGAATAATTATGCTCCCCATAAGAAGTATCAAGCTCAGAGTCAGATTCTATAGCTATGCGCACTATATCAAGATCAAAAATACTAAGCATATCTATAGTAAGAAATTCCAGCAACCGCTCAAGATCGTGAAACTGGATAAGCTTAAGCACCGCATCATGAACCTGCGACTGTACCGATAAATTATCACGACAATAGTCAACCAGCATATCATAACGCTGGCTAAGATTTTTGGAATTATTTTGCAAATTTTTAAGCAGGTAATGCTGGAAGTCCTCTACCCCACCACCAAGTTCCCGCTTTGGAGCCGGAATATTATGCAGAAAATCAGGATGCGTCCTTATATACTCACGCACCTGACTTTCTGTTATGTCAATATTTTGTCCTAACTTCTGTTTACTACTCACGAAGTGATTCCTTACTTATCTAGTCTGCACAAATTACTAAGTAAACTCTTTAATCAATTTTCCAACGCCTGAATAACCATATATGGGGCTTTGTCAATAACCCGTAAATATGACCTAGCAGCGCTATCAGGATACTTGGCTCCTTGCTCCCAATCCCGCAATGTTCCAATAGGAACATGAAAACTATTCGCAAACTGTTCCTGAGTCATATGTAACCTCAACCTTATTTCTTTCAAGTTTGGAACAGATCTAAATTTTTTCAACTCATCATCAGTAAGTGGTAAATTATCAGGGTCAGACAGCGCTGCTTTTTCTATATCTTCCTCAGTCATATTCTCTACAGCCAACCAATCAGTCTCATCCTTAATAGACATATTATCTTTAGCAGAAATGTTCATAATCGTTCCATCTGATATTTTTTCAACTATTGTAGTATCTTTCTTTTTCACTAGCCTTAGCCCTCCTCGCGGAAATAATTCGCATTTTGCTTTTTCTATCAGTATGAACAACAACCACTACAATACTATCTTTAATCATTCCTATCGTTTTTATTCTAACCTCACCATATTCCGGTTTAGTACTATCATACTCCAAACGGTTAGGATCATCAAAAACAGCAATCGCCGCTACAAAACTTATACCATGCTTTTGTAAATTACTCTCTGCCTTATTATCATCCCATTCAAATAACATATAAAGACCCGATGTTATTATATACTGCCTAGCAGTAGCAAGTCAAGTACAATACACGATAAGAAAATAGCTATAAGAACAAGAGTTAACCTATCTTTTGACCGGTTTTCTTCCAATCCTCAACAAAAGTCGCAAGCCCCTTATCCGTAAGAGGATGACCAGCAAGTTGCTTAATTACCGATGGCGGAATGGTCGCCACATGCGCGCCCATCATCGCCGCCTCAACCACATGCATAGGATTACGCACCGAAGCTACCAATACTTCCGTATTAAAATACTCATATTGATTATATATGGTACAAATATCAGATATAAGCTGCATTCCAGCCTGCCCTATATCATCCAACCTGCCAACAAATGGTGACACAAAAGTCGCTCCCGCTTTTGCTGCGAGAATGGCTTGTGCCGCTGAGAAACACAAAGTCACATTTACCATGATACCTTTATCGGTAAAATGGCGACAAGCTTTAAGACCATCCCAAGTAAGCGGAACTTTAATCGTGATATTATCCGCTATCTTAGCCAAAATATCACCTTCTTTTACCATATTCTCAAAATCTATTGAGGCGACCTCCGCCGATACCGGACCTTCCACAATACCAGAAATCTCGGTTATAACTTCTATAAAATCCCGCCCTGACTTCGCTATAAGGGTCGGATTAGTTGTAACACCATCAAGCAAACCAGTCGCCGCTAATTCACGAATTTCCTTCACGTCGGCGGTATCAACAAAAAATTTCATTTTCTTTTCCTTAATATCTACAAATTGATGTATAAACACTAAAAACAGACAATAGACTTTATTTTTCTTGCCGCAATTGTTTTTTTCCGTATTGAATTTTATAATTCCTTGTGACAAAGTAAGGAATAGTAATTTCTGCAAGGAAAAGAATAAAATATATGACAATGTCAACAGTAACTTCTAAAGGACAAACAACTATACCAGTTGATATTCGCAACTTTCTCAATATTCACGCTGGAGACAAGCTGGAATTTATAACGCTGGAAAAAGGCAAAGTTATGATTGTACCAGCAACTTCCGATATATCAGAATTAAAAGGCTTCCTACCACGCCCTAAAAAAATAGCGTCAATTGCCGATATGGAAAAAGCAATTAAAAAACGTGGAAGTGAACTTGGCGACAAGTCATGATTGGTTTAGACACTAACCTCCTAATTCGTTATATAATTCGTGATGATTTAACACAGACCCGTGCGGCGGATCGCTATATAGATAGCCTAAGTGAAGATGGTATTTCTTTATTTTTGAACAATATTGTTCTTTGCGAATTAGTACGGGTTCTAGAAGTCACCTACGAGTACAACAAGATTCAAGTTGTAAGTGTCATAGAAAAAATACTAAGTACCAGCCAATTCTTATTTGAGGATACAAACGCTATATGGATAGCTATTTCCGCTTATAAAAAGTCAAAATCAGGTTTCGCTGACTCGTTAATTGGAACTATTAATAAATTATCGGGCTGCGAAAAGACCGCTACATTTGATAAAAAAGCGGCGAAATTACCAGATTTTGAGTTACTAAACTCATAAACCTCCTTATGAAACCTAAACAATTTGAAATTCTTGTCCCAACCGCCGTAAATCAGGCGTTTGATTATTTAACCTCTGATGAGATAGATGTCAGCTCTGGTGATATTGTAAACGTTACCTTTAGAAAAAAAGAATATCTCGCGCTAGTTTGGGCAGAAGGCAAAGCCAAAATAGATAAAAATAAAATAAAACATATAGATAAAAAATATAGTGAACTGCCGAAAATATCCTATAACGTAAGAAAATTCATTGACTGGGCGGCTTGGTATAATTGCGCACCAAAAGGCTCTATCCTTAAAATGATGTTACCTATCAATGATATAGATAAGAAAAGCAGGATAAAATTAAACACTAACTTTGATATAAACAAAATTGCCCTAAGTGAACTCTCTAAAATACAGAAAAAAGCCGCTGATCATTTACTGGCAAAAATAAATGATGGATTCAGCGTGACTCTGCTTGATGGCGTGACTGGATCAGGCAAAACTGAGGTATATTTTGATACTATCGCCAAGGCTCTAGTCACTCACAAATCAGAGACAGATAAACCTCAACTCTTGATCTTGCTACCAGAAATTGGACTATCCTTACAATGGATAAAAAGATTTGAGAGTCGCTTTGGTTTTACTCCGATAATCTGGAACTCTGAGATAACCCCAGCGAAGAAACGTGCCTCTTGGCTTGCCATAGCGAAAGGCGAGGCAAAAGTAATTATTGGCGCGCGCTCGGCACTATTCCTTCCCTACAAAAATCTTGGTCTTATCATAATTGACGAAGAGCATGACGGCTCATACAAACAGGAGGATAACATTATATATAATGCGCGAGATATGGCAATCGCCCGCGCCAAATTTGAGAATATACCGGTGGTACTAGTATCAGCCACCCCATCACTAGAAAGTTACCATAACAGCAGAACTGGTAAATATCATGAAATATCACTTCCAATACGTCATGCAGAAGCGGTAATGCCGGATGTACATATCATAGATATGCGTGGACAAAAACTTGAGCGTGGTCAATTTATCTCAAATCATTTACGCGAAAAACTGGCGAATACAATTGCAAGCGGTAAACAAGCTATGCTATTCTTAAATCGTCGTGGCTACGCGCCACTTACACTGTGCCGAGCGTGTGGCTACCGCTTCCAATGCCCTGACTGCTCAGCATGGCTAGTTATTCATAAAGGCTCAGGATTTATAACTGGCCCAAGCCCTAATCCAAGTCTACACTGCCATCACTGCGGTTATAATATACAATACCCAAAAACCTGTCCCGAATGTTCTGGTGAGGATACTCTTCACGCCTGTGGTCCGGGTGTGGAGAGAATATTAGAGGAAGTCGCCGATTTTCTGCCACAAGCGAGAACTGAAATAATGGCAAGCGATAATTCTGGGGAAAACAAGCATATATCCAAAATTATTGAGGATATGAGCGAAAAAAATATAGACATATTAATCGGCACACAAATGATCGCTAAAGGCTATCATTTTCCAAATCTTACCACAATTGGTGTAATAGACGCTGACTTAGGTCTTGCCGGAGGTGACTTAAGAGCCAGTGAACGCACCTACCAGCTATTACACCAATTATCGGGAAGAGCCGGACGTGAGCAAGATCGTGGCGAGGTATTCTTGCAAAGCTTTATTCCCGATCACCCCGTAATCAAAGCTTTGGTCTCTGGAAATAGAGACCGCTTCATGGAATTGGAACTAGAATCCAGAAAAAACGCCGATATGCCCCCATTCTCAAGACTAGCGGCAATCATTACCGAAGATGAGAGTGAGGAAAAAGCGGCAGAGACAGCTAATATGCTCGCTAAAATCCTCCATGCGATGAACAACGCTAAAATAAACGAAAAACAAATCATAAGAATATATGGACCAACTCCCGCTCCTTTACTTCTTCTGCGTGGTCGTTTCCGCTACCGATTATTGATAAAATCAGCGAAAAACATTAACCTATCTGATATTATGGCAAATTGCGTAAAATCAGCTAATACCCCCTCTTCCACCAAAGTAAAGCTAGATATAGACCCACAGAGCTTTTTATAGCGGTTTGAAGAAGGAACTAAGGAATTGAAGAAACGACGAATTGAGGAACAAGAAGCACGACCAGTAGGTCGTGCGAGCCTTTAGCCAGCGAAGCTGTATCCCATGTGAAAATCAGTAGATTTTCACGGGGATAAATAAAAATAGTTTCCAGCAGGCTGTGTGAGCCTTCAGCAATGCCTCATGGAATTTCCAGTAGGAAATACCGGAGGCGAATATAGAAAATACCTCTAACCAACGGCAATAACGCTATCAGCGGATTTATGCTCACTTCCAGCCCGACGAGCTTCCTCAGCGGCGACAAAGGATTTGTTTGATTTATCTATATTACTTATTCCTTCATATGCAGCTACTTTCCTGCTTAGATCCTTATTTTCCTTTACCAAGTCATCAAACTGCTCTTTTGCTTCTTTATATTTTTTCTCCCCATTAGATAAACCTGAAAGGGAACCAATAATAGAACCAACTATAGATAAAGGGATAGCAATAATAACCGCTTTTGCGCCTCTACCAGTGGATGCCCACAGCTCACTAGATTTCATTTTTTTAAGACTTTCTAAAAGTCCTTTTTTATTTTCCGCACCATCAAAAACTTTATCTAATTTACTAATAGCGGCAGCATGTTTTTCTTTATTATGAGAAACAGCACCAAGCGCACCACCAACGGTTAATCCAAGTGAAGACCCTTTACTAGAATCAATTTCCGACTGGCCAACCTTTACAGTAGCTTCATCAACCCCTTTATATTCAACTCCATCTACCGAATGCTTATCTTTTTCCTGCTTTGACTTGTAAGCTTTATACCCACCATAAGCGATTCCTATACCAAGCACAGAAGCAAGCGCTACTAAAGCTTTATTGCCTTTTAACCTTCCAACAGCCCCCTTAACAGCACCTGCCGCAGAAGAAACATTCTTCTGTCCCTTCGCTTTATTAAAAACATTTTCAATTTTAGAAATAATTTCAGGATTAATTTTTACAGAATCAATAATGGCTTTATAATCTCTAGTATTTTCAGGTTTCCTAAGAAACTCTATAGCCCCACTTACCTCTGTAGAAATTTTATTAATTTCCTTCTGCATTTCTGGATTTAGAGTAAATCTATCCGGATGCAATATTTTTTTTAATTTACCACCAACCTTATCCAATAATTCTTTATTCGGCAATTTATGTCCAAGCTTATTATATTCAGCAGTAATTGGATCATCTGGAAGATACTCGGACAGCATCTTACCAACAACAGCGTGAGATTTAGCTACACTACCTAACTTATCATGTATTATCTTACTTATATCGTTTCTGGATATTTTATTCCCTCGTGCATGCTGTTCGTCCAATTGAAGAAGCTCAATGGCCGCACGCTGCCAGCTAGGAAGGGCTTCATAAATCTCCTTTCCAAGCTTAGCAGGGTCAACACCCAGTATACTGGTATCATAGCTCTTTACCAAAGGTATAAGACTTGTTCCCATAACAATTCCTAAAAAACAAATAATTACATACTGTAAATCTACCCTATCAGCCTTAAAGGTACAACCAAACTTTTATTAAGTTTTTATTACACATGCGAAAATACTGACAAGGCATATAACACCTTAATATTACATTATTTTTAAGATATTTTTATAATACAAAAATATATTAGTTATCCAATATGATATAGGACTAACACCCACGCGATAAACCAAAATCCATTATATACCCCCCCCAAAGCTAACAATAACCTCAACTTCTATCAATTAAACCTAAAATTCACATAATTTTCTTGTTGCCTTTATAAATATTATTGCTAGTTTCTGCACTCGCAAAAACTAATTAACCCAGAAAACATACTAAGGTCGTGAAAAATTCAAATTATAAAAAAATAGCCGAGCGTTACGTAAGCGCTCTGTTCGCTGCCTCTGAAAAGGAAAAACAACTTTCTTCGGTAGAGAAAGATTTGGTGTCAATCAGCAATCTTATTGAACAACAAGCTGAATTTAATGATTTCTTGTCTAATCCGTTATTGAGCCGTACTGAGCAAGAAAAAATCATCGTAGGTATACTTAAAAAAGCCAAAGCTAATGATCTTACTACAAAATTTATGGCTCTTCTTGCCCGTCATAATAGGCTTAGTGCCCTTAAAGAAATAATATCTATATTCCTAAAAAAAATAGCACAGAGCAAAGGTGAGCTATCAGCTGAGCTTATAGTGGCAAAATCCATAAAAGATAAGGAATCAGAAAAAATAGCTGAAAAGCTAGGTAAAGTGTATGGTAAAAAAATAAATCTTACAGTGAAGGAAAATCCAGAATTGCTGGGTGGTTCCATAATAAAGATAGGTAGCGTTCAGCTTGATGGCTCAGTGTCAGGCAAGCTCCACCGCCTTAGACAGGAACTAAAAGCCGCGTAACGTAAGAATAGCTAACTCACAATGAAATAATATAACAAATTCTAAATGGTAAATTTAAGGAGCTTAAAAAATGGATATTCGTCCTTCTGAAATATCAGATATACTAAAAAAGCAGATTGAAGAGTTTGACGCTGGGGCTGAACTTTCCGAAACCGGACAAGTTGTATCTGTCGGTGATGGTATCGCTACCGTATATGGTCTTGAAAACGTACAAGCCGGTGAGATGGTAGAATTTGCTAGCGGCGTAAAAGGAATGGCTCTAAATCTAGCTTCTGATAATGTTGGTGTGGTTATCTTTGGTGATGATAGGACAGTAAAAGAGGGTGATACCGTAAAACGTACCTCCACCATTATGGACGCTCCTGTTGGCAAAGGTCTGCTTGGTCGTGTAGTTGACGGTCTTGGCAACCCAATTGATGGCAAAGGTCCTATTGAAAATGTGACTCGCGCACGGGTTGAGGTTAAAGCTCCGGGAATTATTGCTCGTAAATCCGTACATGAGCCAATGTCAACCGGAATTAAAGCGATAGATACCCTAATACCAGTTGGTCGTGGACAACGCGAGCTTATCATCGGTGACCGTCAGACCGGTAAAACCGCTATTGCTGTGGATACAATTCTTAACCAAAAGAAAGTTAATCAAGGCAGTGATGAGAGTA